>NZ_SKBP01000002.1 GCF_004634195.1 Flavobacterium salilacus subsp. salilacus
TAACAGAGGCAGTTATTATACTCCCTCTATTATTATACAATAACCTTATTTTACTATTGTTTTTCAATGGTTTACAACCAAAATCAAAGGAAAAACCCTAATATGATACATTACCCAGTTATGGTAAACTTTCGGTGCTAATAACTCCATATTCTTGTTCACAATTAAAATCTTTTCTCAATTTAGGATTCTTATTAATTGTATAAAAAATTCTAATCATTCGAGAAATATAGTCTTGAGTTATAGTATAACAATAGTTTTGTTTTTCGCAAAAAATCATCAGATTAGAAATTGAACTTTCAAGTCCCTCTTTATTTGTTAAATCTAAAATTATAAATTTATTATCATCTACTATAACAAAATTACTTCTTGCTATTGTTCTCGGTATAAAAAAAGAATAGACTCCATTTATAAGTTTTCCTTTATTTACATTGTTGTAAACACCAATAACTTTAATTTTTTCTAAATCATTTTTAAATTCTTTAATTTCATTTTCTCTTATATCACCTTTTTCAATCAAGAAATCAACAAGATGTTCTTTAAGTGATTGAAAAGTCAAATCTGGATTTTGAGCAAAGGTTAAATTTGAAATCAAAATTAAAATAATAAACATTTTACTTTTCATAGTCATTGAGATTTATTGTGCTAAATCATTTAATATATCATTTTCAATTTGCAAAGGAGCAACTTCTGAATTAACACTTGGATGTAAATTTTCACCTTTTGACTCCATAACTTGGATTTTAATATTAGCAGTATCGGTTGCATGTTCTATTTCATGACCAAATATAGCAGTAGTAACATCATCAGAACTCAAATTATTATCTTTGATTGTATTAATATTATTGTTTTCAGTTTTATCAACTATAGAGTGTTCTTTACCCCTATCAGAAGTATTTAATTTTCCACTTTCAATATCACCCACAAATTCCTCTATCGCACCTTTAGAGACGTTTATGGTAGCTTTCTCGATTTGTACATTTCCATCGCTATCCACTTCATAATCTAATTCAGTTTGCCCTAAGTGATAATCTGTTAGTCCTCCATTATAATTATCATCAGTAAAATTAACTTCTACAGGGTGTGCTGAATTAACTATTTTATTAAATTGTCTTTGCCCTGTAGCCCCTGAATTTCTTAATTTGTCACCATACTTTTTATCGTCTGCCGTAGCATGTTTAGTGTAAGCTCCTTTACCTCCATTTGCTTTTGGATTATATACTAACTGCCCTTTTGCATTTCTCCAGTCATCAGCCTGCATCCCATCAGGGTCAATAAACCTAATCGGATTATCAAGAGCATAAGTATATGGCGAGAACCTCCTGCTTGTTTCTGCTAAAGGGTCAATATTAAACCATCTACCCAATGCAGGGTCATAGTTACGTGCTCCATAGTCGTACATGTTAAGCCCCAGCTCGTCTTGGAGCTCCTTGCCGTTATATTTAAAATCTTGAGCAACATCGTTACCAATAGGCTGTATAATAGCTGCCTCTATTATTATATAATAATCTTTTGCAGTATTGTTTTTCAATGATTTACAGTAAAAATAAGAACGAAGCCCTAATCTGATACATTACCCCTAATTCTCGAATTTAAAGAATATAGAATCTTGCTCAATTTGTTTTTGTATAAAACCCAATTCATGATCATATTCTATAATAGCAGTTTTTTGAGAAATTAATCTTTGCAGAATTAAACCCAATGAATCTTCTATATATAGATTGGAAGTCTCTAAATAATTTGAGTAATGAAATTTATTGATATTAAAAGTAGTTCCACTAAAATGTATTTTCTTTGATGATTTTTTCTCTATAGTCGCACTATTAAATTTGATGGAATCTTTGTATATCTCAAGTGTATCTATACCTCCATTGAAATAATTATATATAAATACTGTAGCAGTATTATAATTTCTTTTTTCAATTCTTAATGAATCTTTTCGTCCTTCTTTTACGTAATATGCTCCAGAGATATTAGTCTTATCTTCTTGATAATATAATATTGAAAATTTATTTATATAAGTTTTAGATAAAGGCTTTTCTTTAAATATTTTTGAAAGTTTTTCTTTTTTATTTATTAATTGCTTGTAATCAATAGATTCAGTTTTTTTTTCATTTTTATGACATGAGGAAAAAATGGCAATGAATATAATAAACAAAATAAATATTCTATTTTTCATAGATATTAAAATTTTAGGGATTAAAACTTTTTTGATAATTAGTCATAATTTCATACCACAGATATGTAAAATTTTCCATTACTTGATCTATATTATGTCTATAGTGTGCGCTTATAGATGGATTCATTCCACCAAGTTGATATGCATAATTAAAAGCATATACCTCATCAATATTAACAGCGTAGCCCCATCCAAAACTCTCAAAATTTCTATATCTAAAACCACTTAAGTAACTATCAACATGCCCAAATTCATGTAAAGTTAAATGTGCTAAATTTCGAAAACTTTCAAAACCATTTCGGTAAAATAATATATATGGTATACCATCACGAGTAATTTCACCGGTAAAATTATCAGTACCTTTTCCTCTTTCCCTATTATCAGTAATTGCTTCTATTGAGGTGCTATAGCTAGGAGAAAATTTGTCAAGCACTTCCATATAAAAATTACCTTTAGTTTTTAATTTCTTGTATGCTTTGCTTAAAATAGATAAATTATCTATCAGCCCATATATAATATCAATACTAATTTCTGTTGGAAAAATTTTCTCATCTGCTTTCTCGCCATATACATTATCAATTTCTTTATCTAATTTAGATTCTTGCATTTCGACATCTCTATTAGCTTTTCTATAAAATTTTGTGGCGATTTCACTATTATTACTATTCATTGATGGTCTAGAAGTTGATATCCATTGTTCTCCAGTTAGCCCGTCTGCCCCTACTGCAGCCATCCCGTCAGGGTCAATAAAAAACACAGGATTATCATAAGCATAATTATATGGAGACCATCGCCTGGATATCTCTGCCAGCGGGTCAATATTCATCCATCTACCCAATGCAGGGTCATAGTTACGTGCTCCATAGTCGTACATGTTAAGCCCCAGCTCGTCCTGCAGCTCTTTTCCGTTGTACTTATACTTCTGCGCAACATCATTACCTATGGGTTGTATAATTGATCCTTCTATTTTATGCTTCAACCCAAAAGGATAATAATGGTCTTCTTCAATAACTTCCAGCTTCTTTTTCTTATAACTGAAATGTTGCAGGCTAAAAGTGTTTTTAGAGCCCTAATATTTACAACCAAAATCAAAGTAAAACCCTAATCTGATACATTATCATTGTTTTTATACATAAAGTAATTTTCATCTCCTTGACATATATAATACTGGTCTTTAAAAAAAGAATAAAGTATAGAAACTCTTAAGTTCTCTTCTAAATTATTTTTAAGAATTAATGTATTTCCTTTGCTTTTGAAATATTTAACTCTTAAATCTTGTAAATTTGTTAGCGAATTTAAATTTACCTCATAGGATTTAAACCTATTTTCATACCTTTTTAAAAAGGATTTGTCTATTGTAATGTTGTTGTTATAAATTAAACACAAAAACTCTTCCAAACTAAACTCTTCTCTATAAAAAGTGTTGTAAAAATCGTGTAGTGCGATATTATTTAATTCTAACACTTGATTATTCTCAATTTCAATAAAGAAAATAAGAAAAGGATTTAATGGTGGGGAGTTATTATCTGTTCCTTTAGAAAATTCAGTAAGGTATTTTTTGCTGACAACGCACTCTTTTGTTTTAGATTGATTACAGCTAAAAATCATGATAATAAACAAATAAATTATTATTTTTTTCATTATTTATTCTCTTTTAACGTCTTTATCCTTTTTTTTATCTCTATTGATATTACCGTCATGTTGGTTAGTATCATATTTCTCATCAAATACATTCTCGTTATTTGGAGGGTTGTTTAGTATATGAGGGTCTATTTCTTCTGTTCCATACTTGGTCTGTAGTGGTAAATTCAACATTTTTCTTACCCTATTTTCAGTCCAAACAGCTCTTATCTCCGATGGATCTTTAGCACTATTTCCTACATGATCATCTCCCATATTCCCTGTGTCCCAGTCAAATTGATGGCGCATTTCGTGAACTACAGTCTCAAAGTCCTCATCAGGTGTACCATTGCGAAGATTCCAATTTGCTATTGTACCAACTGAGTCATCTTTGCCTATTGCAAAAGGGTATGCATCAACATTAGATGTACAATAACTACAACCAGCTCCTTCCTGCATATAATGAACTTTATCACTTTTTTCTAGGTGATTTAACATTCTTTTTAAAACTTTGTCATTAGAGGATTCTATTCTTCTATATACGCTTAACACTCTGTACATTGTTTTATTAAGAGACTCTTTACCAGGATTATACCTTTTTCCATTTGCATGCCAAAAGTTTCCATTTCGATAAGTTAAGTACTCTTTTGCATTTCCTTTTTTATCACGAATAACAAATACTAATCTCTTTCCATCTGGATCAATTGCAATTGTAGGCATATTACCTACATAAGTATAAGTTGATAATTGATAATATCTTTCCGCCAGTGGGTCAATATTAAACCACCTACCTATTGCAGGGTCATAATTTCGTGCATGATAGTCGTACCAATCCAATCCTAATTCATCCTGCAGTTCCTTGCCGTTGTATTTATAACTTTGTGCTACAACATTACCAATAGGCTGTATGATTGATCCTTCTATTTTATGCTTTAACCCAAAAGGGTAATAATGGTCTTCTTCAATAACCTCCAGCTTCTTTTTCTTATAACTGAGATGCTGTAGGCTAAAAGTGTTTTTAGAACCCTAATATTTAAAATCAAATCGAAACCCTAATCTGATACATTATCCTTTATTAATCCCAATTAATCTTTTCCCATACTTCTCCATTAAAGGTTATATATTTAATAATTCCATATTGTTTATCCCAATATAATGTTTCAGGGTCATCATCTTTACCGCCATGGAATTTTGGTCTTTTATAAACTAATTCATAAACATTATTGAAATTCTTCTGTGATAGTGTCAAAGTCACCAAATCTATAGTTTCTGTATAGCTGTTGAAATAGAAGCTTGACCTAAGGTAGGAACAAGCATATTTATACTCCTTATTACTATTTGGGTAGTGATTACTAAACATATTGCTCGAATTCTCATAATAAGTAGGGTTTTTAAAAATATTATTTGTATATCTCAAATCCATAATTTCTTGATTAACACTTCTAAACCAGTCTCTATCAGTATAAATTCTTTTTGAAATTATAATGCTTGTATCTTTTTTTTGAGTTGATAAACTTTGAAATACCAAACTGTCTTTTACTTTGTATACATTATACCATTCCAATTCTTCTTTAGTATATTTTATTTTTTTTATAAATAATGAACAAGAATTTAAAGTAAACATAGTTAATAAAATTATAAAGGAAATTATATAGTTTCTCATGATGTTAATTGTTAAGGAAGTCGTTGATTTGTTTTAAAATGTTATTCCAAGATTCTGCGTCATGACCGCCTTTATTGCCTTTATGCTCTGGTCTAATCATAAGAAAGTCAGAACCTTTTATTTCTTTTAATTCTGAGGAACCATTAAATAATTCCATTAAATGCCCTAGTACGCCAGCTCTTGAAGAAACCCTATCTGTCTTAGTTGAAAATTGTGCTCCAAAAACTCCATCAGGATGAGAAAATCCACCAGGTTGGTGTGGAGATAAATAAATACCTGCTTCTAATCTATCTGCATATTGGCTATCCAATAATTGTGTTAACATACCCGCAGCATGAGCTGCCCCTTGACTGTGACCAACAATTTTTATTGTCTCTTCATTTGTCAATTCTATCGTTCCATTTTGCAATTGTGCAATTAACTCGTTACCTGCTTTCCTTCCCATTTCAAAACGTTCAGAAGCCTGTGATCTGAAGTGATGACTGCCATTTACATATACATTATTGTAGTCATTAAACATATCGTTGATTTCGCCTCTCGTTGTGTATCCGTTTTCATTTGGAACATCCCAATAATTTATTGGTTTCCCATTAAATCGTAATCCATCTTGTTGTATTTGAGTCCCCCAACTTTCAGGTCTATAACTTTTAAAAGGATTAAGTTTCATTCCTAATGCTTGAGAAAACAACAAACCATTAACATAAACAATTAATCTACCATCAGGGTCAATGGCATTTACAGGATTGTTAGAAACGTAATTATACGGACTTAGTGTTTCGTATTTCTCTGCTAATGGGTCAGTACAGACCCATCTACCAATAGCGGGGTCATAATCCCTAAAACCATATGTGTACATATTGATTCCTAAAGACTCTGTAAGCTCCTTTCCGTTATATTTATAGTTTTGAGCTAAATCGTTACCAATAGGCTATATAATAGCGACCTCTATTTTTATATAACAATCTTATTTTATTATTGGCTTTCAATGATTTACAACTAAAATAAAAGCAAAACCCTAATCTGATACATTACCACCACCATTGCCTATTCGTTCAAAAGTCAGTATTTCATCTTTACCCCCTATAGTTTCAAGTTTAATACATTTAAAAATGGCATCTTGTCTATTTAAGCTAACATAGTCAAAATCATTGAAATCTTCAAAATATAAAAAATGGGAATGCCAAAACTCAATTGGAGGAGAAATTAATCTCCCATCTTTGACTAAGTAAAAGAGCAAACAACCTTGAATTCTATTTATATAATCTATTTCGGGTAGAAAAACTCCTTCTTTTAAAAAAATAATAGTCCTATTTGCTTTTGGACCTCCTACTATTATCATTTTATCCCAACTTTTACAATTAAATATTTGAGAGAAATCATATGTTTTATTTAAAACTAAGCTATTTTCTTTTTCAAAAACATCTTCAAAATCATATGTTAAACAATTCTGTTCAATATGTTTAACACTATTAAATTGAATAAACAGATACAGTATTACTATTAAAAGTAAACTAATAGTACCTAATAAAATTCTTTTTCTTGTCATAATAAATAATTAATTACCATTTAATAGAAGGCATCATTCGATGTCCATTAGCTCTCAGCCGCTCCTTTGTTTTTTCAAGGCTTTTAAACCTTTCCTTAAGAGTACTTTTAGGCACTGTCTTTGTGTCAATTATTTTTATTGTTCCATTTTGACTTTGAACAGCTCTATAGAACAACTCTTCAAATTCCACATCAGTTAAATTAGGATTCTCTCTGGCCATATTTATTCCCCACGCATTGTTAATCATATCCATTTTAGAATCCTCTGAATATATATTATTCATACCTTTATATTTTCCGCGGGTAATAATAAAATCTTCATGTAACAAACCAATCGTTTCAGCTCTTTCAGGACCTAAACTAATTGCTATTAAGTACATCCAGTAAGCATGTCTAATTGCCCCACTATAACCATCATTATCTCCTCCTATGTCACCTCCACCAACTGTGGTAGCTAACATACCTGCTTCATAGGCAGCTTCATTAACAACATTCTTTGTTCCTTTATTTGCTCTATAATAATCTGTTTCTTTTGGACTTTCTTTATGTCTATAGCTAGCTATAGACCCTCCACAACAATCCTCTTCTTCATTATCCTTTTCAGAATTAGAAGACATTGTTTTTTGTAATTGAGAAAACATGCTTTGCGCATCATTTCCTACATATACAGTACCCCAAGAAAAATCCAGGACTTCCATTCCATCTGGATCTATAAAGAAAATAGGATTGTTATATGCATAGTTATATGGAGACCATCGTCTGGATATCTCTGCTAATGGATCAATATTAAACCACCTTCCCAAAGAAGCGTCATAATTCCTCGCTCCGTAATCATAAAAGTTAAGTCCTAGTTCTTCTTGTAATTCCTTTCCGTTATATTTATAGTTTTGAGCTAGATCGTTACCGATGGGTTGAACAACTGCCCCTTGTATTTTGTGTTTTAAACCAAAAGGGTAATAATGGTCTTCTTCAATAACTTCCAGCTTCTTCTTTTTATAACTGAAATGTTGCAGGCTAAAAGTGTTTTTAGAGCCCTAATATTTACAACCAAAATCAAAGGAAAAACCCTAATCTGATACATTACCTTCATTTTCATCCCATATACTACTGGTCCAGAATCTTCTATCATTAAGATTATATTTTCCATCAATATAATGCATTTCTCTCAAATAAATTATTCTAAGCTTTTCAGAAGTATCATCATAATTTCTTGATGTTACTGTATACTTTAATTTTTTAAGAATATTAAAATTGTTAATTTCATTTTTATATCCTATGAAGCACTCACCTACAAATTGAATATTGTCTTTTCCACTTTTCATCTGTTCTAAGTAAGAATTACTATTTTTCTTGATAGCTAAAAAAGAAATTTTTCTATTTGAACTATAAAATATAGTGTCTATAGTGACTTCTATAATTTTACTCTGAGATTTAGGAACTCTTTTTTTGTTTAAAGAATCTGAATAAAATAAGACTAGTCTATTCAAAAATTCAACATCTTGTAAATATTGCTCCTTTGGAATGCTAATATCATTTAAATGCTCTTTCGGTGTACTGGTTTTATTAAAACAAGATGTAAGCATTAATAATATATATAAGAATGCTAATTTTAAATATTTCATATCAATCATTTTTACAAGTTGTACAGATCCATTGCTGTTCATCATCATTCCATTCATATTTACCTTCTTGCAGGTCATCAATATTTCCGAGAAAAGTTTCTATGAAATGAGACGTTTTATTTTCGTTATAATATACATCATCAGCTTCTTCTTCTTCTTCTTGATTAGCCAACCATCCTGCGTTAAAGATATCTGACCACCCTGCGTTTATAAATTGTTGAGTATAAATGTTTTTATCTGCTTTCCCTAGATTGCCACCAGCTTGGAAAGGATCAAAATCTGCAACTAAAGATATTAGTACCTTTCTAACTTGGGGGTCTTTACTAGTTCTTATGTAGTATTTTAATGCCGCAACAAAACCTTTTCCATAAACACCTCCCATACTATGGGTAATTATCTTGATTGACTCAGTTATGTTTCCTTGAGTATCTCTTGCTAAACTTCCAATAATTTCGGCAGCTTGTTCCTTCCCTTTTTGATATCCTTGCTCGAATCTTTGCCCAGAGGTGAAATTATTAAGTAAAGAACCTGGAGAACCATCAATATATCTAGCATTATAATCTCCAAAATGAGTCATTACACTACTATCAAAAGCTATCTTTTTCTTATAAGTTCCATATGTTTGCCATTTAAAACCAACAAAACTTTCCGTTCCCGTCATATATCGAATTGTTTCAGAACTTCTCCAATATGAAGCACCTCCACCACCTAAACCATTAATAAATATAACAAGATTTCCATCAGGGTCAACTGCTTGAAGTGGAGTATTTAGAGCATAAACATAAGGAGATGTAGCAAAATATAACTCAGCTTTGTTATCTATCCTTGACCACCTACCAATAGCAGGGTTATAATTCCTTGCTCCATAATCATACCAGTCAAGTCCCAGAGCTTCTGTAAATTCCTTTCCATTATATTTATAGTTTTGGGCTACAGCATTACCTATAGGCTGAACAATTGCTCCTTCTATTTTATGCTTCAATCCAAAAGGGTAATAATGGTCTTCTTCAATAACTTCCAGCTTCTTTTTATTATAACTGAAATGTTGCAGGCTAAAAGTGTTTTTAGAGCCCTAATATTTACAATCAAAGTAAAACCCTAATCTGATACATTACCAATTTCATATTCCTTTAATTCTTCTAGCTCACTTTTAATTTTTTTTCTCCATAAAGCCTGTCTTTCTTCATTAAAATATACTTCATTATCATATTTTTCATTATAATCTTCAACCTCATTTAGGTAAGTATCAAAAACTTTTTGGTATTTCGCAACGTCTATAATCCCTTGGGCATTTAATTTATCAAATTCCTTTCTAATTTTTCTTGTATAGATTTCTCCTATATCAAAATGAAGCTGTTCATGATCTAAAGTATAATCATCATCTACTTTAGTCCAAGATTTGTTTTTCACAAAAAAGCAACATACCTTAAATACAGGAATTCCATTTTTATGTGAGCTGTCTGTTATTTCAATTGAGGTTTGAGTACTTGCTACTAAAATACAGGAATCATCCATATTTGGTATTCCTTGAAAATCAGTCCATTTTAACTTTCTATTTTTATCCCATAAAAGTTTATCTTGTGTATTTCCTACATATGAATAAAAACCTGAAAGAATATAAAGGAAAGAAGGAAATAATATTATATATATCTTTTTGAAATTCATTTTTTATAATTTAATTTTTAACAGTAAATGTTGCTGAAGGTAAAGATCCATTAGTAGATATTTTACCTCTAGTAACCCTTATTCTAGAAGGATTAATCCCTTTTCTAATAAGATAAGCTTCTATAGCTCTCGCTCTCCCTAGTTGTAATTGGCCTATAGTTCCACGTTGTCCATCAACTTTTGCTCCTGTATTTGAATCGATTGATTCTGAAGTTATGAATGAAGCATTACCATGAATCAATATAGTTAATTGAGGATAATCCACTAATGTTTTAATCAAGTTTTTAAGTGTTTTATGTGCAGATGAATTATCTAATGAAGTAGAACTATTTGCAAATTTTATATCTGCGTCAAAGGTAGTTCTACCATCGGATTTAATTTCTCTGCCATTAACTATAGGATTAGGCATTCCTTTAATTGGTGGTGGATTATGGATTACTCCAACTATTGGGATTTTCATACTAAACGGATCTATTGGCAAAACTTGTAATGCTCTAACTGGTTTTCTATCATCATTCTCACCGTCATCTTCTGATTTAGATTTTGTACTACTCCTTTTTCTATCAAATAAATTCCTTAATTTTTCATTTATTTTTGGAAAATCCATTCTACTCCAAGAATCAGCATAAGATTCAGGGTGTTGATAACAACCACAATTATTTCCTGAAAATAATCTAGCTATACCATTACCTATACGACTAAAAAAATTACCAATAACATTAAGAATCCCTAAACCATATTCATCTCTGTAAAGAACAGGGTTGTTGTCACTGGCAACATACGGAGATTGATAATTAACGAAATCAGCCATCGGGTCAACCACTCCAAATCTTCCTATATCAGGCATATACATTCTAGCTCCTAAATCATACATATTAAGTCCTAATGCTTCTGTAAATTCCTTTCCATTATATTTATAGTTTTGGGCTACAGCATTACCTATAGGCTGAACAATTGCTCCTTCTATTTTATGCTTTAATCCAAAAGGGTAATAATGGTCTTCTTCAATAACTTCCAGTTTCTTTTTCTTATAGTTAAAATGTAATACACTAAAAGTAGTAGTAACCTGTGTAACTCCCGTTTTACGTATGTATAAAGATAAACCGAGGTTATCAGCCGATACTGTATGCTCAAAATGTAGTGTTTGCTGTCCCGGTGATAAATAGCCTACCGAAAATTCTTCCCATACCCCCTCACTTGGGTCACTCTCCCTTATAACCACACTCACTGAATTTGTTGTTCCTTTGTCTATAGTCAGTGTAAACTCATAACGTTCCCCTTTAGATACTGAAGTTGAAATTCCCTTCCGAACTCCGGCATAAGGTTCTGTCACATTTACAACGAGAGCCCCATTTTGCAACTGTGCCGCAGCATTTTCTTGTTCAGTAAAGCCTCCCAAATCTGTATCAAAAGGGATATCAACTTCCTCCTGAACAGCATCGGTATAGCTCAACCGTACATTACCCAAATGGTCTTTATACTGGTAAACATACGAAAAATTTTCATTATTTTCATTATAACTTGCATACCCTTCCGGGTGTGGTAAAAATTGTAGCACATCATTTTTATATACAAAACCATTGGTATATGTTGTTTTTGTAACAGTACTGTTTTCGGTTACTTTCTTTTCCAGCTTTGTTCCAGCAGCATCATATACATACTCTATTGCATTGTTATTCCCAAAATCAATATGTACAGGCAGGTTAAGGTGGTTGTAAGTAATTCCTTCTGTAACTATACCTTTATTCAAGTCCATGTTCATATTTCCATTGTCATCATACCTGTAGTCGTCTTCTCCCTGGTTTTCAGGACTGCCGGTATCTCCATCATTAAACCCTTCGGTATCGGCATAATCATCTACGCGTATCAATCGGTTACTATGCGGTTTATAGGTATAGCTTAAAACGTCTATCTTATCAAAATTGCCTGTACTGGTTATACCATACCTTTCAAGGTTTAATATATTCCCGTTCTTGTCATATACTATTCCTCCCTCTCTGTAATCACTAATTCCTGTAACGCCCGGCGCTCCAAAAAGGTTGGCTTCTGTAAGCCTGTTTAGTACATCATATTTATAGGCATAAACTTTTAAATCATCATCACTTTTACTTCTATAAAGGGTTTCAGCAATATTACCGTTATACAAAGGCTCTGCCTGCAAGCCTATGCTGGGGCTTGCTGTTACATTGGTATAATTGACACCAAAAGCAAACAGGTCGGATGTTGCAGATAAACCTTGTTCCACATTGTTTATACCTTTGAGCCAGCCCCTTATATTATAATTGTAGTTAACCGTTTGTAGCGGGGTTGTTGCAGTAGCTTTTCCGCCCACACCTTTACGGATTAATTGTCCTAAGTCATCATATATATTACTTGATATTAACTCTGTAGGATTATCGTTTATTTTTTGTTTATGTTCTAATAATCTTTCTGCATAATCATAAGTATAATAATCCTCAATATCTACAGAAACAGCGCCGTTTACAGTAAAATGGCTAAATTTATCTTTACTCTCTAATACCTGACCTGTAAAACTAAGATTATAATTAGTATCCCTTCCCGAATAGTTATATCCATCCTCTGTATGCGACCATACTACTCTTCCTTTATCATCATAAGCATTAAGCGCATTACTCCACCAGTCTGTTCCCAGTACTCTTATTTTACTGCCTGTTTGTAAACCTTTTGTTCGAGAACTTATACTTTTATTATACCAATTTGTTGAGGGGATATTGACACCCGTGTTGAAAGTATAATTGTCATAATAGTTTATAGTAAACAGGTTAAGGGCTGTTCCTCCGGTTTCCGGATTAGCTACCAAGTTTTGTGTAGGAAAAACAATGTTTGAGTAATAAACAGGGCTACCCCCACTGGTAAATGAGGATGTTGTTGTTTTAGCTTCATTAAAAACAGTATTATCGTTTACATCATTTTGTATTGTTTTTCTCTCTCTGTTATCGTAGTATTCTCCTGTATATGCCACTCTGTCAAAAGTGTCATATTTCGTAAACAGCCACCCGTTTTTTATTCGAAGGTTTTCATCCTGGATTAGGATGGGTCTGTCACGTTTATCATATACAATATGTGTCCAGCCATTATCAGGAATGTGTTTTGCTATTATACGATTACCGATATCATAATAATAGATATAACATAATCCTTGTAAAACTGCGTAATCTATAGAATAGTTAACTGTAGCAAAAAAATTAGTGTAGAATGGTAAATTATATAAATTACCATCACCTAAAATGTAAAGATTATTGCTTATAATACTGATATTATAATTATATCCCGGTCCGGATATGAAACCTATATTTTCCATATCAGGCAGTCTTCTCTGTATATCCAGCGGGATAACAGATCCTGTTTTCAACTTACAGGCAATATCCGAAGTAATATTAAATGTTAAAGTTACCTGATCGTCTTTATCTACCCTTATAGAAACCCCTCCCATAGCATTATATGCGTTAGGAATATAGGTAGTTAATATCTCATCGTTATCTAACCCCGACAGCGCAGTTTCATAATCTTTAACTGTCTGCGGATCTGCTTCGTAAATTTGTGTCCATGGATAATTTCTTTCATATTCCAGTTTCTTGTCTCCGGTAAAGCTTGTCATAATTGAGCCAACATTTCCCGAGCCATCTACATGAATAAAATTACTTTTTATCGAAAAATAATAAGTGTAACCTACTCCTTTTATTTCTCCTAATTCTTTATCCTGAAAAGTTCCGATATCTTTCAAATCGATTATATAACCTGTATTTAATGGCATGGCATTAGCAGTTGTAATATTCAAGTTCAGTGCTAAACTACCATCTTCTTCTGTCGTCAGAGAAAAGCCTCCCTGTCCGCCATATTTATCCATCAGGTCGATGTTTAAAATATCCTCGTTATTATACTCCATTAATTCTTTATCGTAATCATCTGCAAGTTTTTGATCTACTTTTACTAAAGAAGTCCATGGATAATTTTTGACTGTTGCCCGAACATATCTGATAGATACTTTTACAATATTATCAGCAGCAAGAGGGGGAATAACATAAGCCAAGTTACCATATTTGTCATATACATACTGTGTATCATGAGGCTGACTTTCATTATATGCCCGTTTTAAGACTACCCTGCCGTTTTTATCTTTAAATTCCTCAACTGTATTGTTCTTCCCGTCCGAAGAAACCCAATTTTCATCTTTTACAACTGTTTTGTATAAACTTCCAGGAGGATAGTATTGAGGATTATTACCATTAATGGTATTAGTACCATGAAAATATAAGGATGATACCTCTGTATCATTCGGATCAGGATATCTTACCTCAAAAAATCGTACTTCTTCTGATATATTTGTACTATATATATATTTAATAGTGTGATTATTGTTCTTTTTCCATGCTTCTCCCGGAGCCGCTTGTTCCATAACCCGGTTTAAAGGAGAAGTCTCATAAATAGTTTCTGAATAAGGATTAGGATTTGTAATCGAGAGATCTTCCGGGTATTTGTTTGAATAATAAGAAGTAAGAGTAGGTATCAAAGTGTTATTATTCCTATAATTTGGAGAAGAATTATTTCCAATAGTGGAAGGAACTGGAAGATATTGCTTTACTTGTCTTCCAAAATCATCATATGTTACAGGAGTTACGATATCCTGCCCCTGACCTCCTGCCTTCACATTCACTATTTGTTTGACACGTCCCAACCCATCAAAATAATTAATGCTTACAATAGTATCATTAGTAGAGACACCATTGGTGGAGGGATTTTTATAGTGAATTTTTTTAATATAATTCTCAGAGGGATTTTGACTGTATGCTACCGTAGTAAATGCAAGCAGTACAACTAATATAGTGGTTATTTGTATCGGTTTCATGTAAGGATTTCTTAGTTGTCGGATTTAAAGTTATATTCATTTTCCTCAAGGATATTTCCATCTTCATCTTTTATGTATTTCAGCCTGTTTTGGCTGTCATATCCATAATAAGAGGTATAGCCCTTAGGGTCTGTCATACTGGTTATACCAATTAAAGGATCGTAGGTATAAGTGGTAACCATTGCCTGCGGAAAAGCTGACCTCAAATTATTTAGTGCTGTTCTTAGTGCTTGTTCAGTACAACTAACTTGCCTGCAATTATCAATATCAGAATTAGATAAAGTTTGTAGGTTATTCACATAAGATGATACGACAGAACCATAGGCAACATTCTCTATCGTTGCTATAGGGAGGGTTTTGTTGTATCCCCAAATTACACAGGTAGAATTTCCATCTTCTACGTGATATTCTATTATATTCCCTTTATCGTCATACTGATCATAATATATTTCTCTCTCATAATTCGGATTTTGAGTACCTCTTGGTCGTACTTTAACTCTACTAACAAGGTTGGAAGGGTCGTTATAGAAATAATAGCGTTCTTCTTTCAATTCTTGGTTGCCATATAAATTACCTTGATAAGTACGAGTCCTTTGAGGTAACATTAATTGGTTTTTATATGAGGTTTGGTATGACGTATAGTAATCTATAGTTTGTTTTTCAATTCCTCGATTAGGGTCTGCCACTGTTATTGATTTTTTTCTGTAAAAATTGTCGTATTCATAACTTGTAGTTGCAATAACATTTCCTGCATCAAAGTATTCTGTAACAGTTTGATTTTTAAGAAGATTTTTAGTTTTTCTTAACGGATAATAAAAGAAGAGATACTCATGAAAAACTTCTTGTATTGGAGGTACAGCATAGGTATGATTACCAGAACCTGTTCTGGGATATCCATAATTTCCGGGTACCTTAACAACTTTAACGTTATAAGAAGCAGTTGTACTGGTATATATTGTAGGTAGAATTGATTGATATGTATATTCCTTTTTAAATTTCGGAGTATTATAGATATCGTAAACTATTTCTTGCGTCAATAAACCATTATCTAAATCCGTGGGACGAATCGAAAAACCAAACATGTCGAATAAAGACTTTGGCACTCCAAAACCAAACTTATCTCTGGCACTTACATCAGGAACGTTTGTATAAAAATGTTCAGTTTTACCATTTGTTGTTACCGTATTTGATGATACCTTTTCAACTGTTACTGTATCATAACCAACCCCATCGCCATTACCCAAAATATTAGTTTGATATAATGAGTTATTATAACTCATTATTTTATTACCTGATGTTACTGTGTAGTAAGTACATTGAGTGCCACCACATACTTGGTTATCATTATAGGTTGTATAATGACTTTCGCTGTCATTGTAAGCTACATATGGAGGTATATGTTTACCTCCAGAATACGTATATTTAGTTTTATAAGATGTACCATCTCCCGGCCTGTCAATAGTTTCTTTTATCCTAAGACCGAAACCTCTACTTATAGTCTGAGGATAATCATTTACAAAATTATCATTGGCATCTAGTACTGTTTTATTGTTATAATCTGGAAAAAAGTAATTATCAAACTCGTTGAGTTCATAAATGAATTCTGTAGTTCCTCCTGTAGGATATTCTATTTCCTCTAATATTCCTATTTTGCAATACTCAGAGTGTGCTGATCGGTTAGCTATACCTTCTATTGAAGGCATTAAATCATGAGCCCACTGGGGTATTAAGGAAGAATCTTCATATAATCTAAACGGATTACTTGAAGCAGTTGTATTAGGAGCCCCATTATAAAAGCCCCAATAATCAAAAGAGTTTGAGTTTTTATTAGGAAAAGGAGTGTTGTTATATTTAAATTTATAGCTATTGTCACCATCTTGAACACTCAATAATTTTAATCGTTTCTGCGTGTTATTACTGGAATAAGCGGAATTAAAATAATCATACTCTAAATTGATATTTTTGACTATATTATTTTTATAAAGAACTGATATACCAGATAATTTCTTATCATAAGGAATATCAATGCGATCTGTATTATTAAATATAAGTTCTGAATCACCAAACTCAATACTACTTAAACATGATTTGTCCTGACGAAGTGTTGCATTAGTATTTCTATAGTAATGGATATGTTTCCCAGTCGGTGGTTGATATGAACCAAATTCAGGCCCTATTAGTGGCCACCACTGATCTATCAAACCCAAACCTAGAGACTGTTCAGTATGTCTGTATGTTACATTTAAAAACTCAGTTCTACTGGATTTTGAAGTTGTAGATGTTATTTTGGGTAAATCTGTATAATTGAATGTTGCTATATTGCCTTTAGTATCCTCAATTTTAGTAATTTTCCAAATTCTGGAATATGATGTATATATATCAAGTCCCTCATCTTGAGGAGTTACAACACTAGTAAACGTTTGATAACCTGTTCCTGACGTATCATTTAAGTTAGTAGTATATCCTGAACTAGTTAGAGAGGGTGTGTTATAATTAACTAATTCTTCTTCAAAAAAATAAGATGTACCATCCGGGGCAGTAATTTTAAAACTGTATGTATTCGAACCATTGTTAATAAGTTTAACTGCATATTTATCACCGCTTAAAACAGAAACAGAACCAAGAGTGCCAGAAGTATTGTTGATAGGACTGTAATAAAATATAATTTCATGACCAAAAAAATTAGCCTTAAATAAGTCTATTTCCATGTCATCTCCAAAATAGGGGTTATTATACCAATCTAAAACTGGTTTATAGTCGTAAAGTTGTCCATTCCTAGGATAAGGAACGAAATTACTGAAACTTCCATCTGTTCTCACTCTTCCCATAAAATATTTATCCCGGCTGATAGGATCTGCTGGGTCTAAAAGTAACCTGTCAGGAGTCATGGGATCTATATTACCAATTGGGTATGCGTCAAAATACCTTCTTGGATAGTTATCTAAAACATACTGGGGATAGGGTTGATAAAAAAAATCCGGTAGTAGCACATCTATATTATCTCTTAAATCATCTTTACCATTAACTATTTGAGAAATCATTCCTGTACCGAAATACCATCCAAGTCCCACTTGTGAAGCTTCTTCATCTACTCTTATACCGTTTGAAGTATAGGACAATGATAAAGGAATATTTATATCACCATAATTAATTGTATATAACGGAATATTAACATTAGGTTTACCCGAATAATTTGCAATTGGCATACTGCCATATTTTTCAAACAAATAGGCTTCGGGAGATTTGGGTTGTTGAAATTGGATATTTAACTGGCTAAAAATTTTTTGAGAAAGAATAGAAAGCAAAAGTAGAAATAGCAATTTCTTAGTGGTTGCACTTTTCATAAATTTTATAATTATATATAATTATATTTTTTTAACAGCTAAAATAGATTTTAGTATTTATTTAACAAGTAAAAAAATGTAAAATAACAATTTTATAATATAAAAACGTAAGAACTTTATTTAAAATATTACTTGATAGAATACAAAATATATAATTAAAATACTGATACTCTAAAAAATTTACACAATATTATCTATACAAAGTATAATATTATGTAATTATGTCAATTTTTAGGCTTGAAAACCGTTGTAAGCAAATAATCGATGGCATCTTGTTTTGTAAATTTACTTTTCTGTCTTCTAAGTTTAAAGGAAGTTTTTATTTCTTGTTCTTTTACTAATACAATGAATTTTTCCCTTTCCTCCGGAGGGAGGGCAAGAAAAACATCATATACTGTATTAGCATTCATTTTTAAAGATTAATTTCCTCTATCAAAATAGCCACTCCAATAGTATCTATCTTTTTCAACAAATCAATTTGTTGATTGTATTCCAAATACGGAATTTGAATCAGGAGTTAATTAGTTCCTAAGTTCTTGTTTGAAATGATAGGGATGGTCATTCACACTACTCGGATTTTTCCATAAATCTATTGTAGTATGCATTGAAGCGTTAATCTTATTGTTTGAAAGTGATTAAATTACAGTACTTTACAAAAGTTTAAAATGATATAATTCCTGTGTTTTTATAACTGTAAAAAATTTTAGACATAAAAAAACGGTTTAGCGTACACTAAACCGTTGATTTCCTGTTTTTTCAATTTTGTAGCGAAGACGGGAGTTGAACCCGTGACCTCAGGGTTATGAATCCTGCGCTCTAACCGACTGAGCTACCTCGCCATTTTTCGGTTTGCATTATTATTCCTTCAATGCGGGTGCAAATATATAATTTTATTTAATGCATCCAAACATATTTTTTTGAAAAAAATATTTTATCAAAATGTTTTTTTTTAACTGTTTATTATTCTATATTTCGCGAAAATTTTACAGACCGATGGACGAAAAAACAAAATATGAACTCGAATTCCCGATAACCTCATCACCACAGCTTTTATATCAATATATATCAACGCCATCAGGATTGTCAGAATGGTTTGCAGATAATGTTAACTCCAGAGGAGAGTTTTTTACCTTTATTTGGGATGACTCTGAAGAAAAAGCCAGGATGTCTTCTAAGAAAAGCGGAGAGAGAATTAAATTCAGATGGGTAGATGACGAAAATAAAGATGGAGAGTACTATTTTGAGTTAAGAATCTTAGTTGATGAGATAACTAAAGACGTATCACTTATGGTGGTAGATTTTGCCTATGAAGATGATGTGGAAGAAGCAAAACAGTTATGGGAAAACCAAATATCCGACCTAAAACATGTTTTAGGCTCTGTTTAGGATATCATTGCTATTAAAGTTATATTTGCCCTATCCAAAATAGGGCATTTTTTATGATAAGTTATAACGGCAACTTAACACCACAATCAGATATATCCATACACCAAAACCGGGCATTTTTATATGGAGATGCTATTTTTGAAACGCTGAAAGTACTCGACGGCAAAGTTTTGTTTATAGAAGACCACTATTTTAGATTAATGGCTTCTATGCGTATAATAAGAATGGAAATTCCTATGTATTTTACCATGGAGTATATGGAGGAAAAAGTACTGGAACTGGTAAATAATTTACAACTAAGCGCATCTGCCAGAGCACGACTTACATTTTTCAGAAAGCCCGGAGGTTATTACCTTCCTACCGATAATAATACTGAATTTATTATAACTGCTGATAAAATGGAGAATTCAATATATCAATTTTCAGATGCAGTATATGAGGTAGATCTTTTTAAAGATTTTTATGTAACCAAGCAATTACTGTCTTCATTAAAGACTGTTAACAAAATGGTACACATTACAGGTAGTGTTTATGCATATGAAAACGGGCTTAATAATTGCCTGCTGCTGAATGACGATAAAAACGTGGTAGAAGCGCTGCAAGGCAATTTATTTATGCTTATGGGCAATAAATTAATTACTCCGCCTGTGGCAGATGGCTGCCTTAATGGCATCATGAGAAAACAAGTTTTAGCAGCTGCAAAAAAGCATAAAGATATTATCGTTGAAGAAGCATCAATATCCCCGTTTGACCTTCAAAAAGCGGATGAATTATTTATTACTAATGTGATTGCAGGGATACAACCCATCACTAAATACAGAAAAAAAGAGTACGGGAATGATTTGGCATCTGATTTATTGAAAAAACTGAATGCTCAAATAAGACTGGGATTAGTTTAAGGCAGGATTTTCGGGAGCGTTAGACCATATTAAATATTCACCACCTAATTCCATTATTTTTTCTTTCCAGAAAGAGGCACTGGATTTTCCTATAATTTTATTTTGATAGCTGTTTTCAGATACTATCCAAGAATCTTCTTCAAGTTCATCTTCAAGCTGGTGGGCATCCCAGCCGGTATAGCCTAAAAAGAAGCGAATATTGTTCTTTTTAATCTTTCCTGTATTGATAAGATCTTTAGTAGATTCGAAGTCGCCTCCCCAATAAATACCATTAGATATTTCGATACTATTAGGAATGAGTTCGGGAATATTGTGTATAAAATATAGATTATCCTGCTCTACCGGTCCCCCATTATAAATTTTAAATTCCCCTTTTATTTCAGGAATAAGATCTTGTATGGTAAATCCAAGGGGCTTGTTTAAGATGAAACCCACAGAACCCTCTGCATTATGATCGGCTAATAAAACCACAGATCTGTTAAATGACAGATCTCCTATGGTCGAAGGCTCTGCAATAAGCAGGTGCCCTTTTTTTGGCTTTAGTGAAATCATAGTCCTTCAATTTGAAATAAATTTAATTAAAAAAAACAGACATCCAAAATAAATTCAGAAAGTTTTATAAAAAAAGCCTCTCGTTAAGGAGAGGCTTAATATACTTGGTTAATTTATGTTATTATTTATTAACAGCACCGTCAAGCTCAGCTCCTGGCTTAAATTTAACAACATTTTTAGCAGCAATCTTAATAGTAGCTCCTGTTTGCGGATTTCTTCCTTCTCTCGCAGCCCTGTTAGTTACAGACCATGAACCGAAACCTACCAGAGATACTCTATTACCTTTGTTTAATGCATCACCTACATTGCTGATGAATGACTCTAATGCTTTTTTTGCTGCACCTTTTGATATTCCTGCATCTGCAGCCATTGCGTCGATTAATTCTGATTTGTTCATAATAATTGTTATTAATTGTTTGGTTTAAAATTAATGTTTTTATATATCCTGTCCTACAAATTTAGCAGGAAATCCATACCACACAAGTGTTTTATAATTATTTCAATTTAATTGTTAATAACTTTTATTAAAATGTTAACAAAGGGGCTTGGAATTTATAATTTTTTGTTAACACTTGTGTTTACTGGCTATTTTGCCATAGCATTTGCCGTAAATTTCATACCGTTAAGCAACTCGCCTGCTGTCATTTTTTTCTTACCGGGAAATTGTAAATCAAGTAATATAATATATCCGTTGGCAACACTTATCTTGATTTCTTTTTTATCAACAATAAGTTTACCAACTTCACAATCATGATCTTCTTCTTTAAACAGAGCATTATATACCTTTACATTCCATTCCTGCCCATTATCGTTAATAAAAGTCCATGCCGCAGGATACGGACTAAGCCCTCTTATCAGGTTATAAATAGCCTGTCCCGGCATAGTCCAGTCTATCTTACAGTTTTCTTTATTTAGCTTATAGGCTGTTTTTATATTCGCATCTGTAGGTTGTATAGTTGTTTCGGCTTGTCCGTTGCCAATAAGCGACAGCGTTTTCAGCACGGCATCAACACCAAGCAGCATAAGCCTGTCGTGCAGTTCGCCTGCCGTCTCTTTGTCACCTATAGCTATTTCCTCCTTTAATATAATAGCACCTGTGTCAATTTTATCATCAATAAAAAAAGTTGTTACACCTGTTGTTTTCTCTCCATTAATAATAGCCCAATTTATAGGTGCTGCACCACGATATTGCGGCAATAATGATGCATGCAGGTTAAATGTGCCCAACTTTGGCATTTTCCATACCTGAGCGGGCAACATACGAAAAGCTACAACTACTTGTAAATTTGCCTGTAAACCCTCAAGCTCTTGTAAAAAAACCTCATCTTTTAAATTAACCGGTTGCAACAGCTTTAGGTTTTTTTCCAGTGCATATTCTTTTACTGCTGAGTATTTTACTTTTTGTCCTCTGCCCGCAGGTCTGTCAGGAGCAGTTATAACCCCAACAATATCATAGTTATTTTGATATATAGCATCCAGAATCCCTACTGCAAATTCGGGTGTTCCCATAAAAACAATTCGTAAACGTTCCATTACTTTATAGTGTATTGGTTATTCATATTTATTTTAATCTTTCCATTTTCCAACAAAACCTGTAATACATATACTGTTTCTTTGGGAGTAAGCTCAAGTTTTTGTTCAATCTCGCGCGAATTGTATGAGTCATTTTCCAGTAATTGCAATACTGCCTCAGCGAGATAGGTTATACTTCTAGACTCTTTATGTTTATTTATACAATAGGAGCAAATCCCGCAATCTGCACTTTCTTTCTCTTCAAAGTAATCAAGTAACAGGCGGCTCTTGCATCTGTTGTTATTTGTTGCATAATGCACTATAGCTTCAAACTGCTTTACTTTTATTTTATTCTGTTGTTCTAAAAAGGCAGTTACCCGATTGATCGTAAGGTCATCTTCCCGAACCTCGTTAAAAGTAAGGCTGCTGTCAGCCCCTTTACTGGTATATGTTATAACTCCTTTTTGCTGCAACCGTTGCATTAGTGTCAAAAGTTCCTGTTCTGTTGATTTTGCTTTTTTATTTATAAAGTTAGCATTTATAGCTGTTTCCATATCAAATACTCCTGCATAATTCCTTAAAATAGTCAAAATCATCGTTTCATCTGCAGGATTAAGGCTGATGTAGCGCAATACTTCTTTACTGGGCACAAGAAACTGTAAGGTTATACTCTCTGAAAATTCTTTAGACAATGTAACGATACCCTGCCTATCTAAAAACTGTAACGCGTTATATGTTTTTACAACAGGAAAATCATAATGCCTGCAAAACTCGTTAAGATTGAACGGAAAAGTTTGCCCTATACCTTCGCCATAGGCTATCTGCAAATAATTATTTAATCGG
The DNA here is from genome assembly GCF_004634195.1 of Flavobacterium salilacus subsp. salilacus. GTDB lineage: Bacteria > Bacteroidota > Bacteroidia > Flavobacteriales > Flavobacteriaceae > Flavobacterium > Flavobacterium salilacus. The sequence goes on from NZ_SKBP01000002.1 coordinate 23,698, forward strand.
GAATATACATTTTTTAAAAACTTTTTGTCAGGGAGAACTTCTATAAACTGGTTTTGAGTTGCCGCTATGTCAGATTTGTTTATTAACAACACTGCAAACGACTTTTTACCAATTCGCCCTGCCCTCCCCGCTTCCTGGTAATAGTTTTCAAGATTTTCGGGTAACTGTATGTGAATAACTGTTTTTACATTAGCCTTATCTATACCCATGCCAAAAGCATTGGTAGCTACTATTACCTGTACCTTTTCCTGCATCCAAGCCTGCATATTAGCTTCTTTCTCCTTCTCTTTAAGCCCGCCATGATAATGGGTAGCTTTAAAGCCGAGCGATTGTAATTGTTGTGAAACATCATGACATGACTTTCGGTTGCGAACATATATAATGGATGGTTCAGGATTTTTAGTGAGTATTTGTTGCAGACGATGAAGTTTATCTTCGGTTTCGAGAACCATATAGGCTATATTCTCTCTAAAAAATGACTTTTTATATACTACAGGGTTCTCTAACCCCAAATGTGTGGCGATGTCTTCCTGCACCCTTTTTGTAGCAGAGGCTGTTAATGCTAAAAATGGTACATTGGGCAACTGTTTTTTTAATGCTGAAATTTTTAAATAAGCTGGTCGAAAATCATGTCCCCATTGCGATACGCAATGCGCTTCGTCTATAGCTACAAGATTTATAGGGAGTTCCTTTATACGCTCTATAATCCACTCAGCTTGTAACCTTTCGGGAGAAACATATAAAAATTTATAATCGCCAAACTTACAGTTATCCAACTGGTCGCTTATAGCATCGGGAGATAATCCTCCTGTGAGCGCAATAGCTTTAATACCTCGTGCCGACAAATTGGCAACCTGGTCTTTCATTAAGGCTATTAGCGGAGAGATTACCAAACAAAGACCGGGTTTTATTAGTGCCGGTACTTGAAAACATATTGATTTACCACCTCCTGTGGGCATTAAGGCAAAGGCATCTTTACCTTCAAGTACTGATTGGATTATTTTATCCTGTGGTTCGCGAAAGCTGTCATATTGCCAGTACTTTTTTAGAATTTCGAGGGGATGTTGCATATAGGTTAAGAAAGATGCCCCAATATATAAAGAATTCTGTTATCAAGTGTATCCTTTGGTACTTCTATCAATTTATACCCGAAATTTTTATATGTTTCCTGTAAATGAGCAGCAATTAGTTCTGCCTGCTCATAACTTTCATAGCGGGCATCGTCAGCAACATATATTTCGCGCCAGGACGGTAAAAAAAATATTTTGGTATATCGGTATTCTTTACATGCATCATCAAAAAAAGAGGGGTAGGCATCGCCTATGTAGTGCATATATGCAAGTACATCGGGCAGCCCCCTGTCTATAAATACAATATTGCTTGTATCGTTAACCGCAGCCGCATATTGCTTTTTTCTTCCTTCAAGAAGAAGCTCGCTAAACAGCAATGGCTTTTCCAGAAAAAGTTGTTCTATACCTTGTTTACGTGCTTCAAGAGTCACCTCTCGCGATATTTCCGGATAACAGGTATATCCTTTCTGCTCAAGGTGCTTTATAAGGGTTGTTTTTCCGGAGCCCGGTCCGCCAATTATTACTACTATTTCTTTAGCCACAATTTCTTTATAAAGCAACAAATTTACTTAAACGTATATTATAATAAAAATGTCTGGTATAATTAGGCAAACAGAAAATAAAACCATTTTAAAAGATATTACGTAGTATATACATTATGAATAAAAATTCGACATTAAAAGCAGATATCATTCATTTACCTACCTTATGAGTAGTCAACCACTTAGAGTAAAGCACTTAGGGATAAAGTGAATAATAATGTATTTGTTAATTATTAACCTAAAGAAAATGTTCAAATGTTTTGTTGTTTTAAAAATATATATATTTTTGCTGCAGAATTAAATCCCAAAAGTATGAGAAAGTTATTTTTAAATTTGTATGTTTTTGTTTTCCTTTTAGCCAGTGATTATGCATTGTTTGCTCAACCTGGAACTGGAGGTGGCGGTACCGGATCTGACACAGATGATGGAAATGCGGAAGGTGATAATGACCCTGTGGCTCCTATAAACACGAAACTTATATTATTGGCTATTGTTGCTATAGGTTTTGCATATTACTATTTCTCAAAAAGAAAGCAAGAGAAACTTACTTCAAACTAATTGCCGAATTGTAATTAATGATATAAAAAAGAGGGATATTTAAATATCCCTCTTTTCCCGTTGATGTTAACTCAATATTATGGTTTAATCAACAAATCGCTCAAGTATGCTATATTCATTACTCAATTCTATATAATAGCAACCTTGAGGTATCTCAATATCCATTTCAGATATTTCATATTCTGAATAACCTCTCTGCATCAACTCTTTAGTGGTATTCATAATTACAGGTTCATCACCTACATAATACAAATTCTCATCAGAGCGAATAATCTCAGATATAGTACCTGAAATTCCATAGTCCATAGAATTATAGCGTAACTCTTTTTCAAGCTCGTCATTAGACAGCTTGTTTAACCAAGATTTAAGATCTTTTAATTTCATTAGCCGTAAAGTTAATTTTTAGGGGAGCGGGGGCTCGTTTAAAATAATGCGATAAATATATATAATATAATAATAACTTAATAGCATATTGAAAAAAATTTGTAACATATTAGTGAGCAACATTCAGATAATGAGTATATAATGAATTTTTAAATTCAAATACAATTTTATAGTTGGCTTTTGTGTTATAAACACAAAACTAAATCGATTTGTTACGGCATTAATTTTGTAAGCAAATTAGATAATTATGAATAAAATTGATTACAAACATATTGCCTTTCATACCATAGTAGCATTCTACTTTATTTGGTTTATTGTGTTTACCATATTAAACATTATGGCATTGGTAAATTTTTTTGGAGAAATGAACAATGTGCTAAATGATATGCTGATGACACTTATATTACTGAACTTCTTTATGGGTACTGCCCTATTGTTAGTCTTTAAGCTATTCCGAAACAAATCAATATTAGATAAAATTATAAAATACAGTTTCGGGGCTATGTCAGTACTCTCGGTAACTACAGTTTTGGTAATAAAACTTAAACTTTGAAAATTGTCCTTTAACAAAAACATAACACATAATAATTCGGTTCATATATTGCGGTATAGTCTCACAAAGTAGCCGTATAGCATATTTTAAAACAAAAGTAGTATGCATGCCGGTTTTTTAGGGAAGTTACACCGTAAAGCGTATATTTGCCTATAATTTACTTAGTACATGGATAAAAAAAGTGAAGAATTTTACAAAAGGTTAAAACAAGAATTATCAGATTCAACCATTTGGCCCTCAGAATATTTATTTAAATTTATAGTCCCAACCGATACTGAAAAGATATTACAAATAGAAAATGCTTTTAACGGAATAGGGGCTGTTATAAAAACCACTAAGTCTAAAAACGGTAACTATACAAGTGTCTCTGTAGATGTAAAAATGCAAAGCTCGCAATCTGTAATAGACAAGTATATAGAACTTTCCTATATTGAGGGGATAATTTCACTATAACATTTTCAAAACAAAATATGCAATATACACCGGAAGAAGCAGTAACGTATTTAGAATATAACTCCGAAAGGGTACACCTCATAATCCCTGAATATGGCAGGCATTTACAAAAACTGATTGATCAAGCCTCAGCCATAGAAGACAGAGAAGAACGTAATAAAGCTGCTAAATATATAATATCAGTAATGGGCAGCCTTAACCCACACTTGCGCGATGTACCCGATTTTCAGCACAAGCTTTGGGATCAGATATTTATAATGTCTGACTTTAATTTGGATGTAGATTCTCCCTACCCTATCCCCTCTAAAGAAATGCTGACACAAAAGCCCGAAAGACTTGAATATCCTCAAAACTTTCCTAAATATCGCTTTTATGGCAACAACATTAAATATATGATAGATGTAGCCAACAAATGGGAAGAGGGAGAACTTAAAAATGCACTTATTATGGTTATAGCCAACCATATGAAAAAATCATATTTAAGCTGGAATAAGGATACTGTGAAAGATGAAGTCATTTTTGAGCATCTGCTGGAACTGTCCGGAGGAACAATAAACCTGCTGAAAACTGAAGAAGAGCTTTCTAACTCTTCCGATTTAATGAAAGTAAACAAAAAGCTGAGTAATAAAACACAGTTTATCAGCAACAGTGCAAAACAAAAATCACATCGGTCTAACGCCGGCGGAAAAAACAACCAAAATAATAAAAACAGAAAATCCTAATTCTTTAAAGCAGCATGGGAACATTTAAAATTGAAGGAGGAGTACAATTACATGGTGAAATTACCCCACAGGGAGCAAAAAACGAAGCATTACAGGTATTATGTACTGTATTGCTAACGTCTGAAAAAGTAACCATTACTAATATACCCGATATAATTGATGTAAACAAACTCATAAATTTACTTCGAAACCTTGGCGTAAAAGTAGAAAAACTGGCACACGGTTCTTATACTTTTCAGGCAGATGAAGTAGATGTTGACTATTTAAAGTCAGAAGCGTTTAAAGAAGAAGGAAAAGCATTAAGAGGCTCTATAATGCTGGTAGGACCGCTACTGGCACGTTTTGGCAAAGGCTACATCCCTAAGCCGGGAGGCGATAAAATAGGCAGACGAAGACTTGATACCCATTTTGAAGGCTTCATTAATCTTGGTGCAAAATTCCGCTATAATAAAGAAGACTCATTTTATGGTGTAGAAGCCGATAGGCTTAAAGGTACCTATATGCTGCTTGACGAAGCATCAGTAACCGGAACGGCTAATATTGTTATGGCTGCCGTGCTTGCCGAAGGCAAAACCACCATATACAACGCAGCCTGCGAACCTTACCTGCAACAGCTATGCAAAATGCTGAACAGCATGGGTGCAAAAATTACAGGTATAGGCTCTAACCTATTGGAAATAGAAGGTGTAGAAAAACTGGGCGGATGCGAACACAGGATACTGCCTGATATGATTGAAATAGGTAGCTGGATAGGTCTTGCTGCAATGACACAAAGCGAAATAACTATTAAAAATGTAAGCTGGGATAACCTTGGTGTGATACCCAATACTTTCAGAAAACTGGGTATAACACTGGAGCGCAGAGGTGATGATATTTATATACCAAAACATCCTGACGGTTACGAAATACAAAATTATATAGACGGTTCCATACTCACCATAGCCGATGCGCCCTGGCCGGGCTTTACTCCCGACCTGTTAAGTATTATATTAGTAATAGCTACACAAGCGAGAGGCAGCGTATTGATCCATCAAAAAATGTTTGAAAGTCGTCTTTTCTTTACGGATAGACTAATTGATATGGGTGCAAAAATTATATTGTGTGATCCGCACAGAGCTACTGTTATAGGACTTGATTTTAAATCGCAGTTAAAAGGAATACAAATGTCTTCTCCTGATATCCGTGCGGGAGTATCGCTGCTTATAGCGGCACTTTCGGCTAAGGGTACAAGCATCATTCAAAATAGCGAACAAATAGACCGAGGGTATGAAAGAATTGATGAAAGGCTAAGAGCGCTTGGGGCTAAAATTGAGAGGATAGACTAACGTTATTTTTCACATATATAAAAAGGAGCTGTCTCAAAAGTGCCATTCTGAACGTAATGAAATGGAGTGAAGAATCTTAATTATTTGTATAAGAGATTCTTCCTTCGTCAGAATGACAAAAATGCTTATTTAAGCACTTTTGAGACAGCCCCTTTTTTTATTTGTTAGCTACTATCAATCCAGTATATCTAAAAATTTAAGACCGAAAATAATCCCATCAGTCTGGAAACCATTTTGGTACGAACGAACATAGTCAACACGCAGCATTTTAAACTTGCCTAAACCTATATTATCAAACCCTGCGGTAAATTCGCTATAAGGTTTATAATCAGGCGTTGAGATTTGGTGATATCCCACTACAAGATTCCATTGCAGTAAATTCAGTAAAGGGAGTTTATTCATAATATAACCTTTAAAGTTATGCTCTGCATGCAATTCCAAATACTGGTCGTTAGTACTATGGCTATAGTAAGGCAGTAGGTTAAAAACATTCAGGTAGCTCTGCCCGTTACCTACATGGGTTTGATTACCATTAAAGTGTTTATAATCTATAAACGCTATATTATCGGCATTAAAAAACTTACCTCCTTTTACGTTTATACCAAAATTACCTTTGTTACCCAATGTAGTATTATAAGTAACACGTCCTGCAAGGAAATCATACTCATAATTACTTTCGCTCGCTGCAAACCCTTTTTGGTACATTACCAAAATTGTAGGATAATTACGGCTGCTTACAGGAATTTTACCATCAGGGCGGGTTATGTATTTCTGCCCAAATCTCATGCTGGCTACGATACTTGCTTTCATTAAGTGGTGTTTTTCAAAAGCAGGAGCATCTGCACCGGGAGCTAAAGGATTGTTAGATGTATAACTATCACTGTCTTTTATTAAAACATAATCGGTATTATTCGTTAAAGGTCGTCTTCGGGTATATTCCACACTTGCCAAAGCATTAAGCCCTGTAATTACCTCCTGCCCATACTGTGCTTTGGCAAAAGTATTATCATACAGCTTCATGTAATTATCTTTAAAGAAAAGCGTCCTAACAGTATTCATCAATTTACTTATAGGCTCGGCAGCATTATATTGCTCAGCAGCATTACCTCCCGAAAGGTATAATGCAGCATTGTTATCTCTGTTAAAAAGATGCGTAAAACGCCCCGAAACACGAAGCCTGTCTTCGGCTATACCATAATCAAAATTTGCACCCAAGTATGTTGACCTGCCTGTATCTTCATCATATTTTGAAAAAGAAAGATTCGTATTGAAATTCCACCCTTGTACGGTATTGAATCCAAAATTAGAAAGTCCTAATAAACCATCATAGCTGAAACGCCATTTTTTAAATGAATTGCGATAAGTATAACCCCCTATTACATCAAACACACCAAACTTATTGTTTTTCTTATCTATAGAGTCAAGATAGGTTTGCGAAGTATGCAGGGTTTGTATGCTGTCTTTCTTTACATAATCGGTAACCTCTTCTTCGGTAAGAGGTACAGGGCGCATTTTATTCCAGTACAAAGAGTCTTTTTTATTAGAATCCTCTTCTATATACACAACCTCCTTACCAAAAGTACCTTTATCAAAACTGTCATGAAATACATAATTAGTATATACATGGGTAAACTTACCGGTAAAGGTTATACCTAATAATCCTGCCTTGAAATCGAAGGTTTGCGAGTTTTTAGCCCATATCCTGTTATTGGTGTTATAGCTGAAATTTTGTTTTAAATTCAGGGTTTCCATTATAGGTTGCTGTACCCTGTATCCTTTTATATCAAAATCTACCGCCGAGATAGCCCAACTGTTTTCTACTATATATATATAACCTTCAACCACCGGCTCTTTGTCGCGTCGTGGTATTACTTTTATTTTATTTATCTGAGTTTCGTTTTCATCAAAAAAACTGCCTTCAAAAGAAAACTTATAATAATTAAAAGCATTATCTGCCAATGGCGAAACCAAATTAATTCCAAATTTCACATAATTATCATAAAAGCTGTATGAAGTACCTAAAGCCGTGTTGTAGCTAAACCCATTATCGTTACCACTTATTTTGGAAGCTATTATACGCTCTTTAAGATTATTCGGTTGCTCAAATGTGATTTTAGATACGGTTTCCGAGAGGTATATAATACCACTTCCTGTACTGTCCAGTATGCTCTCCTCCTCATCTTCTACCTTTATACCCATTATTTTTTTGGGAACATCTTTTACCCTGAAAAGACCTTTTGAGTAAAAATCGGCTTCAAACTTTCCTGTTTTTGCCGAGTTTTCTTTTTTACTGGCTATAGCACTGCGGATTATGGCATTTGCCGGGTTTTCTTTATTTGAAATTACCACTTCATCCAACTGATAGGTTTCATCCTGCAAAGTAACATTTAGCACATACGGAAAAGCTGTGATAGTAACACTCGCTTTCTTTGTTTTATACCCTATAGACTGAAAAAGCAATGTATAACTACCTGTTTTCCTGATATTCAGTTCATACTCCCCATTTTCGTTGGCAGTAGTGCCGGTATAAGTATTCTCTACCGTTATATTTACAAAAGGTATGGGTTGCCCGTCAGAGGAGATTACTTTTCCTTTAATTTGCGAGTGGGCTGTAACGCTAAGTAACAGTAAGAATATGGTGATAAATTTGTTCATGGTGTGTTTATATTGGTTGTTGTATGGATAGACGAAGTAATTTTACAAAAGGTTGCATTGCCCGTAAACTAAGTTACGCTTTATTCTATAATGCTGTATTTAAAGTTTAAGCCCAAGCATTACACCATCGGTAACAAAGCCGCCTTGGTAAGCACGTACATAATCTATCCTCAGCATTCTGAATTTACCAAAGCCAAAACTATCGAATCCTGCAGTAAATTCATGATACGGTTTATTATCGGGGGTGGCTATGGCGTGGTAGCCCAATACTAAGTTCCATTGCAGCAAGTCCAGTAACGGTATCTTGTTCATTACATAGCCTTTAAAGTTATGCTCTGCATGTACCTCTAAAAAAGAATCGTTGGTGCTGTGGGTATAATAAGGCAACAGGTTAAAAGCATTAAGGTAGCGTTCGCCATCATTAATATGGGTTTGATTTCCATTAAAATGCTTATAATCAACAAAAGCAATATTTTCGGCATTAAAAAATTTACCTGTTTTAACACTAATACCAAAATCGCCTTTATTGGCAAACTTATCCGTATAAGTAGCACGCAAGCCGATAAAATCGTACTCATAGTTTTTTTCACTCGATGCAAATGCTTTTTCATACATAAAGTAGATACCCGGTTCATTACCCTCTGTAGCAGCAGTCCATGTGTTTGGATTAGAGTAATAATAGCTTTGTTTACTAAATAATCGTATCCCTCCTCCTAGGTTTGCCTTTACCAGTGTATGCTTCATAAAAGGGGCAGTAGTATTATCAAAAGGGGTTAACGGATTGTTTGATGTAAAGCTGTCACTATCCTTTATCAATACATAATCAGTATTGTTAAATAAAGGTCTGCGTCTCAGGTACTCCATGCTCCCCGTAAGTTTCAGCTTTTTAAAAATATAGCGGGTATGATGTACCTTTGCAAAAGTTTTATCATACAGTTTCATATAATTATTTTTAAAAAACAAGGTACTCACACTATTTATAATAGGCGAAATGGGTTCGGATTCGTTAAACTGTTCCGCCTTATTACCTCCTGAAAAATAAAAGGTACGCTTACCAATACGTAAAGGAAACTCACCCCACACCCTCAGGCGATCCTCAGCTATGCCATAATTAAAATAAGCAGATGCCGAATAGCTGCGCTTTTTTTCTTTTTGATACAGGCTAAAGGATAACCCTGTATTAAAGTTCCAGCCCTGTACGGTATTATAATTGGGTATATCCAGCATACCATCATAAGTAAAGTTAAAACCTGTTTCGGTATTACGGTAACTGTACCCCGTTAATACATCGAATACTTTAAATCTATGCTCATTAGTTATTACCGAATTATTGACAGTTTTAGCTTTATGTGACGCTATGCTGTCTTTCTTGGCATAATCTTCTTTTTCATCTTCAGATAGCGGTACGGGTCTGGTTGTTGCCCAGTATAAAGAGTCTTTTGTAGTAGCATCTTTCTCAAAAATAAGTGTTCCTTTTGCAAAAACTTCTTTGTCAAAAGCATTATGAAAAACATAATTGTTGTACACATGGGTATATCGCCCGGACACACCCATGCCGAGCATACCTGCGCTAATATCAAATGTTTGCAGGTTTTTTGCCCAAATGTCGTTATCAGCATTATAACTAAAAGTTTGCTGAACCCTCAGCGTTTCGAGTACCGGTTCTCTAAGCCTGTATCCTTTTAAAGAAAGGTCAACGGCATATATTGTCCAACTATCATCTGCAATATAGATGTAACCTTCAAAAACAGGCTCTTTATCCCTGCGGGGTATTACTTTAATTTTGCTTATATTATGTCCGTGTTCATCAGTAAAGCTGCCTTCATATTTATAACGGTAATAGTTTAACGCTACTTTTGCAATAGGCGAAATCATAGGTACATCATAGTCAAAATCCATATAATCTTCATAAAAATTATATTGGGCTTCGCGGGCACTGTTATAGCTATACCCATTATTGTTGCCACTTACTTTAGAGGCTATGATATTTTCTTTAAGCTTATCCGGATACTGAACGGTAATGTGCGATACCGTTTCGGAGAGTGCTATAATACCGCTGCCTGTAGAGTCGAGGCTGGCTTCTTCGGGCATTTCTACTTTAATTCCCATTATTTTTTTGGGGATATTCTTCGCCCTGAAAATACCTTTCGAATAAAAATCAGCCTCATAATGTCCCGTTTTCTCAGCATTTTCTTTTCGGTGTGCTATTGCTTGCCTAATAATAGCATAGGCAGGGTCTTCTCCTTGTACTATAACAACTTCGTTTAACTGATATGCCTCATCTTCCAGCGTTACATTCAACACATACGGAAATGTGTTAACATCTATAGGTATTTGCTTAGTACGAAAACCTATAGACTGAAATTTGAGCATGTATTTAGCGGGGGTTTTTATATTGAGTTCATACACACCCTGGTCGTTAGATGAAGTGCTGTTATACGTGTTTTCAATTAAAATGCTTACCGCAGGAATCGGCTGCCCGTCTGATGATGTTATTTTACCTGTTATTTGCGAATAACACAGAACGTGGCATAGCAGCAATAAAGTGGTAACAATTTTGTGCATAATTAGTTATTAGTGGTCGGTTAAATTACCTAACGAACAAAACTAACTTTTCTTACAAGTTTTACAACAAGTTTTTCAGTATTGTTATATACCAATATTTAATATTCATCAGTAAATTATAATTAACATAATACGACAGCCATTTGTTTTGCCTTATCTTTGGGTAAATAATTTACAATGAATACAATACAGAATCTGAAACTTGCGGTGCTTATAGATGCCGAAAACGTACCTCATGCTAACATCAAAGGCATGCTGGAAGAAATTACAAAATATGGTACTCCTACTACCAAGCGTATATATACTGACTGGACAAGCCCGAGGATGTCGAACTGGAAAAAAGTACTGCTTGAAAACGCCATTACACCCATACAACAATACAGCTATACCAAAGGAAAAAATGCTACCGACAGTGCCATGATAATTGATGCTATGGATATATTGTATTCCGGTAGAGTAGATGGTTTTTGCATCGTATCGAGCGATAGCGATTTTACGCGGCTTGCCACTCGCCTGAGAGAAGCGGGTATGAAAGTAATAGGTATAGGCGAGAAAAAAACACCTACTCCTTTTATAACTGCCTGTGATAAGTTTATATATCTCGAAATTATTGAAGCAGAAGACACTGCCACAAATACTACGATAAATAAAAAGGCTGTTAGCGACAATAATGAAGAGAAAATAACAGCTAAACCAAAAGAAACGCTTAGTAAAATTGACAGACGATTAATCAACCTTATACGAAACAGTGTTAACGATCTTGGGGACGAGGACGGCTGGGCATTTCTGGGCGACTTGGGTAATATAATCCTGAAAAAACAGCCTGATTTTGACCCACGTAATTACGGGTTCTCTAAAATGCTGCCACTTATAAAAAGCATAAACAGCTTTATAGTAGATGAACGAGAAACGGGAAAAGCGAATATAAAGCACGTTTATGTAAAGAACAGGTAATAAAAAAGTGAAAAAGATTAAAGAAGCACTGCTGCGCAAAGAAAGCAGCATAAACAAAGTGCAGTATGATAAAGAATGGTTTTATTCCATAAAAGATATGGCAGATTACCTGAACGAAGACCTCACGGGAGTAGAGTACATACACCTGCCAATGGTTAGAGACGGAGTAACCTTTACCGTTAAATGTGCCACTTGGGAAGATATACAGCGCATTTTACAAAAAGAACCTTTACAAGAATTTAAAGGCAGTATACTTAAAAATAAAACAGTACCAAAGGGCAACAAATAGTGCAATATTTTTGTTGGAATACTATTTGATAATTACATGATATGGATTTCAATAAAATAATACACAAAGTTACTCCTGCTTACCATGATGTTAGGCAGAATGTAAATAAACTTCGGTTTTCGCATCCCGGTATGCCCGCAAGCGAAATGTCGCGACTTTATATTAAAAAAATCAGGAATAAATACACATCGGTAGGTGCCGTTACAGCATTACCGGGCATTATCCCCGGGCTGGGTACTGCAACACAAATTGCGGTAGAGGCAGGCTCTATATCTGCCGATTTAGTATTGATGCTACGCTGGATGGCGAGCATTTGCTATGGCACATCATTAATTTACGGCAGGGATATAGAAAAAGAATTTGAAACTGAATTTACCATTGTGTTAGGTATATGGTCGGGTGTTATTAAAACTGGCGATACAACAGCCATCAGAAGTACTGCTATTACTACCGCCCATTTTGATAAACATTTTAATGACAGGCTTGGCAATAGAGTAAATCAAAAAATAGGTCAAAAACTGGTAGCCACATATGGCAGCAAGCGAGGTGGCGCAGCTTTGGGTAAGCTAATTCCTTTTGGTATAGGTGCTGCTGTTGGCGGTACTTTCAATTATGTAACTATGAAAAGTTTCGGGAAAGTTGCTGATGATTATTTCAAGTCACATCAGATTATAATGTAATAATGCAGTCAATATATCATTTGCCTCACTTTATTTCGTATATTTACCGTAAACAGTTACAAATGATAAAGTTCAATATAAATGATGAGGTATATATAGCAGGCAAATTTGGCTTAAAAACGCCTATATATGTTTGGAAAATAAACCATGAAACTAATGGCGATATAACCTATACATGCTCTGCAAGTAAGGGTAAAGATGAAAAATCGTACACAATCAATCAAATATATTACCTCTCGGAACTGTATTAAATAAAGTAGTTATTCCTCTTTCTTTCTTTCCTTTTCCGGATCATGCTCATTCATACGCTTCCATGCTTTCATTGTCATTACGAAAAGTTCACTTTTTTCGCAATCCCAAATTGAAATATTTTCTTTTGAAATCACATAATGCTGATTCCAGTTTGTATGGGGGCAATACAACATCAGTGTACAAATATCGGTCGCAGTAATAAGATCGCCTGTTTCCTCCAGATGATTATGCATTGTTGTGGTTTCATCAGGGTTATCACTATATTCAATGGGTATTATATTTTTATGTAATGCTTTCTTTTCTTTAACCCTGTTCTTTTTATCAAATGTAATCAGGTAATCATTCCCAAAAACTACTACTCCATTAACTACAGGTCCTGTCAATATATATACTTTTTTCTCCTTACCTGTTATTAGCGGTATGTAATTATAGTTTGTATTATTATAATGCTTAAATGTAATAGTATCGGTAAGTGATTCTTCAACAGCCTTTTGCCTGATTATATAGAGATCGTTTTCATGAGGAGTCATCTTCCTGTATGTAGTATCAATTTTGGCTGCCTCCGGTATAAAAGTATCATCAAAACTTATGCTTATTGCAACACCGGGAGTAGATTTTTTATCAAAAAACAGGCAGGTATGCATTTTATTTTCAGTATAAGAAATGTAGCCCCCTACTGAATTCAGTTTTTCAGGATAATATTGCATTACCATATCCGTACCGCTCCAAGAAGCCTTTTCCGAATTATACATCAGCCAAGCTTCCGCTAGTACTTCATCTTTATTTTGGGCATTCAAATTAATTGCAAAAAATAATACAGTAAAAAATGACACTATTCTAATCATAATATAATTAATTAAGAGCAAGCAATATATGAATTGTTTATAAATAAAAATCAAAAAAATAACCCTTGCTTACAGCGGCGAGGGTTATTTTTATTTTGTAAAGTATTGCTATTAGTACAAAGTATCAGTAAGGCTTCTTTTTTTATAGGCAGCATTATCTTTCTTATCGGCAACGTCGTCTTTTTGGTCATGACCTTCTACTTTCACAATTTTATTATATATACCCAATAATAAAAAAGGTGCTGCCCATTGCCCTACAAAAAGAGCTGTTTTTTCTTTTCCTGCTACTTTTAATGTTGCCGAAGCTGCCATTGAACCTAATGCAGCCCATAAAAATAAATCGGAAGGAAGCTTTGATGTCTGGTTTTCAATAGCTTTTGCTACTTTACCTTCGGTGTGGTCTTTTTGGATTGTCATAATTCAATGTTTTTATTTATTTAGTATATAATTCTGAACAACTATTTGAACAATGTAAAGTTAGCCATCTTTAAAAGGAGTAAATCACAGCAATATGTTAATTAGTGGTAAGGTTACGTTAAACATCAGGCAATTAGTTTTTTGTATATTTACGGTAATAAAACTGTAACTATGAAATTTACTCTTATACTTCTGCTATGCCTGATAACAGTAACAGGATGCAAAACAAAAACTGCCGATGCAGTCCCCGAAACATTTAGTACCACATCAGAAAAAGGGTTGGCAATAGGAACTATAACCTTTGAAGGCGAAAAGCCTGTTAATGACATATACCGCTTTTTTTATGAGCCGACATCCGGCGATAAAAAATTTATGCGTCAAAACGACGGTAAAATAGAAATTAAAGCCCGAGTTAATAATGAACCTGCCTATAACGGCGATTTTGATAACAAGAAAACGTATCTTTTTGTTATAGAGTGCGAACCCGGCAATTATGCATTTACACAATATAACTATCTGGATCATATAGGTTATACAGGCACGGTAAGCAACAGTAAAAAATTTGCTATACCTTTTGATATTAAAAAAGGTGAAATAACTTATATTGGCGAGCTTACCTATATTGAAAATGCGCAGCCGGGAAGCCCAAGAATTGTTATATGGGATAAATTTGACCGGGATAAAAAAGAGTTTAAGAAAAAGTATCCTGCTATCAACTGGGATGCTGCCCATAATAATACTGTGAAAAAGGGCGATACAGGCGAGGGAATAATTGACTTTATGGAGCAATAAAAAGCAATTATTAATAATTCATTTTTTTAGTTTATTTTATAAACTATTCATCAATAAAATAAGGCTTAGTAGTTAAAGCAGCAAACTTTAACACACAACATAATATTTTATTCAATCATCTTTCCTAACTTTATAAGAACTAAACTTATAAACGCTTATGGAAAAAATTACTTATGACGGAATGTGCAACTTCATTATCGAAAATGAACTTACGGATAGCGTAGCCATCACACTACATCCCGACAATTTTGACGCTCTTGTTATGGATTACCTTGACATTAACGGTAATCAAATAGAGCGTCCGTTCGAAATTTTGGGAATTGAAATTATGCAGGATAACACCGGAAGTGTGTCTAAAAGCAAAATTAATTTATTGAATGTAGTATGATTAAGTCCGTTAAATCAAGCTTACATCTAACAAATCCCGTCTTATAGACGGGATTTGTGTTTTATAGAAACAATAAAATAACATACATATCTAATAAAAATATTTATTTTTGCGCCCATAAAACATGAAGAGGCATGAAAAGGATGAATGTAAGTGTTGAGAGTGTGATGCGTTTTATAATTGACAACGAGTTGACAGATAGTGTAGCGATAGTGCTGCATCCTAATAGTTTTGACGCGCTGGCTATAGACTATATTGCCATTAATGGCAATATAGAAAGACCATTTGAGGTTTTAGGTATTAAAATACTGGAAGATACTTCCGGTGAGGTATCCAGAAACCAAATTCATACTATCAAAATTTAAAACGTAAAAAATCCCGTCATAATGACGGGATTTTTCTTATTTATTCAATTGCGCTATCAGTTCATCGAGCGATACTGCTGTCTGCTCTCCCGTAGCGAGGTTTTTTAAGGTAAACTTATTACCACTCATTTCCTCAGCTCCTGTAAGCACAGCATACGGTATGCCCCGTTTATCGGCGTGCTGAAACTGTTTGCCTATTTTTACAGTATCAGGATACAACTCTACCTTGCAGCCCGCGTTGCGCAGCTTCTGTATCGCCTTCATGCTGTATAACGCCTCGGCATCGCCAAAATTAATAAACAATGCTTTGGTAGCCTCAGTAACCGTATCCGGGAAAAGCCCCAAGTCTTCAAGCACAAGGTAAATCCTGTCAAGACCAAAGGATATACCCACCCCACTCATATTTTTAAGTCCGAAAATACCCGTAAGGTCGTCATACCTGCCACCACCACCTATAGAGCCCGTAGCCACTCCTTCGGGAGCAGTAACTTCGAATATCGCTCCGGTATAATAATTAAGTCCGCGCGCTAAAGTAACATCAAGGTCAAGTACTGATTGGTTAAGCCCTACTTCCTGAACCGTATCACAGATGAAACGCAGTTCCTCAACTCCTTTCATTCCTTCTTCAGACGATGCAAGTAGTTGCGACAATTTATCCAGCTTTTCGTTTATACTGCCCGTAAAGTTGAAAAGCGGTTGTACTTTTGTTATTGCCTCATCGGTAATGCCCTTTTCCAGCATTTCTTTCTTTACACCGTCCTCGCCTATTTTGTCGAGTTTATCCAACGCTACCGTAAAATCAATCAATTTATCTTTTGCCCCGATGACCTCGGCAATGCCCGAAAGTACTTTACGGTTATTAATTTTAATCGTAACACCTGCCAATCCGAGTGTAGCGAAAACACTGTCGTATAACTGTACTAACTCTACCTCTTGCCACAGCGAGGTACTGCCCACTACATCGGCATCGCACTGGTAAAACTCTCTGAAACGTCCTTTTTGCGGACGGTCAGCCCTCCATACGGGCTGTATTTGGTACCGCCTGAATGGGAACTCAATATCATTTTGATGTTGCACTACATAGCGGGCAAAGGGTACGGTAAGATCATACCGTAATGCTTTTTCAGATATTTGCGAAGTCAGTTTAACACTGTCTTTGTTTGCTAAAAATGTTTCATTGGCTTTCGCCAGATAATCACCACTGTTTAATATCTTAAAAATAAGCCTGTCACCCTCTTCGCCATATTTCCCCATAAGGGTTTCCGAGTTTTCAAAAGATGGGGTTTCAATAGGCTGAAAACCAAAAGTTTCAAAATGATGTTTTATTGTCGATATGATATATTGACGCTTAGCCACCTCTGTGGGCGAAAAATCTCTTGTACCTTTTGGAATTCCGGGTTTTTGTGCCATCTTTTTAAATCTTAATTTTTGTTAAGCAAATATACGCATTGAGGCTCTAAGATTATGCCTTTACAATTCAAGATTATACATTCTCCTGAAATTTTACCCCCGAAACCTAAAACAATTTGTGTAATTTAGTGGCATTAAAAAAGCAGCTTATGTTTAACCTGTTCAGGGAAAATACCAAAATAGCACTGGGTTCTATCCGCAGCCAGCTATTACGAACTATATTAACGGTAGCCATCATAGGCATCGGTATTTTTGCACTGGTGGGCATTCTTTCGGGGGTAGCCGTTTTAAAGAGTACCATAACCGGAAATTTTGCCAGTATGGGTACTAACACTTTCTCTATAAGCCGTTATGATTTTTCTGAACAGATAGGGCGCAATAATGGGCAGGAAAAGGTAAATGCCATTATTTCGTACCCACAGGCGAAAGAATTTCAGGAACGGTATAACTTCCCTACTGCTGCTGTTTCATTATCTTTTACAGCAGCAAGCAGTGCTGAAGTAAAACATTTGAGTGAGAAAACAGACCCCGAAATAACCATATTGGGTGTTGATGAATACTTTATGCCCAACTCCGGACTGGAAACTACCAAAGGCAGGAACTTTAATACATTCGATATTCAAAACAATAATAATGTTTGTATAGTGGGTTCTGATTTTGAGAAAGGACTACTTAAAGATATGAACCCTATAGATAAAACCATATCCATAAGAGGAGCTCGTTTTAAGGTTATAGGTGTGCTTAAGGAGCAGGGCTCTACTTTTGGCAACCGTAAAGATTTAAGGGTACTGATACCTATACAGCTGGCACGTTCGCTTTTTACAGCGCCTAATATTGATTATGAGATAAAAACAATGGTGGGCAATAATGATATGCTGGATGCTGCGGTAGATGAAGCCATTATTACCATGCGGCAGGTGCGCAGGTTAAATCCTGTGGAAGATGACAATTTTGGTATAGAGCGTAGCGATGAGCTGTTGGAAACATTGATTTCGCAAACCGACACGCTTAGTATAGCCGCTTGGGTTATCGGTATTATTACCGTATTTGGTTCCTCTATAGCATTAATGAACATCATGCTGGTATCGGTAACCGAGCGTACCCGCGAAATTGGCGTACGAAAATCGCTTGGCGCGAAAAAAACCACCATTGCCATGCAGTTTTTTACCGAAACACTTATTATCAGCCTTATAGGCGGTGCAGTAGGTATTTTCCTTGGAGTTCTTACAGGCGGTGTGGGTTTATCGCTTGCTATGGGAGTATCATTCCCTATACCGTGGGGAGCTATTTTTGCTGCGCTTGCTACTATTTTAATAGTAACAATATTCTCAGGCTCATACCCTGCTGTTAAGGCTGCTGCACTGGATCCTATAGAGGCACTTCGTCACGAATAATTAAAAGTAACTTATAAAACAGCTCCTATCATCCTGTTGTTACCATACAGGTCTTTTCTTATCTCAACATTTTTATAATGGTACTCCTCCAACATATGGGCGGTTTCCTTACCTAAATATTGATTGATTTCAAAGTATAATTTTCCGTTTGTTGTAAGGCTTTTTTTTGCTAATACTGCTATTTTTTTGTAAAACAATAATGGGTCATTATCTTCTACAAAAAGCGCAAGGTGCGGTTCGTAGTCCAGCACATTACTTTTTATTTCCTGCTTTTCCAGATGGCGCACATACGGCGGATTGGAAACTATAACATCAAATTGTTGAGGCAATTCCTCAGTAGTTAGAATATCTTTTTGCCAAAATGTAACATTGGTATTATTGGCTTTGGCATTTTCCTGTGCTACCTTCAACGCTTCCGCAGAAACATCTATGGCATATACCGTTGCATTGGGCAGGTTTTTAGCCAGTGCTATAGCAATGCAACCACTACCTGTACCAATATCCAGTATGTTTATTTTGCCTTTATCGGTATTCTCTTTTATTATCCACTCTACCAGTTCTTCGGTTTCAGGTCGGGGTATAAGCGTGCTTTCATTTACCTTTAGTTCCAGTCCGTAAAAATGAGCTGTACCAAAAATATACTGTATGGGCTTTTGCTTTTTTAGTGCATGTAAAACAACATCCCATTTTGCAACCTCATCGGCGGTCAACTCAGCATCAGGATTCAGGGCAAGGTCAACACGTTGCCAACCTTTCAGGTTTTCGAGGGTAATGGTAAAAAAACGCTCTGCCTCCATACTGTCAAATAGTGGAGTAAGTTGCTCTAAAAAATTAGCTCTATATGCTTTTAGTTTCATTTTTTAATCGTTTGCTAATTTTTTCAACATCCACACCGGGCAGGAGCTATGCCCTGTGTTACCCATAGGAGCATCAAGGTACTCAAAACCATATTTTTTATACAGCTTTTGCGCAGCCAGCATATAGGGCATCGTTTCGAGGTAGCAGTTTGCAAAACCAAAATTACGTGCGCTTTCCAGGCAACGCTCCATCATCTTGGCTCCAATACCAAATCCTCTTGCTTCTTCCAAAAAGTACATTTTTTGTAACTCACAGGTATCAACAGCCCCGTTTTCCAGCGGTGCAATACCGGCTCCGCCAATAATAGTTCCCTCCTGCTCTACCACAAAATATACGGAGCTTTTTTGATTGTAGGTTTTATACATACAGTCCAACGAAGCATCGGCATAGGCTGTGCCTACTTTGGGCACATTATGTTCAATAAGCACCTGACGTATTACCTTTGCTATGGCAGTATCATCGGCAGGCTCAATTTTTCTTATTAATGTATTCATAGAACAAAACTACTACTATTTGCGGATTTTGTAACTTTACACTTTTGTAAATATCAATGACTCACGAACTATACATGCGACGTTGCCTGGAACTTGCTGCTAACGGGCTAAGGGCAGCCATGCCCAACCCTTCGGTTGGTGCGGTACTGGTACACAATAACCGTATTATTGGCGAAGGCTATACTTCGCCATACGGCGGAGCGCATGGCGAGGTAAACTGCATTAACTCGTTAAAGCCCCAAGACAGGCATCTCATACGTGAGGCTACGTTATATGTAAGCCTCGAGCCATGCAGCCATTATGGTAAAACACCGCCATGCTGCGACTTGATTATACAACAGCAGATACCTGACATTGTTATTGGTACGACAGACCCACACGAGAAGGTAGCGGGCAACGGAATACGCAAACTGCGCGAAGCGGGTAAAAATGTTACCGTAGGTGTTTTAGAAAAAGAATGCCGGGAATTTAACCGACGTTTTTTTACTTTTCATGAAAAGAAGCGACCTTACATTATATTGAAATGGGCAGAAAGTGCCGACGGTTATTTAAGCCCAAAAACGAAAGACAGTAAAAAGCCGGTGTGGATAACCAACCCCTATTCGCGACAACTGGTGCATAAATGGCGTAGTGAGGAAATGGCAATACTGGTAGGTACACAAACGGTTATTGACGATAACCCGCAACTGGATGTACGCGACTGGGCAGGTATAAGACCTGTAAGGATAATATTGGACAGAACTAACCGAATAGGCAGTGACTATGCCGTTAAAAACGGTAAAGTAAAATCTGTATTTTTAACAGAGCAAACCGATTTAGCAAGTAGTGAAAATTTACTATACGAAACTATTTCTTTTGATGATAATCTTGCTCAAACTATAAGCGATATACTCTACAAGCATAATCTGCAATCGGTTATTATTGAGGGAGGGCAAAAGACCCTTCAAACTTTTATAACTGCCAACCTGTGGGATGAAGCTCGCGTTTTTAAAGGTACTGCCTCTTTTGGAGAAGGTACTGAGGCCCCATCGATACAAGGTACAATCATCAAAAAGCAAATGATAGTAAATGATGAGTTGTTAATTTATAAAAACAGTTAAATTATTCAGTCTTTTCTTTTTTGCTCTTTATAGCTGCAACAAGTGTATTGTGGTCATCGGTATAAAACAATAATTTTCTCTCTTTAGGTAACCTGCCGTCAAAATCTTCTTTTAATAAAAAGCAGCTTATTTTTTCTACCTCCGCCTGGTCATCCGGTCCTATAACATACATAGCTATGGTGTTAGCATCTTTCATAATGTAAGAGAACTTAACGGCATCTTCCTTGCCCAACATTTTATTTACGGCATCCATCATATCGCCGGCAAGGGATTTATCTTCATCAGTATAGGTATAACCTTTATTACGAATGGTTTTTAAGTCCATAACTTCAAAACCTGTAATTTCTATACCGCAATATTTTTCTTTTGGCTCTTCTTGTTTCTTATTGCAATTGACAAGTGTAAAACAAGTTATTAGTACCAGTAAAGTTTTAATTGTTGTTTTCATGGTAATGTTTATATTCTTTAAATTATACAAATCCTGTTTAAATTTTATTTATTAAAAAAATAATCAATAAGTATTATACTCAACATAATTCCAGCTACAAAACAGCACGCCAATAAAAATATTTTTGTTGCTTTTCCATTTAAAGTAGTCGAGCTTCTCTGTATATTATTGTCCTGAACTATTTTACTTATCTGTTTACTGTTTGTTTTTAAAAACACATATTTCCTGATATACTCCTCGCTAAAAATCTCATTTTCATCAACTTTAAACCAAATATCATTTTTAATAAGTTCTGATTCGAAAACAATCATATCGCTAAATGAAACATCCAGCATAAAGCAGCTTTCAGTATTATTTACCTTTTCCATAAATCAGATCAAGATTTGAAGATATTAAATTTGAGATATAAAGATAAGGGTTTTGCATATAAGTATCCAAAAAAATACCTTTGCAGCACTCATGGAAAACGATACGTATAAAACTCTTGCCGCCACAGGCGAAGAAACGCTGTTTAAAGAAAAAAACAGTAAGTTTTTCGGCTATGCTTTTCCTGTTACTACCGAAGATGAGGTAAAAACAATACTGGAAGAGCTACGCAAAAAACACCACTCGGCGCGCCACTGGTGTTATGCCTACCAAATAGGGGTAGAAGATGTACACTACCGTGCAAATGACGATGGAGAACCCAACAATTCGGCAGGTATGCCCATTTACGGGCAAATACAGTCGTTTGAGGTGACTAATGTGCTTATAGTGGTAGTTCGTTACTTTGGCGGGGTAAAGCTCGGCGTAGGGGGTCTTATATCAGCTTATAAAACTTCGGCGCAAATGGCACTTGAAGCTTCTGATATTATTGAAAAAACAATTGATGTACATTACACGCTGAAATTTAGTTATCAAAACATGAATAAGGTAATGCGGGTTATTAAGGAAAAAAATCTGGATATTATAGCGCAAAAAATGGAAATGGATTGCGAAATAGTAGTGAGTACTCGAAAACAAAATGCCCCAATGGTACTTGAGGCATTTACTAATTTATATGAAATAGACATTAAATAAGTTTCCTTTTTTAGTGAATATTTAAAAAATAAGCTTCTCTTTTACATAATCCGGGGGTACTACAGGGCGTCCTGTTTTCATATCTACAAACACCAAAACTGAGTTGCCCGTTGTTAATAACTCATCACTTTCATTATAGATTTCGTAATCAAATTCTATCTTAACTGACTCTTGCTTTTTAAAGATGGTTTTTATTGTTAAGAGATCGTCATACCGTGCAGGTTTTTTAAAATTTAACGTTAAGCTAACAACCGGGAGCATAATTCCGGCTTCCTCCATAAAACGATAACTAAGTCCCAGATTTCTAAGCCATTCCACCCTTCCCATTTCAAAATATTGTGCATAATTACCATGATACACTACGCCCATTTGATCGGTTTCTGCATAGCGTACTCTTACTTGAATTTGAAAATTTTTCATATTTTTATAACGTTAATTTTATCTTAATTTTTCTTAAATAAGACTTACGATTTTTTTTTAAAAAAATCAATACACTAAAGTTTTTTTTTAAAAAATTTTGTTCACATATTTGTTCTCCCGAATTGGAACGGCTCTCTATCGTTCCTTTTGTAAGACATCTATTATAAAAAGTTTAATTATCAGGATTTATGACTAAAACTGCGCAATCGGTATGGGAAAACTGTCTTCTTTTCATAAAGGACAATATTCAGGAGCAAGCATACAAAACTTGGTTCGAACCGATACGTGCTGTTGAGCTTACTGACAACGCGTTGTATATACAAGTACCCAGCAAATTCTTTTATGAATGGCTGGAGGAGCATTACGTAAAACTTTTAAAAGTTGCACTAACAAAAGAACTTGGAACGAGCGCGAAGTTACTCTATAAAATTAAAATGGAAAACACTTACGGCAACAAACAGCCCTTTACGGAGCAATTGCCAAGTGCCCATCGTTCTCCCGTAAAACCACAGGAGGTAGATGTTCCGTTACAGAATAAAAATCCGGAACTGAAAAACCCTTTTATTATACCGGGTATAAGGAATCTTAAAATAGAATCGCAGCTTAATGCGAATTACAGTTTTGATAATTTTTTTGAAGGCGACTCTAACCGATTAGCCCGATCGGCAGGTATGGCTGTAGCCAACAAACCCGGCGGAACATCGTTCAACCCACTACTTATATTTGGAGGCGTAGGTTTGGGTAAAACCCACCTTGCCCATGCCATAGGGGTAGAGATAAAAGACAAGTACCCCGATAAAACGGTGCTTTACATTTCTGCTGAGATATTTACACAACAATATATCGACTCCGTTAAGCGTAATACCCGAAATGATTTTATTCATTTCTATCAGCTTATCGATGTGCTGATTATAGATGATGTACAATTTCTATCAGGTAAAACAGGCACACAGGATGTATTTTTCCACATCTTTAACCACCTGCACCAAAATGGCAAACAGGTAATACTTACGTCTGACAAAGCTCCTGTAGATATGCAGGATATAGAGCAACGACTGCTGTCTCGTTTTAAATGGGGGCTTTCAGCCGAATTGCATCAGCCTGATTATGAAACCAGAATATCGATACTAAATAACATACTGTTTAGAGATGGTGTAGAGATACCCGATGATATTGTAGAGTATGTGGCAAAGAATATAAAAAGTAACGTTCGCGAGCTGGAAGGGGCTATTATTTCGCTTATAGCGCAATCGTCTTTCAATCACCGCGAAGTAACTATAGACCTTGCCAAGCAGGTAGTAGAAAAATTTGTAAAAAACATAAAGCGTGAGATATCTATAGATTACATACAAAAAGTAGTTTCCGATTATTTCCAGCTTGATGTAGATACATTGCAATCTAAAACCCGAAAACGCCACGTGGTACAGGCAAGGCAGCTTGCCATGTTTTTTGCAAAAAAATATACCAAATCGTCACTGGCAAACATCGGTTCGCAAATAGGCGATCGTGACCATGCTACGGTACTCCATGCGTGTAAAACAGTAGATAACTTAGTATCAACCGATAAACAATTCAGAAAATTTGTTGATGACATCAACAAAAAACTATCTATATAATGCCCGTTAAGATTTTAATGGTATGCCTTGGCAACATTTGCCGATCTCCGTTGGCAGAAGGCATACTGCAATCCAAACTCCCTAAAGAAAAATTCATTGTCGATTCGGCAGGTACAGGCGATTGGCATGCAGGGCAACAACCCGACAAACGCTCTGTTGCTACTGCAAGAAATCGTGGATTAGACATTACACAGCAAAGGGCAAGACAAATTAAAACTTCAGACTTTGACAAGTTTGACTACATTTATGTAATGGATGCCTCCAACTATAATAATGTAGTAAAACTTGCTCCAAATACAACTGCCAAAGAAAAGGTAAGACTAATGATGGATGCCCTGTATCCTGGAGAAAACATAGAGGTACCCGACCCTTACTTCGGCGGAGATGATGGTTTTTATAACGTATATGATATGCTTGACGAAGCTTGTACTATTGTTGCCGATAACTTGTTAAAAACACACTCATGACAACCATAGGTAAACTATACTTATTACCCGTACCATTAGGACCGGATGCAGAACCGACAGCGGTATTGCCTGATACCGTGGCACGCTCCGTAGAATTTATAGATTATTATATTGTTGAGAATGAAAAAACAGCGCGTCGGTTTATAAAAGCGATACTCCCCACAAAAGAACAACCGAACCTGAAACTGTTTACCCTGAATAAGCGTACTGAACCATCGGAACATTACGATTTTATACAACCGTGTCTTGAAGGTAAAAATGTAGGGCTTATGAGCGAGGCAGGATGTCCCGGCGTTGCCGATCCCGGTGCTGCTATTGTAAAAATAGCGCACGAAAAAGGCATACAGGTTGTACCCTTAGTAGGACCATCGTCTATACTACTGGCTATAATGGCAAGCGGTATGAACGGGCAGAGCTTTGCTTTTAATGGTTACTTACCCATTGAGAAAGGCGAGAAGAAAAATGCGCTGAGAAATTTTGAACAACTTTCGCACAGCAAAAACCAGTCGCAACTGTTTATAGAAACGCCTTATCGTAATAACAAGCTGCTGGAAGATATTTTGAATGCGCTGCAACCATCTACACACCTGTGTATAGCTGCTGATATTACTTTGCCTACCGAGTATATTAAAACCAAAACCGTAGCGCAATGGAATAAAGAAAAAATAGACCTGCATAACAGGCCGTGTATTTTTATTATTCATAAATTTTAATAGAAGCCGAGATGCTTAGGCACTAAGATTCTTAGACTCTTCTTTACTGAAATATTTTCTCCTTATCCAAAAAGCTAAATTGACTAAAGCTATCAAAGCAGGCACTTCTACCAAAGGACCTA
Source organism: Flavobacterium salilacus subsp. salilacus (assembly GCF_004634195.1). Classification (GTDB taxonomy): domain Bacteria; phylum Bacteroidota; class Bacteroidia; order Flavobacteriales; family Flavobacteriaceae; genus Flavobacterium; species Flavobacterium salilacus. Next base: position 49,608 of record NZ_SKBP01000002.1, read on the forward strand.
TTACGCCCGCAAAAGCCTGTCCGCTGTTGATACCGAACACGCCAATAGCTACGGCGATTGCCAACTCAAAATTATTACCTGCTGCCGTAAATGATATGGCTGCCGACTGCGAATAGTCTGCCCCCATTCTTTTACCCATTATAAAACTGATAACAAACATCAGGGCAAAATATATGGCAAGTGGTATGGCTATACGCACTACATCCAGAGGAATTTCTACTATTAACTTACCTTTAAGGCTAAACATGAGTACTATGGTAAATAGCAAAGCTATTAGTGTAAACGGCGATATAAACGGAATGTACTTTTCATTATACCACTGCTCTCCTTTCAATTTAATTAACCCATAGCGCGATACAATCCCTGCAAAAAACGGAATGCCTAAATATATAAGGACACTCTCGGCAATTTGCCCCATAGTAATAGCAACGGTAAGCCCTTCAATACCAAAAAGCGGAGGCAATACGGTAATAAACACATAGGCATATACACTATAAAGCAACACCTGAAAAATACTGTTGAGTGCTACCAGCCCCGCAGCATATTCCCTGTTCCCTTCGGCAAGTTCATTCCAAACTATAACCATTGCAATACAACGGGCAATACCTATCAGTATCAGCCCCGACATATATTCAGGATTGTCTTTTAAAAATAATAGTGCCAAAGCAAACATCAGTATAGGTCCTATAACCCAATTGAGTAACAGCGATGCTCCGAGTACCTTGGTATTTTTAAATACTTTTCCGATAGTTTCATAACGCACTTTTGCCAATGGCGGATACATCATAATAATGAGTCCTGCTGCCAAAGGTATGTTGGTAGTGCCACTGGAAAAGGAATTGATAAAATTTCCTGCGTTATCGGAAAAATAGCCGCTACTGATACCTAATGCCATGGCAAGAAATATCCAGAGGGTAAGGTAACGGTCAAGAAAACTCAGTTTTTTACGTGCTGCTGCAGGAGTACAGTTAGTAATGCTCATATTATATTTTACATTAAAGTTAAAAAATAGCCTAAAATAGATCCGTACAGCACTATAAATGCCGTATTAAGTTTAGGATAGAAAATTAAAAAAATTAAACTCGACAAAGCTATAACAGCAGTTTGCCAGTTTATAATACTTTCCTGCCCCATAAACCAGCACACTGCAGCAATAACCGCTACAGAAGCCACGTTGACAGCATCGAGAAAAGAAGCAAATAATTCTGACCTTTTTAGTTTCCCCATAATACTGTTGAGCAATGCAACAAAAATAAATGAGGGTAAAAACACTCCTACAGTGGCGACTAACGCACCTGAAAAACCGTTTACCTGATAACCAATAAATGTTACTGATGAAAAAACAGGTCCTGGCGTAAACTGACCTACTGCTATAGCATCAATAAGTTGTTGGCGCGAAAGAATACCTGTAGCGACTAATTCCGTATCAATAAAAGCAAATAGCACATAACCACTGCCATATAAAACAGAGCCTATTTTTAAAAATATGAGGAACAAATCAGTATTTGTTACAGTATGATAGGAACCGGCAAAGAGTGCAGGAAAAAAACTATTTAAATTTTGCCTGTTACGCTTTGTATATACATATACCATATATACAAGCCCGGAGCCAAAAAGCAATATGATTTCATGATATCCTGATAAAGCCAGTATAACTACCGCTATAGCTAAAAAAGCAAGTACTTTATTTTTAAGAGCTGCCCTACCCATAGGAAATACAGCCATAAGTATTACTGCTATTACAGCAGGTTTTATGCCATAAATAAAAGGCTTTACATAAGGCAGGCTGCCATATTCTTTATAAAGCCATGCAAAAATACAGGTAATGAGTACCGCAGGAAAAATAAAAAAAAAGCCTGCTGTAATAAGTCCTTTCCATCCTGCTCTTTCTTTTCCTAAGTGTATTGCAAGCTCTGTGCTGTTAGGTCCGGGGATAAGATTAGTTGCCCCCATCAAGTCAAGAAAAGAGGCATCATCCATCCATTGGCGCTGTTTTACCACTTCGTGACGCATCATTGCAATATGCGCAGCCGAACCTCCAAAGGCAGTAACTCCAAGCCTGGTAAATAAAAAAAGTACCTCTTTAAGATTTGCCTCCATAAGCATCGGTTAAAGTGAATGCTCTGTCTGCCGACCATTTTCCTCCGCCTTTTATCGCTAAGAAAATGCTTCCTAACAGCATTGCCCAGTCTGTACGGCTGCCATGCAACAACTCCCAAAAGCCCTCATTAATATATACTTCTGTTTTGGTTACACTAATAGCAACTATCATAATTATAATCAGCGGTATGGCTGCAAAACGGGTAAGCAAACCTATTAGGAGTAAAAATCCACATACTATTTCAAAACCACCCACAAGGTTACCTAAAAATTCCGGATCAGGCAGTCCTATCTTTTCAAAACGCCCTGCTCCCCTGATATCCGGTAATACAAACTTTTGTATTCCTTCAGAAAGGAATACTAACCCTACAAGAAATCGGATTAATATTGTTGTGTGTGAACTGTCAGTTTTAAAAAAAGTTTTGAAATACATGAATTATACTTCTGAATTATTTAATATACTCTTTCACAAATTTATCTGCATAGCTTTTTATCATACCTCTCACTTTTCGGAACTCCTCCATTACCTCATCAGGAGTTCCCTGGGCTTTTGCCGGGTCAGGAAAGTTGTAGTGAAACTTCTCTGCCTGCGAGGGGAAGTAAGGGCAGTTTTCCTTAGCGTTATCGCATACAGTTATCACATAATCGAAGTCAATACCCTTATACTCATCAACGTTATTAGAAGTATGGTTCGAAATATCGATACCGTCTTCACTCATCACTGCAATAGCTTTAGGGTTTACCCCATGTGTTTCGATACCTGCACTGTACACTTCGGCTTTATCGCCTGCAAAATGTTTTAAATACCCTTCGGCAATTTGGCTACGGCAACTATTGCCTGTACACAACACTAAAATTTTTTTCATTACTGTATATTATTAATTATTGGTAAGTATTAACAACATCCGCCACCCGGAGTACATCCTGTTGTTTCTTCAGTTGTGCTTAAACTACCAAGTGTTACCTTTAGCTTTTCTTTTGGTATGCCACAACTGTCTGAAGCAAGACAAGCGGTTTGCATTGCCATAAGCAAAAAGTCTTTCCCGTCATAACCCAAACTGTATTTACCTATGGTATCGCCCTGATATTCTACTTCTATCTCATTATCTGCTATATTCAATACCCGTTCAGACAACTCAATTATGTTAAGCAATTTTGCCGGTTTTAAGCGGTGTTCAAAATCGTTTGCATCCCATAACTGGAAATTAACCACAGTTTCTTCGCGCACCGTACCGCCACAGTCGATAAACTTTTTGTTTACTTCCCCTACTTCGGTAACGTGAAAATGTTCCGGCACATAACTGCCGTCACTTAATTTGAAGTTTACTGCTTCGGCTGATTTCAAATACTCTTTTATTTCTGATAGTTTCATTTGTATATAGTTTTAAATTTAACAACATTTTTCTTTTTTTTCTGTCAATGTATTTTGCACGTAATCAAAAAACGATTTTATTTTACCAAAACCCTCTTCATCTATACAATAGCAAATAGCAGTACCCTCTATATTTCCTTTTATAAGCCCTGCATTTTTTAACTCTTTTAAATGCTGGGATACTGTGGGTTGCGCCAAGGGCAACTCTCCTACTATATCGCCACATATACAAGCATTTACCTTTAGCAGATATTCTATAATAGCTATACGTGCCGGATGACCTAATGCTTTTGCAAGCACAGCAAGTTCATTTTGGGCTTGCGTAAACATCTCTGATTTTGTAACTCCCATAATTTGTATTATTATATTGCAATATTACGATAAAAGAAAATACCAACAAAAAAAATTCAAAACTTTTTTATAATCATATTTGCCACTATAAAACTTATAGCTATTTTTGCGCCTTATGAAAAGTACCACTCATTTTATAAAGCTTACTCCGCCCTGATTTACAGCCTGTAAATCAAACTTTCTTTTTATTTAATTACATCATTATTTACATATCGTTATTTATATTTTAATAGATAGCATCCTATTTATACATATCCTATATGAAACAACTATTTAATTTATTTGACCTGAAACAAAAAGTAGATTATAAAACCGAAATACTATCAGGGCTTACAGTAGCTATTGCCTTAGTACCCGAAGCCATAGCATTTGCAATGATTGCGGGATTTTCGCCCTTAACGGGGCTTTATGCTGCTTTTGTAATGGGGCTGGTAACTGCTATACTTGGTGGGCGACCCGGCATGATATCGGGGGCTACAGGTGCTGTAGCGGTAATATTTTTAGGACTTATACTGGAATTGAGAACCGCTTTTCCGGGAATTGAAGACAGTACCATTTTACAATATGTATTTGCTACCGTCATTTTCGCTGGTACAATACAAATTCTTGCAGGAGTACTGCGCCTCGGTAAATTTATACGCCTTGTACCCCACCCTGTAATGTTTGGATTTGTAAATGGGCTTGCTCTGATAATATTTATGGCTCAGTTCCCTAATTTTTATGAAAGGGGTACGGGTATATTATTAGAATGGAATGAATTTACAAAAATGCTTGGGCTTGTAATTTTAACTATGGTAATTATATGGGGTTTACCTAAACTAACTAAAGCTGTACCTTCTTCCCTTGTAGCAATTTTAGTTGTTGCCGGAATTGTTATTGGTTTTGGAATTGATACAACAACAGTAGCAGACACACTAAATGAGGGAGAAAGCATTAAAGGGGGCTTCCCTCCGTTATCAATCCCTCAAATACCCTTTAATTGGCAAACAATTACAATAATACTTCCTTATGCTGCAATTATGGCTGGAGTAGGGTTAATAGAAAGCCTGTTGTCATTAAACCTGATTGATGAGATTACGGAAACACGTGGTCGTACTAATAAAGAATGTGTGGCGCAAGGTGCTGCAAATATAGCCTCCGGATTCTTATCGGGCATGGGGGGGTGTGCAATGCTTGGGCAAAGCCTTATTAATATTTCGGCAGGTGCAAGAGCACGCCTTTCAGGTATTGTGGCGGCAGTAGTATTGCTTATATTTATTATGTTCGGCTCAAGCCTCATAGAGATGTTACCTATGGCAGCACTTGTGGGGCTTATGTTTATGGTGGCTATAGGTACTTTTGAATGGGCGAGTCTACGCACTTTCAGGAAAATGCCGGTAACAGATGTTATAGTAATGGTGTTAGTAACACTTATAACTGTTGTTACCCATAACCTGGCAATTGCAGTATTAATAGGTGTCGTACTATCTGCCCTTGCCTATGCCTGGGAAAATGCAAAACGCATACGTGCCCGCAAGTATATAGATGAAAACGGTGTAAAGCATTATGAAATATTTGGTCCTTTATTTTTTGGTTCAATACAGGGTTTTGCAGAAAAATTTGATGTATTGGCAGACCCTGAGGTTATTGTAATTGATTTTAAAGAAAGTAGGGTTGCCGATATGTCTGCTATTGAAGCACTTAATGCAGTAACACACAGGTATGCAAAACAAGGTAAAACAGTCCATTTACAACATTTAAGCAAAGACTGTATTAACCTGTTAAAAAATGCTGAAGCAATAATTGATGTAAATATTATGGAAGATCCTACTTATAAAGTGGTAACTAATAAAGTTAAGCCGTAGCAGCCGATTTGGTTTCTACATTTATAATACGCTTTTCGATATACTTTGAGTTCATTATTCTTACAATACCCATGTAATCCATTGTAAACTCTATCAAATCGCCTACTTTATATTTATTTTTATTTTCGCCCAAGTCCAGCACCACCATATCTGATGTAGCACCTGAATATTTTATTTTTGTGTCAGTCGGGTCTAAATGCTTCATGTCTATATCCAGCAAACCTATATCAATAATGGCTCGTATGGTTGTTTTACCATAATCTTTCTCTTCAAAACTATAGGTTTCGCCTTCTAAGTTTGTACCCAGCTCCCCCATAGGTACTATGGGTTTTTCATAAAGCTCAATGATTTCGGCATACAGTTTAAAAATATCATTTTCCATGTTTTCAAACTTGTTGCTGTTATATACATCTGTACCCATAAACAACGTTTCGCCTACACGAAAATGATTTATTCCTTTTGGAATGAGCCCTTGAGATACCAAAGGTATTGTTACTGACGAACCTCCCGATATAAACGGAATTTTTACATTAAACTTAACCTCAACAAGTTGTTTGTATAAACTAAGCTGTATTAGCTTGTCATTATTAGGCAATATTCCGTACAGGCAGGAAAGATTGGTTCCCAAACCTATAATTTCGATATTTTTCATCTCGAAAACCCGCGAGTAAAAATCTACAAAGTCTTCGCGCATTACCCCTTCGCGCAGTTCGCCAAGGTCTATCATTATAATAATTTTGTGAGTTACGCCTTGTTTCTGCGCTTCTTCAGAAAGCATTTTTATAGTGCGGAAATCAGTATTCATACTAATATCGGCATATTCTATAACTTCCGGTATCACCCCCTTTGCGGGAGGTTTAATGTAAATAGTTTGTGCGTTTTTATCTATGGTTTTAATCACCTTAAGGTTACTTATCCGCGAGTCGGAGTACTGACTTATACCCATTTTTAAAAGCTCTGCCAAATACAGCCTGTTACCGCACAATATTTTTGTTACTACAGACCAATCAATATCGTGCTCTTTAAAAAAATTATTTAAATAGTCGAAATTGCTTTTTAGCTTAACTGCATTCAGTGTTATAAAAGCCATTATTTTGTTTGTTTAAATCTCATTTCGAGATATTTATTAGTAAAACCAAGACTTTCATATAGTTTTTTTGCGGGGTTTTCAGGTTCTACATGCAGGGCAATATCTCCGTTAACACTATCAATAGCTTCACGCATTAGTTTTTTACCTATCCCCTGCCCTCTGTAATTCGCATCAGTTGCTATATATACCAGTATATTTTCGGGTATATACCCGCCCATACCGGTATCATTTAGTATAACTGCGCCCACAATTTTTTCTTCAAGGGTTGCTACCAGTACCATCCCGCCCGTTTCTCTGTCATCGAGCTTGTTCATGGCATAGTTTACACACTTATTAATGTCGCTTTTAGGGTCTCCATATTCCTCAAGGCTTTTAAATAAAAAGTTAACAACATTTTCCTGCTCTTCAATAAGCATTGGCTCTTTTGGGGAATATTTTTGAATTTTTATCATTTTTAAGGTTTAATTTCACAAAAAATGCAAGTTAACCCTTTCAAAAGCTAATAAAAAAATATAACTGTTAAAATCTCCTTAAATGAGATTATACCTGTTAAAATTAAAGGCTGGAAATATTTGGATTTTGTATTTTTGTGCCATGGCAAAATTAATCAATCTCAAAACGTTTAAGGAATTTTTCAGTTCTTCATCGGCAGGGGGTATTATCCTCCTTATTTGTGTGGTAATTTCTCTTACTATCGCAAATACTAGCTTAGCAGACGATTTTACTAATTTTCTAAGCTCTCAGGTAGGTTACAGCAGCGCATCTATACAGTTGCGCTATCCGGTAATATTATGGATAAATGATGGGCTTATGGCTATCTTTTTCCTGTTGGTAGGACTGGAAATAAAAAGGGAAATAGTAGAAGGCGAGCTTTCCTCATTACGGCAAGCCTCATTGCCTGTACTTGCCGCTATAGGCGGTGTAGCAATACCGGCACTTATATATACTTCATTCAACTTTTCCGAACCTGATACCGTACATGGCTGGGGTATCCCTATGGCTACCGATATTGCCTTTGCATTGGGTATTCTTTCCCTGTTAGGTAATAGAGTACCAGCGGGTATAAAGATATTCCTCGCAGCACTTGCTATTGTAGATGACCTGATTGCTATACTGGTTATTGCTATATTTTACTCAAACCACTTGGATCTTACTTACCTTATGTATGCAGGAGGTATTTTCCTGTTACTTATTGTATTTAACCGCATGAAGGTAAAACATATTGCTTTTTATATTATTCCGGGTATGGTTATGTGGTATTTAATACACCACTCGGGCATACACGCTACCATTGCAGGGGTACTTACCGCCCTTACATTACCTACAACTCCTGATGCTACCGAATCGCCATTGGAAAAACTGGAACATATGCTTGCCAAACCTGTCAACTTTTTGATAATGCCCATATTTGCAATAGCGAATACCAATATTACTTTTGAGGACGGCATGATTGAAGGGCTGAACAGTAACTTGGGTTTAGGTATTATATTAGGATTGTTTTTAGGAAAACCGGTAGGTATATTCCTGATGTCATGGTTATCGGTCAAGTTAAAAATAGCGCAGCTCCCGGTAGGGGCTAATTGGACTCATGTTCTCGGGCTTGGTCTTTTGGGCGGTATTGGTTTTACCATGTCTATATTTATAGCTTTACTATCGTTTGATGATATATTTTACCAAAAAGAAGCGAAATTTGCTATATTAATAGCATCTATAATTTCAGGTATTTGCGGTTACTTGCTTTTAAATATTTATAACAAAAAGAAAACTAAGAAAAAAGAGGCAACTATTGTTTAATTTTTCTTTGACTTTTCAGGTGGCACAGGTATAGTTTGCTTTCGCCTGAAAATTGCTACATTTTTTACTGACAATCGCTCATTAAGCCAGTTAGTGAGTTTTTCGCTGTCCTCTATCTGTAAGTCTTTATTGCTTTCATATATTACTGCGGTAACAGTTACGGTACTGTCTTTTTCGGTTGCCATACTATGATTAGAAACCGATAATGATGTTATGGCAGGAAATATGGCGCGAGCCTCTTTCAGCATCTTTTTGCTATCAAAAGTATTCTTGACTATCTCATTTTCAAGCTGCAATATGCGAAGGTCTTTTCGGCTCACCTCATTTTTGCTGCTTTTTATTTCGTTAAGTATATCCCCCTTTAGCACACTTAGCCTGTCAGTAGTATCTTGTCTTATTATAAGCTCTGCACCCCTCAGGTATTTATTTTCGTTTATCTCCTTCTGAAAGTTGTCTATCTGGTTTTTCTCAAAACGGGTAGAAAGAAAAGCAAGCTCTATAACTTTTGGCTTATAACTGGTTTTTTTATACACTACCGTACATCCCTTATTTGTAAAATGGCTTTCTATAAATATGTTGGTATTATTTTTAAACTGTTGCTCTCTGTATAACGAATAGGCAAGATAACTGCTGGGGACTATCATAACTACAATAAGTATAGTTATAATAGTTCGCACCTGTTTTTGCTGGCGATGGTCAACGTGCTGTTTAGGGGCGTAATTGAGATATTTAACAATAAGAAATGTGGATATACCTATAAATACACAATTAATGCAGTATAAATAAAAAGCACCTAAAAAGTATGACCATTGCATGGTTGCCAAGCCATAGCCTGCCGTACACAGGGGTGGCATTAATGCTGTGGCTATTGCCACACCGGGTATCGGGTTACCTTTCTCGGTACGGGTAACGGCAATAACTCCTACTATACCCCCAAAAAAAGCTATCAGGATATCATATATATTGGGAGAGGTTCGTGCCAGTAGTTCTGACTGCACGTCTTTAAAGGGGCTCAAAAAAAAATAGAGCGTAGATATTGTTAAACTTACCGCTGTAGAAGTTAGCAAGTTCATCAGCGATTTTCGCAGCAAGTCAAAATCATACACGCCAAGTGCAAAGCCTGCCCCCACAATAGGTCCCATAAGGGGTGATATTAACATTGCCCCGATAATTACTGCGGTAGAATTTACATTGAGCCCTACAGAAGCTATAAGGATGGCGCAAGCCAATATCCATAGGTTTGCCCCTTTATAACTAATATTTCTCTTTACGCTTTCAAAGACCTTTTCTCTGTCGTCTTCACCATCGTGAAGGTTAAATAACGATGTAAGTTTATTCATGTATAATTTGAGCTATAAAAAACTATATTGTCATAAAAATAGAAAATTATAAGACAGCTACAACTATTATGTAACAGTAGTAGTAAAATATTTTATGCTTTTAACATTAAAACAAAACCCTCTCCCCTGAAGCGGGAAAGGGTTTTTATAATTAAAAGCCTTTTATTTATGCTGTTTGTTGCCTCAGGTAAGCCATTTTTATGGCAGCTATGGCAGCCTCTGTACCTTTGTTGCCGTGTACTCCCCCGCTCCTGTCTATAGCCTGCTGTAAGTTATTATCTGTAAGCACGCAAAAAATAACAGGTACATCGGTTTGTACATTCAGGTCTTTAATACCTTGTGCCACACCTTCGCACACAAAATCAAAATGTTTGGTTTCACCCTGTATTACACTGCCTATGGCAATAACAGCGTCAACCTTTTGTGTTTGTATCATGCGTTTGCAGCCGTAAATAAGCTCAAAACTGCCCGGCACGTCCCATCGGGTTATATCGGCTTCGTTAACATCATTTTCCAATAATGCTTGCAGCGCGCCATTATAAAGCCCATAGGTAATGTTACTGTTCCATTCTGAAACAACAATCCCAAACCGAAAACCTTTCGCGCTTGGGATTGTGTTTTTATCGTATTGTGATAAATTTTTATTTGCTGTTGCCATACTATTCCTCTGTCATTGCAACATAGGCATCTATACTAACACCTTCTTGCGATGTACTGTAGTTGTCTTTAATTTCTTTGAAATGTTTATGCGCTTCCGATTTTTTATCAAGTGCCAGTGCAGCTTCTCCGGCTTTAAAAAGAAAACGCGGTGTAGTAAGCTCATTTTTACTTGCATTTGCAGCTTTCACATAATATTCAAGAGCGTCTTCGTTTTGTCCCAATTGTGCAAAAGCATCTCCTGTAGCACCTATAGCCATTGCTTTTAATACATCATCATCTGTACTGAATTCATCAAACTGTTTTACGGCTTCAAGATATTTACCTGTATTCAGGTAAGCCATTCCTGAGTAGTAATGCGCAAGGTTGGCAGCATCAGTACCCGAATAGTTTTCTATAATTCCTAAAAAGCCCAGTTTACCTTCGCCTCCGTTAAGAGCAAGGTTGTATAATGAGTCTTTTGCAGTTTGTGTATCAACAGCTTCTGCAAAGTACTGTTCTGCCTGAAACATTTCGTTGGCAGCTTCTTCTTCTTTAGGTTCAACCAAAAACTTGCTGTATAACATATAACCGATTGCTATAACTGCTATGGTACCTACCAGAGTAAAGATAATTTTTTGGTTCTTTTCAAACCATTCTTCCGTTTTTGATGCACCTTGGTCTAACGTATCAAAAACTTCAGCTGTTGTGCTGTGCCCATCAAAATCTTGTTCTGTAGGTTCCGCCTCATTTACATCTTTCGGTTTCGGAGCTTTATATCCTCTTTTGTTATAAGTTGCCATTTATATTATTTTAGTGAGCCGCAAAAATAAAATTTTTATTGAAAATTAAAATATCTTTTTGTCGTTATTTTTCGATAATTTGCACGTTCTTTAAAAAACACTCCCAATTTAGCAAGGTTCTCACAATCAGAAGCCATTTTTCAAATGTACTTAAAGAATTTATCAATACTCAATTATAAGAACATTGCCGAGTCAGATTATGAATTTGACGCTAAGATAAACTGTTTTGTCGGAAAAAACGGTGTAGGCAAAACAAATGTGCTCGATGCCATCTATCATTTGGCATACGGCAAGAGCTATTTTAACCCGTTGGCCGTACAAAACATAAGGCACGGCGAGGATTTTTTTGTAATAGACAGTGCTTTCGAAAAGGGCGACAGGACGGAAAATATAGTGTGCAGCCTGAAAAAAGGTCAAAAAAAAGTATTGAAACGCAATGGTAAGCCTTATGATAAATTTTCAGAACATATAGGGTTCATACCATTGGTAATAATATCTCCATCTGATAACGACCTTATTGTAGAGGGTAGCGAAACCCGCCGTAAGTTTATAGACAGTGTAATTTCTCAACTGGATGCTGCTTACCTGCAACAGCTCATCAATTACCAAAAAGTACTCTCGCAACGCAATGCCCTGTTAAAATATTTTGCTTTAAATCATACTTTTGATAAGGATACACTCAGTATATATAATGAACAGTTGAATGGATTGGGACAGGGGATTTTTGAAAAACGTAAAAAATTTTTAGAAAGCTTTATTCCTATTTTTAACCATCATCATGAAACCATCACAGGGCAGGCAGAAAATGTGAACTTAGTGTATCAAAGTCAACTGCACGAACAAAGCCTTGCAATATTATTAGATGAAAACCTGCAACGCGACCGCGTATTGCAATATACCGGTGTAGGCATACATAAAGATGATCTTTCATTCGAGATTGATGAGCATCCCATAAAAAAATTTGGCTCGCAGGGGCAGCAAAAATCGTTTCTTATTGCCCTAAAGCTGGCACAGTTTGAATTTATAAAAAAACAAAGCGGTATGTTGCCTATACTGCTGTTTGATGACATTTTTGATAAGCTCGACGAAACCCGCGTAGCCAAAATAGTGCAAATGATAAACGATAAAACCTTTGGACAAATATTTATAACTGATACACACCCCGAGCGTACCGAAGAAATAGTAAAAGCTACCCATCAGAGCTATAAGATTTTTAATTTTTGAGTGAGTATATTAAGATTAAATATTTATTTTTAAATAAAATTTGCAACCATGCTGTCACAACAAGTATTTGATTTCCTCGAAGACCTGAAAGAAAATAACCATCGTGATTGGTTTCAGGCACACCAAGACCGTTATGCCGATTATAAAAAAGCCTATAAAAATACCGTTGAGGCTTTTATAGCCGAAATGAGCAAAGGCGATGAGTCTTTAAAAAATCTTGAATTTAAAGATTGCTCTTTCCGTATAAACCGCGATATACGTTTTTCTAAAGATAAATCGCCGTACAAAACCAATCTGGGCATCTGGATGTCGGCAGGAAGCAAAAACACCAACTTGGGCGGCTACTATATACATATCGAAAAAGGAGCAAGTTTTATAGCCGGAGGCATTCATTATCCTGACTCGAACGACCTAAAAAAAATGCGCAGAGAAATAGCAGGGTTTTATGAAGACTTAGAAAATATAGTTGAAGATAAAAACTTTAAAAAAATATATGGCACACTGGATCGTGATGAAAATAACAGCCTGAAAACATCGCCAAAGGACTATGACAAAGACCATCCTGCTATAGAATTCTTAAAGTTAAAAAGTTTTACGGCAAGCGCAAAAATGGATGATAAGGAACTTACGGATAAAAATTTTGTAGAAAATACTTCCAAAAAACTCCTTGTATTAAAACCTTTAGTCGAATTTATAAACCGTGCGTTAACTACCGAATAAAACTTTACTTTTGCGGCATTGCAAAAATTACCTGATGGAGATACTTACACACTATCCGCTAAAAGCATATAATACATTTGGCATTAGTGCCTTTGCTAAAGAATTTATAGCGGTGCACACCACCGAAGAACTTGTCGAAGTACTTAAAGAAAACACGGGAAAAAAACTTTTTATACTGGGCGGAGGCAGCAATATGCTGCTGACACAGGATATTGATGCACTGGTTATCCATATTGATATAAAAGGTAAAAGAGTTGTAAAAGAAGAGGGCGACTATGCACATATAGAAGCTATGGCGGGCGAAAACTGGCATGAGTTTGTGTTGCATTGTATTGATAATAACTATGGCGGGCTGGAAAATCTTTCGCTGATACCCGGCAATGTAGGCACTACCCCCATCCAGAATATCGGGGCTTATGGTACAGAGATAAAAGATACTTTTGTTTCGTGCCAAGCTATGGATATTGCCACACAAGAGCTTGTAACTTTTACTAAAGAAGAATGCGAATTTGGCTATCGCGAAAGTGTTTTTAAAAACAGGCTAAAAGGCAAGTATATCATCACTTCGGTAACATTCAGGCTTACCAAAACCAATCATAAAATAAATACAGCTTACGGCGATATCACTGATAAATTAATTGATAAAGGTATAATAGTGCCCACTATTAAAGATGTGAGCAATGCCGTGATAGCCATAAGGCAAAGCAAGCTCCCCAACCCTAAAGAACTGGGTAACAGCGGCAGTTTCTTTAAAAACCCAATACTACCCAAAGTAGATTTTGAAAAAATTTATGCACAACATCCGCTAATGCCGCACTATATACTATCGGATACCGAAGTGAAAGTACCTGCCGGCTGGCTGATAGAGCAAAGCGGTTTTAAAGGAAAACGTTTTGGCGATGCCGGTGTACACACTAAGCAGGCATTGGTATTGGTTAATTATGGTACTGCCACAGGGCAGGAACTTTTAGCACTATCCAAAAACATACAGGACACTGTTTATAAAAACTTTGGTATCAACATAGATGCAGAGGTTAATATTATTTAAAAGTTTTTATAGTACAAATTAATAATTGAGCGTAAATTTGTCGTTACAATTCAAAGAGGAAAAGCCTATATGGTAACCATTATTTTTTATGTGTTTGTTGGTGTCAGTATAGTACAACTGGTGTATTACTTAGCTATATTCGGGAAATTTGCTTTTGCCAAATCTAAGCCTGCAACACCAAAAAAAATTCCAATTTCGGTAATAGTATGTGCTAAAAATGAAGCTGAAAAAGTAAAGCAGTTTGTGCCGCTGCTGGCTGCACAAAACTATCCTGATTTTGAAATTGTGTTAATTGATGACGCCTCTGCTGACGATACCCTTGACATTTTCGAAGAATTTGAAAAGCAGTACAGCAATGTAAAACTTGTAAAGGTAGAAAACAACGAAGCCTTTTGGGGTAATAAAAAATATGCCCTTACACTGGGAATAAAGGCTGCAAGCAAAGAATACCTGCTTTTTACGGATGCTGACTGCTACCCCGCCACTACCGACTGGATTACGCAAATGAGTTCGCACTTTACGCTGAACAAAACTATAGTGCTCGGCTATGGCGGTTACGAAAAAGTAAAAAACTCTTTCCTTAATAAAATTATACGGTTTGATACAATGCTTATGGCAACCCAATACTTTGCCTGGGCAAAACTGGGTAAGCCTTATACCGGCGAAGGCAGAAACCTTGCCTACAAGCGCGAAGAGTTTTTTAAAGTAAACGGGTTTATAGACCACATGAATATCCGTACGGGAGAAGATGCTTTGTTTATCAACCAGGCGGCAACACCAAAAAATACTACGGTATGTTATTCACCCGAAAGTTTTACCTATTGCGAGGCTAAAAAAACCTTTAAAGACTGGTTTGCCCAAAAACGCAGACACGATTATACCACTGCGTTTTTCAGTACTTCCGATAAATTGCAACTAAGGGTTTATACCATAACACAGGTTTTATTCTTTATACTGGCAATACTGTTACTATCACTTCAATACGACTGGAGGTTTACAGTGCCCGTTATTGCGCTGCGTTATCTTGCAAGCTGGGTAACTATTGGGTACAGTGCCGCAAAACTTAAAGAAAAAGATGTAATATACTGGTTTCCCATTATAGAAATAATTATTACCTTCACAAAGATTAATGTTTTCTTTACCAATATGTTTTCAAAACCGGTACATTGGAAATAAATTCGCAGCTTATACGAAGCAACATAGAAAAAGCCCAAAAAGGCGACCAGGTTGCCTTTACATTTCTGCTCGATTTCTTTTGGAACGAGGTGTATGGCTTTATGCTGAAACGTACCCAAAATGAAACCGATACTGAAGATATTGTTATTGAAACTTTTGCAAAAGCTTTCGACAGAATTGCAACCTACAATCCTGATTATGCCTTTAATACCTGGTTGATTGCCATTGCCAAAAATGCACATATCGATATGCTTCGTAAAAAAAAATCTTCTCTTTTTATAGATATCAACGAAGATGATGACAGGCAAGCCTATAATATTGCCGACGACTCCCTCTCGGCAGAAGATGAGCTGATACAGGAGCAAAACCTTTCCCGCCTGTTAGAATGTATCAAAAAACTGAAACCGCAGTATCAGGAAGTAATACAACTCAGGTATTTTCAAGAGCTAACTTATCAGGAAATAGCCGAGCAGTTGGGCGAACCTCTTAATAACATCAAGGTAAAACTGCTGAGAGCCAAAAAATTGCTTTCAGAAATTATCAAAAATAAAAAAGAAGACTGTTAGTCTTCCTCATGCTTTCGCAGTAACTTAATGGTATGCTTTAATGATTTTCTCCCTTTGCTCCACCCAAAGTGCCCGGGTATCACATACGCTATACGCGGATATTTCTCAAGCAGGGTTTCAATAGTATCATCCCACGCCTCAAGGTTGGCATCGCCTATATACCCCAGGCTGTTGTTTTCAACACTCTTTACCAGGCACCCGCCATACAGCACTTTATCTTTTGCAAACCATACGGTAATATTATCTTTTGTGTGCCCCTCTCCGGGATAAAATGTATCTATTTTATACCCTCCTACGGTAAAGGTGGTATCTTTTGTAAAATAATGCGCCGCCTGCTTCTCCTTATACTCGGCGCACAAATCATAGGTTGGTTTAGAGGAATAGGTTGCTATACCCCTTTTCCTGAAAAATTCTAACCCCGCCGTCCTATCGTCATGATAATGTGTGACAATGCAAAGTACCACATTTTTACTATGCCTCTTTTTAATACTGTCCAGCAGGGGCTCGAACTGTGCCTCATCCCAGGGTGTATCAATCAGCACTACCCCGTCATCTGTTACCATATATAAACTGTTGGAAGGGAAAAGGCTTCCCGAAAAGAGTTTATAAGTAGTATATATATAAATATTGCCCGACAGATGATTTATTTTCAGCTTAGAATGCTGGGCATGTACACCCGTAACCCATAACAAAAGGGATAGTAGATATTTCATCTTTATAATTTTTTCAAAAGTAAACTTTTTCACTAAATCAAAACTTTAAAAATTCATGAACATTTATGATTTTACCTACAATAAATGAATCAACTACAACGTTTTAGTAGCATATCTTTTACTAACAAACCTAAATCATCGTATTATGTCAAAAGTAAGTGTTTTCGACCAAGGATGGATTGACCTCGTTTTTGAGGGTCGTAATAAACAATATGGCGCATACCAACTACGCCAAGAACAATCAAGAACAACCATTGTAGCCCTCATTTCGGGTATTGCCCTAATTTTAGCATTAGTAAGCATTCCTGCCGCCATAAACTATTTTAACCCGCAACAAGCTGTTGCCGGCGGCGATTCAGAACCTACTATAATTGAACCAAAAATTATAGATGAAATTATTTATAAAATGCCGGAGCAGCCAAAACCAAAAGCTCCTGAGCCAAACCCTCAGCATACAGCAGCAGCCCCCGCCAGAACTCCTGAACCCACAATAAGGCTGCGACCTGTTGTGGCAGTTTCAACCCCGGTTATAGAAGAAATACCTACTACCGAGCAAGCAATAGCAACACAAACCTCATCCGTTACAAGCGAAGGCGATGGCAGTAATAATTTTTCAACAGGAGTAACAAGTCCTACAGGTATAGAAGGCGGTACAGGTACAGAAGCGAGTGGAGAAGGAACGGGTACTATAGATTCTACATTGCTTGAAGAAGCACCGGTTTTTCCCGGTGGTATGAAAAAATTTTATGAAAAAGTAGGAAGAAGTTTTAACATTCCTGAAACAGGAAACGCTACTACACTAAAAGTATATGTATCTTTTGTTGTGGAGAAAGACGGAACCATGTCTAACATACAAGTATTGCGCGATCCGGGTTATGGTGCAGGTGAAGAAGCTATACGGGTATTAAAATCGATTAAAACAAAATGGAAACCCGGCAAGATGAAAGGTAAACCGGTAAGAACATCCTACAACCTCCCGATAACCCTTAACATAAAATAACAAAAAGCTCCCAAAAGGGAGCTTTTTTTAACCCCTGTATAAAAGGTGACTTTTCGGCAAATCCATAAATAAACCTTATCTTTGCACTCTAAAGTTTTGAGTATGGAAAGCATTTTAGATACCGTAAAACCAACAGCCGTAAACGGACAATATACCCAGAAACCAAAATGGTTGAGAGTAAAGCTCCCTACCGGTAAAAAATATACTGAACTTCGTGGGCTTGTAGATAAGTATAACCTGCATACTATATGTACCTCCGGTAGTTGCCCTAACATGGGCGAATGCTGGGGCGAAGGCACGGCAACCTTTATGATACTGGGTAACGTTTGTACCCGTTCATGCGGTTTTTGCGGTGTTAAAACCGGAAGACCTGAAACCGTAGATTGGGATGAGCCTGAAAAAGTGGCACGTTCTATAAAAATCATGAATATTAAGCACGCCGTAGTTACCAGTGTAGATCGTGACGACCTTAAAGACGGTGGCTCTATCATTTGGGCAGAAACCGTTAAGGCTATCCGCAGGATGAACCCAAATACTACGCTTGAAACGCTTATTCCTGATTTTCAGGGTATCGAGAGAAATATAGACCGAATTATCGAAGTAGCTCCCGAAGTGGTTTCGCACAATATGGAAACTGTAAAAAGGCTTACCCGCGAGGTGCGCATACAGGCAAAATATGAGCGTAGCCTTGAGGTACTGCGCTACCTGAAAGATAACGGCATTAACCGTACAAAATCGGGTATAATGCTGGGGCTTGGCGAAACCGAAGAAGAAGTGATACAAACCATGCACGACCTGCGCGATGTAAAACTTGATGTACTTACCATTGGGCAATATTTACAGCCCAGTAAAAAACACCTCCCTGTTAAGGAATTTATTACACCCGATCAGTTTAAAAAATATGAAGAAATAGGGCTTGACCTTGGTTTCCGCCATGTAGAGAGCGGTGCTTTGGTACGCTCATCATACAAAGCGCAAAAACATATACTGTAATCATCTAATGAGAATACCATTAGTATATATTCCTAAAACCAGGATAAAGCTATTTTTAAATATTGATAAAAACTATAGTGCATCGCGGCAGGTTATATCTATAGGCTGTGATTGCCACCCCGCCTATTGCCTGCAAAAACTGCACATACGTCAACAAAGTTTTCCTTTTGACTGGCTCAATACAGTACCCGAAAAAGGCTTGCAATATGTGGTGGATAATATCGATACCAATTTTAGCAGGTTTACAGAGAATATAATAACTAATAAAGAAGGTAACCCGGTTGCTGCATCCTATCCTTATGCGGAGTTTATCCATGAAAGAGAACTGAATACCGATAAAGAGGCGCAACACAAAATGAAACGAAGGGGAGAACGGTTTATAAAAGCCTTACATCATGAGCCTGTCGATTTGTTATTTAACTTCCCTGCCTCGGAGATAAAAAGTGAAGAGTCAGTAAATTCAGTGGTTGCATCAGCACAAAATTTAAGTTCAAAAATTAAGGATTCCGACCGTATTTGTATTTATATACGATATGACGAAAACACAGATGAAAATGCTGTTTTAGCCAATAACCTCATTCAAAATTTAAAGAAAGTAAAGAAAATTACAGTAGCTAAATACTGTCGTAATTTAAGTAAGCAAGGTATATGGGGTAATCCTGCCGAATATCCTGCATTACTAAAATCATTAAACATTAAAATTGCTGTAAAATTTCCAAAAATATACATCCGTTAACGAATGAAAACAAAAATAGCCATTAATGGTTTCGGTCGTATAGGACGTAACCTTTTCAGACTCTTACTTAACCACCCTACTATAGAAGTTGCTGTTATTAACGACATTGCCGATGCTCCCACTATGGCACACCTGATAAAGTATGACAGCATACATGGTGTACTCCCCTTCGAGGTTTCCCATACCGAGAGCAGTATTATAATAGCCGGTAAAAGTTTTCCTTACACGAGGACTAAAAATATAGCTGATATTAACTGGAGTGAATTTGATGTTGATGTCGTAATTGAAGCTACAGGAAAGTTTAAAACCTATAAAGACGCTGAAAAACATATTGCTGCCGGAGCTAAAAGGGTTATCCTTTCTGCGCCGCCCGAAGACGACCGGATAAAAACCGTTGTATTGGGGGTAAATGAGGATATACTGGACGGTAGCGAAACCATAATATCTAACGCGAGTTGTACTACTAACAATGCCGCGCCAATGATGAAAATTATTAACGAACTGTGCGGTATAGAACAGGCATACATTACTACGGTACACTCCTACACTACCGACCAAAGCCTGCACGACCAACCGCACAAAGACCTGCGCAGGGCGCGCGGTGCATCACAATCCATAGTGCCTACCACAACAGGAGCAGCTAAGGCATTAACTAAAATATTTCCGGAGTTTAACGGTAAAATTGGTGGTGGCGGTATTCGTGTTCCTGTACCTGATGGTTCGCTTACCGATATTACCTGCTATGTAAAGCGCGAAGTTTCTATTGAGGAAATTAATAGTGCGTTTAAAAAAGCTGCCAATAATGAACTGAAAGGCATATTGGCTTATACGGAAGACCCCATAGTATCGGTAGATATAATAGGGAATACCAATTCCTGCCTGTTTGACTCATTATTAACTTCGGTTATCGACAAAATGGTAAAAGTTGTAGGCTGGTATGATAACGAAATTGGCTACTCATCCCGAATAATAGACTTGATAACCTATATTGAGAAAAATAACAGTTCCGGTAAAAAACAGGAAGAAATTGCAACTATTGATTAAGCAGTTGTTATAAATTCTTTAATCAGCAGGCGTACTTTGGGCTCTGCTTTTTGGGCAGCCTGTAATACTTCCTGATGGTTTACGTTTTCAATGGCCTCTTCGTTACCCATATCGGTAATAACCGAAACACCAAGGCATTGCATATCCATGTGGCGCGCTACGATAACTTCGGGTACGGTTGACATCCCTACACAGTCGCCCCCCATAGCTTTTACCATTCGATATTCGGATAACGTTTCAAACGTAGGACCTTGCAAACTAAGGTACACCCCGTCTTTAACCTCAATATCAAGTCGGTTGGCTATGGCTTTGGCTTTAGCTATCATATCGCGGCTGTATGGTTCGCTCATATTTACAAATCGAGGACCAAAACGCTCATCGTTCTTACCTCGCAGCGGATGTTCGGGCATCATATTGATATGGTCGTACAGCAATACAATATCGCCTACTTTATAGGAGGGGTTCACTCCGCCCGAAGCATTGGACACTATCAATTTATCAACACCCAGATGTTTCATTACCTTTATCGGGAATGTAACTTCTTGCATACTGTACCCTTCGTAATAATGAAAACGTCCTTGCATGGCTACTACCTTTTTAGTGCCAACAGTACCAAACAGCAATGCCCCTTTATGCCCTGCTACCGTAGAAACGGGAAAATTGGGTATGTCGCCATATGGCAAAGAAAACTCCACATTTATATCATTGGCAAAACCGCCCAGCCCAGATCCAAGTATTACGCCATATTCCGGTTTAAAGCCTGTTTTGTTGTTTATAAAATCAACCGTTTGTTGTACCTTTTCCCACATAGTCTAAAATAGTTTTATCAAATTCATTGCCTTCGCTTATAAAAGTACTTTTTATAGGCAAGTAAAACAACCTGTCGTCAGGCAGTTTACCGGCAAGGCGCATGTAATCTTTCTCGGTAGTTATAATAAGTTTATTTCTTGAAATGGTTTCCAATTCCTTTAGTTCCTTTTCGGTAAAATAATGATGATCCGGATAGGTAAGACAAACATCGTTGTCCTGTTTTAAATAATCGAAAAAGGGCTGTGGTTTGGCTATACCTGCCACAATAATTTTGGGTTGTGCTTTAATGCTCTCTATACTCATTTGTGTAGTAGTATTATACACCCTATCATCATAAGCGATATAAGAAAAATATACTTTTTGTCCCGACTTGGGGTTTAGCTTTTTGATTATCCGTTGTCGCTCCTCTACAGAAAGGTCGCGGGGACATTTCGTAACTATAATGCTATCGGCACGATTCGCCCCGCTCCTGCCCTCTCGCAAATTACCTGCGGGCAGTACATAATCATTGGCATAGAGGTCGCCATAAGCGGTAAGCACTATATAAAATCCTGCTTTTACACGGCGATGCTGATAGGCATCATCAAGGAGTATTACCTGAGGCTTTGGCAATAATTCCAGCAGCTTTTCAATACCGTTTTTCCTGTCGGCATCAACGGCAACGGTTATGTGAGGAAATTTTTTATAAAACTGATAGGGCTCATCACCCAGTATTTCAGCATCGGCAGTTGCATCTGCCAATACATAGCCTTCCGATTTTCGTTTGTACCCCCTGCTTAATGTAGCTACTTTATATGTATCGCTTAAAAGGCGAATAAGATACTCTGTTTGGGGCGACTTACCCGTACCCCCGGTACTAAGGTTACCAATAACTATTACCGGAACATTAAATGTATAGGATTTAAAAATTCCTGTATCATAAAATAAATTCCTGAGGCTCACTATGAATAGGTATAATAAGCTAAACGGTAATAGTAACAGCCGAAATATCTTCATAAATACAAATGTACTGCTTAGTTATATATCATAATATAACGTAATAAAAAAAAGTGTCCCTTACAGGACACTTTTTTAAAGATATGAATATAAATAAATTATTCTCTTGTGTACACAGTTACATAATTAAATGTCTGCCCTTCAAATGTTTCAGAAACAGTTATTTTTAGCGTAGAACCTGAAAGCGTAGCGATGTTTTCTGTTACTGCATCAGTACCTGTACCAATAGTAAGGGTATTACCATTCCTGGTCCATGTAGAAGTCTCAGTATCAAATTCACAATCACTATTAAAGAAGTCAACGTCTCTAAATACGCCTCCTTCTACAAACTCGATATAATCTTTCTCACAACCAGCTTCATGATCATCATAATCGCTAAGATCTTCTTGTCCAACAGCCGAAAAACCTTCTTCAGAGTAATACCATTTTCCTTCAATAGAGGCACTTCCTCCATCGTCATCGCTGCTACAAGAAGTAATTGTTAAACCTGCAAATGCAATCGCAGCAAGTAAAAATACTTTTTTCATAAATGTTTATGTTAATGTTAAGTTTGGAGCAAACATAAGTTATTATTTTTAAAAATCTAAATAAATCTCACAAACAATAATCATCATTATGTATCTTTTTATTAGATACAGGTTAAATTTTGGGCAATGATAGTGTAATAGCTATATTTGATTTAAATTCTACTTCATGAAAATTAAAGACATACTCGATATACTGGAAGAAATGGCTCCGCTTGCCTACGCGGAAGATTTTGACAACGTAGGATTACTAACCGGAAACCCTGACGATAATGCTAAGGGAATATTGGTATGCCATGATGCTTTGGAAAATGTTATTGACGAGGCGATTGCCAAAAATTGCAATATGGTAGTGTGCTTTCACCCCATAGTATTTTCAGGGTTAAAAAAAATAACAGGTGCAACCTACGTAGAGCGCGCTGTGCTGAAAGCTATTAAAAATGATATAGCCCTATATGCCGTGCATACAGCACTGGACAATCATAAACACGGTGTAAATAAAATATTTTGTGATGCTTTAGGGCTAATTAATACTAAAACACTTGTACCTAAGGAGGGTTTTATTCGAAAGTTGGTTACGTTTACCACCCCTGAAAATGCCGAAAAACTGCGTAATGCCCTTTTTGATGCCGGAGCGGGAAACATTGGCAATTATGAAAATTGCAGCTACAGCTCTCAAGGGATGGGAACGTACCAGGGAACTGCCGAAAGCAACCCAAGCATAGGCGAACCGGGCGAATTTGTAGAAGCGCGCGAAATAAAAATAGAAGTTACTTTTGAAAAGTATCTTGAAAGTAAAATTCTTAAAGCATTATTCAGCAACCATATATATGAGGAGGTGGCTTATGAGGTATATAGCCTCGAAAACCGCCACCAGAATATCGGTTTGGGTATGGTAGGAGAGCTGGAATCCGAGATGGATGCGAGAGAGTTTTTACTGTTTGTAAAAGAAAAAATGCAGGCAGGGGGCATCCGGCATAGTGCATTTACAGGAAAACCAATAAAAAAAGTAGCAGTATTAGGCGGATCGGGCAGCTTTGCCATAAAAAATGCAATAGCAGCAGGCGCAGACGCTTACCTGACTGCCGACCTAAAATATCATAACTTTTATGAGGCAGAAAACAAACTACTGCTTGCCGATATAGGGCACTTTGAAAGCGAACGCTACACAAAAAATTATATAGTTGATTATCTTACGAAAAAAATCGTTAATTTTGCAATCATTTTATCACAAGAAAATACAAATCCAGTTAAGTACTTATAAATATGGCGAATACCAAGGAGTTAAGTGTTGAAGACAAGCTAAGAGCACTTTATGATTTACAGTTAATTGATTCAAGAATAGACGAGATAAGAAATGTGAGAGGTGAACTTCCACTTGAAGTGGACGATTTGGAAGATGAAGTAGCAGGACTTACCACAAGGCTTGAAAAACTGAAAACCGACCTTGAATCTATCGAAAATCAGATTAAAGAAAAGAAAAACGCTATTGATGAGCACAAAGCAGCTATAAAAAAATATACTGAGCAGCAAAAAAATGTGCGCAATAACCGTGAGTTTAATTCGCTGACTAAAGAAATTGAATTTCAGGAACTTGAAATTCAGCTTGCCGAAAAGCACATTAAAGAGATGAAAGCCAGTATAGAGCACAAAAAAGAAGTAATTGAACAATCTTCTGAAAGGCTTGATGCTAAAAGAACTCACTTACAGCATAAAAAATCAGAATTGGATGCAATTATGGCTGAAACTGAGAAAGAAGAAAATTTCCTTATTGAAAAATCAACTGAGTATGAAGCGGCTATCGAACCAAGGCTTATTGCTGCATACAAAAGAATAAGAGGCAGCGTAAGAAACGGTCTTGCAGTAGTATCTATCGAAAGAGGCGCTTCGGCAGGTTCATTCTTTACTATACCGCCACAAACCCAAATGGAGATAGCTTCGCGCAAAAAAATCATTACCGATGAACACAGCGGAAGAATATTGGTAGATAGTGCACTGGCTGATGAAGAAAAAGAAAA
The DNA here is from genome assembly GCF_004634195.1 of Flavobacterium salilacus subsp. salilacus. Taxonomy (GTDB): domain Bacteria; phylum Bacteroidota; class Bacteroidia; order Flavobacteriales; family Flavobacteriaceae; genus Flavobacterium; species Flavobacterium salilacus. Next base: position 74,506 of record NZ_SKBP01000002.1, read on the forward strand.
AATGGAGCAATTATTTGCTAAAATGTAATATCTGAAAGCCTCCGCCACAACGGAGGCTTTTTTACTACTATGCAGAAAGTATTTACCTATCTTCTTACCAAACTAATAGGACTGTATATTAATATTATAAGCTACATCTCGCCTGATAAGGCAAGAAAACTTGCTTATAAATTTTTTAGTGAGCCACGCGAAGGACGACTCACGACAGAATTACTGCCAAAAATATTGCAGGAAGCCGAAGCCGAAATGGTAACCCATAACGAATATGTTTTCCAAATGTACACTTGGTTGGGCGGGAGTAAAAAAATATTGCTCGTACATGGTTGGGAAAGCAACTCGTCCCGCTGGGAGCAGTTTATACCCTACCTGCAAAAAGAAAATTATACCATTGTGGCACTTGATGCTCCGGCACACGGGCTTTCGTCAGGAAAAGAATTTAACATACCCCGCTATGCAGAGTTTATCAATATAATTATAAATAAAATTCAGCCTGCCTATATGGTGGGACACTCTGTGGGCGGAGCCACTGCCATATACTACCAATGGCGTTACCAAAGCAATTTTATTAAAAAAATGGTAGTACTGGGCGCACCAAGCGACCTTAATACCTTGCTTGCAAATTACAGGGGCTTACTAAGCCTTAACAACAATGTGTCCTTATTGCTCGAAAAGCATTTTATAGAGCATTTCAAAATAAAACCTCAAGAGTTTTCAGGAAGCCTGTTTGCTTCTGCCATAACGATTCCGGGACTGCTTGCGCATGATACCGAAGATGAGGTAGTTGATTTTACCGAAGGTGAAAAAATTGCACAAGCATGGCAAAGTGCAGAGTTTATTGTAACTCAAGGGCTCAAACACAGTATGCACGATGAGGGTTTATATCATAAAATCTGTGCATTTTTAAGCGAAGAATAGTTTTTGCATCATAACAAAGCATTAAGAATACAGCTTAAATTTTTTCTGTAATTTTACGGGAAAATAAATATTCAATGCCATCAGACTGTATAAGCTATCAAAGTTCAGGATATTTTACGCCTCTAATTGTAGATTACCTTAACCAAAAGGAAAACCTGAAACCGCTATACCACCGTTTCCCTACACTCGAAAATTTTAAAAATCAGCTTGAAGAAAAACAGCAAAGTTATCCTGCTTCCTTTCGCAGTGTATTGGTAAATGTGCTGTTGGAGCAATATAAAAACAGTGAAACCTCTGCGGTTACACTGCAAAACATACAACTGCTTACCGAAGATACTACCTTTACTATTACCACAGGGCATCAGTTAAACCTGTTTACAGGGCCATTATATTTTTTATATAAAATAGTTTCGACCATAAACCTTAGCCGTGAATTAAAATCGGCATATCCCAATCATAATTTTGTGCCTGTATATTGGATGGCTACCGAAGATCATGATTTTGAAGAGATTAACTACTTTAACTTTCACAGCAAAAAAATAAAATGGCACTCCGAAAGCGCCGGCCCTGTTGGCAGGCTTTCAACCAAAGGGCTGGATACCGTATTGGATGTTTTCAGCAAAGAACTTGGCGCAGGTAATACTGCCGAAACATTAAAATCACTTTTTAAAACAGCATATCTCAATCATGATAATTTAGCCGATGCTACCCGTTACCTTGCCAATGAGTTATTTGGCAAAGAAGGGCTGGTAATTATAGATGCTGATAATGCCGATTTAAAAAAACTGTTTGTCCCTCATATAAAAAAGGAGTTATTGCACCAAACATCGCACAGCAAAGTAGCGGAAACGACGGAGAAACTTAGCGAATATAACATTCAGGTAAACCCAAGAGAGATAAACTTGTTTTATATAGAAAATAACCTTCGGGAACGTATTATTTTACAGGATGGTATATACTATATCAATAATACCGACTTACAGTTTACCGAAAGTGAAATGCTGGAAGTATTGGAAAAATATCCTGAAAAATTTAGCCCGAACGTAATTATGCGTCCGTTATACCAAGAGGTTATATTACCTAACCTTTGCTATATTGGCGGGGGTGGCGAACTTGCTTATTGGCTGGAACTTAAAACTTTTTTCGAGGCTTCGGCTATCCCTTTTCCTATATTATTGTTGCGTAACTCTGTACTACTTGCTACACAAAAGCAAGCGGACAAACTGGATAAGCTTAACCTTAGTTGGGCAGACGTGTTTATGAAACAACAGAAGCTCATGAACAATAAAATTCAGCACTTTTCGAAGTTTCAACTGGACTTTACGGAGCAAAAAGAATTTTTAAAGCAGCAGTTTAAAAAACTGAACGAAATAGCCTCAAAAACTGATACCACATTTGCAGGGGCGGTAAAAGCACAGGAAGCCAAGCAACTAAAGGGGCTTGATAACCTTGAAAAACGATTGCTGAAAGCGGAAAAACGCAATCATGCTAATGCGTTGGGACGTATTGCTGCCATACAAAACGAGCTTTTCCCATCGCAAAGCTTGCAGGAACGAAAAGCAAATTTTGCCGAATTTTACCTTGATTATGATAAGCAATTAATTGATAAATTATTACAACAGTTAAAGCCTCTTGAACAGGAGTTTTCGATAATTGTGCTTTAAATTGGCTTGCATTAAAAAAATGGAAACATTAATAATTATTTAAAATTATTAATTATAAAACCACTATTTTTGCACCAAATTTAAACAAACTATGGCAACAAACAGAACTTTTACAATGATTAAGCCGGATGCTGTTGAAAAAGGACACATCGGTGGTATTTTATCAATGATAACAGAAGCGGGTTTCAGAATTGTATCGCTAAAACTTACACAACTTACAGTAGCTGATGCAAAAGCATTTTATGCTGTACACAGCGAAAGACCTTTTTATGGTGAGCTTGTAGAATTTATGTCGAGAGGTCCTATAGTAGCTGCTATCCTTGAGAAAGATAATGCTGTTGAGGATTTCAGAGCACTAATAGGTGCTACTAATCCGGAGAATGCTGCAGAAGGTACTATCCGTAAAAAATATGCTACCTCTATGGGCGAAAATGCTGTTCACGGTTCTGACAGCGATGAGAACGCTGCTATCGAAAGTGCATTCCATTTTGCAGGCAGAGAGCAATTCTAATAAATAGAATATCTTTTATATAAAAAATGCCGCTTGTACAGCGGCATTTTTATTTTATCGTAATATAACCTCTTTTACTACTTCTCGACCAAGTTCTTCATTAATCATCTTTACAATTTTTTCCTTACCATAGCTCAGCTCCTCTCGCAGCACCGCCGAAGTAAGAGCAACATACAGCGTACTGTTTTTCAGCATAATTTCGCTGGTGTAATTGTTCACTCCATTTCCCATAAGGTTTTTCCAGGCATCACGTACATTTATTTTATCAATACCTGACTGTAATTTATTCGCCTGAATAAATTCTTTCAGCACATCGCTTATAGCGTTATTATCGTTCAGTCGTTTTGCCATTATTTTATACTAAAGGGTTCTGGTTTTTTATAATGATATTCTATATTTTGCTCATTTTTCAATACAAGATGCTCTTCATCAATATCAAGTATCTGCTCTTTCCATTCAGAAAAATCAGTGGTGTAGCTGATATACGTTTTATCATCTTCCTTGATTATTGTTATATCTTCCGAAGTATCATTTACACGATACGTACCGTCAAACTGTGGCATTACCTTTTTACGAATTCCTTTATTATCTTTTACTTCAAAATAATCAATTATAGGATTCACTTTATATTCTTTTTCCGTACCGTCGGGCATTAGGGCCGTTTCTATTTCCCAGTATCCGTTTAAATGAACTATATCTTTATCTGCAATAGTTTTGCCACACGAAACAATTATAACAGCCAATAAAAGTAAAATACATTGCTTCATCCCCTTGATTTTTTTAGTACCCACAAATTTACTTAAAATAAAATACCTAAAAATTAAAAACATAATGAATATCAATTAAACTATTTAATACATTTATTGTCATATAACTAAAATAGATATGAAAAATATTTTATTACTGCTGAGCGTGTTTTTTATACTGTCCTGCAATTCTGATGATAACAATACTCCTGCTGTGGAAGGAGAAACGGAAGAAATGTATTTTCCGGATAATAATACGGATGTTTGGGAAACAAAATCACTTACCGAGCTTGGATGGGACGAGAGTGCCAAAAATGAATTGTTTACTTTTTTGGAAACAAAAAACAGTAAATCGTTTATGGTACTGGTAAACGGGCGTATAGTAATAGAAGAATATTTTAATGGGCATACGGCTACTACCCCTTGGTATTGGGCAAGTGCCGGTAAAACGCTTACCACTGCCCTAACAGGTATAGCCGAGCAGGAGAACTACTTGGATATTGATAATAAAGTAAGCGATTATTTGGGTACAGGATGGACAAGTGCATCTCTTGAAAAAGAAAACCTTATAACATGCAAACATTTACTTACCATGACATCGGGACTTGATGACAGCTTGGGAGATGATGTATCACCCGCTAACTTGCAATATATAGCCGATGCAGGCACACGGTGGGCATACCACAATGTATATGTAAAACTGCAAGATGTTGTTGCTGAAGCTACCGGGCAAAGCTGGAGCAACTATTTTGACAGTAAGCTAAAAAACCCAACAGGAATGACAGGCGCATGGATACAAACGGGCGACCTTAGCGTGTACTGGAGTACTACAAGAAGTATGGCACGTTTTGGGTTACTCGCCCTCAATAATGGTAAATGGAAAGAGAACCAAATAATAAACAGCAACTATTTTGCAAATGCTGTTACACCTTCGCAAAATATTAATAAAGGATACGGTTACTTGTGGTGGATAAACGGGGAACAAAGCTACCACCTGCCCCAATCGCAATTTGAATTTTCGGGTAGCATTATCCCTGACGGTTCTGATGATATGTATATGGCTTTGGGTAAAAACGACCAAAAGATTTATGTAATCCCCTCTAAGAAAATGGTTATTATCCGCATGGGCGAAGCTGCTGATGGAGAAAACTTTGCGCTATCAGGATTCGATAATGACCTATGGGTAAAAATAAATGCGATGATAAATTAAAACCAAGTCTTTTTTATCATCGCAGGATTATATTTATCAACTACATTATTTTATAAAATATTGGCGAAAGTGCTCATCTGCCAAAGCAGGAATAATGAATGTCAATGCAAGAAAAGCAATTATAACCCAAAAAAATCTTTCGGTTACTATGTAAAGGATAGAAAGTAATATTGCAAACACATAAATACCTGTAAGTAAAACTGTATAATCGTAAATGCCTTCTAATATAGACCTTGGAATAAGTGGGTTGTCAAGATTATAACTTGTTTGAAAATAGGAAGCCCAAAGAGTAATAATTTTGAGCAGAAAAATACCCGCCATTACTAAAACGAATATTTTTCTTTTCCCATTCATAATATTTATTACTTAAAGAATGAATCTACAAACTCATATTTGTTGAATACCTGTAAATCTTCAATTCCTTCACCAACGCCAATATACTTCACAGGAATTTGAAACTGATCTGATATCCCTATTACTACACCGCCTTTAGCAGTACCGTCAAGTTTGGTAACCGCCAGTGATGTAACCTCTGTGGCTGCGGTAAACTGCTTAGCTTGTTCAAAAGCATTTTGCCCTGTAGAACCATCAAGCACCAGCAATACGTCATGCGGAGCATCGCCTATTACTTTTTGCATTACTCTTTTTACTTTAGTAAGCTCATTCATAAGGTTCACTTTGTTGTGCAACCTTCCGGCGGTATCAATAATTACTACATCAGCATCTTGCTTTACCGCTGAATGCAATGTGTCAAATGCTACCGAGGCCGGGTCGCTGCCCATCTGTTGCCTTACAATAGGCACGCCTACCCTGTCTGCCCATACCTGCAACTGGTCTATAGCTGCCGCCCTAAAGGTATCGGCTGCACCAAGTACTACCTTGTACCCTGCTTTTTTAAACTGATAGGCAAGTTTACCAATGGTAGTAGTTTTACCTACGCCATTTACGCCTACAACCATAAGTACATATGGTTTTTTATCCGCAGGGATTTCAAAATCAGTTGCTTCTCCTGAATTGGTCTCTGAAAGCAATGCTGCAATTTCCTCTCTTAATATTTGGTTTAATTCATCTGTACCCAAATATTTATCACGAGATACGCGCTCTTCAATGCGCTCAATAATTTTTAGTGTAGTATTAACACCAACATCCGAAGATACCAGTACTTCCTCTAAATTATCAAGTACTTCATCATCTACTTTGGATTTTCCCGCTACGGCTTTAGAAAGTTTCGAAAAAAAAGAACTTTTTGTTTTTTCAAGCCCCTTATCCAACGTTTCTTTCTTTTCCGATGAAAATATTTTTTTAAAGAAATTCATATTATAAATAGTGTGTTTTTTCCAAGGGTAAATATAGAAAATAAAAAAGCTACTTTCTTTAACGGAAAGTAGCTTTTCTATATATGTTGGGGATTATTATTTCTTCTTAAGAAAATTATCCACTTCTTCAGGAGCCATCACGCTCTCAACAAAAGTATAAGCACCTGTTTTAGGTGATTTTACCATTTTGATAGCTTTGGTTAACCTCTTTGAAGATGTTTGTAACGTTGCTACGGTTTTCTTTGCCATGACTCAATAAATTATTTGATTTCTTTATGAACAGTCACTCTCTTCAAGATCGGATTAAACTTTTTAATCTCTAATCTGTCCGGAGTATTTTTCTTGTTTTTAGTAGTGATATACCTTGAAGTACCCGGTACACCGGAAGCTTTGTGCTCAGTACACTCTAAAATTACCTGGATTCTATTGCCTTTCTTTGCCATTTTTACTAATATATTATTTAGTGCGGATTATTTAATAAATCCTTTTGCTTTAGCTTCTTTCAAAACTGCAGCAATACCATTTTTGTTAATCGTTTTGATAGTAGAAGCGGCTACTCTAAGAGTTATCCACCTGTCTTCTTCAGGAAGATAAAAACGCTTCTTCACTAAGTTTACACTAAACTTTCTCTTAGTCTTGTTCATTGCGTGGGAAACATTATTTCCTACCATCGCTTTTTTACCTGTAAGGGCACAAACTCTTGACATTATATTTCGCTTTTATATCGTTATTCAAAATCAGGGTGCAAAGAAACGAAAAAGAAATATATTACACAAACATAATCAGTTAGTTTTTTAAAATTTCTTTATAAATTTTCTCCAGTGCTTTATTAACTGCCCTGTCTATTACTTTTTCGCGTGGTTGCCCTAGTTTAAACTCTTCGCTATAAACTCCTCCGGGTGTTGCAAACCCTATAAAAACAGTGCCTACATCGGCGCTGCCTTCTTCTTTTGTGGGACCTGCATTTCCTGTTGTGGCAAGTGCATAATCAGTACCAAAAAGAGCTTTGGCGCTTGCTGCCATAGCCTGTGCAACTTCGGCACTTACCACATCATTTTTATCTATAAAATCTTTATCAATACCCAGCAAAGCAACCTTACTTTCTATGGAGTAAGTTACCACTCCGCCTCCAAAATAGTTAGATGCTCCGGGAGCAGCGGTAAGTACCTGGGCAAGTTTACCACCTGTACAGCTCTCGGCCACCGCTATGGTTTTCTTTTGTTCTGTAAGTAGCTTACCTACTACTACTTCAAGCGTTTCATCTTCTTCATACCCCACAATAATATCGCCTATAAGGGCTTTTAGTTTTTCTGCTTCGGCAGCAATACCGGTAAGCAAAATAAGCTCATCTATTCCTCTGGCGCTAAGCCGTAAGCGCACTCTGCCCGGACTTGGCAGGTATGCCAGTTTTATATAATCCGGCAGGTTATTTTCCCAATCTTCTATACGTTCGGCTACAATACTTTCTCCCTGTCCGTATGTAAGTATTGTTTTGTGCAGTATATAGGGGCGTTTGTATTTGGCTATCAATCTTGGCAATACCTCTTTTACCATAATCTCTTTCATTTCATAGGGTACGCCCGGAAGGGATATAAATACGGTTCCTTCCTTTTCCATCCACATGCCGGGTGCTGTACCCACATTGTTAAACAGTACTGTGCTTCGTGATGGTACAAGAGCCTGGTCTTTGTTCATTTGCGAGGCTGCGCGTTGCAATACCTGCTCTATAAGTGTTACAACATGGGTGAGTACTTCCTGATTAATAACCAGCTCGTCATCAAAATACTCGCAAAGTGTTTTTTTGGTAATGTCGTCTTTTGTAGGTCCTAATCCGCCTGTAATAATTACAACTTCTACATGGTTTTGTAATGTGGAAAGTGTATTGAGTATATGCTGCCTTTCATCACTTACCGATCGCATTTCATAAACTCCTATTCCTATTTTATCTAAAGCCTTGGCAATATACCCCGAGTTAGTATCTGTTATCTGCCCAATGAGTATTTCGTCGCCTACCGTTACAATGGCTGCTCTCATATTGTATTTTAAAGATTAAAATCTTTTTTAAGTTCTTTGATGGTGAGGCTTACATAATCTTTCAGATTCTTGACTACCTCTTTTATCTCTTTCTTTTTCCCTTCTGCTCTTGTCCATTCTTCTATTGTCAAAACATCATGATAGGCAATATCCATGCCCAACAAATCAAGCGTAGGCTTTATTTTATGGGCAGCATAATATACTTTTTTATGATTCTTTTCTTTTAAACCTTCTTTTATATTTTGTATTTCCACAGGTACTTCTTCTATAAATAAAATCACTATCTGCTTTGCGAAATCTACATCATTGTCAGAAATCGCATATACTTTCGATAAGTTATAATTTAAAGCCATTATTTTACTTGTATCCTAAATAATTTTCTCCCTTCTAAATACCCTTCCAGCACATCATTATGGTTTACTTTTGCCACACCTTTTGGAGTACCTGTAAAAATGATATCGCCTTTTTTCAGTGTAAAGTATTGTGATACATAGGCAATAAGCTCATCTATTTTCCATAGCATTTGCTGTGTATTTCCTGTTTGTACCACACTATCATTATTGGTTAATTTAAAATTAAGATTATTTACATCTCTTAATTCTGATTTACTTATAAATTGACCTACTACGGCAGAACCGTCAAATGCTTTTGCTTTTTCCCAAGGCAAGCCCTTTTCTTTCAGTTTAGCCTGAAGGTCGCGCGCTGTAAAATCGATACCCAACCCTATTTCATCATAATACTTATGGGCAAACTTGGCATCTATATATTTTCCTACTTTATGTATTTTTACGAGCACCTCTACTTCATGGTGTACATCATTACTAAACTCCGGTATTACAAACGGAAATTTTTTGAGCACTACAGCCGTTTCGGGCTTCATGAAAATAACGGGCTCATCCGGTCGTTCGTTTTGCAATTCGCTTATATGGTCGGCATAATTCCTACCTATACAAATAATCTTCATCTTTATGCTCGAATTCGTTTATGCTAATTTATTATTCAATTTTCGCAGCTTTATAGCCGTCAGCACTTTTTTAGTATAAAGCGGAAAATCAGCATTTTGCATCCAACCATAATATCCGGGTTCTTCCTCCAGCACTTTTTCTACTTTAGCTCCTTTATTTTTACCAAAGCTAAATATTTCGTCGCCATCTTTATCAAGTGTAATAAACCCTGCAAAATCTACTGCTATCTTTCGGGTAGTAAATTCTGAAAGTGCTTTAATATCATTGGGCAAATCATCATAACGGTCGAGTTGCGATTTCAGTATCTCGTATGTAGCGTTGGTATCTGCTTCGGCACTGTGGGCATTTTCTAATGTTTCCCCACAATAAAATTTATAAGCCGCACTAAGGGTACGCTCTTCTTTTTTATGAAAAATGGTCTGTACATCTACCGAAACACGGTTTTTCATATCAAAATCAACTCCGGCACGAAGTAGTTCTTCCGCCAGTAGCGGAATATCAAATCTGTCCGAATTATATCCTCCCAAATCAGCGTCTTTCATCATATTATACACTTGGGCAGACAGTTCTTTAAAAGTAGGTTCATTAGCTACTTTTTCATCAGTAATACCATGAAACGCTGTTGTTTCGGGCGGTATCGGTCGTTCGGGGTTTACAAGCCACGTCCTGCTCTCTTTATTGCCGTTAGGATATACCTTTAGTATCGAGATTTCAACAATTCTGTCTTTAGTAATATCAGTACCCGTCGTTTCAAGATCAAAAAAGCAAATGGGTCTGCGTAGTTTAAGTTCCATATCTAATATTGTATAATTACAAATATAGCCTTAGAATATTTTAAAAAGAAACGGTATCAGTAATTTATTATCGTTTTGCACAGTAGTACCAAAAAACGCTACTCATCACAATCCCACACAAAATCGGCAACCGGATATTGTTTTTTTACATAATCAAAATGCCACCATTCATTATCATATGGGGTAAAGCCCGCCCGAATCATAATTTTACGGAGCAATTTTCTGTTTTTTTTAGCTCCTTTAGAAATGGCTTGTGCAGCGTAATGCGAAAGTTCTGAGAAATCGTCAAACTCATTACCCATATCCAATAAATTCCCCTCCTCGTCAGCCAAAGCTATATCTACCGCCAATCCTCTGTTGTGATTAGAGCCTTTACCCGGCTTGGCTACATAGCGCGGATTGTTTACTATTTCATACATTTTGTATTGAAACTGGTAAGGGCGGTAACAATCATAAATAACCAGTTTAAGGTTTCTTCTTTTAGCCAATCGGTTAGCATTATTCAACGCTTCGGCTGCTTCGGGACGTAAAAAACAGCGCGCACACGGGTAAATTTTTTGGTGCATAAAGTTAGCCGTATCAGCATACGCCATTTTATTTATAACATCAACACTGTCAAAACGTATTTCACTCCACTCTGTAGAAACAGAATCGACTATAGCGATATAAGGCTCCACAGGTACAGCGGATCTTCTGGGAGCATTCCCTATACTGAGCAGAATAAATATCCAATGAAAATCCATAATTACGTTTTTGTTATTCAAATATAGCCATAAAAAAGCCTGCTATTTAAGCAGGCTTTTTGTTTTATATAGTAAATCACTAATTAATCTCTCTGTTTATATATATCCAACCTGTTTTTTGCTCTCCGGACATTTGAGTTCCATTAGTATAACTCATACTATAAAAGTATGTGCCTGTTGGCAGTTCATTCCCGTTATCAGACTGCCCATGCCACTCATTCGTATAATTGGATGCGGTATAAACTTTTACGCCATATCGGTTAAATACGGATATTTCTTTTACATTGAAGCCTGTAAGATCGAAAGAATCGTTCATACCGTCGCTGTTAGGCGAAATACCTCTCTGAATGAAACATTTATTGACAATTATATCAAAACTTACAGATGTGCTGCATCCTAAGCTGTTCTCTGCGCTAATCCATATAGTCTGACTATCAGCTGTTGTATTTTGAAAAGCCTCAGGAGAACTAATTGTTATAAGCTCTCCATTATCCTCATAAGCATACGTAAGCGTGATATCGGGGTTATTACCTGTTACCTGGCTTTCTATTGTAGTTAAATCAAAAGTTATGAAGCCATCATTATCATCATCACAATCTTCAATGCTATCAGCCTGAGCAAGTACAGGTAATGGTTCTGCTATCAACTGTAAAGCTACTGTAGTGTAACATGCTGTTGCATTTTCAACACGCACCCATATCTGGCTTTCCTGAGCCGTTGTTGTATAAAGCAAAGGCAGTTGTGTTGCCAAATTTCCTGTTTCTGCTTCTGCTTGCGTTGCATAAAATGTTACTATAGTATTTGGATTTGTAGCTAAAACCTCATCCTGTGCTAAAGTAAGGTCGAAATCAACAGAACCATCATTATCGGTATCGCAGGAAATAAGGTCATTAAGCGCATTAACCACAGGAACAGGCTCTACTGTTACTTGCATGCTTTCTATAGCATAGCAGCCTGTATTTGAATTTTCGATTCTCACCCATATCATTTGATTAAAAGGAACTGTATTAGTAAATGCCACAGGGAGCTGATCTGTCGCAGTATTATTTTCAGCCTCAGTTTCGCTTTCATAAAAAGTAACAACAAGGTCAGTATTGCCACCTTCTATCTGATCAGCGGCTGTATTAAGATTAAATTCTGCGAAGCCGTCATTTTCATCACTATCACATACCATCAAATCTGAAGGTGTATTGTAGCTTACCGGAGGAAATAAAGTTACTGACTCAATAGTACTGGCGAGGCAACTGCCGTTTACAGTATATTCTACAAAATAAGTTGCACCGGGAGTTCCGCCGGATATTGTTCCGGTAGTACTATCAATTACAGATCCGTCAGCAGGTACAGGATTAAAGGCAAATGTACCTCCTGCATCTCCGGTTACTGTGGCTGTAGCTCCCTCGCAATCAGGAGTCATAGCGAATGAAGCACTGCCTGCTGCAATAGTAACTGTAGCACTGCCTGTGACATCAGCTTCGCAAAACGGAGCTTCTGTAAGCGCTACATTTACAAGCTGTACTATTTGTTGTGATGAAGCAGTTACCGCCAGGCTGGCTGCACCTGTATCATCAAGAAGTATGGTTTGTTCGTCTCCGCCATTAAGTGTATAAGTCACTTCACTATCCGGAGTACCGCTAAAATTGAAAACAGCATCTTCCCCACTACAAACAGGCGAAGCGGCAGCGGTAACGGTAACATCAGGGTTAGGTATAACAGTTATAGTAAAACTTTCTTCTGTAACCACTCCGCAGTTATCCGTTATGGTAAGGGTATAGGTTGTAGTGGCATCCGGTGTAAAAGTCGGGTCTGCTATATTAGTATTACTGACTCCTGTTGCAGGAGACCATTGATAGTTAGTTGCTCCGGGAAAAGTACCGTCAATATCTGTTACTGCTTCTCCTAAACATACTGTCTTATCGTCTAAAGGTGATTCTAAAAATGACAGGTATTGAAAACAAACTGATTGCTGGTTTGTAGCATCTCCTGTAGAGGCAGTGAAACCGAAGTAAACCGTAGATTCTCCTCCGAAAACGGTATTTATAATATCTCCCGTATAATTAATGCGCTCATTGCAATCAAAAATTACAATAAATCTTTGCTCTTGGGCACGCCATTTTATTTTCACTTCGTGTTCTGTATTATTTTCGATATTTACAGAGGTAGCCGAAGCCTGCACATAACTTGTAAGGCTGTTGGGAGAAAGATGGTTTGTATTACCGTTTTTTTGTAAAGCGATATGGTCGTAATACGGGTCATTTATAGCTCCTCCGGAGTTTTGATACGTATCAAATTCTACCGCAAGAGAAGGTGTTTCGGGCAATTGCTGGTATCCAAGCCCTTCTCCGGGAAGACCTATAACCGGATTGGCAGTGGTTTTCAATACAAAAGCCATCCCGTCTGCTCCGCTATCGCTTGAGCCAAAAAAACCATTAAAAACAATATCAAAATCCTGATTCAGGTCTATAGGATTATCATACCAGGCAGCACCTGCCTGCTGCTGTAAATTGGGTGTAATAACATAACAACCATCTCCTGTAGAATAAGCATTGCCTACATAGGATGGTACTAACTGTGCCCAAGTATGAGTTGAGAACATCAGCCCGATTGTAATGACTAATGTTTTAAGTAAAGATTTTTTCATAGCATTTTTCAATTTATTGGTTATATCATTTTATTAGCTTTTACTTTTTAGGAAAGCATACAAAATGTAAGGAAAAATAGTTTTTTTCATTGTTCTGCCATGCTGGGAGGGTTTATATACTTTCGCAAATCCTATATATATATCAATCAGTTAAAAATACATTTTAAAGACGGAAGTTAAATATATAAATATTCTTTAATATCTTTATGGTTATCATAACAATATTTCCGACATCAGGAACAAATAAGTAATAATTAATTATAGCTTTTAAAAATTAATTATAAATATCATTATATTTTAATATTAAAGAGTAAAATTGAGTATCAAAAAAAATCCCGCCATTGCTGACGGGATTAAATATACTGAGTTTTAAAATTTGACTATATATCTCTGTTAAGGTCAAAAGCTTCAAGATATTCTGCTACTCGTTTTACGAATGAACCTCCCAATGCGCCATCTACAACCCTGTGGTCATAACTGTGTGAAAGGAACATTTTTTGACGGATACCGATAAAATCTCCCTCAGGAGTTTCGATAACCGCAGGCACTTTACGAATAGCTCCCAATGCCAAGATACCTACTTGCGGCTGATTGATAATGGGTGTACCAAACACACTGCCAAATGTACCTACGTTAGTAACGGTATAAGTACCACCCTGAGTATCGTCCGGTTTTAGTTTTCCTGCTTTGGCACGGTTGCCTAAGTCGTTTACTGCTTTTGCCATACCTACCAGATTAAGCTGATCGGCATTTTTAATAACAGGTACAATAAGGTTGCCGTTTGGCAGGGCTGCTGCCATACCAAGGTTTATATTTTTCTTTTTAATGATATAATCACCTTCTACAGATATGTTCATACCGGGGAAATCTTTCAGCGCACGCGCTACAGCTTCCATAAATATCGGGGTAAAAGTCAGCTTTTCGCCTTCTCGTTTTTCAAATGTGTTTTTAACTTTGTCCCTCCATTTTACAATATTGGTAACATCAACCTCGATAAACGACTGTACGTGTGCCGATGTTTGTACGGATTGTACCATGTAACCTGAAATCAGCTTACGCATACGATCCATCTCTACAACCTCGTCCTGCCCGTTTACTGATACCGGAGCAGCTTTGGCTGCTGCCACAGGCGCGGGCTGCTGTACTGCCGGGGCTGCAACAGGCTGGTTTGTTCTGTTTTTAATATAATCGAGTATGTCGTTTTTAGTAACTCTTCCGTCTTTGCCTGTACCGTTTATGGCTTCAAGCTCAGTAAGGGAAACACCTTCTTCTTTGGCAATATTTTTTACTAACGGCGAAAAGAATTTCTCTGAGTCTGAGAAATCAACAGGCGCAGCAACGGTTTCTTTAGCTGTTTCTACTGATTGTTCAACTGCGGCAACGTTGGCTTTGGTAGTCGTTTCTGAAGGAGCATCTACTGCAACACCGCCTTCAATTTCTATATAGGCAATGGTTTGCCCTACCTGAACAACATCGTCAACCTGAAAAAGTATTTCTGACAAAACTCCGGAAACTTCTGATGGAACTTCAGAATCTACTTTATCGGTAGCGATTTCTAAAACTGCTTCATCTGCTTCAATGCGGTCGCCCACATTTTTTAACCAGTTTGTAATGGTTGCTTCTGCAACACTCTCACCCATTTTGGGTAATTTTAGTTCAAATTTTGCCATATCGTTAACCTAAAGGTAAAATTAATGTTTCTGTTTGCGAAATTAATAAAAAAAATAACTTATTACTTACCTCTCAATAATTATTCGTTGTGTATCACTACAATTTTTTACCATGTAAGTACACTGCCTCTTCCGTTACTATTGTTACTGCCTAAAATAAAGTTACATCCCGCAGGCTTTATCTTAAAAGTATAACCTTGATTTTTATGACACTCCATTATGGTAATAATTTCGCCAAACGAAAGCATCTCATTATCAAATATAACTTCTATTCTTTTTTTATGCGAATTTTTAGCCGAAAATAACATTGTCTGTTTATATTCGGCCAATCGGATTACTTTTTTACCTGTAGTCTTTTCAAGATGTTCTTTTAAAGATTCTTCTTTAGAAAACAAAAGGTATTCTTCGGGCTGTATTACCACTGTTTTTTTATTCTTTTTTGCGATGACAAAAAATGACACACTTGTTTTCATAAACAAATCGAAGGCTGCCGATTTTTTAAAATGCTTACGGTAAAACTCCTGCATGGCATCGTTAAAGCGTTTCATATACGTTTTATCCCGAACGGTGCTTTCTCCCTTATAATGCAGTATTGAAGTTCCCGGATAATACATGTTCTTTTTACCTGCTTTCAATACAGTATAAGAAATATCTACATCTTCGCCATACATAAAGTAATCTTCATCAAAACCGCCTACACTACGATAAAGCTCGCGTTCCATAAACATAAAAGCACCCGTTAATATATCAGTTTGTCCTGTTGTGTTCTCATCAAGATGCTGTGCATAATACTTATTAAATAAGGAAAGTTTCGGAAACACTTTATATAACCCGGCTATTTTGCTCATAGCAACCCAAGGCGTAGGTGTACCGCGCTTGCTTTCGGGCAGGAAGTTTCCTGTACCGTCTATCATTTTTACACCTGTAATACCTAAATTTTGCTGTGTGGATACAAATGCGAACAGTTTATGAAAGGTTTCCTCGCCCACCACAGTATCAGGATTTAGTATGCATACATACTTACCTTTTGCACGGGCAACACCTACGTTGTTACCAATGGGAAAGCCTGCATTTTCTTTTTGGGCTATAAGTTGTACATCAGGGAAGCGTTGCGCCATCATGGCACAACTATCGTCGGGGGAGTTATTATCTACAACTATAATTTCTCCGTCTATACCTTCAAGGGCTTTTTGTACACTAAGTACACATTGTTCTAAAAAATACCGGACGTTATAGTTAAGGATTATTACTGATAGTTGCATTGGGCAAATATAGTATTTATAAGTATTTGAGTAAATAATTACTATCGCGACTATTATTATGGAAGAGTAAAATGTCTAACTTTTTACTATCTGTATGCAATTTATAATATAGTGTTGTTTGTTTTGACATAACAAAACTATAAATATCTTTTGCTGTTATGCACCTACCTATCATGGGGGTTCTTTGAAGAATTGCTATAAAATTCTCAGTAAGATTGATGAATTTAACAACCTCTTGTGTGTTCCACTTCAACAATATAAAGTTTAACTCATCATTATAGGAACTTTCGGCAAGCGTAGTCCAATGTACACTATACTCCATTAAGCAATATTATACTTTTTCTTTATCGCCATCATTACCTCTTCATGAGCTTTTACTTTACCGGAAGTACTTTGCTCTAAACTTATATCGATAGCTTGTTTTATTTCGGGGTTCAATTCATCCCAAGCATTTCTCTTTTCATCAAGAATAGCTTCAAGTCGGTATAAAACCTCATCCTCTTCTACTTTAAGGAGCTTCTCTATCATTTTATATTTTCTTGATTCAATATCCATAATAGTATTAATTATTATCAAATATACGAAATATCATAAAGGAGTAATAAAAAAGCACCCTTTTCAGGATGCTTTCTCTCAACTAACCAATTCAAATTATTATTATGAAATCTCTATTAACCTTTTTGCTTTTGGTAATGCATCTTCTTTTTTAGGAAGCATTATTGTTAAAATACCATCTTGGTATGAAGCATTGATGTCATCAGTGTTTACACTTTCAGGCAATGTAAATGCACGCTTGAATGAGGAGTAACTAAACTCTCTTCGGGTAAACTTACCTTCTTCCTGCTCTGTTTTCTCGTTTTTAATTTCATAGGAAATAGTCAACAAGTCATTTTCCACCTCAATATTAAAGTCTTCCTTTTTAAATCCGGGAGCCATAAGTGCTACCGTAAAAGCGTTATCTGTTTCCTTAATATTTACAGGAGGTATCATTTTATTTACCATTTGCGAACCACCTGCCCAGTCCTTAAAAATTTCATCCATAATAGATGGAAATAAACCATTTACGTTGCTGTTGTTTCGTTTTACTAAGTTCATAATGCTATATTTTTTAATTAAACTTGAAATATTGTTTTACGATTTACCAATAGTCAAGTTTTGTTCCAATCAAAAAAATACCGACATAATGACACTTTAAGCGACATAATGTCATTTACAGATAATAATTGTAAGTAATTATAAATAGCCTATTTTTGCAAAAAAAGCGACATAGTGAATTACCTTTCAGTAGAAAACATATCCAAATCTTTTGGCGAACGTACCCTTTTCGAAAATATATCCTTTGGTATTAATAAAGACCAAAAAGTAGCCTTTGTGGCAAAAAACGGTACAGGAAAAACCAGCATATTAAAAATAATAACAGGCGAAGACATGCCCGATACCGGGCAGGTAGTGGTGCGCAAAGAGATAAAAATGGCTTTCCTGCCCCAAGAGCCTAACCTGAACCCGGAACTCTCGATTGAGGAAAGTATTTTTGCTTCGGATAACGAGGTACTGAAAATTATTGAACAATACGAAAAAGCACTGGAAAACCCTGAGGATGAAGAAGTGTACCAAAAAGCTTTTGAGCGAATGGACATGCACAACGCCTGGGATTTTGAAACACAATACAAGCAAATACTATCCAAACTAAAGCTTGACGACCTGAAACTAAAGGTTAAAAGCCTTTCGGGCGGACAAAAAAAGCGTTTGGCACTGGCTATTATCCTGATTAATAAACCCGATTTATTAATACTGGATGAGCCTACCAACCACCTTGACCTTGAAATGATAGAATGGCTGGAAAATTATTTTGCCAAAGAAAACATGACGCTGTTTATGGTTACGCACGACCGTTTTTTCTTAGAACGTGTGTGTAATGAGATAATAGAACTGGAAAACGGAAAACTCTATCAATATAAAGGCAACTACTCCTATTATCTTACCAAAAAAGAAGAACGTATTGCTGCCGAAAATGCGAGTATAGACAAAGCACAAAACCTGTTTGTAAAGGAACTGGCATGGATGCGCCGCCAACCCAAAGCGCGTACTACCAAGTCGAAATCTAGGCAGGATGATTTTTATGTTATTCAGGAAAAGGCCAACAGCCGCCGCAAGGAGCACCAAATTGAGCTGGAAATAAATATGGAGCGCATGGGCAGTAAAATTGTAGAACTGCACAACGTATCTAAAAAATTTAAGGAAAAAACTATACTCGACAATTTTAGTTTCAACTTTAAAAAAGGCGAACGCATAGGTATCATTGGTAAAAACGGAACAGGAAAATCGACTTTCCTAAACTTACTTACCCAAACCATACCCCCGGATGGCGGTAAAGTAGTAGTAGGCGATACTATAAAAATAGGCTACTACACCCAAAGCGGTATAAACCCGAAACCCGAACAAAAGGTTATTGATATTATTAAGGAATATGGCGAATATATACCCTTGGCAAAAGGCAGAATGATATCCGCAGGGCAATTGTTGGAACGCTTTTTATTCGACCGCAAAAAACAATATGATTTTGTAGAAAAACTAAGCGGTGGTGAGCTAAAACGCTTGTACCTGTGTACGGTATTGATACAAAACCCAAATTTCCTGATACTGGATGAGCCTACCAACGATCTTGATATTGTAACCCTTAACGTACTGGAAAGTTTCCTGCTCGATTATCCGGGCTGCTTGCTGGTAGTAAGTCACGACAGGTATTTTATGGATAAAATTGTAGATCACCTGTTTATATTTCGGGGAGAAGGTGTTATTGAAGATTTTCCCGGCAACTACAGCGACTTCCGAACGTATGAAGACAGTAGCGAGCCTAACAAAGAAACACTAAAGCCCGCAGGAGATACTACCGCTAAAAAAACGTGGAAACAAAATAACACCAAAGCAGGTTTAAACTTTAACGAGCAGAAGGAATACAATAAAATTGAAAAAGAGATAAAAGACTTAGAGCGCGAAAAAGAAGCCATAGAAGCACTTTTTGCCGAAGGTAAAATTGCAGATGCCGATATTGCCAAAAAAGCGGAGGAACTGCAAGCGGTGCTAAACAAAATGGATGAAAAAACAGAACGCTGGTTTGAACTCAGTGCAAAACTGGAGGAATAATTAATTGTTTATGAGTGTACAGCCCTATATACAATTCCTTTGGAATTCTAAAAATGCACACAACGTGCACTCCCCTTTTGTATATGGTATTGTTACCAAATGTTTCCATAGAAGAATACCTCAGCTTTATACCAAAAAGAAAAATATTCCGGTAAAAAACCTGAACTTACAAAGCGTAAATACACTACACAAAATAGTCGTAGGGCTTAAACCTGCAAAACTATATGTATTGGGAGATAAAGCTGCCGAAATAACCGAAATATTACGAATTTCGGGTGAAGAAGCAAACACCCGACCTTGGTTTTTCTCCACATTAGCCCCTATACCCGGTGCTATTGATTTAGCATATATATCCGAAAAAGATACCGCATCACTCCTACCCTTACTGGAACAAATACTACCCAATGCAAATGGCAATACAGTATGTATTGTGGGCAACATCCACGCTACCGAAGCAATGGAAAAGGCTTGGAAAACGATAAAAGAAAACCCAAATGTTACCGTTACTGTTGATACGTGTCATTTAGGATTAATATTTTTCAGGCAAGGGCAGGCAAAACAACATTTTATCATACGTCCCTTTAAGAACAGAGTTATTGATGCCGTCTTAGGCATCCGTACCCTGTGGGGATTACTGGCTTAGTTGTTTCGCAGTGCCTCAATCAGCTCCTGCTTATTCATTGCAGAGCGACCGCTTATACCCACTTTTTTAGCCTGTTCATACAAGTCCTGCTTAGTGCGCTCTTCATATTTAGAGGCTTTACCGCCCCGGTATCCGGAATCTTCGGTATTGGCTATACGTGCCGATTTTTCTTTGCTATAGCCCTTATCCCTAAGTGCTTCATACTGCTCCGGGTTTTTAACCCTCGAGTTTAATTTCTTTTCAGGTGCCATAATACAATATTTTATAGTTTAACACCCTTAAAGGTAGTAAACCTAACACAGTTAATGCGTTAAGCATCAGTTAAAAACAAAGAAAGCTGCTCTTGTACAGAGCAGCCTTTCTTTATGCAAACTAATAATCAACCTTCAAAATTATTCTTTGCAATGTTATTCCGCAGCTTCTTTCGCTGCCTCATTCTCATTACTTTTAGCGGTCATTCTTTCCCACTTAAACTGAGGAGCAAATTCTAACTTAAGACTGGCAATCTTACCATTATCTTCAGATGACAGACCTTCTTTTTCAACCGTGTTTTTTCTGGCATCAAGCGCTTCATACCAATTTTTTATTTTATCAAAATCCTCACGCGAATAATTGTCTTTATTAGCCTGGAAGGTGTTTACAAAATTTTGGTAAACGCTAAGTATGTTATCCTTGTTTACCCAGGTAAAGTCCATATCGTCACCCACAGCATTGGCTTCGCCAAAGTAGCTCACATAAAGCGAATTTCCGCTTTCTTTATTAGCCATTTCAGAAATATTGGTTTTAAGTTCTTCATATTTCTGTTTCGTTTCGTTTATTCTCTCTTCGGCATTCGCTCTGTCTTCCAGGTTTTCTATAGCAGTTTCTGCCTCCGAAAGCCTTCTTTGGTATTGCGCATCGATAGCATCCCAGTTAAACATTTTTTCTTCGTCGTCAAGGCTATATACAGAATCGACATACGCCTCGTAACTATCTACATTCTTCTCGGCAGCCATTTCGGCGTCATGCTTACAAGATGTTAGTCCCGCTGCAATTATAGCAGCTCCCAACATTACATTTAATTTTTTCATAATGGATTTGTTTTTTATGTTACTTTGATGGGGTAAATGTAGTTTTGATTGTTTAAAACTCAAAATATAAAGCAAAACATTAGTAATAATTTAGTATTTATAACTCAATATTAAGAATAATTAAGAATATATTAAGACAAACCACCGCAGCAAGAGGCATTTTATGTACATAAAAGCCAAAACCATTTTTATAGGTTACTATAATTTTTTATACATTTAAAAACTTAATCAATATACATGGCACTTAGCTGGAACGAAATTAAAGACCGCGCGGTACGATTTGCTAAAGAATGGGAAAATGACTTTAACGAAAATGCCGAGGCAAAATCATTTATGGATGCTTTTTTCAACGTGTTCGGCATACCCCGCAGGCGCGTGGCAACCTTTGAGCAACACGTAAAAAAAGAAGACGGCAGGCAGGGCTTTATCGACCTGTTGTGGAAAGGCATTATACTCATCGAGTTTAAATCCAGAGGCAAAGACCTTGACAAAGCCCACAAACAGGCAAAAGACTATTTCCCGGCACTAAAGGATGCCGAACTGCCCCGCTACATACTCGTTTCCGATTTTGAAAATTTCAGGCTGTACGACCTGGAAGAAGATATAACTATAGAGTTTAAACTCGCCGATTTGGTACACAACGTGCAGCACTTCGGGTTTATAGCAGGCTACCAAAAACAAGTATATAAAGAGCAAGACCCTGTAAATATAAAGGCTGCCGAGCTTATGGGCAGACTGCACGACAGGCTGGAAGAGATAGGCTACGAGGGGCATAACCTCGAAGTATATTTGGTACGGCTGCTGTTTTGCCTGTTTGCCGAAGACACCACCATATTTTTACGGCAGGAATTCCAGAACTATATAGAGCAGCGCACCAATGCCGACGGCAGCGACCTCGCCTCTAAGCTACAGGAACTTTTTCAGGTATTGAATACCCCGCCCGAAAAACGCTATAAAAACATCGATGAGCAACTCAACTCTTTCCCCTATGTAAACGGAAAACTGTTTGAAGAACCCCTTGCCATAGCGAGTTTTGACAGCAAAATGCGACAGGCGTTGCTGGATTGCTGCTATCTGGACTGGAGCCAGATATCGCCCGGCATATTCGGCTCCATGTTCCAGAGTGTCATGAACCCCGCAGAAAGGCGTAACCTTGGCGCGCACTACACCAGCGAAAAAAATATACTCAAACTCATAAAGCCTTTGTTTCTGGACGATTTATGGAAAGAGTTTGAAAGCATAAAAAGCAACAGTAAAAAACTGAACGAGTTTCACAAAAGGCTCAGTACCCTTACCTTTCTTGACCCTGCCTGCGGTTGCGGTAACTTTTTGGTAATTACCTACCGCGAGTTGCGCCTGCTGGAAATAGCCATACTGCGCGCCCTGAACAAAACAGGGCAGGGTTTCCTGGACGTGCGCGAAATAATATGGCTGGATGTGGATATGATGTATGGTATAGAGTATGAAGAGTTCCCCGCACGTATAGCCGAAGTGGCAATGTGGCTGATGGACCACCAAATGAATATGCTGATAAGCAACGAATTTGGGCAGTACTTTGCCCGCCTGCCGTTAAAAAAGGCTGCTACCATAGTACACGGCGATGCACTGGAAACCGACTGGGAAAGCGTTATTCCCAAAAACAAACTATCCTACATTATAGGTAACCCGCCATTTATAGGGTCTAAAATAATGACGGCATACCAACGCAACCAAATAGCTACCGTTTTTGATAACGCAAAAGGAACGGGCGTAATGGACTACGTAACGGGTTGGTACATAAAAGCAGCTAAATACATACAAGGCACAAAAATAAAAGCAGCATTTGTATCAACCAACTCTATAGTACAGGGCGAGCAAACCGCCATACTGTGGGGGCAAATGTTTAACAAATACAATATAAAAATACATTTTGCCCACCGCACGTTTAAATGGAGTAACGAAGCACGGGGCAATGCAGCCGTATATTGTGTAATTATTGGTTTTGCTAATTATGACACCAACGATAAACTAATTTTTGAATACGAAGACATTAAAGGCGAAGCCCATGAGGTAAAAGCCAAAAATATTAATGCCTATTTGGTAGATGCTAAAGAAGTATTGATTGAAAAAAGGTCTAAGCCATTATGTAATGTACCAAAAATGAGTTTTGGTAACATGCCTTTGGATGGTGGGCATTTATTATTGAGTGACGAAGAAAAAAATGAATTTATTACAAAAGAGCCTTTATCAGAAAAATATATAAAACCTTTAATTTCTGCTTCAGAATTTTTGAACGGTAAAAAAAGATGGTGTTTATGGCTTGTAAACAGTACCCCTTCAGAATTAAAAGCAATGCCCGAAGTTTTAAACCGTATAGAAGGTGTAAAGAAATTTAGATTAGCAAGTGTAGCTCCATCCACTCAAAAATTTGCAGCTACACCTGCCTTATTCCGAGATAGAAACGAACCCGAAACTTATATTCTTGTACCAAGTACATCATCCGAAAACAGAACTTATATACCAATGGGCTATTTCTCAAACTATGAAATAGCAAATAATAGCTGTCATACGATACCCGGTGCAACCCTATATCATTTTGGTATATTAACTTCTACCATGCACATGGCTTGGGTAAAAACAACTTGTGGAAGACTCGAAAGCCGTTTTAGGTACTCTAATGAGGTAGTATATAACAACTACCCCTGGCCCGAAAATCCTTCGGATAAACAGGTTACAGCCATAGAAAAAGCAGCCCAAAAAGTACT
The DNA here is from genome assembly GCF_004634195.1 of Flavobacterium salilacus subsp. salilacus. Lineage (GTDB taxonomy): Bacteria > Bacteroidota > Bacteroidia > Flavobacteriales > Flavobacteriaceae > Flavobacterium > Flavobacterium salilacus. The sequence continues at coordinate 98,575 of NZ_SKBP01000002.1, forward strand.
GGATGTTCGGGCACAGTTCGCTGACAGTTCCCTTGCCGACCTGTACCACCCGCTAACCATGCCCCCTGCTTTGGTAAAGGCACACAACGACCTCGATAAAAAAGTTGACCTCGCCTATCGCCCGCAGCCCTTTACCGGCGAAGCAAAGCGTATGGAATACCTGTTTGAACTGTACGAAAAATATACCGCCGACCTGTTTACCAAAGAAAAACCCAAACGCGGAGGAAAAGGGAGTAGAATTAAGAATTAAGATTATAGAATGTAGATTTCAGAATTGAGATAATAGATAATGGATGATAGATGATAGACTGAATACTGCGACTGTAAACTGTCAACCGTAAACTGCAACTGTAAACTACAACTGTAAACTACAACTGTAAACTACAACTGTAAACTGTCAACCGTAAACTGCGACTGTAAACTGCGACTGAAAAAAAATCATTACTTTTAAGGCTCAAAATAAAGCTATGGCACAACCAATAATAAATATAAAAGGCATAACACGCGATTTTCCGTTGGGTAATGAAATTGTTAAAGTACTCAAAGGAATAGACCTCACCATAAACAAAGGGGAATATGTAGCTCTTATGGGACCATCAGGTTCGGGTAAAAGTACATTAATGAACCTTTTGGGCTGCCTTGATACAGCAACATCAGGGTCGTATATCCTTAACGGTAAAGATGTAAGCCAGATGAGCGATGATGAGCTTGCCGGCATCCGAAATAAAGAAATAGGTTTCGTATTCCAAACCTTCAACCTCCTGCCCCGCACTACCGCGCTGGATAATGTGGCATTACCCATGGTATATGCCGGCTATAAAAAACCCGAACGCAACGAGCGCGCTACCGAAGTATTGAAACAGGTGGGACTGGCAGACAGGATGGATCATAAACCCAACCAGCTATCGGGAGGGCAGCGCCAAAGGGTAGCCGTGGCGCGTGCCCTGGTAAACCGCCCCTCCATCATACTTGCTGATGAACCTACGGGTAATCTGGACAGTAAAACCTCGGTAGAGATTATGAACCTGTTTAATGAAATACATGCCAACGGCAACACTGTAATACTGGTAACCCACGAAGAGGATATTGCCAAGTACGCACACCGTGTCATCCGCCTGCGCGACGGTATTATTGAAAGTGATAGTAGCCCCCTTGCCCCCAAAGGGGGATTGACCACTGAAAATTTATAAACCATAAAATATTCCCTCGGCATGAGCCCCCTCTCCTTTGGAGAGGGATGGGGAGAGGCATTAGTTATGAAAGTATATACCAAAACCGGCGATAAAGGAACAACAGCACTATTTGGCGGTACACGTGTGCCCAAGCACCACCTGCGCATAGAGAGTTACGGTACTGTTGACGAGCTGAACTCGCACATAGGGCTTATTCGCGATCAGGAAATGAACCCAATGTATAAAAAAATATTAGAACGCATACAGGACAGGCTCTTTACTGTTGGAGCCATACTGGCAACACCTCCTGATAAAGAAATGCTGAAAAACGGAAAAGAAAGGCTTAACATCCCTAAAATCTCCGATGCGGATATTGAGCTTCTTGAAAATGAAATTGACAGTATGGACACAGCCTTACCACAAATGACGCATTTTGTGTTACCGGGCGGACATACTACCGTGTCATATTGTCATATTGCGCGGTGTGTATGCCGCCGTGCAGAGCGTCTTGCAGTGCATTTAGATGAATTGGAGGGTATAGACAGCATGGTTTTGAAGTACCTGAACCGACTTTCTGACTACCTCTTTGTACTGGCACGGAAGTTGTCATATGACCTTAACGCAGAAGAGGTAAAATGGATACCCGAAAAGTATTAATTGTGCCCGCTCTACGCACTAATATTCAGGCTTTAAGCCTTAAATTTAGTACATATTTAGAGATACAGAATTACGTTCTTAACTTTTTTAATAAAATAAACAAATTTTTGCTTGACATTTTCAGCAGAAAAATTATTTTTGCATAAAATTAAACCTTTTAAAAGATGTATTGGACATTAGAATTAGCATCCTATTTAAGCGATGCCCCATGGCCGGCTACAAAAGATGAACTTATAGATTATGCTATCAGGACAGGAGCACCTTTGGAGGTGGTAGAAAACCTTCAGTCTATTGAAGATGAAGGCGAAATATATGAATCTATGGAAGAAATATGGCCGGATTATCCTACTGATGAAGATTATCTTTGGAATGAGGATGAATACTAGCAAAAAATAAATTTCAATTGAAAAGTCTCTTTCACGAGGCTTTTTTTTTGGTTAAATTTGTACACTTTCGAATAACATAAGTAATTATATAATAATGAGTTTAATAAACAGCATACTTAAAGCTTTTGTAGGCGATAAATCTGAAAAAGATATCAAAGCCATACAGCCGCTCATCACAAAGATACAATCTTTTGAAGCAGCTTTGGCAGCACTTTCTCATGATGAACTTAGAGCAAAGACTATCTTTTTCAAAGAAAAAATAAAAGAAGCGAGAGCCGAAAAAGATGCCAAAATAGCATCATATCTTGAAGAAATAGAAAAAACAGAAGATATTGATAAAAGAGAGGACATATATGCCTCTATTGATGCGCTCGAAAAAGAAGCGTATGATATTTCGGAAAAAGTATTAATGGATATTCTTCCCGAAGCGTTTGCAGTTGTTAAAGAAACCGCCCGTCGCTTTAAGGAAAACACCCATATTACCGTTACCGCAACACCTTCTGACAGAGAGCTGTCGGCTACAAAATCGTATGTAACCATTGAGGGCGATAATGCCGTATGGGCAAACTCATGGGATGCGGCAGGTAAGGCAATTACCTGGGATATGATACACTATGACGTACAGCTTATAGGCGGTGTGGTACTGCACGAAGGCAAAATTGCCGAGATGCAAACAGGTGAGGGTAAAACACTGGTGGCTACCCTTCCGTTATACCTAAACGCACTTACCGGTAATGGTGTGCACCTGGTAACCGTAAACGACTACCTTGCCCGAAGGGACAGCACATGGAAAGCACCCTTATTTGAGTTTCATGGTATGAGGGTTGACTGTATAGACAACCACCAGCCTAACTCGGATGCAAGAAGAAGAGCTTATGCTGCCGATATTACTTATGGTACAAACAACGAGTTTGGTTTTGACTACCTGAGGGATAATATGGCACACTCGCCGGATGATTTAGTACAACGCAAGCACAATTTTGCTATAGTAGATGAGGTCGATTCGGTATTAATTGATGATGCCCGTACACCACTTATCATATCAGGACCTGTACCACAGGGCGACCGCCACGAATTTAATGAGCTTAAGCCAAAAGTAGATCACTTAGTAAACCTGCAAAGAACCTTGCTTAACGGTGTACTTGCCGAAGCCAAAAAACTGATAAGGGAAGGTAATACCAAAGATGGCGGTTTTCTGCTCCTCAGAGTTCACAGAGGATTACCAAAAAGCAAAGCACTGATAAAGTTCCTTAGTGAAGAAGGTGTAAAACAGATATTACAAAAAACCGAAAACCAGTACATGCAGGACAACAACCGAGAAATGCATAAAGTGGATGAGGCGCTGTATTTTGTAATAGAAGAAAAAAACAATCAGGTAGAACTTACTGATAATGGTATCCAATTCCTTTCGCAGGATACCGATAAAGAGTTTTTTGTACTTCCTGATATTGGCACAGGGATAGCTAATATAGAAAAGCAAAATTTAGAAAAAGAAGAAGAGGCGGAACGTAAAGAAGAGCTTTTCAGGGACTTTGCCGTAAAAAGCGAGCGTATCCATACCCTTACACAATTATTAAAAGCCTACACCCTTTTTGAAAAGGATGTGGAATATGTTATTGAGAATAACAAAATTATGATTGTGGATGAGCAAACGGGTCGTATTATGGACGGAAGGCGTTACTCTGACGGTCTTCACCAAGCAATTGAGGCTAAAGAGAATGTAAAAATTGAAGCCGCTACCCAAACCTTTGCAACCATTACACTGCAAAACTATTTCAGGATGTACAATAAACTTGCAGGTATGACAGGTACTGCCATTACCGAAGCAGGTGAGTTTTGGGAAATATACAAACTTGATGTGGTAGAGATACCTACTAACCGACCTATTGCCCGAAAAGATGAACATGACCTGATATATAAAACTACCCGCGAAAAGTTTAATGCCGTTATTGAAGATGTTACTAAACTTTCGGCAGCAGGAAGACCGGTACTTATTGGTACAACATCAGTAGAAATATCGGAATTGCTGAGCCGAATGCTTAAAATGAGAAATGTAGCGCATAACGTGCTGAATGCAAAACTTCATAAAAGAGAAGCGGAGATTGTAGCCGAAGCCGGTAAACCGGGCATAGTAACCATAGCTACCAACATGGCAGGTCGTGGTACGGATATTAAACTCTCGAAAGAAGTTAAAGATGCCGGCGGTCTTGCCATTATAGGTACAGAACGCCACGATTCAAGACGTGTGGACAGACAGCTTCGCGGTCGTGCCGGACGTCAGGGAGATCCGGGAAGTTCGCAGTTCTATGTATCGCTCGAAGATAACCTTATGCGCCTATTTGGTTCTGAAAGGGTTGCTAAGGTTATGGACAGAATGGGACTTAAAGAAGGTGAGGTTATACAACACTCTATGATGACAAAATCGATAGAGCGTGCACAGAAAAAAGTGGAAGAAAACAACTTTGGAGTACGTAAAAGACTATTGGAGTATGACGATGTTATGAACGCGCAACGTGAGGTAGTATATAAACGCAGACGACACGCATTGCGTGGTGAACGTCTTAAAGTGGATATTGCCAACATGATGTATGATACTGCAGAGGAAATTGTAGTATCGAATAAAGAAATTAACGATTACAAGAATTTTGAATTCGAAATCATCCGTTATTTCTCTATAAGCGCTCCTGTCAGCGAAGCAGATTTTTCAAAAATGTCTGAAAAAGATATTACTGCAAAAGTATATAAAGCTGTAATGGAGGCGTATCATGAAAAAAATGAACGTGATGCTTCGGAAGCTTTCCCCGTTGTTAAAAATGTTTATGAAGATAAAAACTCGCAATACGAGCGCATTGTAGTACCATTTACCGATGGTATAAAAACGCTGAATGTGGTTACCAATCTTGAAAAAGCATACCAAACACAAGGAAAATCGCTGATTGCTGATTTTGAAAAGAATATAACACTTGCTATTGTTGACGAAGCGTGGAAGAAACACCTCCGTAAAATGGATGAGTTAAAACAATCAGTACAGCTTGCCGTACACGAACAAAAAGATCCTTTGCTTATTTATAAGTTTGAAGCCTTTAACCTGTTTAAGAAAACCGTAAACGGTATTAATAAAGATGTAGTTTCGTTCCTGTTTAAAGGAGACCTGCCATCGCATAACGTTAGTAACATACAAGAAGCAAAACAGGTAAAACAAAAAGAAGATTATAAGACCAGTAAAGAAGATGTTTTAAATACGGATGAAATGGCTGCTCAGGCTCGCGAGGTATCGCAACAAAGCCAAAGTAACAGACCACAGGTAACTGAAACCATCGTTAGAGAAACTCCTAAAATAAACCGCAATGATACCGTTACTATTAAGCATGTAATGAGTGGTAAAACGGAAAACATGAAGTTTAAGAAAGCAGAAAGTATGCTTGCAACGGGAGAATGGATTATAGTTAACGAATAAACTTTATATTGTTACGATTATACAAAATCCCCATAGTAAATGGGGATTTTGTATTTATACTTTTTGATAATTTTTTGCACGATATGTTAATTAAAATTAAGTACGTGCTATTATCACTACCTTACATGAACATAAATAAAGTAAAATGTCAAAAAGCCTCGACCCAAAAAAAAGCAGTAAAAAAGTCCCTTTAAAGACTGCCAAAGAGAAAAAAGAAGAAAAACGGGACAAAAAAAATAATAAAAAAGATTTTAGTTAATCTTAAAAAAAGCTTCTTATACAAGGAGCTTTTAACATAATAGCTGCCTGCTGCTGTACAAAATTATCTTCCTTTTTTTAGTAATTTTATCCCAATTTAAAAGCTGCTTCACCACCCTATGGAATTGTATTACTCGCTATCTGTAATGATTGTTATAGCATCGTTTTTCGCTTACCTGAATGTGCGCTTCCTCAAGCTGCCCTCTACCATAGGCGTTATGATTATTGCAATGGCAGCCTCTATAGTACTGGTTACCTTTGGCAGTTCTATACCCAATATAGAAAACCGTGTTTCAGCATTACTTCATAGTTTTGATTTTACGGAAGTATTGATGGGGGCTATGCTTAACTTTATGCTTTTTGCCGGAGCCATACATATTAACCTGCGCGACCTTAACGAACAGCGTACACCCATAATGACCTTTTCTACCGTAAGCGTTATTATATCAACTTTGGTGGTGGGTACACTGGTCTATTTTATACCCATGCCGGGGCTAGAAATACCTTATATATACTGCCTGCTCTTCGGGGCTTTAATATCGCCTACCGACCCTGTTGCGGTACTCAGCATACTTAAAGGCGCAAAAGTCAGAAAATCGCTGGAAACAAAAATAGCAGGCGAGTCGCTTTTTAACGACGGTATGGCGGTTGTGGTATTTGCGGTAATATTACAGCTCGCCGAAAATGAAAATGCGAGCTTCAATATTTTTAATATAATATGGCTGTTTATAAAAGAAGCCGGCGGCGGTTTCGTTCTGGGTGTTATACTGGGTGTAACAGCCTCTAAAGCCATGCGAAAAATAGATGATTATAAAGTATCGGTACTCATCACGCTGGCAGTAGTTATGGGAGGCTATCTTATTGCCCATGCTTTGCATGTATCAGGACCGCTTACTATGGTATTTGCCGGTCTTATTATTGGTAATTTCAACAGAAAGTCTTCGAATATGTCTTCTACTACCAAAGATTACTTAGATAAATTTTGGGAATTGAATGATGAAATATTAAATGCTATTCTTTTCCTTTTCATAGGACTCGACCTTTTGCTGATACCCGACCTTAATGCCTACTGGATTCCCGGTATTGCCAGTATTGTAATAGTACTTGCTTCCCGCTTTATTTCGATATGGCTTCCCGGAAAATTTATTAAGCTGAAAGAACGGTTTGGTCCCGGCACCATTAAAATACTGGTTTGGGGTGGCTTGCGTGGCGGGGTATCTATCGCACTGGCATTATCTATAGCCGATAGTCCTTATACTAAAACTATTGTAGCGATAACCTATTTTGTAGTAGTGTTTTCTATTATTGTACAGGGACTTACCATAGGCAGGGTTGCCAACAAAGTATTGGAAACTAAATAACATCTGGCAATATCTTCCCAGGGTTCAAAATATTATTAGGGTCAAATATTCCTTTTATGGCTTTCATCAAGCCGAGCTGCTTTTTATCAAAAGCGATATCCATATAATTTTTCTGTACATAGCCTATACCGTGCTCGCCCGAAAGCGTTCCTTTTAGCGATACTGTTAGTTCAAATATTTCCCTGATACCTTTAGGCACTTCATTTTTCCAATTATCATCACTCATATCACCTTTAATGATGTTTACATGCAGGTTACCATCGCCCGCGTGCCCATAGCAAACTGACTTAAAGCCGTATTTCTCCCCTATTGCTTTTACACCTTTTAAAAGTGTGGGGAGTTCATAACGGGGTACTACGGTATCTTCCTCTTTATATATTGAGTTCGATTTTACCGCTTCGGCTACCGTTCGGCGCAACTTCCATAAGGCATTCTTCTGCTCTTCGGTATCAGCATAGAGTACTTCATCAATATCGAATTGCTCCATTACATTCATTATTTTTTCCGCTTCCGCAAATAATATATCAGGGTAGTTACCATCTACTTCTATCAGCAGGTGTGCCTGTACTTCGTCTTTAACATTCAGATTTACATTATCCAGAAATCGTAACCCCCAGTCAATGGCATCGCGTTCCATAAACTCCAGCGCACTGGGCACTACCCCTGCCCTGAATATAGCTGCCACTGCTTCGCAAGCCTGCTCGGCTTTAAAGAAGGGAACAAGCATCAGCACATTATGCGTATTTTTAGGGAGCAACTTCATCACAATTTGGGTTATAATGCCCAATGTGCCCTCACTTCCTACCATAAGCTGCGTAAGGTTATAACCTGTCGAATTTTTCAATGTATTAGCCCCTGTCCGGATAATTTCGCCTGTGGGCAAAACCACTTCAAGATTCAGTACATAATCTTTAGTAACACCATATTTTACCGCTCTTGCCCCGCCTGCATTTTCGGCAACGTTACCGCCTATGGTACAACTCCCCCTGCTACTGGGATCGGGCGGATAAAACAGCCCCTTTTCCAAAGCCGCTTCCTGAAACTGCTGCGTTATTGCGGCAGGACCCAATATAGCCTGTAGATTTTTTTCGTCAATAGTTATACTGTTTAATCGTTCCGTAGAAAGTCCTATACCTCCATAAATACTTAATGCGCCACCGCTAAGCCCTGTACGCCCCCCTATGGGTACTACAGGAATTTTGTAGATATTGGCAAGTTTCATTATCTCCGAAATTTCCTGTGCATTGGCAGGCTTTACCACTACAGATGGCGGAAAGTTATAATCTTCAGTTTCGTCATGCCCGTAGTGTGTGCGGGTTGCTGTATCTGAAAAAAGAAATGACTGCCCAACTATGTTTTCAAGTTGTGCAATCATTTGCTGTGGTAGTGTTGTAGTATCCATAGTATTTTATAAAACTGCATTGCTGCCGAATTTCAAAAATACTATAATTTGCAGTAACGTTTTTTAAGCTTTAATAATTAATTTTTTTCTTTTTGCCCGTAATAAGTCTGTCAACCGAAAAACGACCACTGCCAATTATCAGTAATAGCACATATATGGCAAGATAAAGTCCGGGCAACTCTTTATTGCTAAAGTTGTCCTCGCTGTGTATTACAAATACGGCAATAAACATAGTTATGATAAGGGGGATGGCTGCCAGCCTTGTGGCAAAACCCATCAGAATAAGGAAAGAGCAAATAAGTTCGGCAAAAACAGTAAGTATAAGCGAGGCTTGCGCGCCTACACCCAAAGGATCTACAAACTTAACAGGACCGCTTTCCATAAGCATATCCAGTTTTTGCAAACCATGTGTTATCATAAAACATCCTACCGTAATACGCAATAAAAGAATTGTGAAATCATACAAATTCTGATTGTACGAAGTATTAAAGAGTCTCATCATCATTGTCCTGAAAATTGGATGTTGACAATAGATGATAAATAAGTAATTCTTGCGGAATTTACTTTAAAATTAAGATGTGAATGCTCCGGGGGTAAAGACCATTGTAGTGTAATCATAATGTAAGGTGTTTTTTTATATTTTTTAGGATTTAGTTTAGGTACGTAAAGTTACACAAAACACAATTAACGAGCAGTTAAAATAACGTAAAGTGTTAATTAATTATTAAATTTTTAAAAATAAATAATTTTATCGCGCTTTACACAAACAATTGATTGCAAAAATATCCGAAAAATCAATAATTATGCAATAACCAGTACCAAAATGCAAGGGTAAGGAATGATAAAGGTATCCCTACTCCTATCATCATACCCGAAAGGCGGGGTTTTAAACCGTGCGAAGAGGCAAGTATCGATGCAGTTATCATGGGTGCCATAGCAGCTTCCATGACAGAAACTTCGGTTTCTATTCCCTGCCCTTTTAATACTAACTTATATAAGATGAAGAAAAAGGCAGGCATAATCATCAGCTTGAAAAACAAACCGATTGCAAGAAAATTCCAATGCTTGCTTTTAACATCTATTTTCAGTTGCATACCTACTGCTACCAGTGCTACAGGGGTAACCGTACTGCCAAGCCTTAGCAGTACCGACTGTACAGCTTCAATAAAATCAAAGTTAAAAACATTCATACATGCCCCTGCAAAAAAGGCGACAAAGGGAGGGAAAAGTATTATTTTCTTTGCTATTGATGCAGTGCTTGTTACTCCTCTGGAATAGGCTGTGGCTACAATAATACCCAAAGTAGCCATTACCACAAATGTACCGGGCTGATCGACTATAATAGCTGTTTCCAGTCCTTCTTTTCCGTATAATGCCTCTATAACAGGAAAGCCTACAAAGGCAGTGTTCCCCAATCCTCCCGTAAGGATAAGGCAGCCCGTAAGTTTGCGCGACCATCCGAAAATTTTACTCAGCGTGATAAAAAATACTAAAGCAAGCGCAAAGCTAAGCCATGCTACTCCCAAAGGATATAACAGTTTTATACTAACAGCTATTTTAGGAATGTAATATAATGCTAAACCCGGCAATGATATATAAATAACAAATTGATTGAGCGCCACATAAGCATTAGGCGGAAACGCCTTTACCCGCTGTAAACCCACACCGGCAAGCATACAAACAAATATGAGAATAATACTGTCCAACTGATTTTATTACAAATTGCAGCCAAATTTACAGTTATTACGCAACACCATACAGAAAAATATAACAAAATAGGGAGCTATTTAATAAAACCCTTTATTTTTGTAATGCAAAGTTCAATAAATTAAAATGATATCAGGTAAGTTCGCCATTACACTCCATATTCTTACGCTTTTGTCAAAATTTCCCGAAGAATATCTTTCATCGGATTTTTTGGCATCCAGTATGAATATTAACCCTGTATTGGTGCGAAAAGAAATTGCTAACCTGAAGAAACATAATATTGTAGAAAGCCGCGAGGGTAAATACGGAGGTTCGAAACTTTGTATAGGCTCTGATACCATTACGCTCGATGATATTTTTAAAATAACTTTTGAAACTGTTTCGCTTGGTTACTGCAAAAAAGACCCGAACCCCGAATGCCCCGTAGGCAAAAAAATAAATGAAAACCTCGACAAGCTATATACCGATATTAATAATAATATTAGCGACAAACTTTGCCAAATATCCTTAATGGAATTTACTGAGGAATTTTAGCAATCCCAATCAAAATGCCTATTTTTACTGTACTTAAAGTAATACAGTGGATAAACCCAAACACCATACCGCCCTGCATGAAAAGGATGGCATAAGCCAGCCCGAGAATATTAGTGCGGCATCTATAGCAAATATTACACAGTTAAGAAAAAAGCAACCTTCTGCTGATGAATTGGTTAAAGGCATTCTTGATGGTAACAAAACCGCATTGAGCAGAGCTATAACTTTAGTAGAAAGCACCAACCCTGCCCATCTTGAAAAAGCAATGGCGGTAATAAACCAATGCCTTCCCCATGCCAACAAATCAGTACGCATAGGTATTACCGGCGTGCCGGGGGTTGGTAAAAGTACCTTTATAGAAGCTTTTGGTAAACACCTTACAGGTTTGGGGCGCAAAGTAGCCGTACTGGCTGTTGACCCCAGCAGCTCTATGTCGCATGGCAGCATATTGGGCGATAAAACCCGAATGGAAGAACTGGTAAAAGATGAAAATGCCTATATCCGTCCTTCAGCATCGGGCGATACATTGGGTGGTGTGGCTCGCAAAACACGCGAAGCCATCATACTCTGCGAAGCCTGTGGCTTTGATACCATAATAATTGAAACGGTTGGTGTAGGACAAAGTGAAACCGCCGTGCATAGTATGGTCGATTTTTTCCTGTTGCTTAAAATAGCGGGTGCAGGTGATGAACTACAGGGTATTAAACGCGGTATTATGGAAATGGCAGACCTGATAGTTATTAATAAAGCTGACGGCGATAATATCAAAAAAGCAAAACTTGCCAAAACAGAGTTTAACCGTGCGTTGCATTTATTTCCTGCTAAAAATTCAGGTTGGCAACCTAAGGTTACTACTTGCAGTGCTATTACTCATGATGGTATAGCCGATGTGTGGCAAGTAGTAAACGATTATTTTGAAATGGCTAAAGGCAATCGTTATTTTGAAGCAAAACGCACCGACCAAAACCGCTACTGGCTTACCGAAACAATTAACGAACAACTGAAAGCCAACTTTTATGCCCGTGAGGATATTGCTGTTCTACTGGAACACTATAAAAAAGCAGTACAAAACAACGAACTTTCGCCGTTTGCAGCAGCACAATTTTTATTGGAGAAATATTTTGAGAAGTGAATCTTCATCATTCTGAATGTAGCATAGCGGAATGAAGAATCTAAAGCCAGTAAGAGATTCTTCACTGCATTTCATTCCGTTCAGAATGACAAACTGAATACTGTCACTATAAACTGTTTACTGCTTCTCGTAGCGCTCCATTTCGCGGTCATAAAAAGCATTTGCCTGCTCTATCAACTTTTCCATTTCGGTTTCCAACTCATTCTCGTCAAGGTCTTCCGCTTCTTCCATAATCTCTACCTCATCATCTTTAAGATTGATTATAAAACGAGGATAATCTAAATGAATGATGAATATATCTTCAGGGTGGTCAGTATTGTCGGCAAGTACAAATTTTGGTAATTCCATATCAGTCGTAAAGTTTGAACGTCTAAAGTCATAAAGTCAGTTTTCTGAAATTATTTCCCGAGACGAATAAGTTTCTTTGTTAAATAATTAAAGCGAATATACAAAAATAATGCTGCGGCTGTAAGCCCTGCCAGCAAGCCTATCCATATTCCCGTTGCTTCCAGCGAGGTATATAACCCTAAATATAATGATATAGGAAAACCGATAACCCAATAGGATATAAAGGTTATTACAGTTGGTATTTTTACATCCTGTAAACCGCGCAATGCCCCAAGCACTACTACCTGTATGCCATCGGAAATTTGAAACACCGCAGCCACAATCAATAGTTGTGCTGCAATATTTATAACTACCGTGTTTTCGGCAAGCAATGCATCATCCGTCATGTTCAGGAAAAACTGGGGCAGATAGTTGTGAAAAATTATAAACAAGGCTGCAAATACTATTTCCAGCAATACTGCCAACAGGAAAATAGAACGTGCTACGAGCAGTAATTTTTTATAATCTTTCAGTCCTTTTTGATTTCCCACACGTATCATAGAGGCTACACTTAGCCCCATGGCAAACATAAATGTCATCGAAGCAAGACTCAAGGCTATTTGGTTGGCTGCCTGACTTGATTTACCAATAGAGCCTGATAGCCATACCGCCATAGTAAACAAAGCTACTTCAAAAAACATTTGCATGGACGAGGGTATCCCCAATGCAGTGATTCTTCGGAGCATTGATTTTTTAATTTCGCTGAAGCTGAAATTGGTAAAATATATTTTTAACTGCTCGTTTTTAGCCAATATATAGTGGATGTACACTACCATGAATATTCTGGAAATTACCGTACCCAAAGCAGCACCTACAATACCCATTTCGGGGAAAATCCATATACCATATATCAACAGGTAGTTTACTACTATATTAATAACATTCGATATAATTACTGCATACATGGCATATTTGGTAAGCGACAAACCGTCGGCAAACTGCTTATATCCCTGAAATATAACCATTGGCAGTAATGAAAACGCAACCCAGTCAATATAAGGTGCAGCAAGTGTTACCACCTCTTCGGGCTGGCTCATAAGGTGCATTAATGGTTTGGAAAAACACACTATTGCAAATAAAAAAACGCCGAGTATAGTGCACAAAAACAACCCATGATGAAAAACAGTGCGTACTTTAGCAACATTTTTTTCGGCATCATACTGTGCTACTATAGGTGTAATAGCGGTAGAAAAACCAATACCTACGGACATGGCTATAAATACCATACTGTTACCTAACGAAGCTGCTGCCAGCTCTGCTGCACCAAGCTTGCCCACCATAATATTGTCTATAATACCCGTTATGGTATGCCCCAGCATACCCAATATTACAGGCCAGGCAAGGAGGATATTGTATCGGAATTCTTTTGTATAAGCGGATAGTTTCACTATTCCTGAATTTTTTTGGCAAATGTAAGCAGAAGAAACGAATGGCATGGGTGGTGCAAACATAAATAATTGTAAATATCAAAATGCCTTGAATATCTTGCTTGACAGAGAAAAACTACAATACGCTGGTTAACAAATTGTAAACTCTGTTATAAAAGCCAATCTTTACAAAAGGCTGCCTTATTATTGGTGCAGGTTTTTTATTTTTGTTGTAACATCACATCCTAGAAAAAAATGAAATTGTTTATTATTGACTGGACTAAAGAGAGTACAACACCGCTTATTGAGTATTGCAAAAAGACATCTCATAAAATTGTAGGTACGCAAATGGCAGACGGAGGTACTGCCTATAAAGATACCGCACTAAGCAAACCCGATGCCGTTGTAATTAATTATGCCGTTAAACCCTCGCATGGCAGGGAAACGGCGCAGCAAATACGCAAACGGAAGTCAACCTCCGCAATACCTATCTATTTCATTAACGGCGATGAGGATGATAATGAAAAAGCCGAAAATATAGGGATATGCCTGTCCGAGGAAGAGTTTAAAGATTTACTTGATACCGATCATTTAAATACTTCACTCGAAAGTTTCATGCTGTAGGCAATAGTAAAATTATTACATCACTGTAAGAATTCATACATTTACTACGTTCTACTATAAAAACCCAAATTATGCAAAAGTTTCAGTTGCAACTACTTTTCCGCATTATTGGCATCGGCTCAGCTTCAGGACTTTTCTTCAATGGCAGTTCGCTATTCATACTATCCGATAATAGCCATATGCTTTATGAATATCATATTGACAGTAAAAAGCTGAGCAAAACGGCTTTGGTTGCCAAAGATTACAACGGACCTATGGAAAATGTACCCAAAAAAGATAAGCCCGATTATGAAGCTTTGGCTGTAAAAGGTAACGACCTGTATCTGTTTGGCTCAGGCTCTACCGAAAACCGAAACAGTATAGGGCATATTGATATGAAAACTAAAGAAGTTTTCCCACACCTTGACGCTACCGATTTGTATCTTGCTATGCAAAGCTTTAGCGAAATAAGACCGGAAAATTTTAATATAGAAGCTGCCGTTAACGATGGCGATACTTGGTACTTGTTACAACGTGGCAATGGCACATCCGGACAAAACGGAATTTTTACGCTTGAAGGCAATATATCCGATATGTTTTTTCAAATTATATACAACCCTATCGAGTTACCCGAAATAGGTGGTGCGCAGGCAGGCTTTACTGATGCCGTTAAAGTAGGCGACCGACTTTACTTTTTGGCTGCCGCCGAAAAATCAGCCTCTACCTATCTGGATGGCGAAGTAACCGGAACAATTATAGGAAGTATAGATATTGAAACCATGAAATTGGGCGATACCCAAATTATAGGAAAAAACAAATTTGAAGGTATTACACTATATAAAGACAATGGCAAAAAACTTGAATTTTTATTGTGTGAAGATAACGACAGCCCGGAAGCTGTATCCGATATATACAAATTAACGATTGATAAGTAAGCCTCTCTCCATCCCTCTCCTTTGGAGAGGGAGTGTTCCCCCTTTGGGGGTTAGGGGGCTTGAAAAATTTTCGCTCCTCTCCCAACCTTTTGCAACTTTTGCTGCTCTATATAAACAAAGAGACATATTGTGATAGACGAAAAACTCATAGCAGCATGCAAGAAAATGCACCGGGATGCCCAAAGGCAGGTGTATGAACTTATGGCACCCAAGCTGTACCATACTTGCAAAAGGTACTTAAAACGGGAAGAACTGATAGAAGAGGCTATGGCCGATGCCTTTTATACCATTTTCACCAAACTGGATCAATTGAAAGAAAGTAAAGCTTTTGAAGCATGGGCACGCAAAATTGCGGTAAACCAATGCTTACCGAGCCTAAAACGAAACGTGAACTTTAATATTTATATTGAAGATATGGCAGCCGCAGCCGAACCTTCGGAAGCTCAATCGGTCGGGCTGGAAGAAGAAGACCTGCTGCAATTGCTGACACACCTGCCCGAAGGATGCAAAACTGTATTTAACCTTTTTGCCATCGAAGGCTATTCGCACAAAGAAATAGCCACTATGCTGAACATTAGTGAGGGAACTTCCAAATCACAATTAAATGTCTCCCGAACAAAACTTAAGGAATTAGTAAACAATGTTTATTATCAAAACGTGAACAGCAATGGAAAATAGAGATAAAATATACGAACAGTTTAAAGAAGCTGTGGATAAAGCCGAACAAAAAGGTTTTGACCGTATGGAAGCGGTATGGAACCATGTAGAGGAAAAACTGGACAACAAAAAGAAACGCCGTGCCATAGCATGGTGGAAATATACAGGCATTGCCGCACTGCTCCTGCTGTTCATCAGCATAGGGAATCTTCTTATCAATAACAATCCTGATGTTATAACAACACCTAACGTAACACCCGAAAATAATGTTACCGTTATAGACACCCAAAAGATAAAGGAGACTTTTAATCCTAAGCATGAAAAAGTGATTGAGGAAGAGGTTGTTGTAACAGAACCTGCCGTTATACCTAAATCTGACAATAGAAATATTTCAGATTCGGTATATTACGAGAAAGTAGCTCGCTTTACAACTGCTGAAGAAGTAAATAATCCTAAATACCCTCTTAGAACAAAAACAATAAAACACAAAGGCGTTATTCAATCATATTCGAAACAAGTAAACCCTGACGGTACAATTACATTTACAGGTACTGTAGCTGATAAAATAGGTCGTTTACCTGGCGCATCTATTGCTATAAAAGGAACCAATAATACAACTAAATCAGATATAGATGGTAAGTTTACAATAAATATTAAGCCGGGCGATACTTTACAAGTATCCTATGTTAGCTTCGATTCAAAAGAGATGGTAGCTGATTTATCAAACAATAATACTAACATAGTTTTGGATGCTCAGCCATTATCATCAGTCATTGTAGACAAATACCGAGCAACTGTGCAAAGAAAAAAGGCTACTACAGCAACAACATTATCTACACAAGGATATGTTAACCAATCGTTATCCAACTCAGCAACCATAAGCCAAAATCCCGGCAATCAATATCCGGCAGTTACTACCAATCGTTATCCTGTAAAAAGTGCTGATGCAAAAGAAAAGTCTGCTGATGCGGTAGCCTCAGTCGAAGCAGTCGAAGACAGAGCCAACGCATCCGTAATTCAAAGCCTTCAAGGGCAGGTAGCCGGACTTAATATTGCCACAGGTTCAGGACAACTGGGTGCAGACAGTACTATAATACTACGCGGTGTAGGCACTATAAACGGTAACGCAGAACCCCTGTTTGTTGTAGATGGTATTCCTGTAGATGAAGATGGGTTTAGGAGTATCAGTCAAAATGACATAGCTTCCTATAGCATTCTAAAAGATGAAGCAGCAACATCAATATACGGTAACAGAGGGGCAAACGGAGTTATTGTTATTACTACTAAAAACGGAGCAGGTTATTACTTAGGAAAAAGCATAAATTCTCAAAGCAGAGAAGAAATAAAAATAGAACTTAATAATATTAGTACTATACCCAACGGTAAAAAACCGCTTTATATAATAGATGGTATACCGGTAGATGAAGTAACCTACAAAAATTTAAGTCTTGACGATATTGCCAACTGTAAAGTACTTAAAGATGGGGCATCAACAGCTATATATGGTAGTAAGGGAGCTAATGGTGTGGTAATAATAAATACTATAAAAGCTTTTAGAGATATAACTTCAAATTATAACAGTAACGAGCAAAGTAGTGAAACTAAAGATGAAGAAACCAATTTTAATCCAAATGCTAAAATCCAAATAGATAGTGAGGATTACGAATCTTTTGAGGAAAACCAGTTTGAAAACACTGCTATAATGCCACTTTCAACATTTTCTATTGATGTAGATAACGCTTCATACACCAATATACGTCGTTTTATTAACAATGGGCAAACTGTACCTAAAGACGCAGTAAGAGTTGAGGAAATGATTAACTTTTTTAAGTATGATTACAAGCAACCTACACTTGGTACGCCCTTTTCCATGCACACCGAATATAGCGATGCGCCATGGAACTCCAAACACAAATTACTAAAAATAGGTTTGCAAGGTAAAGATATACCAACCTACAACCTTCCTGCATCTAACTTCGTCTTTCTAATTGATGTATCCGGTTCAATGGGCGATAGCAACAAGCTACCGCTACTAAAAGAATCGATGAAACTGTTGGTTAACCAAATGCGTGCGGAAGACAGGATTGCCATAGTAGTATATGCAGGAGCAGCAGGTTTGGTACTGCCTTCTACCAGCGGTGCCGAAAAACAAACAATAATCCGAGCTCTTGATAAACTTGAATCGGGTGGTAGTACCGCAGGGGGTGCAGGTATAGAACTGGCTTATAAAACGGCTCAGGAAAACTTTATCAAAAAAGGGAATAACCGTGTGATACTGGCTACCGATGGCGATTTTAACGTAGGTGCATCATCTAACACTGATATGCGGACACTTATTGAACAAAAGCGTAAAAGTGGTGTTTTCCTTACTTGTTTGGGCTACGGTATGGGTAATTATAAAGACTCTAAAATGGAAATACTTGCCGATAAAGGTAATGGTAACTATGCCTATATTGACAATATGCAGGAAGCCGACCGATTTTTACAGAAAGAATTTAAAGGCTCGATGTTTGCCATAGCTAAAGATGTGAAGATACAAATAGAGTTTAATCCTAAACACGTACAGTCGTATCGATTAATAGGGTATGAAAACCGCAAACTGCGCAATGAAGATTTTGCCAATGACGCTATTGATGCAGGCGAACTGGGCAGCGGGCATACCGTTACCGCATTATACGAAATAATCCCTGTGGGTGTAGATAGCGATTACTTTACCCCTGCTCCTGAACTAAAATACAGCCAGCCGAATACCGCACCAGGAAGTCACAGCGATGAACTCGCCACTATAAAATTCAGGTATAAAAAACCGGATGAAGATGTTAGTAAGGAAGTTGTGAAGGTAATTCCGAATACATTAGTACCATCGGAACTGACAACTCCCGACTTTAAGTTTGCTGCTGCGGTAGCATGGTTTGGGTTAAAATTGAGGGATAGTAAACTGATACCGAACAAAGAAACCGAGGCTATTATAAAACTGGCAAAAGAGGGATTGAATAACGACCCGGAGGGCTACAGAGCAGAATTTATAAGGCTCGTGAACAGGATAGAATAATCAATAATTTTAGTTCTATAGGTTTAGTTAATTAAAAAGCCCCTGCAATAATTGCAGGGGCTTTTGCTGTTTTTATTTTTTGAGGAATTTATTGTTTGATAAACTTGCGTGTATATACATTTTCGCCTGATGTAAGGCTGATAACATACACACCCGGTTGCAGTGCACTAACATCAACTGTATTATTACTAACATTACCTGATAAAACCGTTTTTCCTAAAACATCAACAACGGTAATTGCAGTAATATTTGCATTGGTATTTATGTTTAATAAAGATGTTGCAGGGTTAGGATATAACACTACATCACGCTGTAGTTTGTTATCATTTACTCCCAGTATTTCACTAACCGTTATACAATCACTAATATCCTCACAACCGTTAAGCGTTACAACAACAGCATATTCCCCAACAGCAGTAGCTGTATAGCTTTGCTCTATAGCACCGTCTATGGGTTGGTTATCGTTATTACAATCCACCCACTGATAGCCTGCTCCTTCCTGAGCTACACTAAGGGTATTCCCTGTTAAATCAGCAGTAGTATCAATAGTAACTATAGTAACATTTACTGCTTTTCTTTCGCTTTCGCAAGCGTCTATAGTTTGTGATACATAATAAATACCTCCATCTGTTAGCTCTGTCGTAAGTTCTAAAACAGAACCTTCGGTTTCAGCATCATACCAAACTAAATCAGTTCCTGTAACTACAAGATCGCTCAATACAGCACCTGCACATACCATTTGGTTTTCATCTCCTTCAGGCAGCGGGGTATTACATGGCACTTCATAAGCTCCCATATCTATACTTAAGCTCTGCACCCTTTCATTACCTGCAATATCGGTAGTTATTTCTGAAAGATCAGGAGTTTGTCCTGCCTCATAATATGTAAAACTACCTGCATTAATAGTCACACTGGTCGCCTGAGGTGTATAATCGCCTCCGGTAAAAGGAGCTGTACTAAAATCAGGAGCATCAGTAAACAAAGGGTCAGTATCACCGCTTATGTTTCCGTTATCAGTATCGGTCAATCCTTGTACAAGGCTATACTCATAGGTAGGTGCAACGTCTGATTCTACCCCGCTGCTGTTACCATATATAATACTGTTTCTTACAGCAATATCCGAACCGGAATTAAGTAAACCTCCTCCTACATTCGCAGATGAATTACCCGCTATGGTAACATTAGTAAAAGTAGCTGGAGCATTGGAGTTATATATACCTCCTCCAACAGGGTTTGTAGTCGTGTTTCCTGTTACTGCCACATTGGTAAATATTGCAGCAGAATCAATATTATAAATACCCCCGCCCGGTCCTCCGGTAGCTGCATTACCGCTTACAACTATATTGGTAAATTCAGCATCAGAATCATTATATATACCGCCGCCAATAACTGCTGCATTATTGCTTACAGTTCCGTTTTCAAAAGTTAAAGAAGTAGCATTGTTATAGATACCTCCACCCGGTCCGCCGGCTGTATTATTGGTTAAGGTTACATTAAAAAGAGTAGCCTCAGAGGTAACTGTACATATAGCGCCACCGGGTGCACTGGCTGAATTTCCATCCATAGTAGCATCTGTCAGCTCAAGAGAACCTCCTGTAATATATATACCTCCTCCGTTTGCAGAATTAGAAGTATTATTATTGATTGTTGCGGTATTAATTACCAATGAAGAATTTTCGATATATATACCACCCCCGGGAGAGTTGGCTGTGTTATCATTTATAGTAGCATTGTTAAGCACAAGAGTAGAAGTACCCGTATTATACATACCTCCTCCTACTGCTGTAGTTGTATTACCACTTATAGTTACCCCATTTGCAGTAAATGTACTACCATCGTTATATACCCCTCCACCCGGAGCTTGTGCCTCATTATCATTAATAATAACATTCGTTAATAAAAGTACAGAGCCTGCTGTATTATACATACCCGCTCCAAAAGCCATGGTAGTATTATCGGTAATTTCTACATCGGTAAGTACCGGAGAAGAATTACTATTATACATACCACCACCAAAAATACCTGAATTATCGGTTATTGTTACGTTAGTAAATGATGGAGAGGAGTTAAGGTTATATACACCCGGTCCGTTAGCAAAAACAGTATTATCGGTTATAATTACATTGCTTACGGTTGGCGAGGCATATGCATTATACATACCACCGCCATCGGCTACCTGCCCACCGTTGGATAGGGTAAAGCCATCCAAAACAGCCGTATCATTAAGTACTGCGCCCTCGGTAAAGCTGTTATTTATAACGCGGGTTACATCATTTCCTGAAAGTATAGTTGTGTAAACTTCCCAATCGCGATCATCCATTACCGGAGTTCCTGTAGCAGGGAAGCCACCATATAGGGCTACATTGTTTTTCATGATAAGACCGTTGTTCTCACTATTATAAGTGCCTTCGGCTATCCAGACTTGTTCTGTTCCATCAGCATCAATCATAGCCTGAATGCCGGCAGAAGCATTTTCCCAGCTGCTGCCTGAGCCATCGCCTTCAGCTACGGGTTTTACATAACGAATAGTTTGCCCGCATAGCGGTGCCGTGAATAAAAAGGCCGTAACGACCACAACTGCACGCCATAGAGCCGACATGCTAAAAAAATTTGTAAGGTTTTTCTTTCTCATAATTATTATTAAATTTTTATAATGCCTTAAACTATTTAAGACGTTCAAATCTATCGTTAATAACAATTACTACGATTGTAAACCCTAATACTTTTTTGTCAAAAAACACACATATTTTGTTATAATAGGCTTGAAGAATATTATTATAACAAACAATAGATTAATTAGTTACATTTTTAACAATAACCTAATCAGGTTGCTCCAAAACCTAATCAGGTTGCTCCAACTATTTTTCTATCTCCCTCAAATTCTCCATCTTTTTACACTCTAAGAAACCTTTTATATCTTCAAAATGTTCTTTAACCCGTTTGTTGCCAAACTCAAATACTTTGGTTACCAGCCCATCAAGAAAATCCCTGTCGTGCGATACTAATATCAATGTACCGTCAAATGCTTTCAGGGCATCTTTAATAATATCCTTTGTTCGCATGTCCAGGTGATTGGTAGGCTCATCCAGTATCAGCACATTTACAGGTTCGAGCAGCAGCTTTATCATAGCAAGCCTTGTTTTCTCTCCACCCGAAAGCACTTTAACTTTCTTGGTCGTATCATCGCCACTAAACATAAAAGCTCCTAATAAATTTTTTATCTGTGTCCTGATGTCACCTTCCGCAATACGGTCAATAGTTTCAAATACGGTCAGGTCTTCGTCCAGCATAGCAGCTTGGTTTTGTGCAAAATAGCCTATCTGTACGTTATGCCCTACCTCCAGCTTGCCTTCAAAGTCAATTTCGCCCATGATGGCCTTTATCATAGTCGATTTTCCTTCACCATTTTTACCTACAAAAGCCAGTTTTTGTCCCCGCTCTATAACCATATCAGCATTTTTAAACACAACATGGTCGCCGTATGATTTAGATAATTCATTAACTACAACAGGGTATTGCCCTGAACGCGGTGCAGGTGGAAATTTAAGACGAAGTGCCGATGTGTCAACCTCATCCACCTCTACCAGTTCCAGTTTTTCGAGCATTTTTACGCGCGATTGCACTTGTAAGGTTTTTGAGTATGTTCCTTTAAAACGTTCTATAAACTCCATATTCTCAGCAATCATTTTTTGCTGCTCTTCATACGCTTTTTGCTGATGCGCCCGGCGGTCTTTACGCAGTTCTAAGTAGTGCGAATATTTGGCTTTATAATCATATATGCGCCCCATGGTGACCTCTATAGTACGAGTGGTAATGTTATCTACAAAGGCGCGGTCGTGACTGATAACCACTACGGCTTTGGCATCGTTTACCAAGAAATCTTCAAGCCACTGGATGCTTTCAATATCCATGTGGTTGGTAGGCTCATCCAGTAATATAAGGTCGGGTTTTTGTAATAATATCTTTGCCAACTCGATACGCATACGCCATCCTCCGCTAAATTCAGAGGTTGGTCGGGTAAAATCTTCGCGGGTAAAACCCATACCCTTCAGTACCTTTTCTACCTCGGCTTCATAGTTTACTTCTTCTATAGAATAAAACTTTTCACTGAGTTCTGATACTCTTTCTATAATTTTATAATACTCGTCTGACTCATAATCGGTACGTACCGTAAGCTCTTCGTTCAGTTTGTCTATCTCATCTTTCATTTTAAAGGTTTCCGCAAATGCTTTTGAGGTTTCTTCAAACACGGTAGCATTATCTTCTGTCAGCAAGTGCTGTGGCAAGTAGGCTATAACCGTACCTTTGGGTGCAGAAACGGCTCCCGAAGAGGGCTTGCTAACGCCTGCTATTATTTTTAGCAGGGTCGATTTTCCCGCACCGTTTTTACCCATTAGGGCTATTTTATCCGTTTCGTTTATTGAAAACGAAACATCGCTGAAAAGTGTAGTACCTCCAAACTGTACCGAAAGTGCATCTGCTGTAATCATTTACATCAATTTTTAAAGCCGCAAAGATAGAATAATTAGCCTACTAAGCAATTGGAATTGCTTTGATAAAGCCACGAAAAACAATTATATTTGTTAGCCTGTAAACAATGGTATTGTGACGAATAATTTTTATAAAACGGCTTTATTTTTTGGGCTAAGTATGTTTATTATGAATGGTGTTATTTTCCCTTTACTGGATGGTAAAGAAATGACTATTCAAAAACTCGCTTTAGGATTACTTATTTGGGGAGGGTTAAGTGGTTTTACATTTGCTTATATAGTGCATCGAAAACCAAAGAAAAAGAATTGACATGAAAAAACAAGTATGGTTAGGACTGCTTTGGGGTGTATTGCTATATACAGCTACTATGGTTTTATTTCCGCTTATAGACGGAGAGAAATTTTCGCTCTACAAATTACTTATGGGTATTCCGTTATGGCTTGTGGTAGGGCTTAGTATAAGTTATCTTTTTAGAAAAAAAGGTAAGACTGCGAAAACAAGAAAGCGTTAATGAGGATTATTAATTTCATACCACGCGCATATTTCTCCATCTCCATAATCAAAATCTTCTATAAACTTTAATCCTGATTTTTCGAGTGCACGTCGAGAGGCAATATGCCCTACCATGGCACAAGCATTTATTTTTTCTAATTTCAGTTTATTAAAACCATAGTTTACAAAAAACAAGGCAGCTTCGGTGGCATAACCATTGCCCCAATATTTTTTCATAAAACGATACCCCACGTCATAAAACTTATCATGCCCGTTTACATTGCTTTCCAGCTTTAGTCCTGCCCAGCCTATAAACTCATTCGTCTCTTTCAGTATTACAGCCATACGACCAATACCATTATCTTGATATTGCTGTCTTATGTTTTTAATATGTGTTCTACTTTGCTCAATATCCGTTAACGGATTATTACCCAAATAAGTGTGTACTTCGGGATCAGAATCTAAAGCAAACATAGCTTCATCGTCAGAAGCATCTAATTCGCGATAGTAAAGGCGTTCAGACTGTAACATGAGTAGTACAAAATTATGCCCCTATAATACCTGTTGCCTTTGCAACATCCTCCTCATTCACAAATATCTGTACCGTTTGCCCGAAAGAGCCAAACCCGGCAAGTGTAGCCGATTCGATATTATCTTTTATAATGGTGCTTATACCTGCCTCTTCCAGTTTAATTTGCACTGATTGTGCCATAATTTCGCTGCCTCCATATACTTTTACCATTGCCATATCGCTATAATTTATTTGGTTACTTCTTCTTGTTCTTCCTGCTCATCGTGTTCGTCAAATTCAAAAAATAATGGTTCTATCATTATTCTGTCGGCTAACGATTCTATACGTTCGGTAATTGCTTCTGTAAAAAACAAACGTTGTGTTTTTATAATACCGTCAGACATTCGCATTACCTTAGTATCATGCCTTGCTTTAAGTATGACATTGGCATCATCTAATATAAACATTTTAAGCCGGTTTACATCAAATCCTGCCGAAGAAAACATATTGTTAAGCCTGCCCGGCGTACCGATAAGTACATCAATACCTACCGATATTTGATTCTTATCATAATCTATATCGCCCTGTTCATACACACCATACACTCTCAGGTCGGTATGTTTAGCATATTGTTTAAACAACTCTTCCATTTCGAGTACTTTAGCTTTGTCCTGCACTATTACCAGCGCGCGTGGCGATTGTTCAAAAGCTTTTTCCAGTCGTTGTATAACATTAATAACAATAGTAACAGTCTTGCCCATACCGTCAGGAGCAGCAATTACACAATCAACGCCACTCTTTATAGTACCAAACGTTTCTTTTTGTACTCCAGTTGGTTTTGTTAGCCCCGCTTCTTCAAGACCTTGTAACAGGCTTGGATTTATTTTTTTTAAAAACACGTAATATAAAATTAGTCTGTATTATTATTTACTTGCAAAAAGTTTCACGTCATTTTCAGAAATTTCAGCTCCGCCCAAAATGATAAGACGCTCTACCACATTGCGCAATTCGCGAATATTACCCGTCCAGTCATATTCCTGTAATAGCTTAATAGCTTGATCGGAAAATCTCTTTTGTGCCGTTCCCTGTTCGGTTGCTATTTTTTCGGCAAAGTGATTTATCAGTAACGGAATATCATCGCGCCTGTCATTCAATGCAGGTACTTTTACCAATATTACCGCAAGGCGGTGGTATAAGTCTTCGCGGAAACGTCCTTCTTCAATTTCTTTTTTAAGGTCTTTATTAGTCGCAGCAACTACCCGAACATCTACTTTAATATCTTTTTCTGCGCCTACCCTTTGTATCATGTTTTCCTGTAAGGCACGTAATACTTTAGCTTGTGCCGACAGGCTCATATCGCCTATTTCGTCAAGGAATATAGTACCCTTATCGGCAGCTTCAAATTTACCCGCTCTGTCTTTTACAGCACTGGTAAATGCACCTTTAACGTGACCGAAAAGTTCGCTCTCTATCAACTCCGAAGGGATTGCAGCGCAGTTAACCTCTATAAATGCCGCACCGGAGCGTTCGCTTTTTTCGTGCAGCCAATGTGCCACAAGCTCTTTACCCGTTCCGTTTGGTCCGGTTATCAATACACGGGCATCGGTTGGGGCTACTTTTTCTATTATTTCTTTTATATGGTTGATAGGCTCACTGTTACCTACCATTTCATAATTTTTGCTTACTTTTTTTTTCAGCATTTTGTTTTCTACCACCAGTACTTTACGGTCGAGCGCATTGCGTACGGTATTTAGCAATCGGTTTAAATCGGGTGGTTTCGATATATAATCAAAAGCACCTAAACGCATGGTTTGTATTGCCGTTTCAAGGTCGCCATGCCCCGATATCATTACAAATGGTATTTCGGGTTTTATTTTTTTTACAGCTTCCAGCACTTCTACACCATCCATTTTAGGCATTTTAATGTCGCACAGTACTAAATCATAATCGTCATTCTTTATCATTTCAAGTCCTTGCACACCATCTTCGGCTTCTTCTATGCTATATGTATCGCTTTCTTCTGCAAGTATTTTTCCTAATACTCTGCGGATGGCAGCTTCATCTTCTATAATTAGTATTTTAGGCATTCTTGTTTTGATTATTGGATTGTTAGATTATCTGATTTTAAAATTATGAAACACAAGACAAACTAAACATTATTTAACTCATTTTTGGGACTGTAAGCCGTTACTGACAGCTTAATACTTCAGCCATTTAAATATCTCTTTATAGGTTGGCTTTTTGCCATACATCAGGATACCGATACGGTATATTTTGGCTGCAAACCATACTACACCAAAGAATGTTCCGAAAAGTAGTACCATAGATACTATGATTTCCCATAGCGGTACGCCAAAGGGTATGCGCATCATCATTACTATGGGCGATGTAAGCGGTATCATAGAGAATACTGTTGCTACAGTGCCGTGCGGATCGCTTATTACGGTAAAGAACCCTACATATACACCAAGCATTAAAGGCATGATGATGGGCAGCAGGAATTGTTGCGAGTCGGTTTCGCTATCTACGGCTGCACCGATAGCGGCATATAGTGAACTGTATAAAAAGAACCCTCCTATGAAGTAGATGATAAATGAAAGGAATATGGTAAACAGCGGCAATTTCCATACCTCGCTAAGGTAGAGCTGTGCGCTGTTCATGGCTTCCGCCGATGCTGCCGCTGCATCCGGCTGTGCTGCCGCGCCTACCTGCACTCCAAACACATTGCTGAGTATAAAAAACAGTCCGAGTCCTAATATTGTCCAGATAAGGAATTGTAATATTCCTGCAAATGAAGTACCTATTATTTTACCCATCATCAGTTTAAACGGCTTTACTGATGAGATAATGATTTCGATAATACGATTGGTTTTTTCTTCGATAACGCTGCGCATTACCATATTGCCGTAAATAATTACAAACATCATGATGAGGTAACCGAACAACCCGCCTATTATAATTTTTATAATGCTGCCTTCTTTAAAGGTTTCCTCACCCGAAAATTTACTGAGGTGTATAACAGCTTTTGTTTTTGCTTTTTCAATCTTATCATAATCAAAACCTAATTGTTTAAGGTTGTGTTTTGTTATCTTATCGTTTACAACATCTTCTATATTGGAAACAAAATCGAGATTAGGGCTATCGTTACTTAGGTACTCCACTTTTGTGGCAAGTGCTGTTATACTATCGGCTTGCGGTACATAAATCAACCCTTCATAGCTTTCGCTTTCAGACACTTCTTTCTTAGCTATGTCAAGGGGCATTGCCGAAAGATCGGTATATTTTATATTCTTGGTATCTTTAAAATCATCTTTAAACACGCCTGTCACATCGTGTATGGCTATTTGGCTAACCTCGTCTTTATTTACATTGGCAAGATAGGCAACCAGCGTACCCATAGCAACAATGAGCAACGGGCTGAGAAACGTCATGACAATAAACGACTTGTTGCGTACCTTGGCGTTAAATTCTCGTTTTATAATAAGGGAAAGGCTCATACTATTTCTGGCTTACGGTTTGAATAAATATATCGTTCACACTGGGTATTTTTTCTACAAAATGGGTTATGTTGCCATGCTGCATAAGGTAGTTAAGCAAATCGCGCGATGTACCGCCTTGCGGTAATGACACCTCCAGTTTAAGCTCGTCATCAAGTGTTTTAAAGTCGGCTTGCTGCGTTTTATATTTTGTATTGATGTCTGCCAACAACCCCTGAAAGTTATATGGTGCAATACCTACTTCAAACGTATTGCTTCTGTACTGCTTTTTTACATCGTGCAGTTTACCCTCAATAAGTTTATTCGATTGATGGATGAGTGCAATATCATCGCAAAGCTCCTCTACACTCTCCATTCTGTGGGTAGAAAAAATAATGGTAGCTCCTTTATCACGTAGTTCTAATATTTCGTCTTTAATTAAGTTGGCATTAACAGGGTCGAAACCGCTGAAGGGTTCGTCAAATATCAACAGTTTGGGTTGGTGCAATACCGTTACCACAAACTGTATTTTTTGTGCCATCCCTTTTGAGAGTTCCTGAATTTTTTTGTTCCACCAGCCTTTTATCTCCAGTTTATCAAACCAGTATTCCAGTTGCTTTTTGGCTTCGGCTTTGGATAATCCTTTGAGCTGTGCTAAATAAAGTGCCTGTTCGCCCACTTTCATACTTTTATACAGCCCCCTTTCTTCGGGCATATAGCCTATATGCCCTATATGGTTTGGGTTCAGCTTTTCGCCATCCAGGAGTATCTCGCCACTATCGGGCATGGTTATTTGGTTTATAATGCGTATCAGTGATGTTTTTCCGGCACCGTTAGGACCAAGCAATCCATATATACTGCCTTTGGGAACTTGTAGTGAAACGCTGTTAAGCGCAGTGTAATTGCCATACTGCTTTACAACGTTGTTTACTTCTAAAATTGGTTTCATTCAGTTTGAATTGTGATTGGTAAAAATAACAATTATATGGCGTATAAGTACCGAATAATGTTACAGATTAAAAATAACCTAAATAAAAAAACCCATCCTTATGTACATAAGGATGGGAAAAATTGCTATGAAAAAGAAAAATCCACTAGTTAACTAGTGAAAACCAAATATATAAAATTATCTTAAATTATGAAAACATATCTTTAACTTTTTCAAAAAAAGATTTATCGGACTTTTCTGGGTGTGGTACGAAGTTATCGTCTGTAAGTGATTTCTCAAAAAACTGACGTTGTTCTTTACTTAAAGTCTTGGGTGTCCACACGTTAACATGTACCAACAAATCGCCGTTACCGTAGCTGTTTATGCTTGGAACTCCTTTTCCTTTCAGCCTTAATATTTTGCCAGACTGTATTCCTTCTTCCAATTTTATCCTTACTTTTCCATTTACTGTCTCTATCTCTTTAGAAGTGCCCAGGGCTGCCTCTGCAAAACTGATGTAAAGATCTAAATGTAGGTTTTCACCTTCACGTTTCAGTGTATCGTGTTCTACTTCTTCTATTACAACAATGAGGTCGCCCGGTATGCTGTTGGCTCCCGGCGCATCGTTACCCTTGCCCGAAACTTTAAGCTGCATACCATCTGCAACGCCTGCCGGTATTTTTATTGATACTGCATCATCTTGCAATATCATACCCTGCGCGTCAGCCTGTGGTGGTCGGCTTTCTATAATTTGTCCTGTACCGCCACACACATGGCAGGTAGATGCTGTTTGCATCCTGCCCAGTATGGTATTGGTTATTTTCATTACCTGACCACTACCATTACAGGTAGAGCAGGTTTTGTAGCTAACGCCTTGTGCTCGTACTTTTCGTTTTACTTTTACTTTCTTTTCTACTCCATTGGCAATTTCCTCCAATGTGAGTTTTACTTTTATCCTGAGGTTGCTTCCTTTCATTCTGCGCTGTCCGGCGCCTCCGCCAAAACCACCGAAGCCTCCGCTGAAACCGCCTCCGCCAAAAGCACTGCCGAATATATCGCCAAACTGACTGAATATATCATCCATATTCATGCCGCCTCCATTAAAGCCACCTCCGTTTTCAAAGGCTGCATGACCGTATTGGTCATAACGTGCTTTTTTGTCGGGGTCGCTCAACACTTCGTATGCTTCTGCTGCGAGCTTAAATTTTTCTTCCGCTTCTTTATCTCCGGGATTCTTATCAGGGTGATACTCAATGGCTTTTTTCCTATAAGCTTTTTTTATCTGCTCAGGAGTTGCACTTTTATCTATACCTAATATTTCGTAAAAATCTTTCTTCATTGTTTTGTTTACTTACACTTTCAGTATCATAATTAATTGCCCAATACAACTTTAGGGAAACGTATTATTTTATCGCCCAGTTTATATCCTTTTTCTACAACATCTACAATTTTGCCTTTCAACTCTTCCGAAGGTGCCGGTATTTGGGTTATAGCCTCAGCAAAGTCAGCATCAAAATTATCTCCTGCTTTTAGTTCTACCTGCTCCAATCCTTTAGATTTGAGCGTATCTCTGAATTTGTTATGTATCAACTCTACGCCTTTCAGTAATACTTCATCTTCTGTTTTTACAATTTCTGCAAGTGCCCTGTCAAAATCATCCATTACAGGCAGCAGTGCTACAAGCACCTCCTGGTTGGCTGTTTTAAAAAGTTCGATTCTCTCTTTAGAGGTTCGTTTTTTATAATTTTCAAATTCTGCAAAAAGGCGTAAAAATTTATCTTTTTCTTTAGCCAGCTCTTCTCTCAACTTTTCTTCTTCAGTAAGTTCTTCTGCCGATGGTATTCCTGCTTCGGGTTCTGATGTTGTTTCGTTTTCGTTGTTCGTGGCTATATCTTCGTTTATACTGTCTTTTTCTTTGTTTTCAGAATTATCCTGGCTCATGTTTTTAAATATTTTCTTGAACATTTAGTGTTTATATTGCTTTATCGGGATTGCAAAAGTATTGCCAAAAGTATAAAAATGTCAAATTGGCATAGCTATTATTTACTTTCTTAAAAGCTTATAATTGCCATGTTACTAATGGGTATATAATGAGTGCAAATATACTATTAGGTATTTTGAATATTATAAAAGAGGGTATAAAAAAGTAGTAATATTAAAGAAATATGTATAATATTATTTTTTTAATGCTTGTCGCACTGCCTTTTCAAGTGAAAGGTACTCAAACTGATATCCTTCGCTTATTATTTTTTTTGCGCTGACATTCTGGCTGCTAAGTAGTATTGTATGCATTTCGCCAAGCATAAGTTGCAGTATAAACTTTGGTATATTAGGCAGGAAATAAGGTACTCCCAATACTTTGGCAATGGTTTTCATCAACTCATTGTTTGTAACCGGGTGGGGCGAAACAGCATTATACACACCATCCAGTTCCTGCTGTAGCACAAGGGTGTACATATTTACCAAATCGTGTATGTGTATCCATGACTGCATTTGTTCTCCGCTGCCCAGTGCTGCGCCAAGCCCGTATTTTACAGGTTTTGCCATTTCAATAAGCGCACCGCCCTTACCGGAAAGCACTATGCCGGTACGCATTTTAGCTACTTTTATATTTAGTGTGGCTATTTTATCTGTGGCTTGCTCCCATTTTTCAACTACATGACCTAAAAAAGAGTCATCTACATCTATATCTTTTTCTGAGTAAACCCTGTCCAAACTATCAGGATATATACCTATGGCAGAAGCTGCTATAAAATGATTTACGGTGTTTTGTGTATTTTTAAGGATATTAAAAAGTACATTAGTAGATAGCACCCGGCTTTCTACTATTTCCTGTTTGTATGCTTTAGTCCAACGCTTAGCGACCGAAGCTCCTGCAAGATGTATAACAGCATCTACATCAGTTATACATTTTTCGTCTATAACTCCTTCTACGGGGTTCCAGTAATAGCCTTGGTACTCGTGCTTATTTTGAATTTTACTTTTTGAAGTAGTAAGGTAATTAATGTGAATTTCATTTTTACGCAGCAGCGATACCAGTTCGTTACCAACAAGACCCGTAGCTCCTGTGATTAAAACTCTCATAATGTGATTAAAACTCTCATAATTTATTTTTAAACAAAGATAAGGTCAGTAAATTACAATTACTTACCTATACAAGGGTTTAACTATTGTTTATGATTTGTTGTATAATTATACTATTTCGATTTTATACTCCATTCAAACTCCATTTGCGATACCTGGTCGCCTTTCTCATCAATTCCCACAGATGTCATCCAGAAGGTTTGCCCCTCGCCTGTTGCAATAGCCTTTTGTATTGCCTCTTCCAGTTTGTCGCCATCATTACAGGTAAAAGTAATACGCCCCGTGGCTTTTTTAGTAAAATTACCTTTGTTATTGGCTACCAGCATCGATATTTTTTTACCGCTTTTCTTTATCTGATACATTACCAGTGCACCGGTAGTAAGCTCTGCCGCCATAGCCTGCACGGCAAAATACATTGAGTTGAAAGGATTCTGATTAAACCACCTGTGCTTTACCGTAGTAACGCATTTTGCTGTAGTAATTTGTTTTACCCTTACCCCACTCCAATAAGCAGAGGGAAGTTTAAAAAAAAGAAATGTATTTAATTTTGCCGGTGTAAATTCCATAAAGCATCTGATTTTACTGCTAATATAACGATATTAGTCCAATTTTAATAAAATTTAAATTTGTTAAAATTATGTTAATTTATAGTACTTTGTATTGCATAATACCTTTTTAACACCATATATTTGCATAGAATATTAATAGCTAATATACTATACCATGACAACAACAACCGATAAAAACATAGCAACACTAATGCAAATCAGCGCATTATCGCAATATTTTATTCCATTTGGCAACTTGATTTTACCAACTTTAATATGGAGTTTAAAAAAGAAAGACTCGGAATTTATAGATTCAAACGGAAAACAAGCTATCAACTTTCAGCTAAGCCTGTTAGTTTACTTCATGACTTTACTGGTAATTTCTGTTCCTGCTATATTGTACAGCATTTTTGACGGTGTTAACCTAGCGTTGGCAAGTGAGCAGGAATGGGTTATGGAACAATTTACAGCCGGAAAAATAACAGGTATAGTGGTAATAGCTGTAGTGACAATAATTTTACTTGCAGCATTAAAAGTAATGGAGTTCTTTCTTATACTGTATGCTGCAGTAAAAAACAGCAATGGCGAAGTATATAATTATCCTATAACTATAAAATTTATAAAATAATCAATCGCCTCCCGCAGGCAAGTTCAATCATCAATCTCAATCATCATCAATCATCAATCAAAAACGAACAATTATGAAAACAATGTTATTTATGGCTGTAGCAGCCTTAACAGGAGCAATGGCAACAGCACAAAACGAAGAAACAAGAAACGTGAAAAATTTTACTAACATCGAGGTTCAAAGCGGTATCGAAGTAATTTTTACTCATAGTGATACAGAGTCGGTAATGGTGTCTTCTGCCGACAGGAATAACTTACATTATGTAATTACAGAGTGTAGCGGAGAACAATTAAAAATTTACATTAACGATAAAGCTAATGATGCAGCATCAAAAATATCGGGAAATATAAAAGTATATGTTTCCGATAATAATATTGCATCTATTACAGCTACATCAGGCGCTGTGGTAAAAGTTTCCAACCAAATTAATGTTCCCAAGCTTACGGTAACATTAAAAACAGGAGCTACATTTTCAGGAAATATAAATACTACAGAGGTATGTACTATTAAAGCAGCTTCAGGTTCCGGGTTTAAAGGCAGTATTATAACGGGCGAACTTAAAACCGACATTACAGGAGGAGCTTATGTACAACTGAACGGTCATGCAGAAAAAACTGAAGTATTTTGTAGTGGCGGTACTTTAACCGCAGGTAAATTTACATCGGAGAATGCAGAGGTATGGGCAAGGCGAATGTCGTCTGTAGCTATAAATGTAAAAGAAAGTATTACTGCCAATACTGACAAATCATCTGCAATTACTTATTACGGGCAACCTGATAAAATAAACTTTGGAGATGATACCTTTGCACTAAGAAAAAACTAAAACAGTGGTTATGGAAACCACTTTCATATATAATGAATCGACAGTAAATATAGAGCCTATGAATATTGAGAATACCAAGGCACAGATGCGTAAAGGGGTTTTGGAGTTTTGCATCCTCTCGGTACTAAAAGAGAAAGATGCTTATACATCCGAAATACTGGATACCCTAAAAAACGCTAAATTGCTTGTTGTAGAGGGTACTGTGTATCCGCTGCTCACAAGACTGAAAAACGACGGTTTACTCAGCTACCGCTGGGAAGAATCAACATCGGGACCGCCAAGAAAATATTACGGTCTTACCGATGAAGGAAAAGAATTTTTAAAAGAACTGAGTGTAACCTGGACGGAGCTTTCCGATGCAGTAAATATAATAACCAGCCAAAAAGCATAGCCATGAACAAAACAGTAAGTATAAATTTAGGAGGTCTGTTCTTTCATATAGATGAGAATGCCTATCAAAAATTAAATCACTATTTTGATGCTATAAGACGTTCTCTTTCACCCGATGGTAAAGACGAAATAATGAGCGACATCGAAAGCAGGATTGCAGAGCTTTTAATCGAGAAGCTAAAAAACGACAAGCAGGTAGTGGGTATGCGCGAAGTTGAAGAAGTAATCGAAATAATGGGACAACCCGAAGATTACAGACTGGACGATGACGGCTTTGCAGAAAAAACGGAAAAAAGCAATGACTACTACGTGCCGGGTTATAACCCAAAACGTACCCGAAAATTTTATCGTGATAACGACAAAGCCATTATAGGCGGGGTATGTGCCGGTATTGCCCACTATTTCCGTATAGATCCGCTATGGGTAAGAATCCTGTTTATAATATCTCCGTTTTTATCCTTCGGTAGTACTTTAATTATTTATATCCTGTTATGGATACTTATCCCTCAGGCTATAACTACTACAGAAAAACTGGAAATGACGGGCGAGCCCATAAACATATCAAACATAGAGCGTAAAGTGCGCGAAGAGTTTGATGCATTAGGAAAAAAAATACAAAGTGTAGATTATGACAAGTTGGGAGCTAATGCAAGATCGGGGGCAGAGAAGTTGGGAAACGGATTCGAAAAAGTTTTAATGGCCATTTTTAAAGGCTTTTCCAAACTGATAGGCGCTGTTATAACTATCATGGCTGCCTTAGCAATGGTGGGCATACTTATTACTTTTTTCACCATGCTTTTCACCTCTTCTACAATAGGACCTGTATGGTATCCTTATGCTGAGGGGTTTAATTATACCGATACTCCTATATGGATAATAGCAATACTGGGGCTCCTCACAGTTGCAATACCCTGTTTAGCGTTATTCCTGCTCGGACTTAAAATTTTAGTAGAAAACCTAAAATCTGTAGGCGGTACAGTAAAATATACATTACTCATTTTATGGATAGCCTCGTTAGCCGGACTAACTTATATCTTGCTTAGTGAAAGAATGGAGATTAGTAACTCCGGTAAAACCTTTATCAGAGAAGACATAAACATTGCTGAAAATGACACCCTGAATATAAAGTTTAGGTATAACAGCTATTATGACAAATCATGGGGGAATGGTATGGGCTTTAAAATAACACAGGACAGCGTGGGTAATAATATAATATATTCTAACAACGTTAGGATGTATGTAATGAAAACCGATGAGCCGCAACCTTACCTACAGGTAGAAAAAATTTCGCTGGGCAGGTCGATGTCAGAAGCACGAAAAAGAGCAGAGTACATAAAATATGATTTTGAAATTAAGGGAAATAACTTAATTTTAGATAATTATCTTACTACTGATACTCAGAATAAGTATCGCAATCAAAGAGTGGAGCTTTTCCTGTACCTGCCACAAGGAACTTACTTCAAGCCGGATGACAGTGTAAAACATTATGATGATACTGATAATTCGTTCTTCGACCTTTGGTTTGACTCTGAAAACCTGTATCGTATGGATAAAAATAATGTGGAGTGTATTACCTGCGATGATGGTGAGGACGAGGACGTAAAAGTTGACTATGAAACCTCTACCCATGCCGAAGGACATATACATATTAATAATGATAGTATTAATGTAAGCATCAATGCCAATAAATAATATAATTATGATAAAAGTGATAATCCATATAACCAAAGTAATTATTGCAGTAATAACTGCTTTATTATTCAGCTCCTGTGTATTTAGTGGAGAAAACGGTAAAAATGGTAGTAATGGTGTTTTTTCTCAACGAGTAAGCGGTAACGGTAATGTAATAGAACAGGATCGTAATATTACTCAGAGCTTTACCTACATAGCTGCCGGTAACGGTCTGGAGGTACTATTGGAGCAAGGTAACCAAACAACCGTTACCGTAGAGGCTGACGAGAACCTGCAACAATATATAAAAACAGAGGTAGAGGATAATGAATTAAAAATTTATACCGATGCTAACATTACCAATGCAAAAGCAAAAAAAATAACAGTACGTATGCCCGAAATAAAAGGTATATCAACTTCAAGCAGCGCATCAGTAACAAATAAAACGTTGATAAAGGCTGAAAACCTCAACCTGTCGTCCAGTAGCGGGAGTAACCTGAATGTTACTATTGATACCGAAAATGTTGCCTGCGAGTCCAGCAGTGGCAGTACAATTACAGTACGTGGTAACACAACTCAACTGACAACAGATTCATCGAGCGGAAGTTCATTAAACGCAAAAGGGCTTACCGCAAAAAGTGTAACAGCCGAAGCATCGAGCGGTAGCAATACAAGCCTTAACCCACAGGAAAGCTTAAATGCCGATGCATCAAGCGGAGCCAACATTCAATACATAACAGTGCCAAAACAACTTAATAAAGAAACATCTTCCGGAGGAAGCATATACAAAGGTTAGCCTTTATCATTAACCTGTCATATACA
Source organism: Flavobacterium salilacus subsp. salilacus (assembly GCF_004634195.1). Classification (GTDB taxonomy): domain Bacteria; phylum Bacteroidota; class Bacteroidia; order Flavobacteriales; family Flavobacteriaceae; genus Flavobacterium; species Flavobacterium salilacus. The sequence goes on from NZ_SKBP01000002.1 coordinate 135,506, forward strand.
TGATAATCATAAAAAAACATCAGCATACGCTGGTGTTTTTTTATATATTTGCCAAACAACCTACACCAAAAATCTATAAAATGAAGAATATATATATACTGCTGCTCGCGGTACTTTGCTCTACGGCTGCACTCGCACAGAAAAAAGAAAAGATAAAAGGTTCTAAAACCGTAACAGTTACCCAAAAAGAAGTAGGCAGTTTTGACAACGTAGAGATAGAGGATAATTTTGAAGTTTTTTTGGTAAAAGGCGATACCGAAGCACTGGAAGTAGATGCTGACGATAACCTGCATGAAGTAGTGGCTGCCGAGATATATGGCAGTACCCTGAGAATAACAACAACCAAGAATGTAACCGGTTATAAAAAGCTAAGCGTAAGAATAACCTATACTGATAAACTAACAAGTATTACGGCTAAACACGAAGTGGTGCTCAATGCACTTACAAGTCTTGAGCTTACTAATATCACTGTAAAAAATTTAGATTACTCAAAATCATACCTAAATGTAAAGTCTAAAAATTTTAGCTTGATAATGGATGATAAAACAAAAGCCGAAGTTAATATACAATCAGACAGCACTACTGTTATACTCAGTAAGAATGCTGAATTGAAAGCGTTGGTAGCCACACAAAACGCAAAAATAGATTTATACCAAAAAGCCACTGCGGTTATAGAAGGCGATGCAACTAAAGCCCAGATACGCCTTGATAATAATGCCGAATTGGAAAGTAAAAAATTTACTGTAAAAACTATGGATATTTTGGCGGAAGGTTACAGCACCTGTAATGTAATGGCTGCGGAGTCCATTAGTATTTCGGCTAAAGGAAAAACTGAAATTCAGTTATACGGAGCTCCAAAAATAGAGATGAAAGCTTTTACAGAAAATGCAGCTTTGTATAAAAAAGAATAAAAACACAGGCTATAAATCATAAAAAAAGCAGTACTGACAGTACTGCTTTTTTTATGACTTCCAAATAGTTATGAATGATCGTCAAGTGTTGTTAAATAACGCTCTGCATCAAGTGCCGACATACAGCCTGATCCTGCTGCTGTAATAGCCTGTCTGTAATCTTTGTCCTGAACATCGCCACAGGCAAAAACACCGGGTAGTTTCGTTTTAGTGGTTTTACCCTGTGTAAGTATATATCCGGTTTCGTCCATGTCCAGTTGTCCTTTAAAAATATCGGTATTGGGCTTATGCCCTATTGCAATAAACAATCCTGTTATGGCAATCTCTGTTTTTTCATTAGTTTCATTATTCACAATCCTAAGTCCCTCTACCACTTGATCACCAAGAACCTCATCAACCTCGCTGTTATAAAGTACCTTTATATTAGGAGTGTTTTCTACACGGTGCTGCATCGCTTTAGAGGCTTTCATATAATCTTTACGTACCAACATAGTAACGCTTTTACATATATTAGCCAAGTATGTAGCCTCTTCGGCAGCAGTATCCCCTGCCCCTACTATGGCAACATCCTGTCCTTTATAAAAGAAACCATCGCAAACGGCACATGCCGAAACACCTCCGCCCCTAAGGCGTTGCTCGCTGGGCAAACCAAGATATTTTGCCGTTGCGCCTGTTGCAATTATTACTGTATGGGCATGCACTTCTTTGTTATTATCTATTGTTACTTTGTGCCATCCGCCTTTTTCTGTACTAAACTCAACAGCGGTAGCCATACCAATGCGCACTTGCGTACCAAAACGCTCTGCCTGCTGCTGTAGGTGTATCATCATGGTAGGGCCGTCTATACCTTCAGGATATCCGGGAAAGTTATCCACCTCGGTTGTGGTAGTCAACTGACCTCCGGGTTCCATCCCTGTGTACATTACAGGGTTCATATCAGCTCTTGCGGCATATATTGCTGCTGTATATCCGGCAGGACCGGAACCTATAATAAGGCATTTAATTTTTTCTATAGTTGTATCAGTCATAGTATATTATTGCTAGTGTTTGTAGTGATGCAAATGTAAGTTTTTAATTAAATAACACCTACGCAAACTAATCAGTTTTCATTATCAATAAATAAAATAACTCTATCGCTTTGCAAAACAAATATAAGTAGTATATTTGCATCCTCTTATTGCATTACATTTTGTAATACATTTTGTAATACATTTTGCATTACATTTTGTAATACATTTTGTAATACATTTTGTAATACATTTTGTAATACATTTCGGGGTGTAGCGTAGCCCGGTTATCGCGCCTGCTTTGGGAGCAGGAGGCCGCAGGTTCGAATCCTGCCACCCCGACAATAAAAAATCCTTTCTGCAATGCAGAAAGGATTTTTTGTTTTTACTTAAATCTTTATTACTAGCGTATAAGTGAAAAGTGCGCTTTAAATTCTTTACTGCTACCATCAAATGACTCATAGGATATGGTAAACCAATAATCGGTAGCCGGCAAGATTTCACCATCAAGTGTACCATCCCACCCTACCATACCGGGTATAACAGAGCCTACCACTTTACCATAGCGGTCAAATATATAGATACTGGCATTGCCTCTTTCCGACAAGCCGTCTATAAACCACGTATCGTGAACACCATCGCCATTAGGACTGAAGAATCTGGGATAGTTAAGTGCATATACTATTGCAGTTACAGAGCCACAACCGTTTTTATCTCTCACTGTTATACTATATTCTCCTTGTGTTATTCCTGTAAATACAGGGCTATCTTGGAAATCGCCATTGTTCAGTTGGTATTCATAATCACCGGAGCCATTTATAATATTGATGGTTATCGATTGCAGATAGTCAAAATCTGCACCTACCACTACATTTATTTCTGCCTGAGACGAGGTTACTACCGTAGCTGTTACCGTACCGGTACATCCCGTAGATAAGCTGGTAACATCTACACTATATTCTCCCGGCTCTGTTACTGTAATATAACCCTCAGTATCGGGCAATGTGGTAGTACCTTTGTACCAAACAAAACTATATTGCGCAGCAGAAAGTCCTGTATTCAGTTCAGCAGAGGCATACTCTCCTGTTTCTATATCAAGACATAAAGAAGTATCATCAAGGTCAGGCGTCGGAGCACCCACTACCCAAACAGACAGTTCGGCTACTGCAGCACATTCACCGGGGTTTTGCACGGTATAATACACAATAACGTTGCCCGACGAAACAGCCGTTAATTCGCCTAAGTCATTTATAGTAGCTCTGCTCTCATTACTTACCGACCATACTCCATCCGGTGTAGTATTAGTATATTGCACTATATCAGTTTCACAAACCTGTGAGGGTCCGTTTACAACACCGGAGTCTGATGTTGCAGGCTGTGGGGTAACCACAGCAGTATCACTTGCAGTACAGCCATCGGCACTCCTTACGGTTATTGTGTAAGTTCCCGGTACTACATTAGTAAACACAGGGCCTGGTTGAAAATATATGCCGTTTATACTATATTTAAATCCTGCCCCAACGGGTGCATCTACCGTTATAGTTCCTCTTGACTGCTCGCAATCAGGCTGCAATATGGTTATAGTAGGTATTGCGGGCACTTCAGGAGCATCGTGTATTGTTAACGGTAATGATATTGCAGTACATCCTACAGCATTTTGTACTGTAACATTATATGTTATACCCGGCGTTAGCCCTGTAAAATTAGTATTGGGTTGATAATTTATTCCATCTATACTATAAGTAAGTCCCGCCCCTGTTGGCGAAATAACTGTAATTGTTCCCGTAGGCGTATCACAAGTGGGTTGTATGGCTGTAATAACAGGTTGTTGCGGTATCGTGAGCGGAGAATTTATCGCTATTGGATTGGTTACCGAAATACATCCTGTATTGTTTTTTACAGTTATGGTATAATTACCCTGCACTAAACCTGAAATCACAGTACTCATCTGGAAATTAATTCCATCTATACTATAGGTAAGCCCTGCTCCTGTAGGATTGTTTATAGTAATTGTACCAAAAGGGGAACTACAGTCCGGTTGTGACACTGTGATATCGGCTACAGCCGGCGTATCCGGAGCAGGATATATATTAATAGAAGACCCTGCTATACAACCATCTACGCTTTTAACCAAAATAGTATAAGTTCCGGGTATAAGTCCTGTAAATAAAGTTCCGTTCTGGAAAGTAACACCATCTATACTGTACGTATAGCTTCCTAAAGGTGAGCCTACGGATATAGTGCCCAACCCTGTAGCACAATCAGGTTGTGATGCTGAAAGCTGTGGCGACGGAACGGGTGCAGGCGGCGCATCTATTACATAATTACCCGATGTTGAGATACAGCCAAAACCATTCATTACTGATACCAAATAACTACCCTGCGGAAGCCCTGAGAATATATTACTGATTTGATAATTCACTCCGTCTATACTGTAAAAGAATACCGCTCCTATTGGTGAGGTTACCGTTAATGTTCCTGAAGATGCGCTACAGTCGGGTTGCGATACCGAAACATTAGGCACATTTGGTGTAGGCGGTTGCGGATTCACTACTATATCAGTAGTAGCCATACAGCCATCAGTGTTTTGAATTGTTATGGTATAATCGTTAGGTAATACATCATTAAAAACAGGACTGGATTGATAATCTGTACCATTGATGCTGTATGTATATTGTGCTCCAACAGGCGAGTCTATAGTAACCGTTGCTGTAGCTACGGCACAAGTGGGTTGTATTATTGAAACTTGTATTACGGGTACGGGCACAGGCGCCAAATTTATATCAAAACTACCCGAGGTGGAAGAGCATCCGAAGCTGTTCATTACTGTTACTGAATAACTGCCTTGCGGAAGTCCTGAAAACACCGCGCTTGTCTGATAATTTACTCCATCTATACTATAAGTAAGTCCCGCTCCTGTTGGCGAGTTTACCGTTAATGTCCCTGAAAGCACATCACAGTCAGGTTGGGTTGCAACTACATCCGGTACAAGGGGTGTAGGCGGTTGCGGATTGACTACTATATCAGTGGTAGCCATACAGCCATCTGTATTTTGTACTGTTATGGTATAATTATCCGGTAACACATCGTTAAAAACAGGGCTGGGCTGAAAATCTATACCATTAATGCTATATGTATATTCTGCGCCCACAGGCGAGTTTACAGTAATAGTTGCAGTAGCCACAGCACAAGTAGGCTGGGTTATAGTTACAGCAGGAACAGCAGGTGTTACCAATGCAGGGTTTATAGTAACGCTATCATAGGTTGTTATACATCCTGACGTATTTTGCACATATAATGTGTAAATTCCGGGTAATACGGTAGGAAATACAGCTTCGGGCTGATAATCTGTACCATTTATACTATATGTATAATCTGCACCTAAAGGGCTGTTTATAGTTATACTACCCGTAGCCGTAAAACAATCAGGCTGCACCAATGTAAAATCAGGTGTTTCCGGTACAGGGTTTATAGTTATCGGCACAATATTGCTGCCTTCCGTATTACAAGAATTAGCTTCTACTGTATAAGTTACATTATAATCTCCCGGAGTGCTGGCAGAAGGGTCTATTGCTCCCGTTTCGGGGTTTATAGTAAGACCGCTCTCGGCACTATAAGTGCCTCCGGCAGTAAATCCTGTGGTAAGCTGTGGTTGTACTTCATCACTGCCAAAACATACTGATGCCGGCAGTGTAAAATCAGTAACCGGATCGCCAAGAGCATTTACCGTAACTACTATAACGGCAGGAATGCTCTCACAGCCACTTGGTGCTACCTGACTTACATAATAATTGGTAGTTCCTACTACAGCCGTATTGGGTGTGGGTGCAGAACCTGCAAACCAACTGGCATAATTTCCGGGCAGTACTTCTGCCGTAAGTTCTGTAGCTGTTTCGCCTTGACAATATACTACATCTGCCACCACAGGGGGTGGTACAGAATCTCCCGAGAATGATATTTCGAGGGTGGTAACACAATATTCTGTTACCCAATCGTAATAATAAAGCCCTTCTGAACCAAAACCTGATATCGTTGTACTGTTGCTCGATATATCGGCTATCGTAGTCGTTGACGGATTATCATCATGGGCTACCCATGTACCTGTACCTGCTGCCTCTACACTGGCTATTAAATCGCCGCAATCCATACTATACGGATTAGGTGAAAGTATACCGTTATTGGCTGTAAAGGTTATAGCATCCAGATAATTCCCTACACTCGCGCCTCCTACACTGGAAACGGACTGAAATATGAAGCGGGTTACTGTTTGCCCTGCCGGTACATCATACGTACCGGTATTGTAGCTCCAGGCAGTATTGCCTGTTGTAACAGGAGATCCAACCGGAGTATAAGGTCCGCCCGGTGGTCCTGCCAAAAGTTGACAAGTATCTGTTCCCTGACGACCGCGATGTGCAAAACCATAGGAAAAAGTAGTAGTTTCCGGTGTTTGATAATCCTGATATACTCCTGATACTAAATTTGCATTAAGCTCTATAAATTGATTGCCACTATATGATGGCACATTTTCATAGTTGGGCACAGGCCAAAATTCCATCATTTGGTCTGACGCTGTGGTACGCCACCCCTGCACTACATTATGATTAAGAAAAATGGGATAAACTGTTGCTATGGGAACAGGCAGCTCAAAATCGTAGTTAATAGTTGTTATAACACAATCTGACTGATTACTATCTGATGGCGGGGGCGGCGTATTAACACATACCCGAAATGTAGTAGCGGTAAGCGAAGGGTTTGCAGCATTAAAATACAGCCTCAGTTTATAGGTCTCTCCTACAATAAGCGAGGTAGCGTTTATTACATTATTAATACTGCAATAAACTTGGGTAAATGTGCTGCAATCGGCTCCTTCATAAAGCACCATTGCTACAGGTTGTGCTGTTCCTGTAAAATTAGACAATGCTATTGTATGCGATGTTGCCGTTGCTGTAAACTGATACCAAATATCGCCTGTTGTGGTAGCTGTACATGTATTTCCTTCCGGTGAAACCGTTGCAGCAGAGAAAGACGTTAAAGTTGTACTGCTACAGTTTTGCCCGGAATTTACCGTAAGCGTCGTAGCATTACTACAATCATCATTTACAGGAGCAAAGGTTTTTGCACTTACAATGCTATTTCCTATTATAAGAAGTAAGGTATATAAAAACAGAGTAGTTTTGTTCATAGTTAGGCAATTTGGTATTAAAATTATGTTAAAAACATAACATAAACAAAATACCCTACCCATATTAACAAATAAATCGTAAAAAGTTATAGTTTTCTAACAATAAAAAATAAAAAAGCCCTCCATCTGACTGATGAAGGGCTTTTTATTATGGGTAAAAAACTTTGTTTTTAGTACACTACTTTTTTACTTACAGTGCCTTTATTTGTGGTTATGTTAACTATAAGTACTTGCTGTGCTGACTCTAAGTTATTTATTACCATCTGGCTTGCATTAACATCATTGTTAGTATATAATGCTCTTCCTCTCATATCATAAACAGTTACCGCAGTAATATCATGTGTTCCGGCATTAATGTTTATATCGCCGTTAGTTTGGAAAACTACAACTTCATTTGAAGCTAATACAGGATTATCAGTATCTAATACACCTTCTATGGTATATATTACTTTAAACCTATCATTAAATGTACCTGTTTCAGTAGTAAAGCTATAGCTGCCTTCGGTAAGGTTATGAGTAATATTTAACAGGTTGTCAATAATGTATATTTCCTGCCCCTCTGTAAATAATCCATCTACATGGTCAAGGCCTATTGTATAGTTGCCCGGCGTTTCTACATAAATACCTAAGGTTACCTGGTCTTCCAAATCAAATTCAGGTCTTGCCTGTATAGAAAGAGTTTCATCTTGCGCCATTGTATATACTGTTAAAGGATCGCTGCCTATAAGAGCTTTACCATCCCAACCGTAGTCAATACCTAATGTCATATTAGGATTATATACTATTGCAGTTTGGCTAAATTTACCTTCGGTAGTAAGGTTTAACCATAAGCGTGAGCTTTGTTGTTGTGCTTCTTCTGTAGTTCTAAAAAACTGATTGTTGTTCACTTCTTCAGCACGCATCTCGTTATTAAATTCAAGCGTTCCGCCTGTTGCCTGTACAAAGAAGCCCTGACCTGAGTTGATAACCCAGTTATTTGAATCTGTTTCGTTAAACCATGTACCTGTGTCACCACCTGCAGCACTGTTTGCGGTATAAGCACCTTTAGTCATAACACAGTAAGTAGAAGCATTTGGATCGTTACGTTTTCTCCAGAAGTATAGTGCCGAACCCGGCACGATAGTACCTATATTAGCAGCATAAAAATCAGCAACATTTATTGGCGATGGGTAGGGGTTACCTACAAGGTTATATCCGTTTAATGCATTTTCCATAGTAACGGTTACAGGACCATTAATTGGCTGTCCTTCAAAAACTCCTGTCCAAGCTGTGCCCGGTGTACTTTCTTCAACAAAAGCAGGATGAGTATTCGACATACGGATAAGATATCCATAACCCGGTTGGAAGTTATTTGTGCCCGGCGCTATAGTAGTAAAAAGGTCTGTTGACTCGTCATAATCATAAAAACGATTAGTTAACGTTTGTGGTGAAAAAGCGAGTAAGTTTTGATTTAATACGGGCGATGACCATAGTGTATAGTCCAGCCTGTATAATGGCGAACTGTTTTTCTGTACTTGTATTTCACCTGTATTTATAACATTACTTTCCTGTATAAGGTTAGCATTATTCTCTATAACGAATGCTGATGCTTCGGCATTATTTACCACTTCACCAACAATAGTAATATTGTCGCCTGATGCTATAACCATGCTGCCTCCTGTATTCACAGTAAGTGTCGCAGCAGTAAAAGTACCTTCGTAAGCAGTGTTATATAATCCTGTTATAATGGCTTCATCAATTTCAGTGGGCACATAGCCTGCTGACCATTCCGTACCATTCCATACATTAATAACACCTGTTGCTGCAGTAATAACATTAGAGTTTGCAGAGGTAACGTTATAATCTGTATTCTCTGCTCTCACTCTGTAATAGTATGTAGTACCCGCCTCAAGTCCTGTAACTTCATAAGAAGTTACATTGCCTACTGAAAGGTTTTCGTAGCCATCTACATATAAGGAAACTGTTATGGCTGATGATGTATAAGCCAAATTATCAATTATTGGTCTTGCTGATGTGTTGTTGTCAATTCTTATTTTATAATCCCCTGTTATACCACTAATTACACCACTATCATAAGATCCTTGTGTAGTAGAATAACTCATGGTATCTACAAATGATTCAGTTGTAAAACCGGCACCTGTTAATACCTTTATTGTTAGTTGACCTCCTGTACCTGAAAATACCTGTTGTACATCAAACTGTATATTTGTTATTCCTCCACTTATAGTACTTGAAACAAGGTATGATCCTGATGCATTTTGAAAAGTAATTGTAGTTCCAGAACCAAGGTCTTGGTCTGTCCTTACTTTATATGCTGACCATGTAGTTACACCATCATCTCCTGTCCAAGTCCTATCCAAATAAGTTCCCGCAGTTCCAGTAACATTTGCAAACCCCTCTATAGTTGTACCTCCAGGTGTAATAGTTTCAAAATCATGGCTTGTACTCACATCCAGTCTGTATCCTGTAGCTCCGGCTACTGCGTTCCAGTTGGCAAAGAAACTGCTTGTTGTGGCAGATGTTTCTTCAGTAGCTACAGGAGCATTTAGTACATAAGCACTGGTTGTAAAAGTTACCTGATTACCATATACAGTACCACCATTGTTCACGGCATACGCTCTTACATAATATTGTGTAGAAGGCATAAGACCTGATGCATCTACTGTAAACGGAGTTGTTTCCGGTAGTGCTGTGGCAAGTTGCGTTACACCATCACCACCTATTACGGGAGTTGTTGTTGTAGCATATACTACTCCTGTAGCAGTTACGGGGCTACAACCCTCGTTAGTTACTGTACCGCCCATTGTAGCGGTAAATTCAGTAAATACAGATACCGCAGCAGTTGTTATACTTGCAGCAGTATTAATACCTGAACCTGATGCAGCTACAAAAACGGATGCTGCCCCTCCGCCTGATATTTCGATATCACCATTATATGATGTTGCATCTGTTGGTGTAAAACGTACAAATACATCGGCAAGCACTTCTCCGCCTACAGGTGTAAAGCTAACGGTGCTTGTATAAGTTCCGCCGGCTGTTGCCGAAAAAGTATAGCCCGCAAGAGGTCCTACAACCACATCGGCACCAGTAAGGTTTTCTCCATATAATCCAAAAGAATTTTCGGTAGTAGTTGTATTGATACATACAGCTCCGAATGCATTAAGCGGGTCTGCCGAAAGTATAGGTGCTGTGTTAGAAAGTGTGGTTATCTCAGCTCCATCAGGGCTTAATGCTGTTTCAACATTAGCACCGTTTCTTGCTTTTACATAAAACGCATAATCCGTTTCAGGCGTAAGCCCAGTTAAGTTAACAGTACCCCATTGTGCGGCAGTACGCCACACGGCTGTAGCACCCAGTGTACCATCTGTCTGTACATAAAGCTCACTATATAAATCGTATATAATATATTGTGTAGTAGCAGGGTTACTATCTGCACTCAGTGCAAGGTCTGCCGTTGTAACACTTACGTTACTTGCTATAGGCGCGTTGGGCACTGCTGCCAGTGTCCAGAAAGAAGCATTTGCCCCGTTTGTAGCTGTTGACTGTGTACCTACCGCTCTGAAATAATATCGTGTATTTACAGAAAGTCCGGTTATAGTTCTAATAATGCCAGTTGCCGATGACCCTGTAACTGGGGATGGTGTTGCTGTAGTGTTAGTACCGTATGATGTGGTTAAACCATATTGGAAGGAAGGGGTTGTAGAAGTACCATTAGCGTTAATTGTACCATTAAGCTGAGCCCCTGTTGTAGAAATATTAGTAGCAGTACCTGTTGTTACCGTTGGAGCACCTGCGGTCCACGAGATATCATCAATTTTTATTTGTGCCCCAAAAGTCTTAATTTCTAAAATAACATTGCCCGATACATTTATAGTATTGGAGTACTGTTGCACTGTATTTGAAGTGGAACTAACTGTTATAGTTGAGCCAATTTTAGTACCATTTACCCAAACCTCCAAAGAACGGCTAGAGGTTCCAGTAAAAGCCCTTACATAGTTAAATGTCAAAGTTCCCATGCCTCCCGAATAAGTAGGAGATGTAACAGTACCACTATTGTTCGTCGCTATTGCTTTACCGTTAATAGTTTGATCGGTTCTTGCATTAGTCGCAGTCCAAGTAACACCATTTGTACCTGTCCAACTTCTACTTTGATAACTCCCTGTATTTGTTGTTGGTATATTACTAAAGTTTTCTGTTGCTTGTCCCCAAGACATTACTCCCATGAGCAAAAATGCTGTGGTAAGTAAAATTTTTGTTAAGTGTAACTGTAATTGTTTTAGCATATTCAAAAAATTAAAATGTGACTATTTTATATGTATTCACCGAATGCGCAAAGATATTTATAATTTCAATAGATTTTTTTTAAAATCTTTATCTATTTATCACATTACCATTAAGTTAACGTTAAGCAAAAATCATCAATCTTAACAAATAGTTAATATTTAGATTAAATATAACTAACATAAAATAAATTAATATTTATATTTTATACTGACTACCAACAAATTAACAATCCTATAGATTATTCAAATTTTGGATATGATGTTAAATAAAAAACCCTTCTTTCTTTTAAAGGAAAGAAGGGAAGCCATTAAACCACACCTTACTTTAATTTGAATGGCTTTTTGAATTTTGGAAACACATTTATTTTATATCGGGGTATTCTTTACAGTCATAAATTATCTACGGAAATTTTCAATCTTTGGTTTTTTATTTTTCAATTTTTTATAAGTACTTATCTCACAATACTATTTAGCATACAAAAGCCTGCATTGTTCAATACAGGCTTTTGTATAAACAAGGATTTTAAATCCAAAAAAATATCACATGCGGTAAACCTTACATGATTAGCTTTTTAGTCACCAAGCCATTATCGGTAATAATGTGTAGTACTATAACTTGTTGCTGCACATCAAGATCTGTTATTGTAACTATGTTAGCGTTTATATCGGACTTGGTATAAATAAGCCTTCCTCTAATATCGTATATGCTAATCTGCTTCACATTAACAGTACCGCCATCAATGGTTATTAAATTATCTTTTTGATATACCGCAATAGTATCGGGTACTAATACAGTATCTTTAATGCCAAGTGTTTCCGTAGTATATACTATCTCAAAACGATTGGTAAACTGCCCTGCCTCGGTAGTAAACATATAATTTCCCTCTTTAAGGTCGGCTACCTCTCCTGTTATATTATCTTTCAGATATATATTCTGTCCCTGTTCAAAAACCCCATCAAAATGATCTAAACTAATGGTGTAGCTCCCGGCATCAGTAACCTTATATGCCAAGGGAACTACGTCATTCTCATCAAACTGGGGTCTTGCCTGTATGCCAAGCTCCACTCCGTCAACAACAGAGTATAAAGCTATCGCACCGTCGTTAGTAAGCATTTTACCATCCCAACCGTAATCTAACCCCAAAGTAGCTTCATTACTATATGTTACAGCGGTTTGTTTAAAACCACCTTCATTACTTGTAATGTTAAGCCATAACCGCGACATTAAAGAGGTATTCTGTTCATTTTGTTCCATTCTAAAAAATTGCCCGTTATTAACCCCCATACGCATACTGTTATTAAATGTAACGCTACTGCCTGTTACTTGCACAAAGAAGCCTTGCCCCGGGTTGATAACCCAGCCGGAGGGGTCGCCAGTAAAAGTATCTGAACCCGTATCGCCTCCTGAAGCAGCATTCATCGTGTATGCCGATTTGGTTATGAGTGCATATGTGGTAGCTTCAGGGTTGTTGCGTTTCCTCCAGAAATAAAGTGCCGATGTTTCATTTACCGTGCCCGCATTTGCATCAAAAAAATCATGAATATTAATTGCTGAAGGATATGGGTTTCCTATTAAGTTATAACCGTTAAACGAGCTGGTTGTGGGTACCGTTATATCGCCATTATTAGGTATTCCTGTAAATGTCCCTGTCCATACCGTGCCGGGCGTGCTCTCATCTACATAAGCCGGATGATTGTTAGGCATGCGTATGAGATAGCCCTGCCCGGTTACAAAATCATTTTCTGCGGGCGATATCCCGTCATAAAGATCGGTAGCTTCATCATAATCATAAAAACGATTAGACAGTGTATTAGGGGAAAACTCCTGTAGGTTTTGCCCCGCGACAGGCGAAGACCACAAGGTATAATCGAGCCTGTATAACGGTGATGATTTTTTTTCTACTGAAATAACTCCACTATTAGCCACATCGTTCACCTGTATCAGGTTAGCATTATCCTCTACAGTAAATGTAGCATCTGATGCTACGGAAACTGCATTGGTAACTGTAAGATTCGCTCCGCTGTTCACAACCAATGAGCCGCCCGAAAGCAATGTGATACTTTCTACTTCAATAGCGGCTCCCGAATTGATTATTGGTTCGTTATCCTGCATCCCTATCATTACCGCATCAGTAGGCGCAGGAACACCTCCACACCAGTTAAGTGGCTCATTCCAGCTACTGTCTATAGCCCCTGTCCAGGAATTAGGATTTATAGTAACTGCATGCACTGAAGAATATTGCTGTAAACATTCGTTGCTCTGAACAACCACTCTGTAATAAGTGGTAGCGGTAACATTATTTAAACTGAGAGATGCTGTTGTGTTGGCAATTTGGGTAACTGAGGCACTAAAATCCAATACGGGAGATGACTCCCAACGAATTACATTACCCATATGTCCTGAAAGCATTAATGCTCCACTGTTCACAGTACTGCAAAACTCAGTATCTCCAGACAGTGTACCTCCTACAGTAGTGGGACTTACGGTAAAAGTAGCTTTATAATTTGCACCGTTATTACCGGCATATACAGTACCCGTACCACAGGTTATGGTTGCATCGGAGTACACCTCTATAGTATAATTTCCGGCGCTTAATCCTGATAGTAAGTTGGTATTATAATCTAATTTCTCCCAACGTTGATCCTGCCCTCCGCAACCATTATTAAATCCGCTAAAATAATTAAGCGAATTACTTACAAAGTTTCCCGAAGCACCATTACCGGTTAAATATATTCTGTAATAAATTCGTGTACTGGTAAGGTCGCATCCGCCACATTTATATATATTGTGTTCCCCACCTTTAAAAATTAAGCCTGTACCACCTTCGCAAAAAGTCCCTAACGACTGACCATCAAAATCATAGTTAGCCGTAGCTGCATTAAGATCATAATACAGATTTAAGCTACCATTGATACTGAATACAATAAAAGTATTATTAAAGCCCGCGCTTTGCGAAAACACTTGTGAACAAAATGTACTCGTGAAGATGAAAAATAAAAGTAATTTGATTTTCATATCTCAATTATTAAAATTTTAATTAAAATTAGATTATTTAATTGTTTTATTAATAATATAAAAACTAAAAACTTAAACTACAACGTTTTCGTGTTAATAAAAATATGTTTAAATACTCATTTTCAGTGATAAAAAATGGGTTTATAGTAATTCATTTTTTTTAATTAATTAATATCTATAATATTTATAGTATTCTGCAATCTTTCGTTAAAAAGATGCAATTAATCGTCGAAAAGATACTGTTTAAAGGAAGTATAATATTTAATAACTGTATATAAAAATATTTTGTGCTATATTTACAATTGAAAAACCTACTAAACTAAATAACACAAAACCTCATGAATTTTATACCGGAATTCACAATAGTTACTATACTTTTAATTAGTATTGCAGTATACATATTTACAGCTCCAAAGTATAAAAAAAAGAAAATGAAACTACTTGCAAAATACAGAAGAGCAAGAAGCAAATCTTTATTTTACCAAGATAAATTAAGTTCATACATACTTAAACACGATGCACAAAACGAAATCATTACACCGGGAGTAACTTATGGACAATTACTAAAAGAGCTTCAAAAACACCATTCAGTTTATCTTTCTGAAAGACGCTATAAAAGACTGAGACGTAACCCCATATTAATAGGTAAAAACGAAAAAGTAATACAGGAGCAAGAACAACGCCTGAAAGAAACAGAAGAAAAAATTGCAGTATTAAAAGTGGAAAAGCCCCGCATAAAAAACGGGGCTGTATAAAAATGGAAAATTAATCTAATTTTACTTTGGCAGAGCGGTTGGCTACAATATTAGAAGTGTCATAACCTCCGAATTTTTTAATATAGCTTTTAAGAGATGTACCAAAGCCATCCTTAAACCCTCTTGTACCATTACTCTTTAAAAATTTTTTTACAGAACCCGCCCCTGCAAGGTGCGCAGCGGCAAGAAGCCCCGATTCGGTAATTTTAATACCGTTAATAACCTTACCTTCATATTTGGGTATCTCCTTTCGAAGTTCCCATTTGTTTTTGGCTAAAAGCGCTTTAAAAGCCCTCTCCTGAAGTTGCGGGTTGTTTAAAAACTCTTGCGTGTCAGTTATCCCTATCGCTCTCAAGGTAACTTTACCAAACTGGTATTTACCCATATAACCGTAAGGGTTAACTAACTTATATAGCCCTTGTGATTCTTTAATGGCTATTGCCTGTTTAAAACCGATATACGATTTTCCGGTAAAGGGAACTGAAATTTTTGCAGATTCGTTTACTGCAGCAACAGTATAATTTAGAATTTCATCTTCCGCCAAATGAAATCCTTCTATTTTACCAAATTGTTTTGCTTTGTTGGGCTTAAAACCCGAACTTACAATTGAAATAATTAGGGCTAAACCCAAAAAATACATCCATTGTTTTTTTATCATAAAGTTTTATTTCTCATAGTCTGTCACCCTGATGAAATTTATAGCGGGCAAAGATATGAAAAAAAATAAACCTGATTTACAATGAGTTAACTTAAACTTAATCTTTTAACATAATTTACATGCTGTAAATGACAGTTTAAATCTTGCTGAAACCCTATAAACAATAGTGTTAAGCCAATGTAAAGCAAACTGTAATTCAAGAAATAAATTTTAACATAAAAGTACCGGCAGAAAAGTGATTCTTGCCCTGTTTTTAGCAAGAATAGTTAAGGGTGTTTATCGTTTTATACCCATTTTTTCTACCCAAGCTACATACTTTTTACGATTGACTTCATGTTGCGCTGCTGTAACTGCAAACTCATGATAACCGAAGTTTGTTACACTTGCACAAAAATAAATATAATTGTGCTGCTCGGGGTTTAATACCGCATCCAATGCCGAAATATCGGGCATAGCTATAGGTCCCGGCGGTACCCCTTGGTACATATAAGTATTATAGGGCGAGTCTGTAAGAAGGTCTTTAAACAAAACTCGTTTTATTACTTGGTCAAAATCGCCCGATTCTTTTTTCATGGCATATATAACTGTAGGGTCAGCCTCCAGTTTCATTCCTTTTTTAAGTCTGTTCAGGTAAACTCCTGCCACTCTGGGGCGTTCATCTTCTTTTACCGTTTCTTTATGCACAATAGCTGCTAATGATGATACCTGTAGTGGTGTAAGGTTTAAAGCCTCTGCTTTGGCAACCCGTTCGGGTGTCCAGAACCTTCTGTATTCTTTTGCTAATTTCTCTCTGATTTTTCGTGGCGAGGTATCCCAAAAAAATTCATAGGTATTGGGTATAAAAAGGCTCAGCACATTATCTTCGGTAAAACCATTTTCAGATAAAAAGGTTTCATCAGTAAAAGTCTTTAATAAAGCAATGCTATCGGCTTCTATCTGTACGGCAATCCTTCCTACGGCACGTTCCAGTGTTTCCTGATTGTTAAACGATACATTTACAGGCACTGGCTGGCGAAGCGCGTTAATAATATCATTACTGTTCATTCCTCTTTTAAGTATAAACTTTCCTGCTTTTACATATTGCGGATATGACTTTTTATCGGCTACCATTTTAAAACGTTCCATATCCTGAATATAGGGTCTCACACTGTCTTCTACCTGTGCATATGTTGCTCCCGTTGGGATATATATGGCAACTTTGCTGTCTGAAAATGAGGTGTTTTCTGAGAATATATCTTTATAAATAAGATAACCGTATATAGTGCCCGCTGTTATAACCACTAAAGAGAAAATAGCTACAAATCGTCTGAATTTCAAAATGATATGATATTAAAGTTGGTGAATTAATTGATACATTGCTTCATCGGCATACTGATTTTCTTTTTTAACCCAGTCTTTTTTTATGCCTATGCAAGCAAAGCCAAAATTAGTAAAAAGAGCTATACTCGACACATTGTCAGGATTAATATTTGCATAAAGCTGATGAAGCTGTAATCGTGTAAAAGCATAGTCTATTAAAAGTGCTAAGGCCTGGCTGCCGTAACCTGAATTTCTGTTATCGGTTTCCTTTATTATTATGCCCACTCCCGCCCTTTGGTTTAACGGATCGAAATCAAAAAGGTCAATAAGTCCTATGGTTTCAAAAGTTTGATTTTTACAAATGGCAAGGCGCAGTTGTTTGGCTTCAAAGATATCCTGATGTGCATTTTCCAGATATTGCCTTATCAGAAAACGACTGTAAGGCGTTATGGTATTACTAACATCCCATACTTTTTCATCGTTTTCCATTTGGTAGATAAATTCCAAATCATCCGGTTCTAAAGCTCTCAGGTATATATTTTCGCCTTGTAAAGTTACCATTGTATTTCGCCTTTAAAAACAAATGTTGCCGGCCCTGTAAGATAAATTTCTGTAAACTGTTTATTGTTTTGTTTAAACGAAACTTCAAGTTCGCCACCCTCTGTAGTTAGCAAAACAGTAGTATTGCCTGTTTTATTAAGCACTTTCATGGCTATAGCTACGGCTGTTACTCCTGTACCGCACGAAAGGGTTTCATCTTCTACCCCACGCTCATACGTACGTACTGAAAATTTGTAAGCCTCTACTTGCTTTACAAAGTTTACATTAGAACCTTTATCGCCATACAAACCGCTGTAGCGAATGCCCGCCCCTATGGTTTTTACATCAAAAGTATCCAATTCATCTACCAACTCGACGTGGTGTGGCGAACCGGTATCGAGAAATACATAATTTTCATATACGGTAACAGTATTAACGTCTTTCATTTGTAAAGACACAATACCGTTTTCGTCTATCGTTGCATAATGCCTGCCGTCTATTGCCTTAAAGGTGGCATCGTCATCTATTATATCCAGTTTTTTGGCAAAAGCTACTATGCATCTGCCACCATTACCGCACATACTGCTCTCATTTCCGTCGGAATTAAAATATACCATACGAAAATCGGTATCATTATCGTTCTCTAATAGTATTAACCCATCAGCACCAATGCCAAACTTACGGTCGCAAAGTTTTTCAATCAGTTTGGTATCATTTTTGGAAAAGGTATCTGTACGATTATCAATGATAATGAAATCGTTTCCCGTGCCTTGATATTTATAAAATGTGTGTTGCATTATTTTTTAAACTATTAAGCAAAAATACAAATAAATGGTTGGGTAACCATTGCAAAAAATTTACCCGCAAAAAATTTTATTTTTTACTATAACCGTTAATAAATTAAATACTGTTTAGAACTATGAAAAGAATTTCAAGCCTTTTTCTTGTAGCATTACTCAGCGGAGCTACTACGCTTGGAGCTTATAAACTGGTATTTGATGAGGATACCATAAATACCTCTGCTTTATCAGTTGCTCCGGCACAAACAAATTATACACAAACAGTGGCACTGGGTGCCGAAAATGTAGATTTTACTAAAGCTGCCGATGGGGCAGTGCATACTGTTGTACACGTTAAAAACGTTTCGTACTCCAGGACACCATCCAACCCAATACTGGAATATTTTTATGGCTATCGCGGTGGCGAGCAGCAAGCACAGGTAGGCACAGGATCGGGGGTTATAATTACCGAAGATGGGTATATAGTAACCAACAATCACGTAATACAGAATGCTTCGGAACTGGAAGTAACGCTTAACGATAACAGATCATATAAAGCACGCTTGGTGGGTACTGACTCTAAAATGGACATTGCCCTGCTTAAGGTAGATACTGATGAGAAGTTACCTTATGCTACTTTTGGCAATTCTGATGATATTAAAGTAGGCGAATGGGTGCTTGCCGTGGGTAATCCTTATAATTTAACCTCAACAGTTACGGCGGGTATCGTCTCGGCTAAAGCACGTAATTTAAGTAAGGATGGCATACAGTCTTTTATACAAACCGATGCAGCCGTTAATCCCGGTAACAGCGGTGGTGCTTTGGTAAACACTCGCGGTGAATTGATAGGTATTAATACACTAATATCCTCTATGACGGGGTCTTATGTAGGGTACTCTTTTGCTGTACCCTCTAATATTGCCCGAAAAATTATAGAGGACATCATGGAGTTTGGTAATGTGCAACGTGGGGTACTTGGTGTGCAAGGTGGCGAGCTTAACAGCACAGTATCTAAAGAGTTGGGCATTAGCGAAACACAAGGTTTTTATGTAAACAGCGTGGTAAAAGACTCCGGAGCTGATAAAGCCGGAATTAAAAAAGGTGATATTATTACTGCCATAGATAACAAACCTGTAAATGGTTTTTCTGACCTTAACGCTGCTATAGTTACCAAACGACCAAATGATGTGGTAAAAGTAGGCATTAGCCGTGATGGCGATAAACTTACTTTACCCGTGCGCCTTACTAAAAATGAAATTTACAGCTATAGCGGGCTTGAACTTGAAGACTTGAGTGCAGCCGAAAAGAAAAGAATGAAACTGAATTATGGCGTGAGAATAAAAAATATTACGGATGAACGCTATATGCCTTATTATGATGAGTTGAAAGACGGTATTATACTGAGCATTGATAATGTAAAAGCTAAAGATATAGAAACGGTATCAGATGTGCTTTCGGGTAAAAGCCCCAATCAGAAAACTCGTGTGGAAATGCTTACCAAAAATGGTGAATTGGTTCGATTCTTAATATAATAAGCTTATCCTTATATAAGAAAAGCCCTGTGTATGTTTGATACACAGGGCTTTATTTTAATGTAAAAAAATTATAACAAAATGCAACTTAATGATAACATTAGGGTAAATATTATGTTATTTTGATTTGAGTATTTTTGGCAAAACTACGAAAATTGGATAATGAAAAAGAAAACTGCACGAAAGCTGGAATACTTTTTACATTTTATTACTGCGCTGTTACTTATTTTAAAAGGAATTGATGAAATAATTAAAGAACTCTATTATCCCGGAGTAATTATAATAGGATTGGCTACTACGGTATTGATAATCAGTTTTTTTTGGCGTAATCTTAATATAAAGCCCAAACAAGCCCGAATTATATGTTGGTATCTTGAGTCGCCCGCGCTTTTGGTGACATCATATATGTTACATCTTGAAAAGAAAGAATTTATGCCTCATATATTTTTGCTTGCTGCAATAATGTATCCGGCAATGGGTTTTATTTCCTCTAAAAAGTTTAAAAAAATAAGAAAGTCGGCTATATAGCCGACTTTCTTTTATATTCTATAGCAGTTATTATTTACTGCTTAACAACTTTAATAGTTTTAGAAACTCCTTCAGAAGTTACTTTAACAAGATAGGTTCCTGCCGAAAGTTCAGTCATATTAACAATCATTTCGTTTTGGTTACCGTGTTTTTCTGACACTTTTTGTCCTATCAGGTTATATACTTCCACCCTTTCTATAACATTTGTGTACGATAGATTTAAAATATCGTTTACAGGGTTAGGATGATAGGTAAAGCTACCTGCAACAAAATTCTCATTACTTAATATTATATCAACAGTTACTGCAAACGGCTCACTTTCGCAACCATCAACAGTTTGAGTCACATAATACGTTGCACTTTCTGTCATTTCAGTATCTGTACTAATAGCATTTTCACCTGCAATTGCATCCTCTTCAGAAGCATACCAGGTAAACTCAGCACCATCAACTCCTTCAACTACAATTTGATCTACTATAGGATAAACCAACATATCAGAATCGTATTCAAATTGCTGTGTGCTTTCTCCCGTAGGTGCAGGTACAACATTTATAGTAACAGTTACAGCAGTTCTCTCTGTACTCTCGCATTCACCATCGGTTTGGGCTGCATAATAAGTAACGCCATTGGCAAGCATCATTTCTTCATCCAGAATCTCACCGTCTGTAGCGGCTGCATACCATACCACATCACCATCTGCCTCAAGATCGTCTATAACAGCAGTGTTACAAAACAATTGTTCTGCATCGGCGGTTGGAGCATCAATTGCCTGTACAGGTTCAATTACTGCTGTAAACGGCTCACTAATACATCCTTCACTATTTTGAGCAGTAACTAGATAATTACCGGGATTTAAACCTGAAAATATAGGTGATGCCTGATAGATAGCTCCATCTATAGTATAAGTCATATCTTCTCCAAGAGGCGAAGTTACTTCTATAGTTCCTGTCGGATTATCACATGTAGGTTGGGTAATGCTCACGGTAGGCATTTCGGGTGTTTCCGGCGCAGGGTCTATGATTACATCAACAGCATTAGAGTTACACCCATCTACACTTACAACGACATTATAACTTTCGGGTAAAACATTTTCAAACACCGGAGATGATTGATAGTTTTCTCCATCTATGCTGTATTGATACGCTGCACCCAGCGGAGCAATAATTTCTATAACACCAAAAGAATCGGTACAAGTTGGTTGAGTAGTTTGAACTGTAGCACTCTCAACTGTTGTTATGTTAGCCGTAACAGGCGTACGCTCTGTGCTTTCACAACCTCCCTCAGGTGTTAATGATGCATAATAAGTAGTTCCGTCAACTAACATTGTTGATGCCTCAAGAGGTTCTCCTCCTGTTTCATCTGCATACCATAATATAGTATCTCCCAATGTACTGCCGGTAACAAGGTCTTGTATCGATGCTTCCAGGCAAAACGTTTGGTCTGCTTCAGCTATCGGTGCTTCTGTAGTACACGGACTTATATTTATAAGATAATCTTCTGCCTGACCATATCCTACACCATCTTCGCTTGAACATGGGTCGGTAGAATATTCATCAAACAGTTTTAATACTCTCATATAAGTTAATCCTTCCATAGCCGTAGCCGGTATTGTTATTTCTGTAATAGCTTGTTGTCCATCTACCCCAGTAGAGCTATCAACAGAGCCTGCCTGGAAAACTTCTCCTTCATCATCAAGCACTCCATTCTGATTAAAATCTATATAAACGGTAAAAGGAGTTTCATAAGATCCGGCTGTATTCCCTTCAAGAGTAATAGTGTAAGTCTGACCTACCGTTACCTCAGCAGGAGGCAAAGAAGTAAAATTCTCTACGCCGGGTGTTCCGTTAATAGTAGCTGATGTTTCATTATCTATACCGGCAAAATTCACATATGTTATTGGTTCAACATCTCCGTCAAACACTATATCACAATAGCAAGGCAATCCGGTAGAAGTAACCATAACAGGCTCACTAATAACTTCATCTCCACCCGAAGGGCAGCTCACTACAGCTCTGTACCAGGTTGTTTCCGTTTGGGTAGTAACATATCCTGCATCACTACCGCCTGTTGCTACATCTGTAAAGTTTGTTCCATCGGTAGAAGTTTGCCATTGGTAGTCTAAACCAGCTACATCATAACCAGGACTAAGACCAAGAGAAATTTCTTGTGTTTCACAAACAGTAGTAGAAGACGCTATTGCTGCTGATGCGGCAGGAGTTCCCGTACAATCTGGCGCAGCATCAATATTTATATCATCTATAAATACATAATAATCATTATCCCAATAGTCTAATTGTGCAGCTATACCAATATATACCTGGCTTCCCGCCGGCGGTGTAAACACCACTGTTCTGGTTTCACATGAAGCAGATTCGGTATGGTTTGTAGTATTTACCTCATCAATAGGTATAAAAGGACCTGTAGGAGATGTCGCATAAAATACTCCTATTGCGCCCCAATCGTCTTCATTTAATACAGGTTCGGTAGGTTCAGTCGAATCGTATTGCAATAACTTGTATTGATAAGTAAAGATTACAGGATTACCATCTGCTGTACCTAAAGAGGGAGACAACATATCGGCATAATCCTCCCACTCATATATATTCGCTAAAAGTCCTCCTGCACCCTCACAAGGAACCATATCGCTTTCCCCAAAGGAATACAGCCCCCACCCATGATCATCATCATCAAAATTTTCTGAATACGTTATTTGTGCATTTCCATTAGAAATAAAAAGCACACAAAATAAAAGGCTGTAGCCCAGCCATTGTAAATGTTTTTTCATATATAACAATTTTATGTTGGTTAAAGAATAAAAATAACAAATTTTAACCCTGAAAGGAATTAAAATAACAATTATAACATAATTTTATGATAAATTTAACAATCGTGAATTTTTAAAACCCATAGATATTATTACGTAATGAGCTGATTTTACTTGTCAAATAACGTATTACTAACAGGAGTATAAGGCTGTAATTATATTGTGATTAATGAAAATAAAAAAAGTGAATTTTATTTTACGAAAACGTTTGAAATATATACTTTTGCACCACGATACAACACTAATTAATCTTTTATCTTCATGAACAATAATGTTTTATACGAAAAAGAACTGTCTTTCCAGGCCGACAGAAGGAGAGCGGGGGTAGAATTCATTAAAATTGTGAGCGACCTGTGGTATGATAAGTCCATAGAGCTTGTACTATTCAGAAATCAGCTTATCGACAGAAACGTAAGCGACATTATTAACCTGCATGAATATGCCGTTGAGTTTGTAAACAAACCCATTAACATATTCGACTCTGTAGAAATAGCAAGAGCCATTCAATCGTTAGACCTTCCGCCTTCGCGTATAGACATCGGTAAACTTACCTACGAGTACCATCTTGAAGATGACAAGTATAACGATGCTACCGCTTTTGTACTCGACAAACTGAAAGATGCCAAAGCAAGCCCAAACATAGAACCCAAAGACGTGGTACTGTATGGTTTTGGTCGTATAGGAAGACTATTGGCAAGAGAAATGATGTCAAAAATAGGCAAAGGCAACCAGTTGAGGCTAAGAGCCATTGTTACCCGCGATAAAAACGATGCCGTACTACTCGAAAAAAGAGCTTCGTTACTGCGTTATGACTCTATTCATGGCGATTTTGAAGGCTCGGTAGCTGCCGATCCTGAAAACAATGCACTTATTATAAACGGTACTACCGTACATATCATCAGTGCCAACACACCCGAAGAGATAGACTATACTAAATATGGTATTAACAATGCCCTTATTATAGACAATACCGGAGCATTTACTACCGAAGAGGCACTGCAACGCCACCTAAGCTCAAAGGGTGCCGAAAAAGTATTGCTTACCGCACCCGGCAAAGGCGTACCCAATATAGTATATGGTGTAAACCACAATGAATATAACCCTGATGAAGTGGATATTTTCTCGGCAGCATCCTGTACTACCAACGCTATTACCCCTGTGCTTAAAGCAGTAGAGGACACACTGGGCGTGGTAAAAGGGCACTTGGAAACCATACACGCCTATACCAACGACCAGAACCTGGTTGACAACATGCACAAAAAATACCGTCGTGGCAGGGCTGCGGGGCTTAACATGGTTATTACCGAAACAGGTGCCGGCAGCGCAGTTGCCAAAGCCTTACCGGCATTAGCAGGAAAGTTAACCTCAAACGCTATTCGTGTACCCGTACCCAACGGATCATTGGTGGTACTGAACCTTGAGGTAGAAAAACCAACCACAATAGCCGAAGTAAACGATATTATGAAACACTACGCGCTGGAAGGGCAACTGGTAGAGCAAATAAAATACTCGCTCAGTAACGAGCTGGTATCTTCTGATATTGTAGGCACGGCACAGCCTGCTATTTTTGACAGCAACGCCACCATAGTGAGCGGAGATGGCAAAAACATAGTACTGTATGTATGGTATGATAACGAATATGGCTACAGCCACCAGGTTATCCGACTGGCAAAATACATATCTAAAGTAAGGAGATATACATACTATTAATAGGAGAACATAGATGCGGACAGAAAGACTAACCATTTTTCTGTACAGAATCCGGCTCAGTTGAGCCGGATTTTTTTGTTTATTTCTACGAGGAACGTCGTACACGTCATTGCGAGGAGGAACGACGAAGCAATCCAAAAAACTACACTAAAACAGATTGCCTCGCTCCGTTGCACTATACCCGTAATGACGCGGTAACACTTCCCCTCCTTTGGAGGGGTGGCTGAAAGCCGGGGTGGTTACATAATGATACTCCAAATTAAAAACAGATTGCCACGCTCCGTTGCACTACGCTCGCAATGACACACGCACACCGTCATTGCGAGGAGGTACGACGAAACAATCTTCCTTAACCTTTTCATTATTTAAAATATGATTAATTCGATTTTTTTAATAAATCATTGACATTTATTTAATAAATAAAAAATATATGTTAATATATATCGTATATTTGGTTAAATATTTGTATTATGAAAAATTATTTTATACTTCTTGAATTACCGGGTGGCAAGGAACTAAAATTTACGATAGGCAATAAAAGTCCGAAAAATTTTTGGCGTAATGCCATAAGAGCTATCCGTAAAGGAAGGGCAAACCTGATATGCCGCAGGCAGGATACAGGCATAAGTGAGGCACTGCGCTCGTATATGACGGGTGCAAATCGCTTTACTACCTTTATGCTCACCAATTTGAAAATGAACTCACATGAAAGCCGCGATAAAAAAGCGATACTGAACAAAACAGTACAATCTATATCAGACATGGAACGGGAAACGGTTATAGATACGAACAAAAACTTTCAACTGGTTACATGTGATGACAAGCCGTAAAGCGCCATAACAATCATAGTAAGAAATGACTGTAACAACAAACCCCTCTAACCTTTCGGCAGAGGGGTTTTATATTTAAAACTAAATTTACTTTATTTATGCCCTGCTTGCCGCAGCAATAAGGTTTAGCGCACTACCGGCTACAAACCAGCCTATTTGCCCAGCGTTATACGAGTGGTTTACCATGATAACATCTTTAGAACCATCATTGTGCAGTACCTCCAGCGTAAGTTGTTTGCCCGGTGCAAATGCGGTAAGATCTACAAAGTTAAAGGTATCGTTTTCCTGTATTTTATCATAATCTGCCTCGTTGGCAAAAGTAAGTGCCAACATACCTTGTTTTTTAAGGTTGGTTTCATGAATACGTGCAAACGATTTTACCAATACCGCCATTACACCAAGATGTCTTGGCTCCATAGCAGCATGCTCACGGCTGGAGCCTTCGCCATAGTTATGGTCGCCCACAACTATGCTTGGTACACCCGCAGCTTTATAAGCACGTGCCACAGCAGGCACGGCATCATACTCGCCTGTAAGCTGGTTTTTAACGTTGTTTGTTTTTTGGTTATAGGCATTTACGGCACCTATAAGCATGTTGTTTGATATATTATCAAGGTGACCGCGAAAACGTAACCAAGGCCCTGCCATAGAGATATGGTCGGTAGTACATTTACCAAAGGCTTTAATCAGCAGTTTTGCACCCATAATATTTTTACCATCCCAAGGGGTAAACGGAGCTAAGAGTTGTAAACGCTCTGAACTATCGCTTACTACCACTTCTACATTGGAGCCGTCTTCTGCCGGAGCCTGATAGCCTGCATCTTCAACAGCAAAACCGTTTGGCGGAAGTTCCCATCCTGTCGGTTCGTCAAGCATTACCTCTTCGCCATCCTCATTTATCAATTTATCCGTCATTGGGTTAAAGCCCAAATCGCCCGCAATGGCGAGTGCCGTAACCAGCTCAGGAGAACCTACAAATGCAAGGGTGTTTGGGTTACCATCGGCACGCTTAGAGAAGTTACGGTTGAATGAGTGAACGATAGTGTTACGCTCTTCTTTTTCAGAACCCTCTCTGTCCCACATACCAATACATGGTCCGCAGGCATTGGCAAATACGGTAGCTCCTATTTTATCGAAAGTATCAATAAAACCATCGCGCTCTATAGTATATCGCACTAATTCTGAACCCGGTGTAATGGTAAATTTCGATTTTGGTTTCAGTTTTTTATCGGCTGCCTGTTTGGCAAGCGATACGGAACGTGAAATGTCTTCGTAAGAAGAGTTGGTACACGAACCTATCAAACCTACTTGTATGTTTAGCGGCCAATCATTCTTGATAGCTTCTTCTCTCATTTTAGAGATTGGTGTAGCTAAATCGGGAGTGAAAGGACCATTAAGGTAGGGTTCCAGTTCGCTTAGGTTTATTTCGATAACCTGATCAAAATATTGTTCAGGGTTTGCATATACTTCATCATCAGCAGTAAGGTATGATGCTACTTCGTTCGCAGCATCGGCCACATCGGCTCTGTCAGTAGCACGCAGGTATCTATCCATAGACTCGTCATACCCGAATGTTGATGTGGTTGCACCAACCTCGGCACCCATGTTACATATAGTACCTTTACCGGTACAGGACATTGCCTTTGCGCCTTCGCCAAAATATTCTATAATAGCACCTGTTCCCCCTTTTACAGTAAGGATGCCTGCTACTTTAAGTATAATATCTTTAGGGGCTGTCCAGCCCGATAGTTTACCTGTAAGTTTTACACCTATCAGTTTCGGGAATTTAAGTTCCCATGCCATACCGCTCATTACATCTACGGCATCGGCACCTCCTACTCCTATTGCTACCATACCAAGACCACCGGCATTAACAGTGTGAGAATCGGTACCAATCATCATTCCGCCGGGGAAAGCATAGTTTTCAAGCACCACTTGGTGAATGATTCCTGCTCCCGGTTTCCAAAATCCGATACCATATTTATTGGATACAGAAGAAAGGAAGTCAAACACTTCGTTACTTTGCTCTTTCGCTCTCTTTAAATCGGCGTTTGCGCCTACTTTTGCTTGTATAAGGTGGTCACAGTGTACTGTAGTGGGTACTGCAACTTTTGGTTTACCGGCATGCATAAATTGTAATAATGCCATTTGTGCCGTAGCATCCTGGCATGCTACTCTATCAGGAGCAAAATCTACGTAATCTTTACCGCGTGTAAATGCCTGAGATGGTGTTCCGTCCCAAAGGTGTGAGTATAAAATCTTTTCAGAAAGTGTAAGCGGACGACCTACAAGTTCGCGTGCTTTATCTACACGCTCAGCCATATTCGCATACACTTTTTTGATCATTTCAATATCAAAAGCCATAGTAAGTTGTATTAATGTTCGTTTGTAAAAATGTGGTGTAAAATTACTAATTCTTAAATCAATTAAAAAATTTTTAGGGTTTCTTTAGTTTACGGGAATTATTATTTATAAACATTCTATTTTGATGCAAATAATGCAATAAGTTTATATAACAGCATGTTTTTTTTACGAATTATCAAAATATCAATTTTATTTTGATAATTTGAGAATAATAAGCCCTTACTAAATAAAAATAGCTATTTGCAGAAATGAGCAAATAGCTATTTTATAGTATAAAATCTTCTAAAACGATATAGTAAAATTAGTTTACCTACTATAGATTATTATATCTTAATAGATACGGTAAACTCGTTATCGGCATGATTTTTATCGGTTGTAAGGTAATTGTACAGCATTCTTCCTGCCATAAAAATACTGATGCCAAACATTCCGCCGCCAACAACAAGAAGCATTATGGCATTGGTAGTAATTGTTTCAAACTCTGAAAATTCTGAATATACAGCACCGAGCATATATAATGAAAACATGCCGAGCAAATTTCCATATAATATTCCTGTAATCCTGTTTTTGTAAATAAGTTGTAAAAATAAAAGCCAAATAACTAAAAGTGCAACATAATTGACATGATTACTAGAATATAAATTCTCTATTAACCATGCGCCACCCAAACCTATAAAAAAGATTTCAGGTAGATTAGTAAGGAGTGATTTCATTTCTTTTTTAGATTAGATAACAAATATATAACGTTGAATTGATGTTTTTATTTTATTTATTAAAATTTTATCAATAAAATATTAACAATACAGTAATAAACCAGCTATTTAATTGCAGTATTATGATTATGTAATATACATTCCGGCTAATAAAATAAGGGATTTTGAAGTAATACCGCAGGAATATAAGGGCATAAAAAAAAGCTGTTTAAAACAGCTTTTTTATTATCATTTCTTCCGTTATGCCTTCGGCATCGGCTTTGTAGTTTTTAATAATCCTGTGTCGTAATATACCGGTGGCAACAGCCTGTACATCTTCTATATCCGGAGAGTATTTACCTTTTAGTGCCGAATTGGTTTTTGCGGCCAGTATTAGGTTTTGTGATGCACGTGGTCCTGCGCCCCAATCGAGATAGTTATTAACAAAATCATCCGCCAGTGGGTTACCCGGTCTTGTTTTACTAACAAGTCGTACTGCATACTCAACAACGTTGTCGGCTACAGGTATTCTTCTTATTAATTGCTGAAAATCTATAATTTCCTGAGCTGTAAATAGTGGTGATACTACTTCATTTATATCTGCTGTAGTACTCTTTACTACTTGTACCTCTTCTTCAAAAGAAGGATATTCCAGTTTAATGGCAAACATAAACCTGTCAAGCTGTGCTTCAGGCAGTGGGTATGTTCCCTCTTGTTCTATTGGGTTTTGTGTTGCCAAAACAAAGTAGGGTAATGACAGCTTATGATGATGCCCTGCAATGGTTACGGCTTTTTCCTGCATCGCTTCCAACAAGGCTGCCTGCGTTTTTGGTGGTGTACGGTTTATTTCGTCTGCTAAAATAATATTAGAGAAAATAGGACCTTTTATGAATTTAAACTGTCTGTTTTCGTCCAGTATTTCACTCCCCAGTATATCCGAAGGCATCAGGTCGGGCGTAAACTGTATCCGTTTAAAATCAAGCCCCAACGCTTGTGATATGGTGTTTACCATAAGCGTCTTAGCTAAACCGGGTACACCTACAAGCAGTGCATGACCTCCTGAAAAGATACTTAACACAATTTGGTTTACAACCTCGTCTTGTCCTACAATTATTTTTGCAATCTCTTTTTTAAGATC
This sequence comes from Flavobacterium salilacus subsp. salilacus, assembly GCF_004634195.1. GTDB lineage: Bacteria > Bacteroidota > Bacteroidia > Flavobacteriales > Flavobacteriaceae > Flavobacterium > Flavobacterium salilacus. Next base: position 165,554 of record NZ_SKBP01000002.1, read on the forward strand.
TTTTTGTTTCTGCACTAAATGCTGAATAGCTGCTACGTCTGACATGGTATCTTTTTATTTATATAAATAAAAGCTAAGGAACTTTCCTTAGCTTCAAACTTAAAAATATTTTTACTCTTTACCTAACATTTATGATAGGGCGGGATAAAAATTATTTAACCCAGTTGTTGGCAAAATCACAATCACGATACTCAGGGCTCACTTTTACATAGGTTTCCTTAATTTTTTCGTCACTCCATTTGGCAATCGCCTGTATCTGTTTTTCTTTAAGAGCGAGGTCTTTAATCTTTGTATAATCTAATGCATAATCTGCTGTGTGCTCATTATAACGGTTAGTAACTGTCATTATTTTCCAGCTTTTTCCTGTTGCCGGATCATCATTAAGTAATACAGGGGTTATTTCTCCTTCTTTTAAATCAACCACGTCACTGTATATTTCGGGTGGTAATTTGGTTAATTCAAAGCGTGTTTCAAGCGTTCTTGGGTTTAATAACAATCCGCCGCTGTTTTTGGTTTCTTTTTCATCAGATTCAGACCTTGCTGCTTCGGCAAATGATATTTCTCCATTTTGTATGCGTTGTCTTATCTGTAATGTTCTATCTTTTGCTTTACTTAAGGCTTCATTGCTAACTTTTGGCTTCATCAGTATATGCCTTACGTCCAGCTCTTGCCCTCTTATTTTTTCTACATATATAAGGTGGTAACCAAACTCTGTTTCTACAGGTTCAGAGATTTCTCCTTCGTCAAGACTAAAGGCTGCATCTTTAAACTCTTTTACAAAAGGGGTTTTACGAGTCATTTTATAATATCCTCCGTTCGACCTTGAACCCGGGTCTTCAGAATATAAAACGGCTTTACTATAAAAACTGGCTCCGTTTTGCAATACATCATTTTTAATTTCCTTAAGCCTGTCTATTACTTTTTGCTTTTCTTCTTGAGAAATTTCGGGTTTAATCACAATTTGTGCTACTTCCATTTCGGCACCGAATACAGGTATTTCATCACCTTTGAACTTAGAGAAAAATATTCTTACCTCTTCGGGAGTAATGGTTACCTCATCTATTATTTTCTTTTGCATTTGCTCAGTAAGCTTCTGCGTTTTTATCATTTCGGAAAGCTCTGCTTTAAATGAGTCTATATCTTTCTTTTTGAAATAGGATACCATCTTTTCTTCCGATCCTATTTGCTCTACAAAATAGTCTATTTGCTTACTCATAGTCTCCTTTACCTCTGCATCGGTAACAATAATACTATCTTGTATTGCTTGGTGGGCATATAGTTTATCTTCCATCAATTTACCCAAAAGTTCACAACGCTTAACGTCTTTAATAGGCACGTTTTGCGCCTGAAGCTCTCTGTACATCAAATCAATATCTGAATCCAGCACTACATAGTCTCCCACTACCGCCACAATACCATCTACTTTTATCCTGCCGGTTGGCTTTGCTACCGCAGGTTTAACAGTATCGGTTTCTGTTTCCTTAATAATTTCCTGAGCCTTTGCGGGTGCAAAAGCCAGAAATAAAAAAGCCAGGACAAATTGTATCCTGCTACTTATAAATTTCATATTTGTTATTTTTAATCGCATCGTCTGTTATTTCCTTTTCTAACTTCTTTATTAACTCCAGTTTTCTACTATTTATTATAAGCTGCTGCAAAGTAGGCTTAATATAGCCGTAGGGAGATATGCTGTTCTTTCCTAACACTTTTACAACTTTTACCATATATACATCAGTAGAGTCAGGATATTGGTATGATATAGCGTTATCGATATATTTATCACGATTATCAGGGGTGATAAACGGCAGTTTGGTATATACCTGATTCATGTTTACCCAAGTACTGTCGTTAAACGCAAAACTTTTAAACTGTATTGATATATCATTAAGGGCTTTAATGTCTTTTTTATTGTTGCTCAAAAATTTTGTCCTGATATTATTAAACTTAGGATGGTTCTTATCCAGTTTTATATATTTCAGTCTTACCAGTGTTTCGGTAGTCCTAAAGTTGTCTTTGTGCAAATCATAATAGGCTTTTATATCTGCATCTGTTACCAAAGTATCTACGCTCCGCTTTACAAGTTCTTCGATATATGCCTTGGTATATAAATCAATTTTATACTGATTTACCAAATTGTCGTATTCTTTTTGCTTGTCCTCACTAAGGTTTACTTCTGCTGCATTGTACAGGAGCTTTTGCGAAGCCCAACGGTTTATAAAACTATTTACTATTGCTATACTGTCTTCTTTTGAAGTACCGTCAGGTACTATGCCTTTAATATCGTCGGGGTAAAGGTACGAATTATTAACCCTTGCTACGGCTTCGGGTTTTTGCTCTTCTTTAAAAGAATCGCATGACGAAAAAACAAGTACTGAAAGAAACAGAACGGCATTTTTTATCATACTGTTAACGGAGTTCTTTTTTTACTTTTTTAAACGCATCTTCATTTACTTTTACGGTAAATTCAGCTTTAAGGTCATCTACCCACTTACTTTCAAGATACTGCTGATAATCGTTTACAACACGACCTTTGCTTTCGTCGAGTGTTTTTGGCCCGGCAGGCAATACTTTATTAGTTTTTACCACATAATAATATTCACCTGCTTTTATAATATCCGAAATACCTTCTTTGTATTTATCCTGTTTGGGCAGTACATCGCTGTCTGTTTCAAAAACACCTGTTTTTTCAATAACATTAACCTGGTCTGCTGTGTTCAGTTGTTCCTTAATATAGGTAGCGTCTTTACCTTTTTTAAGGTATTTTCTGGTTTTCTTTATCACATCTTCGTCAGTAGAGGAATAAATATCTGCATCTACTCTTTCTTTCCACTGGTAGTTCGCTATGTTTTTATTGTAAAACTGCTCAAGTCCGATAGTATCTGTTTTTGCTTTTTCCCAAATTTCTTTCTCCATCAGGTCAAAAAGTAATAAACCGTCACGATATTCCTGCATTATTATACCAAACTCAGGAAATTCCCTTTCCAAGTTTTCATCATAGTAAACCGCAACCTGCTCATCCAGGTATTTCTCTGAAACAGCATCTGCATATTTAGATAGTGGTTTAACGGGTGCCATAACCGTTTGGTGTGAGGCGATATAATTTAAAAATGATTTTGCGCTAAGCTGTTTCTCCCCGTTAATTGTAAACAATGTTTTGTCATAAACATCGCTTTCCGCAGGTGCTTCCCAAGTTTTTTCATATAGCTTATCATTAAGCATCTTCAGTACTTTAGCATACAGCTTGGCATCTTTATCTACTTTATATCTCGCTCTGAGCTTCTCATTCATAGAGGCTGCTATAAGCTTAGATCGATCATCTCTTTTTATCCTGTTTTCAAACTCGTCTTTCACATCATCAAAAGGTTTGGCAGGATGTTTTTCTATCAACTTAACAATATGCCAACCATACTCTGACTGAAACGGCTCGGAGTATTCTCCCGGTGTCTTTAATGCAAATGCACGGTCTTCAAAAGTAACGGAACTTAATTCGCCTGAATTAAATTTGTTTAGCTTTCCTCCTGCCGGCGCAGTCGATTTATCTTGAGAGAATTGTTTGGCAAGGCTCTCAAAATCTTCTCCTTGTTTTAATTTTTGATATATCTCTTCGATAGTTTGTTTTGCTTTGGCTTCTTCTGCTGCATCTTCTTTTCTCGGCTTTAGTATCATTATGTGTGCAACGGTAATTTCGCCTCTGTTTTTTCTTACATCATTTACTTTGATTAAATGATAACCAAAACGAGTACGTATCGGCATAGATACTTCTCCTTTCGGAGTATTATATACACCATTTTCAAACTTATATACCATCCTGAAAACAGAGAAATAGCCTAAATCACCTTTGTTTTCTTTGGCAGAAGGATCTTCAGAGTATTGTGCGGCAAGTTTGCCAAAATCTTCACCTGCCAAGGCTTTTTTACGCACATCCATAGCTTTGTTATAGGCTTTAAGCGTATCGGCCGGTGCTGCATTTTCGTTTAGCATGAACAGTATATGCGAAGCTTTTATTTCTTTTTTAGAGCGCTCATAAGCTTCTTCAATAAGTTCGTCGGTTACTTTGGTATCGGTAAGGTAATTTTTAGCCAGTTGGGTTCGGTATGATTTTAACTCGCCTTGGTATTTTTTACCCTCTTGCAAACCCAGTTTGTTTGCCTTATTCACTTTTAATTTATACCCTATAAAAAGGTCGAGGTAATTATCTAAATCTTTTTGAGAATCATCTTTTACCAAATCGAGGTTTTTGTTGTACACCCTTACAAATTCTTCAGTATAATAAGGGTTTCCGTCTATGGTAAATAAAACCTCTTTTTTTTCCTGTTGAGCAAACGATGTTGCAGCAATAAATAAGGACAAACCTAAAAGAACCTTTTTTAATTTCATTGTTGTTAAAATTTATAACTCTTAAACTCGGTTAGTAAACGTATATAACTATATGTTAGTATAAATTATCCGCAGCTTTTTTGCGACCAACAAAAGTAATAATTCACAAAGATTATACAACAATTTAAACCCTAAAACATTAAAATAAAAAGCCCTGAAACCTACTGTGGGTTATTTTTGCACAATTATAAAATCAGACCGCCTGTTGTAAAGGTGCTCTTCTTCGGTACATTCTATACCGTTGCTACACTTATTCCTTAGTTGCGACTCTCCATAACCTTTTACGCTTTCTATACGTTCCGGAACTATACCTTTTGACATGATATAGGCATAAGTAGCTTTAGCCCTGTTGTCGGAAAGTTTCATATTATAGTCATCATTTCCTCTCGAATCGGTATGCGATTCTATTTTTATAACAATATCAGGGAAGTTTTCCAGTACAAAAACCACCTTATCCAGCTCGGTAGCTGCCTGCGGTGTAATGTCATATTTATCAAAGTCAAAATAGATAGGTTCTATTTTAATCTTCTCTACATTATCTTCCTTAACTATAAGGTTGTCATACTTAACCAACTCAAAATCCATTATTACCTCTCCTGATGGAGCGCCCGGTGTGGTAACATCATCCGTGTCTGTACTATACCCCTTCTTGAAAGCCCCTGTCATAATATAAAAATTACATGGTACTTCTTCTAATATGTATCTTCCTTCCGCATCCGTAGTTACATCGCCTGTACCTACTACTTTTCCATATATATCGCCTACTTTTATTGTGACTCCTTCAATTGGTTTTTTGCTGGTGGCATCAGTTACAATTCCTGTAAGGATATGGATGCAGGCAGGCTCTTTTCGGGTAAAATAGTAAATATCATCGTCACCCTTACCACCTGCACGATTCGACGAAAAATAGCCGTAACTATTTTCAAAATCCGTTATATAGGCAAAATCATCAAGGTTGCTGTTTACGGGTTTGCCTAAGTTTTTAGGGGCTGTAAAATTCATTTCGCCTGTTATTGTACTTTCGAATATATCAAGACCGCCCAGCCCGTAATGCCCGTTGGAAGCAAAATACAATTTATCGCCATTTACAAACGGAAACATTTCTTTGCCTGATGTATTTATGGTTTCGCCAAGGTTCACGGGATTACCGTATGTGCCATCTTCATTAATTGCTACGGCATAGATATCCGTTTCGCCAAAGCCTCCGGGCATATCACTCGTAAAAAACAGCCAGTTGCCATCGGCACTCAATGCAGGGTGTGCCACCGAATAGCTAATATTGTTAAATGGCAACAGTTGTGTGTTCACTATAGCATCATCAGCTATTGTGCCTTTTACAATGCGTATGTTATTTGTGCCATCTTCTGCGCTATCCAGCCTGCCATGTTTTTTTACGGTATTAGTACTGTAATATACTTTTTGCAAATCGGGGGTAAAAACCAATGAAGCATTATGATAGCGTGTTTGCGCTTTTTTCATAAACTTGGTTTCTTCCTGCAGAGCACCATCATCTGGATTACGCTCGGCAACAAATAAATCTAAAAAAGGCTGTTCGTTCCACTGATAAATTTTACCGCCTAAATGGGTAGTATCTTTACCTGATGCATATACTATTTTATTGCCATAAAAAGCAGTACCAAAATCAGCTTTATTGGTATTACTATCAAGATTTGAAATAGTATATAACGACTCTGTATTGTTAATACTGTCAAGGTGTACTTTTTGGTTTTCAAAACGGTTCAAGGCTGCTTTATCTCCTTTAGCTGTAAGATGATTTCTCATTATCTTGTCGGCTTTATTATATTGCTCGGTAATGCGAAGTGTATGTATATAACGGTTAAAATGAGTATCATCAAGAGCATCAGCTCCATACTTTTCATACCAGCTTTGGGCATTTTCATAATTGCTGATGTAGTAATAGGTATCGGCAATTTTCAGTATCGTTTGTTTTGTGGGAGTATATTCTGACTTTATATATGCCTCATAGGCTTTTGCTGCATCAACATAAGCCATTTCATCAAACAACTTATCAGCCTTTTTCAATTTATACTGACCAAAGCAAGCCGTTATACTGAAAAATAAAACGATTATAGGTACTATTCTTTTCATAGCTGTTGGGTTTAAAAGAATCTTGGCGATTTAATACGGGTAGTTTTCGGCTGCAACTGAAAGCGTACTATAATTTCGTGCGAACCATCATTATACTTGCTCAATTCGGTTGTCGAATAATCGTAGGAATATCCTAAAAATAATTCTTGGGTTACTTGAAAGCCTGCCAGTGCGCTCACGGCATCGTCCCACCGGTAACCGGCTCCCAGTGTAAATTTTTCCTGAAACAGAAAATTTGCCGAGCCATCAACCGTTACAGGCGAACCGGTAACAATTTTACCCAAAAAGGCAGGTTTAAATTTTATACTCTCCGAAAGGTCAAACACATAGCCACCCATTACATAATAATGTAACCTGTCCGATACTACCGTTTCCTGTATATCGTCATAATAATTATCTTTTATAAAATTGGGTATTGATACGCCTGCATACCATTTATCGGTATAATAGTAAATACCCGAACCTATGCTTGCCGCTACCCTGTTGTTGATGTTAGTATTCAGCAACGGGTCGCCCTCCTGATAAAAACGTCCCCGCGACCAGTCGATATTCAACACCCTCGCACCTGCTTTCATACCAAAAGCCAGCCTGCCCTGCATCCCTAAATACAATGTGTACGAAAAATTACCATCGATATAAAATTCATCTGCAGGGCCTATCCTGTCGTTTATGGCACTAAGCCCCAACCCTACCTTATCATTCCATACGGGTGAGTGTACGGTAAATGCCTGCGTGCGTGGTGCGCCGTCTATCCCTATCCATTGCGAGCGGTGCAGCAACACGGCATCTATACCTCCCGTAGAGCCGGTATAACCGGGATTTACCGTAAGCGTGTTATACATATACTGCGTATATTGCGGGTCTTGCTGCGCAAAAATATGCTGCATGGCAAGAATGAGCAACAACGGTAAGTGGCTTTTTAAAATGGTATAAAAGAACCTCATTTTTTTTTCATATTATTTTTCTTTTCCTTAGCAGCTACAAGTAGCTTTTGTAAAAGTAACATTTTCAACTATATCCAAAGCACAACATCTGACAGTTTTTATGGAGTTACTCCCAATTTTTTACCAATATAACGAATTTAAAAGCTATTTTTGCACGATTTTTAAATGTAATAGGATAATTATATAATGGGTTTTACGGAAGAAATTAAAAGAAGACGTACATTCGGAATTATATCGCACCCCGATGCGGGTAAAACAACGCTTACCGAAAAATTACTGCTTTTCGGGGGTGCTATACAGGAAGCCGGAGCTGTAAAAAGCAATAAAATAAAGAAAGGTGCTACGAGTGACTTTATGGAAATAGAACGCCAAAGGGGTATCTCGGTAGCTACATCGGTACTGGCTTTTAATTATAAAGACAAAAAAATAAACATACTCGATACGCCCGGTCACAAGGATTTTGCCGAGGACACTTTTCGTACCCTAACGGCGGTTGATAGTGTTATTGTGGTTATTGACGTGGCAAAAGGGGTTGAGGAACAAACCGAAAAACTGGTACAGGTATGCCGTATGCGAAACATACCCATGCTGGTATTTATCAATAAGCTTGACCGTGAGGGTAAAGATGCCTTTGACCTGATGGACGAAGTGGAACAGAAATTGGGGCTTACGGTTACGCCACTTAGTTTCCCCATTGGTATGGGCTACGACTTTCAGGGTATTTATAATATTTGGGAAAAGAACATTAACCTTTTTAGTGGCGACAGCCGAAAAAATATTGAAGAAACCATTGCGTTTTCGGATATTGAAAGCCCTGAACTGGAAAAATTGATAGGCACTAAACCTGCACAAACATTGCGTGAGGAACTGGAACTTATCAATGAGGTATATCCTGAATTTGACAGGCAACAGTATCTTGACGGAAAGCTGCAACCGGTATTTTTCGGTTCGGCATTAAATAACTTCGGGGTGCGCGAATTGCTGGATTGTTTTATAGAAATTGCTCCTACTCCGCGACCAAAGGCTTCTGACTCCAGAACGGTATCGCCTGAAGAAGATAAATTTTCAGGATTTGTATTTAAGATTCATGCCAATATGGATCCGAAGCACCGTGACAGGATTGCTTTCGTAAAAATTGTATCAGGTACATTCGAAAGAAATAAACCGTATCTGCACGTAAGGCACAAAAAGAACTTAAAATTTTCCAGCCCTAATGCTTTTTTTGCTGAGAAAAAAGAGATTGTAGATATCTCCTATCCGGGCGATATTGTGGGGCTTCATGATACGGGAAACTTTAAAATTGGCGATACGCTTACCGAAGGAGAGCAAATGAGCTTTAAAGGTATTCCGAGTTTTTCTCCTGAGCATTTCCGTTACATAAATAATGCTGACCCATTGAAAGCCAAACAGCTTGAAAAAGGTATCGACCAGCTTATGGACGAAGGTGTTGCACAGCTATTTACTTTAGAGATGAACAATCGTAAAGTAATTGGTACTGTGGGCGCACTGCAATATGAAGTTATACAGTACAGGCTGGAGCATGAGTATGGCGCAAAATGTTCGTACGAAAACTTCCCTGCCTATAAGGCTTGCTGGGTAAAACCTGACGACCCGAAAAATGAAGAGTTTGCCGAGTTTAAAAGAATAAAACAAAAGTTTATGGCAAAGGATAAATACGGGCAACTGGTGTTTCTGGCTGACTCTGAATTCTCCATACAAATGGCGCAACAAAAATATCCAAGCGTAAAACTGTTCTTTACATCAGAATTTGATTAATTTTTTTATATAAATATAAAAAAAGCTCCGTGCATTGCACGGAGCTTTTGGTTTTATAAAACTATATTACTTAGTTTTTCACTACTTTAAACGATGTCGTTTTGTTATCGCTGGCTGCTCTTACTATGTAAGTACCTGCTGATAGCGTTGACATATTTACCTGTACGTTAGTCCCATTTGTGCTTCTTTCCATTACCATCTGACCCAATACGTTATATATTGTTACTGATGTGATGTTTTCTTTAAACTCTATGTTTAATACATCTTCTACAGGGTTTGGATAGTGGGTAAATTTAGCATCTTCAATTACAGCAGTTCTTAATACTTCATCTACTGTTATTGCCAATGCTTCACTCGCACAATCTCCGCTATTTGAAACAGCATAATAGGTCATTCCGTCTTCAAGTACAGTAGTGGTTTCAATCATTACAGTAAGCTCTGCATCACTAAACCAGATTACGTTAGTACCGTCAACCTCAAGATCAGCGATAGTTTCGCCTGCTGTAAATTCTTGGATAGCCTCACCCACAGGTGTTGTTATATCAGTTACAGTTACATCAACTGCTACTCTTGCACTTTCACAACCATTAAGTGTTTGTGATACGTAATAGGTTCCTGTCATAACAGCAGCATCCACAGCAAGAGCTGTTCCGCCTGTTGCAACATCATACCACATTGGCATCTCACCGTTCACTACTGAAAGGTCGGCTACAGTAGCTGTTCCACAAAAATCAAGAGCTTCTACCGTTGGTACAGATGTTACGCTAAGAACAACGGCAACGGCTGTTCTTGTACTTTCACAACCGTTTACGGTTTGCGAGGCGTAGTATATTGAAGTACCTTGGGCTAATACCATATCATCAGCTACAACTGAACCGCCTGTAGGGGCATCATACCAAGTTATATTGTTTCCTGTTACCTCTATATCCGATACGGTAGCTTGACTACATAATGTTTGTAGTGCATCTGCCGTTGGAGCAACGGGTATTGGGTTTACTGTTACCTCAACCATGGTTCTTTCACTTTCACAACCGTTAACGGTTTGCGATACATAGTACATACCTGTAGCAAGTGCTGCATCCATAGTAAGTGCCTCACCTCCTGTTTCTGTTGTGTACCACATTGGCATTTCTCCGCTTGTTACTGATAGGTCAGCTACAGTAGCCGAACCACAGAATGTAAAATCATCTGCTGTCGGAGCAACAGGTGTTTCATTAATGGTTACTTCTACCATTGTTCTTTCACTTTCACAACCGTTAACAGTTTGTGACACATAATATGTACCTGTTGCAAGGGCTGCGTTTGCAGCAAGTGCCGTTCCGCCGGTTGCAACATCATACCACATTACCATTTCACCGTTTACTACTGAAAGCTCTGCTACAGTAGCCGAACCACAAAATAGTTGTGCCTCTGCTGCCGGAGCTACAGGTGTTTCATTAACGGTTACAGAAACTGCAATTCTTGGGCTTTCGCAACCACCTACTATCTGAGATACATAGTAAAGTCCTGTAGATAATTCAGCATCAACTGCAAGTGTTGTTGTTGTTGTTGCATTAGCATACCATATTGCAGCTCCTTCGGTAGTAGCTGTAAGGTCTGCCGCAGTGGCCGAACCACAGAACATCATTGCGCTTGCTGTTGGAACAGATGGTATAGGGTTTACCGCAACTTCTACGGCTGTTCTTTCACTTTCGCATCCGTTGATTGTTTGAGAAACGTAATAAGTTCCTGTTGCAAGGGCTGTGTTTGCAGCAAGTGCTGTTCCGCCGATTGCAACATCATACCACATTGGCATTTCGCCTGTTACTGCAAGATCTGCCACGATAGCCGAACCACAGAACAGTTGTGCTGCTGCTGTTGGGGCGGCAGGTATCTCATTTACTGTTACCTCAACCACAGCTCTTGGGCTTTCGCAGTTGTTTACTGTTTGTGATACATAATAGGTTCCTGTTGCAAGGGCAGCATCTGTTGCAAGGGCAGTACCGCCTGTAGCAACATCATACCATGTTACGTTTTCTCCTATGTTTACTGTAAGGTCAGCAACAGTTGCTTCACCACAGAATAGTTGTTCATCTGCCAATGGTGCAACGGGTATTTCGTTTACGGTTACTTCAACCATTGTTCTTTCGCTTTCACAACCATTTACAGTTTGTGAAACGTAATAATTTCCTGTTGTAACAACCAAACCGTCAAGAAGAACAGTACCTTCTGTTGCAACATTATACCACTGTAGGTTTTCTCCTGTTGCCATTAGGTCAGCCACAGTAGTTAAACCACAGAATAGTTGAGCATCTGCTACCGGAGCAGCAGGTATTTCGTTTACGGTTACCTCAACCATTGTTCTTTCGCTTTCACAACCGGCTATTGTTTGCGATACATAATACATTCCTGTAGCAAGGGCAGTATCAGTAGCAAGTGCAGTTGTAGTATTTGCGTCAGCATACCATGTAGCTGTTCCTTCTATTGCAACAGCAATATCTGCAATAGTAGCCGAACCACAGAACATTTGTGCATCTGCTACGGGAGCAGCAGGTATTGGGTTTACTGTAACACCAATAGCGGCTGTTTCACTTTCGCAACCATTAATAGTTTGCGATACATAATATAAACCTGTGCTTAGCGCATCAGTACTTGCCAGTGCATTATTAGCTGAATCGTACCAATTAAGGTTATAAGATTCTGTTATAACTTGTACATTATCAATCTCCCAAGCTTTAGCATTGTTTGAACCTGTAGAGGAAGTATATTTAAATGCAACAACAAGGTCTGAACCAATTGCACTTGATACATCTAAATCACCGGAGTTAACCCATGCCCAACCTCCTGAGCTTAATGTTGGGGATAAGGTTTGCCAATCTGTAGTTGCTACATCTCCTGTATAGTTTGTAGTATAGAAAACTTCCAGAGTAGGACCATTATAGTTAGATGCTGTGATGAATTTTAAAGTTGCTCCGATAGCATCATCCGAGATTGCAATCGGATCAGAAACCAACCAGTCTAAGTTGTTTTGCTGAAAACCGTTAAGCATCACATACGGAGCGTTAGATGGGTTTCCGGCACTGCTTATTGCCCATACATTTGCACCTTGAAGGTTAATTACATTCCAGTTATTAAGGTTATTGAAGTTATCTGAGAAAATAGTTTCAAATATACTTGTACCTTCTGCTGATAAATCAGCAACTGTTGCCTCTCCGCAGAAAAATTGTGCGTCAGAGGTTGGTGTAGCAGGAACAGGATTGATTGTAACGGTAGCGGCAACTCTTGGGCTTTCGCAGCCGTTTATAGTTTGTGATGCATAATACGTTCCGCCCGTTATAGCTGCATCCATAGCAAGAGGCATACCTCCTGTGGCAACGTTATACCACTGGATGTTTGTTCCCTCAGCCATAAGATCGGCAACGGTAGAGTTACCACACAGGGCAAGATTTTCAACAACCGGAGAGGCTGTAACATTAAGCACCACAGCTACAGCTGTTCTGGCACTGCTTTCGCAGCCGTTAACAGTTTGAGAAGCGTAGTAAATAGAAGTGCCCGGGTTAAGCGCCATATTAGCCGGAAGTGCAGTACCTCCTGTGGCGGTGGTGTACCATAGCACACCTTCACCTGTTATGTTAATATTGGCAAGTGTAGCGTTATTACAAAATGTTTGTATATCATCAGCAATTACAGGTGCGGCAGGTAGCGGGATGAAGGTAACTTCAACCGGTATTCTCATACTTTCGCAGTCGCCTATACTTTGAGAAGCATAGTATGTACCTTCGGATAGCATTGTATCAGGAGCCAGTTCCGTACCACCTGTCTCGGCAGTGTACCAACTGATACCTTCTCCTGTAGTTACCTGTAAATCGGCAACTACTGAACCTACACAAACAGCTTGATTTTCTGCTGTAGGCAGCTCCACAATAGGAACATTAATTGTTATAGGTGTGGCAACGCTGTTAAGCGCGTCAACAAGGGTAACTTCTATAACTAAATTACCGTAGCTCATGCCGGGCTGAGGATCGAATTGTACATATACGGTTACAGTCTGACCATCCTGAATATCTTCCACATAAAAACTACCTGCATCGTAACTCTCTACAGGAAGACCTTCTGTGCCAAAATTAAACCCATCAACCAAAGTAAGTCCGGGTCCGCCAATGTTGGCTGCAGCAAGGTTGGCATTACCGGTTACCGTGAATGTAAATGAGCCAACGATATCTTGTGGTTCTGCATTTAAACATACCGGAGCAAAGTTAAGGTTAGTACTAACAAGGGTAAGTACCGGATCTTGTATGGTTACTTCTACCGCGGTTCTGTCGCTTTCGCAACCATTTACGGTTTGTGATATATAATAAGTGCCTGCAGTTACAGCAGTATCATCAGTCAGTGCAGTACCGCCTGTAGCCTGTGTGTACCACATTGCGTTCTCTGCATTCCCTTCATTAAGATTTTCAACCGTAGCTATACTTGTTAGTGTTTGAGTAATGTCAACAGTTGGTGCGGCAGGTATATCATTAGCGGTTATTTCAACCGATGTCCTTAAACTTTCACATCCGTCAACGGTTTGAGAAAGGTAATAATTGCCCGTTGTTAAGGCATCACCTGCTGCTAAAGGCATTCCGCCTGTCGCTGTATCATACCAGTTATATACAACATCAGGATATCCGGTAAAAACTATATTTTTAAGAATTTCATAATTCGAAGTTTCACCCGGTACATCACTGCTTACCAATTTAATTTTTATATTACCGCTTGGGTCATTTATCGCTACTGTATAAGGATCAAAACCACTTGGGTCTCCAAGGGTACCCGGTTGAAGATTAACCGTAGTTACAAGACTTTCTACACCATTAACTATTTTTATAACCGATAAAGTACTTCCTATTGTTCCTTGTGACATACCATCAAATGTTATTGATTGGATACCATCAAAAGAAGGTGATATTATATGCGCATCAGCCGGATTAGTTGTAAATAATATTACTTCCTGTCCGGAGCCTATAGCTGTATTTTTAACATTCCATACACCCAGAGTATAAGTATAGTTTCCTGTATTAATACCTGTTGGTGCTCCTGCAAAATTTTCGGGTAATAATGGGCTTTCAGGTGTTTCAGGAAGTAAATCTGCTATAGTGGCAGGTCCACAAAAATCCTGAGCATCTGCCAAAGGCGAAGCGGGCAAACTCCCCATTCCTGTTACAGGAATATTAAGTTCTGCTTCAGAATCACTTCCTTGCCCGGCAAGTACTATATTACCGTTATAATTCTGCATTACTGTTGGGGTAAAGTTAACCCATACTGTAATCTCCTCTCCGTTATAATTTGAGATCGTTAAAGTTTCTTCATAAGTCCCTTCCTGAGTGAGTGAATAAGTGAAACCTTCCAGAGCAGCTACCTGTATTGTAGCGTTAGTGCTAAAGTTATCTCCTGTAAAGGTAAAGTAGCCATTTTCCGGTTGATCCAGACAAACATCGGCAAAAGCTAACGAGGAGCCTTCAAGATTAAAATCAGGAAGTGTAGGCGTTACAACACCACTTACAGCAAGTGTTTTAACATGGCTGTATCCGTTGCCTGAAGGTCCACCTTGAGGATAACGTGGTATATTTATAGTAACTGTGCTATTTTCTGTTACTACCTGTGTGTTCGGAGCAAAGCTAAGTGGGCTTATAGTAGTACCTCCTGAACAGCTACTGCTTGAACCAACATTGGTTTCACTACCATTTATTGTAGAACCATTGTTAACTAATTGAAACTTGAACATATTAGACCCCGCATTACTTCTTACTCCCGTACCGGTTACCGAAGTAATGGTAAACTGGTATCCTGGCAAAGCCTTTAGTACCAATGTAGTTACAGCATTAGCCCCATTCTGGCTTGTGTTGCAAGAGGTCTGTCCGTTATACGAAACTACCTGGATACCCGTAGGTACACCCGATGGTCCGCCAAAAGCATGATTTAGGGTATAGGGAGTTTGCCCTAACATTACACTACCCATCATCACAAAAGCAATGACCAGTAATTTCTTAAATAGTCTTTTTCGTAGAAATTTCATCATAATTTTTTTAATTTAATAATCTGTTGTATTTGAATTAATAAATGCAACCAAAATTACGATTATGAGGTTCCCTCGAAGTTTCCTTGAAATAAAATAAACATTAAGGTATTGTTAATCAACTGGTTTTCATACTATTTTCCAGACCTGAACCCAATATGGAGGCAGTACTAAAGTGTACCCTCCCTTTGGAAATTTATAGTTGGCGGAACCCATTATTGATTGTAACTTTTGCAACGGAAGTGTCGTATCGGTTATAGAAACGACTTGCTGCGACCCTGATAAATTTATCATAACAAATATTTTTTGCCCCCCTCCTTCTCTGGTAAAAGATATTACATTATCACTGGTATTAGATATGTTTTTATAATTGCCTAACGCTATGGCAGGCTGCCTGCGTCTTAATTTTATAAGTTCTTTATAAAAGTCCAGTAATGAGTTAGGCGTTTTTTGCTGCTCTTCCATAGAAAACCCATCATTAGTACTCATTAGGTGTTTATCTTTCCAAGGAGCATTATCCATATACCACAATGCTGTTCCTGTGCTTGTTGTATCGGCATACCATTTATAAGATTGTCTTACGGGGATATTCTCTCCGCTTTCAGCAATTTCTGTTTGCTTGCCATAAGTTCCTATTTCCTGACCGTAGTATAATGAAGGTACACCACCCATAAAAAAGTTTAGTGCTGCCATAGCCTTGAGTTTTCCTGATTCAACTCCTTCTGATGAAGCAAACCTGTCCGTTTGAGAATTTTCCAGAAACACTATTTGTTGCTTACCTTCGGTAATAGCTGCAAATGTGCTGTCAGCAGCAGTTATAATTTTCTTTTTGTCAGAAGCAACTATGGCTTCACGAAGTGGGTTAGCATACACTCTGTCGGCACTGCCCTTTGTCAGGCAATCAAAACCATAGCTGTCTTTATCTGCCTGAAGTGCTATTATCTCCAATTCAGGATTTACTTTTTTAAGTCCCTCTGCTAATGGTTTCCAAAATACTGTTAATTGATTTCCCGACATACCTTTCGAAGTATCTCCATCGCCCATGCCTATAAACCTGAAACCATCTACACCCTCTTTACCCATAGCGTCTTCATGTACATATACTAAATGCGAAAGGGTTTCAAGAAAATATTTTTGCACTTTGGGGTTACTAAGGTTTACAGTAACCACCTGCTCTTGTATTCCTTTATACGCAGTATGTTTTTCCTTATCGTTAAGAAAAACGGGGTTTTTATTTTGTTTATCAGTATAATGGATATAGTCTGAATATTGAGAATCAGGATTATTATATGAATCTTTATACCATATATGGTTACCCGAAATATAGCTAAGCTGTACATCCTGATATATCTTCATCTTCCTTAGATGTACGGCTTTCACTAATGATTTATAATCGTCCCAATTACCATAGGCAGTATCTATCTTTTCCAGGTTATGGGGATAATAGTTATGATAAAAATCTGATTGATATATTGGAGAAAGCACTATGGCAGTTACACCCAGTTTGTAGAGCTCATCCAGTTTTTGCTCTACGCCTTTCAGGTCGCCATGCCTGTCGCCATTACTGTCATAAAAACTTCTTATAAACACTTCATACATTATTTCTTGTGCCGAAGTTTCTATCGAAAAGGAGAATAATAAAAATAAAAGTAGTATCTTTTTCATAGCTTATATTGTAACGTTTTTATTCAAATATAAGGTTATTTCTTTTCTCACATAAAATCATTTATCCACACTATAATAATTACTGTAGATTAAATATTTGTATAAAATGAGGTTTAACGTAAAATGCCTATTGATAATTGCTACTTTTGCAAAAACATAAAAACAATACTTTCTACAAATGCTTATCATAGGAATTGCAGGCGGAACCGGAAGCGGTAAAACTACTGTTGTACACCAGATAATGAATGAACTGCCACTGACAGAGGTAGGGATAATATCTCAAGACTCTTATTATAAGGATAATTCATCACTTAGTTTTGAGGAAAGAGCTAAAACAAACTTTGATCACCCAAGGGCTATCGACTTTGAATTACTGGCAAAACACCTTAAAGAGTTGAAAGCAGGAAAAACAATAGCACAACCTGTATATTCGTTTGTTACACACAACAGGACAGAGGACACCGTGATAACCCACCCCAGGAAAGTAATGATAGTAGAGGGCATACTTATACTTGCCGACCCAAAACTAAGGGAAATGTTTGATATTAAAATATTTGTTCATGCCGACTCTGATGAAAGACTTATAAGAAGGTTAAAGCGTGATATTGCCGAAAGAGGGCGTGATATGGACGAGGTATTAAATCGTTATCAGAGCACCTTGAAACCCATGCACGAACAATTTATAGAACCTACCAAAGCACATGCCGATATTATTATCCCTAATGATAAGTATAACACGGTAGCCATTGATGTAGTAAGAGCAGTGATAAACCAGAGGATATTATAAATAATACAAGAAAAAAGTATTACTTTGTATTAGTTCGTAAATTTACAATATGAGATTCTTAGGCAAATTAACCGAAAAATACCCTTTCCTTAAAATAATAGGGAACAGGTACATACTGGTTATTATTTTCTTTGCCGTATGGATGATTTTTATAGACAACTACTCCCTTTATTTTGAGCATCCCGTTTTGGATAAAGAAATTAATGAACTGGAAGAGAATAAGACTTACTACATTCAGGAAATAAAAAAAGACAGTACCAGTATAAAACAACTGAAAAATCCTGACCAGACTGAAAAATATGCGCGTGAAAAATATTATATGAAACGCGAAAATGAAGATATATATATAATAGAGTTTGAAGAAGACGTACCCGAAGAGGAAACAACCAACAAATCACTCTAAAAAAACTTTTGTGCATGAGTAAACATCTTTTTGACGGATTTGAAAAAGTATCGTCTAAACAATGGAAACAACAAATACAATTTGAATTAAAAGGAGCAGATTATAATGAAACGTTAGTATGGGAAAGTCCTGAAGGTATTAAGGTAAAACCCTTTTATCATAATGACGAATTTATACCTGCTGCACCCGCAGGCACAAAAGCTGCTAATTTCAGTATCTGCCAAAACATTTTTGTTTTTGATATCGACAAATCTATAGCAAGAGCAAACGACACGCTGAATCGTGGAGCCGAAAGCATCCGATTTACCATAGATAATGACAAAACAGATGTAGAAAAACTACTTAACGGCATTACTGCTAAGGAAACTCCCGTTTATATAAGTTTAGGCTTTCTTTCAATCGATTTCGTAAAACGTATTGATGCTGTTGCAAAACAAAAAAATCTAACCATATATGTTCAGCTCGATCCCATTGGTAACCTTGCTAAAGAGGGTAACTGGTTCCATAGTATGGAAAAAGACCTCGATATACTAAATACTGTAGCCATAGCGTGCAGTAATATTAGTTTTCTAAGTATCGACGGAAGCCTATACCAAAATGCAGGAGCCGGCATTGTACAGCAAACAGCATATACCCTTGCCCAAGCCAATGAGTATTTTAATACAATAGCCACCATAAACAAACCTATAGTGCTGCAAGTAGCAATAGGCACCAATTACTTTTTTGAAATTGCAAAACTACGTGCTTTAAGAAAACTATTCAGGCTTATTGCCAATGAATACAACCATACCGAAGATTGCCATATAATAGCTACTCCGTCCAAACGCAACAAAACATTATATGATTATAATGTAAATATGCTGC
The DNA here is from genome assembly GCF_004634195.1 of Flavobacterium salilacus subsp. salilacus. Taxonomy (GTDB): domain Bacteria; phylum Bacteroidota; class Bacteroidia; order Flavobacteriales; family Flavobacteriaceae; genus Flavobacterium; species Flavobacterium salilacus. The sequence continues at coordinate 184,513 of NZ_SKBP01000002.1, forward strand.
GCACCACTACCGAGTGTATGAGTGCTATATTGGGTGGTGCAGATGCCGTTGCCAACCTGCCTTATGATGCACTGTACCATAAAGATAATGAGTTTGGTGACAGGATAGCCCGTAACCAATTGTTAGTATTAAAACACGAAAGTTATTTTGATAAGGTAGATAATCCTGCCGATGGCGCATACTATATTGAAGAACTAACACAGCAAATCGCAGAAAAAGCATTGACACTATTTAAAGACATAGAAGCCAACGGCGGATTTTTGCACCAGCTAAAAGAAGGCACTATACAACGAAAAATACAGGAAAGTGCAGCAAAAGAGCAGGAACTGTTTAATAACGGAAAGGAAGTACTGCTGGGTACAAACAAATACCCCAATAAAAACGACAAAATGTACCACGAGTTGGAGTTATATCCGTTTGTAAAAACCGATCCCCGAAAAACACTCATAACGCCTATTATAGAAAAACGTCTTGCGGAACAAATGGAACGTGAAAGGCTTAACGAAGAAGAAAAAACCTGCTGTTAATTATACGAAAGTTATGATGAAAAGAAAAGATATACAACATATTCAACTTAAAGACACCCTAACTAATACTAACGCATCAGGAGTAACAGATAACTTTACGACAGCCGAAGGCATTGAACTGAAAAAACAATACACTCTTGATGATATTAAAAATTTAGAGCATATAGGCTTCGGGGCAGGATTTGCACCCAACCTGCGGGGCCCATATACTACTATGTACGTACGTCGCCCTTGGACAGTAAGACAATATGCGGGTTTCTCGACCGCCGAAGAGAGTAATGCGTTTTACAGACGCAACCTCGAAGCAGGACAAAAAGGACTATCCGTAGCATTTGACCTTGCCACACACCGAGGGTACGACAGCGACCACGAACGTGTAGTGGGCGATGTAGGTAAAGCCGGAGTAGCAATTGACAGTGTAGAAGACATGAAAGTGCTTTTCGACCAGATACCATTAGGTGAAATGTCAGTTTCTATGACTATGAATGGCGCGGTACTCCCCATTATGGCATTCTATATTGTAGCAGCCGAAGAACAGGGCGTAGCACCTGAACAACTTTCGGGAACAATACAAAATGATATTTTAAAGGAGTTTATGGTGCGTAACACCTACATATACCCTCCTACTCCATCTATGAAAATTATAGCTGATATATTTGAATATACCAGTAAAAATATGCCTAAGTTCAACTCCATCAGTATATCGGGGTACCACATGCAGGAAGCCGGGGCTACCGCCGATATTGAACTTGCTTATACCCTTGCCGATGGTTTGGAGTACATCCGCACAGGGCTTGCTGCCGGTATGAAAATAGATGAGTTTGCCCCTCGCCTTTCTTTCTTTTGGGCTATTGGCATGAACCATTTTATGGAAATTGCCAAAATGCGTGCCGGGCGCATGCTTTGGGCAAAACTATTACAGCAATTCAATCCGCAAGATCAAAAATCGCTTGCACTGCGCACCCATTGCCAGACAAGTGGCTGGAGCCTTACGGAGCAAGACCCGTTTAACAACGTGGCACGCACCTGTATAGAAGCTGCTGCTGCTGCCTTTGGCGGAACACAATCATTACATACCAACGCCTTAGACGAGGCAATAGCACTACCAACCGATTTTTCGGCACGTATAGCACGTAACACACAAATATTTTTACAGGAAGAAACCAAAATAACTAAAACGGTTGACCCCTGGGCAGGCAGTTATTATGTAGAAAGCCTAACCAAAGAAATTGCCGATAAGGCATGGGCACTAATTGAAGAAGTTGAAGAACTGGGCGGTATGACCAAAGCTATAGAGGAAGGCATCCCTAAACTGCGTATAGAAGAAGCCGCAGCGCGCAAACAGGCGCGTATAGACAGCGGACAGGATATAATAGTAGGTGTAAACAAATACCGCCTTGAAAAAGAAGACCCGTTGCATATACTGGATGTAGATAACCAAATGGTACGTCGCCAACAAATAGAGCGCTTAGAGCAGATAAAAACAAGCCGTGACAACCAAAAGGTAGCCGAATGTTTAGAAAAATTAACCGAGTCGGCAAAAACAGGCAAAGGGAATTTATTATCTTTAGCAGTAGAGGCTGCACGCCACAGAGCCACACTGGGCGAAATAAGCGATGCACTCGAAACGGTATATGGCAGGTATAAAGCACAAATAAAATCATTTAGCGGTGTGTATAGTAAAGAGATAAAGAACGACGAGAGCTTTGAAAAAGCCAAACAGCTTGCCGATCAATTTGCAAAGCTGGAAGGTCGCCGTCCGCGTATTATGATTGCTAAAATGGGACAGGATGGTCACGACCGAGGTGCAAAAGTAGTAGCTACAGGCTATGCCGATGTAGGTTTTGATGTAGATATAGGTCCGCTATTCCAAACCCCGGCAGAAGCTGCCAAACAAGCGGTAGAAAACGATGTTCACATTCTTGGAGTATCTTCATTAGCTGCGGGGCATAAAACTTTAGTACCACAGGTTATTGAAGAATTGAAAAAATATGGTCGTGAGGATATAATGGTAATTGTGGGAGGGGTTATTCCTGCGCAAGATTATCAATATCTTTTTGATTGTGGTGCCGTTGCTGTATTTGGTCCCGGTACTAAAATAAGCGAGGCAGCCATTAAAATTTTAGAAGTACTGATTAAAGGGTTTGAAGAGTAAACTATAAAGTTTTTACAGTTTCGACACAAACTGAAGCACGAATTAGTATCTATATAAAAGCAGTGTTTTTTGCCATAAAAAATAGTTTTTTGTAAATTTGGAATATTACTAACATTCAAATTTTAAACTTTATGGGAAAAGGAGATGTAAAAACAAAAAGAGGAAAAATTTGGCGTGGCACTCATGGTGTAAGGCGACCTAAAGACAAGAATGCTGACAGCAGTAATTCAAAATCTTCTGATGATTAATTCAGCGTATAATGAAAGGTAGCCACAAGGCTGCCTTTTTTTCATCATAAAATATATTTAGAAATGGAAAAACATCATCTTGAAACTCTTTATCTTACAGGTATTGCTCTTCCGCACAAAACTTCTAATACTAACGGACAGTCGATGAAAGATTGTGGACAGTTATGGCAGGAATTTGAAAAAGGTGGATGGTTTGTAAAAATACCCGAAAGGATTGAAGATAAAGTATATGCAGTTTATTATGACTATGAAGGCGACCATACCCAGCCTTACTCTTATTTTATCGGTTGCAGGGTAGCTCCCGGCGCGCCTGTACCGGAAGGCATGGAGAATATAGTGATACCGCCGCGCGATTTTATAAATTTTACCGCCAAGGGTAAAATGCCCGATTGTGTTGCTAAAGAATGGAAAAACATTTGGGAATCGGGAATGCAAAGAGCCTACAAAGCAGATTTTGAAGTATATGACGAACGCAGTCATGATTGGTACGATGCCGAAGTAGACATCTTTATTGGTGTGTAAAGATAATTTTAAGCCAATGTTTATTTTTTATATAAAAACTAATATATTTGCACTCCTTTACAGATTAGGGAATCGGGATGTAGCGCAGCCTGGTAGCGTACTAGCATGGGGTGCTAGGGGTCGCTGGTTCGAATCCAGTCATCCCGACAACTTATAGAAAAACCATCTAAGAGATTAGGTGGTTTTTTGTTTATTTTACTATATAGATATATTTCTGGAATTTCTCATTTTTATTGAGTTTTCTATAAACTAGAGAGCATAATTCAAAATTCTTTGCACTTTTTTCTAACTGATGTTTTAAAAATTAATTCAATATTTAAATTAACCATAGTGTATTAATTTATCGTTATTAATATTATTACTTATTTAATTAAAAAATAAACCTTTTTAAATAACAATACCTAACGTTGGGTATTGTTATTATTCAATTTATTTATATAAACATAAATTTAAAGTTAATTTATTTAACAATTTCATAATAAATAAAAAATCACCTAAAATATTCGCATTGATTAATTGAACCAGCAACAATAAAAATAATTATACGAAAGTTATATTTTTATTTAATAACCAATTAATTAATTATGGAACATCCGATCACTAGTACACTGTTCAGGTTTGTTAAGCTTAGAAGCCCACAGCTTCAAGATGAAACCAAAAAAAACACAACAAATGTTATTCCCGCATTAGAAGGCTATTTTTTTACCGCTTGGGATAATGCCCCCATAGGGACAATTAAAGCCAGTGCTATGAGGCAAGCTGCCGAGAGCTTTTCTTCTCCTTATGAGTCTGTAAACGATGTTAAGGATATATCTGAGAGTCTATATAATTTCTCTCAATGGTTGGCAAAAAATAAAACCAACTATATCGATACCGACTTAGTTGATGAATATGAAAAGGTTACAAAAGGATTAACTGCGCAAGAGCGGGAAATAATGTGGGATAATTTTTATTATCAAGCCATAACCCAAAAATCCTTCTACGTAAAAGAAGCTCTTTCAGAGATGCTGCTTGCTGATCATGCTTACAGACTGGTTGATACTGATATTGAACACTCTTCAGATTATAACAGAGAAGTGGTGAATGCAAAATTGGTATTACCATCTGAACTTTTTTCAGATTACATTAAAGTAGCGACAGACTCAGAAACATCAACAAAATACCAACCGAATATACCAACGGGCTTTTTAAAGTCGCAAATAATAGTTAGTAGTGCTAAAATGAGGATTGAGAATTACGGTGGACTGATAAAAGAACTAAATCGTTCTGAAAATAAATACCGTGAATCTTATTCAGCTACTTATAGTCAGGCATATAAACAATATGAAGAAGACATAGCACCTACCCTCGAAACATATCGCCAAGACCTTGAAAATGCCAAACAGGCTTATTGTTCGGTTCAGAATCCTGATATTCCTTACGACCCTAAAAACCCTTGCCACCAACCTGCTTATGTTCCTTATCCATCGTTACCGGAATTTTCCTTTTCTCATGAGGATGAGATTACTGCTGTTAAAATGGAGGAGGAATTGACTGAAAAAAGCCTTAATGTACTATTGGATGTTTTAGGGTATGACTTTGAGAATGATACACCGGAGGGAAGAAGCGATTTATTAAAATCCTATCCTACCTATAATAGTATTTATCCTGAAGTAGAATCTGCACGAAGAAGTGCAAGTACAGAACTTGTCGAAAATATTTATCCTCTCAACACCACAGTTAATTTTGCTGGCTATGACTATTCCGTAAATAAGGGTTCTCGAATGAAACCTGACAGCTTTAATTTATGCGCAGCGAGAGTAAATAGGGTGTATAACGCATTTACATTAACCATTGGTGTGCCTGATAACACCTGGCAGGTGCTAAAAATAGTAATAACGGTAACAAAGCCTAGTGATAATACATATCAGGAAACTATTAATGCGCCAGTAGTGACTTATAATAATGGAGTTTTATCATTACAAAGCTTCTATACTTATTCAATTCCTCAAATTGGCGGAGATGATAATGATATTCTTGATTTTGAAATTATTTTCACTAACGGAAGTATAAGAAATATTGAAAATATTGATGCTGAAATGACTTTATGTACTTCAGGTACCGCGCTGGGTACTGATCCTGCGTATAATGAGGTAAATACTAATCCACCTTTTGTACCTAGTAAGTTTGGATTTAGAGATCTCGGGGTGGCAGATTACCTAAAAGTAGAACAAACTGTCCAGTGTTATGTTGAGGGAGAAGTCTCGCATATAGAAAATATTATGGCACGTGAATATAAAGAGCGAGCCACCCGAATGTTGAGGAGAACTGAAGAGACAACAACAGTTAGTAGTGAAACGGAGCAGGAAAGGCTAACTGACACAACGACTACAAACCGCCATGAATTACAATCCGAAATAAGCAGGGTAATCTCTGAATCTAAAGATTTAGGAGCATCCGTAACAGCTAATTATGATGGAGGTGGTAGCTTTTCAGTATCTACAGGGCTTTCTTATGCTACTAATACATCTCAGGAAAATAGTTCCCGGCTTGCAGAAACTACTGCACAGGAAATTACAGAACGTGCTACAGAGAGAATAGTTTCTAAAATTAAAGAAGAACGGATTTCCAAGATTATAGAAGAGTATGAAGAGAACAACAAGCATGGGTTTGATAACCGTTTTGGTAGCCAGCATGTTGTAGGAGTATACCGTTGGGTAGACAAATTATATAAAAACCAGATTTGGAATTACGGTAAGCGTATGATGCTTGAGTTTATGATACCTGATCCTGCTGAATTACATCTTTTAGGAATGGAAGAAGAAGGTGTTCAAAATAATGAAATAGAAAAACCTAGAAATCCCAGAAAACCAAATGATCCTGCTCTTGATCCATATGCAATAATTAATTACGCCTCTTTAACCGAAGAAAAAATTGCTTACTGGACAGGGTATTACAATGTAGAAATAGAACCAAAGCCAGCGAATACTATTAAAGTAGGGGAAGGATTTAAAATTCGAAGTGATTCAAAAGAGAAAGGAGCAGCCGAATCAGACGCTGGAAAAGTAACTATCCCAGAAGGATATAAATCTAAAAAGGCTTATGCTTCTTTTTCAGCAGTAGGAGACGGTAGTACTCCTGCAGCATTCGATCTAAGAATTGGAGGTGTAGGTAGTACAATAGCAGGCGATGGATGGTGGACGCAGGGTGAAATTATGAATGCCTCAATAGAAATCCCTGGATTCAGAGAAGAAGTACCTATTTCATATTTATTAGGTGGTTATACTGCAGGAGATATAAATGTTACTATTGAGTGTGATGTCACTCAAGAGGCAATAGATAATTGGAAAATAAAAACTTTTAATGCACTTATCAATGCATATGAAGAAGCATTAGCCGAATATAACGATAAGTTATCAGCACAACAACCAACCGTAACACAAAAAGAAACAAATCCGGGATTTTATAGGCAGATTGAGAATTTAGTGTTACGTAAAAACTGTATCTCATATCTTATTAGACAGATTGCAGGAGGCTTTGCCTATGGTGCTAATATGACAACAGGTGATTCTTTCGGAAACTTTGAAGTAAACCTTAGCCAAGGGCTGGATAATTACACCAATACGGTTAAATTCTTAGAACAGGCATTTGAATGGGATATAATATCATACAATTTCTATCCTTATTTCTGGGGCAAGCGCGATAACTGGGCTAAAATGTATCAATTTGATAAAAGTGATGATCCGCTCTTCCGTAGCTTTATGCAGGCAGGTATGGCAAGGGTTGTGGTTACAATAAGACCTGGTTTTGAAGAAGCTGCTGCCCTTTACCTGACCACAGGTTTTATATGGAACGGTGGTACAGTACCTACAATTGGAGACCCTCTGTATCTTGACTTGGTAGCTGAAGTAACCAGAGAAGAACCACCTAAAAAAGAAGGCAAAGCATGGATAACAAGGCTACCTACTACACTTACCATACTGCAAGCCGATAGTATTGGCTTGAAGGTAGAAAAAGCATTGCCTTGTAATTGCGGGGAGGAAGATGAATTTGAAGAAGGAACTGTAATACCTTGTAATTCTAACTTTGAAATTACCAATGCACAATTAGGTAATGAAGGGCAAACCGCAAAAATACAATTTATATTTCATGATCTTGACCATTTGAGAGTGGAGGATGGTGATGTTTATGATGTTGGCACTTATGATGATAGAGGTTACTTCCCAAGAATATACGAATCTATGGGGGAAATTATAACCATAAATCGTGATGCCTCATGGCAGCCGGAAGACAGCGTATCAATAGTTTATGAGCAACTTGCCCAGCAGCTTTCAGCTATAAACGGTATAGAAGCTCAACAGCTATTTGTTAATAGCTCTCAGGGACATAACAACCCTGATGGTATTAAGTTTACAATAGATACTGCTGTTATACCTGATTTTATGTTTATCAAAAAAAATTCGGAGGGAGGTTTTGACCCAGACTACGATATGCTAAGAGTTATAACCGGTAACGAAAGTGTTAGGATAATATATGGTGGCTATAATGTAACAGGACGACTGCAGGATAAATCGGGTATTCCGATATACGATTTCGAGTTAAATACTTTATTGCCTATAGCCAAATTTAAAGTATGAGTTTAAAAAGAGAAAATTTAATATGGCAGCCCGATAAGGTGCTGCGATACCTTTTTGGCGAACTTAAACAGAAAATAGAAGTAATATCTCCTGTATATAATATATACCTTTATGGCAGCAGGGCACACACAGCTTACGGCGACTGGGGCACTGCGCTGGACGGTAAAGACTGGGATATACTAATTGTTTGCCGCTTTCCTATTGTTAATACTAAAGTATGGACTACAGATCTTGGTTATTATATAGACCTTAAAGTAACTGATAAAAAGGGAGCGGATACTTTTTTTAAATATCAAAAACACTGGATTGAGATGTATCCGGAAAATAATTTAAAGAACAGTGAGTAATTTTGATGATATTTTTAGTGGAGAAAACCAGCCTTTTCTCAATTCCGGTAGCGAGTTCCTTTCATTCGAAAATTTGGGTTTAGGATCTGTCGGGAATAACAGTTTCGAAGATATACAAGGCTATAGAAGTATCTTGGAGATAAATAACGAGTATACTCTAAACAATTCCCCGTTTGGTAAAAGCAGCTTGTTTTATGAGCCGGACTATGAAGATAAGTATATTGATTTTCCAACATTAATTGAATTTCTTAAAATAGATAAAGATGCTAAGTTTGATTACCGCAATTTTATTGGCACTTCTGAACGATATATTACTAAAAATGTATCTTTTGGGAAAGATGCTATATTTGACCGTATGGCAGGAATATCTACAAGCTATACTATTAAAGAAATATATGAGGCAGAAAAACCTATAACAAATAGATTGGGCTCAAGATATTTACAGTTAGAGGGTAAATTAAATAAAGAAGAAGGCGTTATAAATCTTAAAAAAGATTCAGAAAATGATGTAACTGTTGGGCTTGATTTTGAATTTGACCTTTCCAGAAGGAAAGTTATATACAAGGCTTATTTTTATTATGTTGGCACTACTCGTTATCTAGTAGAGAAAGACAGTAAAGGAGAAATTGCCGTCATTATAAAATCTTCTATTTATGAGGATTTCGAAGAGTTATTAAAATTATGTAATCTTAATAGTAACAGCAATTTTCAAAATAAAGTTAAAAATGCCTTTTTGGAAGCATTAAAGAAAACAGAAGAACTTGATAATAAAGGCTATTACGGAGACTATAATTATGAAAAGTTTTTCAGGTTAAACTGGTTGTACGAGTACATACCAAGATTTGTTGCCGAGGAGCTGGACTTTGCTAATACTTTAAGCAATGTATTTGCCCTGACTGAGTTTGACCATAGGGATAGGCTTGGGAATGATACCACTAGAGGGGTAGCAAAAATATTAACTAAACTAAACCCTGAAACGACGTATGATTACTTTAATAAAAATCCGCAACAGTTAATAGATTTATTTCATGAGTTTGACGACGAAAATGCGATTAAGGAGTTTTGTACTTACTTTACAGGACTTTCCTTCCTTAAGGCAGGGGAAGATATAAACCCGAGGACATTTACCGTTAGTGAAGATGGGAATTCCCATATTGAAACTAATATTTTGTTTGGTGATGAAGAAGGAAAAGTAGAAATTACAAATGAACTTCAACTACCTGTTTTTAGGTTTGATGGTTTAGGAATATTTACGTACTTGTTTGGAGAAGATGTTGAATTAAATAATCCTGACAGCAAATCGAACCAATTCCACCCCCTTGACATCATATACATTAAAAAATTTGATGCAGACCTTAATGAGGTAGAAATTATACCTACCATTGCACTATATGGTAAATACTTAGGCGATAAAAGGGAGTGGAGTGATGTAACAGATGTGGCATTGGCCGTAGTAGATATTATTAGTATTATTACCAGTGGTGGGGCACTCTCGGCAGGAGTGCGCGGGGCAGCACGATTATTTGCTGTAATTGATATTGCCGTTAGCACAATTAACTTAGGCATAACTATACCCGGTGTTAAGGAAGAGCTGAATAAAACAGAAGCCGGCAGGTGGTTTGTTTCTCATTGGGGAGTTCTAAGTTTTTGTTTTAGCGCAGGTACAATTTCTTACTATCTTGCAAAAGGTATTATTAAGCATGCTGCAAAGTTTAAAGAACAGGTAAAAAACAACAAACAACTTACAAAGAAAGTAGATGATTTAGTTCAAGAGAGTGAAAAAGTAATTGATAATGCTGATGAATTAGACTTTTTGGCTAAATGGGGAGATGATGTACCTGTGAGCAGAAAAGGTTATTTAGGTAGTCCTACGCTTAGAAGAAGTAGAATTCAATACTGGTATAAAGAAATTAAGGCATTAAATAAGGAAACCGAATTAGTAATTTTGCCTAAAGAGCATAAATTACTAAAGGGCAATAGAGCAGCATTTAATCCATTTACAAACAAGATATATGTTCAAAAAGGAATGACAGAATATGAGATTTTCCATGAATATAAGCATCTAGAGGAATATACAAAATTAGGTAAAGAAGAATACATAAAAGGCTCAAAAGCTTTAGGAGGAAGTCCTGAGCAGCAACTAATAAGAGAATATAAAAGGGAGAATTATGTTTATCAAGAAATTCTTAAAAGCAACAATAAGTTTAGTCAAAAAGAATTAGACAACGCAAGAAAATATATAAATAAGATTATTAAAGATTGTGAAATGAATGGCATCAACATTGATAAACTTTAAATTTTAAAATCATGAATATAAAAGAAAAATTAATAGATGATATAAAAAAGTTTTTAGAAAAGCATGATTATAGTATTGAAAATCGATTTGAGTTTTATGATAAAGAAACCGAAGAGTTGAGAGATGGTGTTTCAAAAGAAGTATATGTCATATCATTTTCCTTCGCAGACTATATAGAATATGATTCTAAAGGTAATATTGCAGATTATATTGAAGGAAAACGTGCATTTGCTTATTATGATGCTGAGACTTTAAAATTGTTATATATATTAAAAAATAACGGTTATTTAGAAACGGATGGTACGTTTTAATCAGAATAATTTTAACAATATAAAAGCTATCAAATGATAGCTTTTTTTATAAAAAAACACAGCAAGCTCTTTACCTGCTGTACGAAAAGAACTGGAAAAAACAGAAGGCGGGCGATGGTTTTTAACCAACTGGTCTATTATAGATTTATGTTTTAGCGGGGGTACAATTTCTTATTATCTTGCAAAGGGTATTGTTAAGTATAGTAACCAACTTAAGAAAGTTAAAAATAATAAGTTTGTAGAGCAAATTGATGAGTTAGTTGAAGAGAGTAGAAAGGTTGCAGATGAAATTGATGAATTAGACTTTTTAGCTAAATGAGGAGATGATATTCTTGTAAGTAGAAAAGGTTATTTAGGTAGCCCTACGCTTAGAAGGATTAGAATTCAATATTGGTATAAGGAAACTAAGGCATTAAACAAGGAAACTGAATTAGTAATTTTGCCTAAAGAGCATAAATTACTTAAGGGCAATAGAGCAGTATTTAATCCATTTACAAACAAGATATATGTTCAGAAAGGAATGACAGAGTATAAGATTTTTCATGAATATAAGCATCTAGAAGAATACATAAAAGGTTCAAAAGCTTTAGGTGGAAGTCCTGAGCAGCAACTGCTCCATCATATTTTGCATCGGTTACTTTAAATTCGCCATTCTCCTGCTTAGCGATTGCAGCAAAAACTTCGTTCATCTCTTTAGATTTATATAAAAGAAATTAAATATAGATTTTTTTCTTTAAAAATCACCCTCACAAAACATTATGTAAGCATAACACTATAATTATTATCTTTACGATATAACATAATCCTATAAAAGAAATGAACTATACCAATAAAATGCTGCGCGATGGCGCACTTAATGATAAAGTTATTGTAGTAACCGGTGGCGGAAGCGGACTGGGCAAAGCCATGACAAAATATTTTATGGAGCTTGGTGCTAAAGTGGCAATTACATCACGCGACTTGGAGAAATTACAAAATACCGTAAAAGAACTGGAAGAAGAAACAGGCGGAAAGTGCCTTGCTGTGCAATGTGATGTACGCCATTATGATGAAGTTGAAAACATGCTAAAGGCAGTGCTTACTGCTTACGGACGTGTTGATGTATTGCTTAACAATGCTGCGGGTAACTTCATCTCTCCTACCGAGAGGCTTTCGGCTAATGCGTTTGATACTATTATAGACATTGTGCTTAAAGGTTCTAAAAACTGTACACTTGCATTTGGTAAACACTGGATAGATATAAAACAGGAAAACTCCAACATACTTAACATTGTTACTACCTATGCCTGGACAGGTTCGGCATACGTAGTGCCAAGTGCTACCGCCAAAGCAGGCGTGTTGGCAATGACGCGAAGCCTTGCGGTAGAATGGGCAAAATACGGCATACGCACCAATGCTATTGCTCCCGGTCCCTTCCCTACCAAAGGCGCATGGGACAGACTGCTACCGGGTGACCTGAAAGATAAATTTGACCTTGCTAAAAAAGTGCCGCTAAAACGTGTGGGCGACCATCAGGAGCTTGCTAACCTTGCAGCCTATTTGGTTTCTGATTTTTCAGCCTATATAAATGGCGAGGTAATAACTATAGATGGCGGCGAATGGCTGAAAGGTGCAGGGCAGTTTAACCTGCTGGAAGCGATACCCGAAGAGATGTGGGACATGCTTGAGGCAATGATTAAAGCCAAGAAAGACAAATAATTAGCTGTAAACAGCCGCATAATAGCTGATATTTAAAAAAATATCAGCTATTTTTTTTATTCTATTTAGATTTGATATAAATAAATATAATATATTTGCACCGAGAATACTATTTTTAATAAATCTAAATAAATCATTTGTCATGAAGAAAAATTTACTTCTGTTCGCTTCATTATTTACAGGATTATTTGCATCTGCACAAGAGGATTATACAGCAGTAACTATTCCGTTACAACCCTCTTATACCAATCAGGTATTTTTCCAATTTTCAACTAATACACAAACGGCTGCAGCAGTTGATAGCTGGGATTTGGCCTTTTTAAGAATTTCTTCAATGGATATTGGCATTCGCGTTAACGATAGCCGAGGCACACAGGTTTTTGAAGCATCAAACGATGTTAATGACTGGGCTGCCATTGATGTAACTGAAGAGGCTAACTGGACACCACTATACAATTCAGAAACTACATGGTTAACAGGAGCTTTTGACACAGGATCTGCTGATTATGGCTGGGGCAATTATAACCCGGTAAACCACCATGTAACAGGTGCTGTAATTTTTGTACTTAAATATTCAGCAGAATCATACAAAAAGCTGATTATTGAGGATTACTTTGGTGGATATACCATCAAATATGCAACTTGGAACGGTACTGCATGGGGAGATGACGTAACAAGCGTTATCCCTAACGGAACTTCTAATTATACTTTCAATTTCTTTTCGCTTGATACAGATGAAACTGTAACAGTGTCTCCTGAAGATTCTGATTGGGATCTTGCTTTTGGAAGATACTACGGTAACATAGGGACTGATGAAGAGCCTACTATGTATTTGGTAAACGGAGTATTAAACAACTCCACTACAGTAATTGTAGCACAAATGGATGAAACCGCAGTTACTGAAGATGAGCCTACAGCTCCCGCTGAAGAGGCTTATACAGAAGAAATCAATACTATTGGTGACGACTGGAAGACATTTAACATGGAAGCTACCCCTCCTGCTTATGATATTGATCCTGAAACAACATACTATGTAAAACATACTGATGGTAACATTTACAGAGTATATTTTACTTCTTTTGAAGGATCAAGCACAGGTAACCTTAGCTTTAACTACAAGAATATTACAGCAACAGCAGGCTTAGAAGACCTTAACAATAACGTAAGCTTTGGCTTCTACCCTAACCCAACTACTGATAAAAGAATTACATTGATGTATGATCTTAAAAACTCAGTAGCTGAGAAAAATACCGTAAGCATCTACTCTGTAACAGGTGCAAAAGTATTTGAAACAGAAGTTACCAACAACTCCGGTTTTTATACTAAAGAGGTAAACCTGTCATCTTTAACATCAGGTATATACATTGTACAAATGCAATCGGGTAACTATACCGAATCTAAAAAATTAGTGATACGCTAAGGCGATATAACACTTTTTACTATCAAAGCCGGAGGAAATATTCTCCGGCTTTTTTATTTCTTAATGTTAACAAATTCCATTTTCAGAAACCATAAATAGTTGTATTTTTACGGTTCAAAATTTATAAGCGCTAATGGGTAAAATCATCGCTATTGCCAACCAAAAAGGCGGCGTAGGCAAAACAACAACATCAGTAAATTTAGCGGCATCGCTGGGTGTATTGGAAAAAAAAGTACTCTTAATAGATGCTGATCCTCAGGCAAATGCAAGCTCCGGTCTTGGCATTGATGTCGAAGCCGTAACTGTGGGTACTTATCAATTGTTGGAGCATAGCATCACACCCGAAGAAGCAATTGTATCTTGTACGGCTCCTAATGTTTCTGTAATACCGGCACATATAGACCTTGTAGCTATAGAAATAGAGCTTGTAGATAAAGAAAAAAGAGAATATATGCTGAAACAGGCATTAGAGAACATAAAAGACAAGTATGATTATATCCTGATAGATTGCGCACCATCATTAGGGCTGTTAACCCTTAATGCGCTTACGGCAGCCGACTCTGTAATTATACCCATACAATGCGAATATTTTGCACTGGAAGGTTTAGGAAAACTATTAAACACTATAAAAAGTGTACAAAAAATACACAATCCTGCGTTAGATATAGAGGGACTTTTACTAACTATGTATGATGCAAGGCTACGACTGAGCAACCAAGTGGCAGAAGAAGTGCAAAAGCATTTTAGCAATATGGTTTTTAAAACCCTTATACAACGAAATGTAAAGCTAAGCGAAGCGCCAAGCTATGGCGAAAGCATTATAAATTATGACGCTACCAGCAAAGGAGCAAGTAACTATCTGCACCTGGCAGAAGAGATAATAAAGAAAAACAGTACCGTAGGTTTATGACAAAAGCAGTAAAAAAACAAGCACTGGGCAGAGGATTATCAGCATTATTAAAAGATCCTGAAAACGATATTAAATCGGCAGAAGATAAAAATGCAGATAAAGTGGTAGGCAATATTATTGAGCTTGATATTGATGTTATAGAAATAAACCCTTTTCAGCCCAGAACTAACTTTAATGAAGAATCGCTCACCGAGTTAAGCTCTTCTATTAAAGAATTGGGTGTAATACAACCTATTACCGTAAGGAAACTCGATTATAATAAATACCAGCTAATATCAGGAGAGCGACGTCTTCGTGCCTCTAAAATGGCAGGGCTTACACACATACCTGCTTATATAAGGCTGGCTAACGATAATGAATCGTTAGTTATGGCATTGGTTGAAAATATCCAGCGTCATGATCTTGACCCTATCGAGATAGCACTTTCTTACCAGAGACTTATAGATGAAATACAACTTACACAGGAGCAAATGAGCGAGCGTGTAGGCAAAAAACGTTCTACTATAGCCAATTACCTGCGCTTATTAAAACTTGACCCAATAATACAAACCGGTATTCGTGATGGTTTCATAACAATGGGGCATGGCCGTGCTATAATTACTATAGAAGATCACGATGCGCAGGCTGATATCTACCAAAAAATAGTGAGCCAAAATCTTTCGGTAAGAGAAACGGAAGCATTAGTAAAAAACTATCAGGAAAGCCTTAAACCTGCTACGGCAAAACCCGCAGCAAAATCGAATGCTTTTGCAGTAGAAGAAAATCAGCAAAAAGCAATTACTGAATTTTTCGGGGCAAAAGTAGATGTAAAAATAGATACTAAGGGAAAAGGAAAAATAACAATACCTTTCCACTCCGAAGAAGATTTCAACAGGATTATAAAACTTATACAGCGTTAGTGAGAAACAAGCTTTTCATATTCATACTACTTTCAGTATTCTCATCTGCCCCACTATTGGCACAGGACGACGATTTAAAAACCAATATTGTGGTTAAGGATTCCGTTGCGCTGAAACCTTATACTATAGACCCGCTTGCACCCTCTAAGGCCGCCTTCTACTCGGCAGTATTACCGGGGCTTGGGCAGGTGTATAATAAAAAGTACTGGAAAGTACCCGTTGTTTATGGGGCTATGGGGCTTAGTTTGTATTATTATAACTTCAATAATAAAAAATATCACGAATACAGAGATGCCTACCGAGATAAGCTCGCCGGACGTGAAGTAACGGGCGAACTGGCTCCGCTTACCGAAGACAGGCTTATAAGCGGGCAACGCTTTCATCAGCGTAATCGCGACCTCTCTATGCTGATAACCGTAGGGCTTTATGTACTTAATATAGTTGAAGCCAACGTAAATGCACACTTAGGGCAGTTTAACGTAAATGAAAACCTCTCTTTATATCCTAAACTGGATCAAAACGAAATAGATAATAACTATCATATGGGGCTTACCGTCAACTATCAATTTTAGTACATTATGAAAATTGCACTTTTAGGTTATGGGAAAATGGGCAAAGTGATAGAACGTATTGCACAGGAAAGAGGTCATGAAATAGTATTGCGAAAAAAAAGTACTGATTGTTTTGAGGGTTTAGAAAAAGCTGATGTTGCTATAGATTTTAGTGTACCCAGTGCAGCAGTTAGCAATATAACAGCATGTTTTAATAAAAACATCCCCGTAATAAGCGGCACTACCGGATGGCTGGAACATTATGATGAAATGGTACAGCTTTGCGAAACTAAAAAAGGAGCTTTTATATACGGCTCAAATTTTAGTTTGGGAGTCAACATTTTTTTTGAGCTTAATGTACAGCTTGCCAAAATGATGTCGAAACTGGAACAGTACAATGTTTCGATGGAAGAGATACACCACACCCAAAAACTTGATGCACCAAGCGGCACAGCTATAACACTTGCTAACAGTATTATTGCCAACAGCAATTATTCGGGCTGGGCTATTGAAAACAAAAAAGAAAACGATATTTTTATTGATGTAAAAAGGGAGGAAAACGTTCCCGGCACACATACGGTAACTTATAATTCTGATGTTGACAGCATCGAAATTAAGCATACCGCCCACAGTCGCGAAGGTTTTGCTTTGGGTGCCGTTATTGCTTCCGAATGGCTGATTGGTAAACAGGGCGTATTCAGTATGAAAAATGTTTTAGGGTTACATGAGTAACAAATTAGTATAAAAAGATACTTATATAAAAAATACACATAAGAGATGACACTATCAGAATGGTTAATATTTATACTGGCGGTACAAGTAGTACACTTTTTGGGTACATGGAAGTTATACCAAAAAGCGGGCAGAAAACCTTGGGAAGCAGCCGTGCCTATTTATAATGGCGTAGTACTAATGCGTATTATTAACCGACCCCGCTGGTGGGTTTTGTTATTGTTTGTACCTGTTGTAAACCTTATCATGTTTCCTGTAGTATGGGTAGAAACGCTGAGAAGTTTTGGTAAAACCTCCATTACAGATACATTACTGGGCGTTCTTACATTCGGCTTATATATTTATTATATAAACTATAGTGGTAATGCAGATTATCGTCCTGAAAGGGAATTAAAAGCCAAAAGCAAATCGGGCGACACGGTAAGCTCCCTACTCTTTGCCATAGTAGTTGCTACAGTTGTGCATACCTATGTGATGCAACCTTTTACCATACCCACCTCATCGTTAGAGAAAACCCTCCTTGTTGGTGATTTCCTTTTTGTAAGCAAGTTTCATTACGGAGCAAGAACACCTATGACTACCGTAGCTGCACCAATGGTGCACGATACTATACCGTTGGCAAATATAAGATCATATACTAACAAACCGCAGCTACCCTATTTTAGATTTCCCGGATTTGAAGAGGCTGAAAAAAATGATATTGTAGTTTTTAACTGGCCTGTAGATACCGTTCGGTTTTTTAGAGATAAAAACAGTATTGGGGTACGTAAACCCATCGATAAAAAGTCGAACTATGTAAAACGCTGCGTAGGCAGACCGGGCGATACATTGAGTATAAAAAACGGTATAGTGTATATCGATGGTAAACAGCTTATTTTGTCAGATAGAGCAAAACCGCAGCATTTTTATCCTTTAGAGGCAAAAGGAACAATCACTCAAAATTTTCTTGATAAGTATGACATTACCGAAATAAGGTATTATTATACGATTAAGGAAAAACTTTGGGACAACCCTGATGTTAAAAAATACCTGACCAGCGAAGAAGTAGATGCAACGCTTATTGAGCTGCAAAGAGATTCTGTAAACGTAGAGGTTTTTGGATACATTAAGGATGAGTTCTTACAAAAATTGGGCATGAATATGTTGAGGAACAAACTCCAGGTAAATGTTACTGATGATAAAGTAACTGCCCTTAAAGCTGACCCTTTTGTAAAAGAGATAAAGGATACTTATATGTACCCGCCATCGCCGGAGATATTCCCTTACACAAAACCTACATGGAGTGTAGATAATATGGGACCCATATATATACCGCAAGAAGGTAAAACCGTAGCGCTTAATGAAGAAACCCTGCCGTTTTATAAAATGATTATTACCGAATATGAAAATAATGACCTTAAAGTAAACGGTAATGAAATAAGGATAAACGGAGAGGTTGTTGACAGTTATACTTTTAAACAAAACTATTACTGGATGATGGGAGATAACCGTCATAACTCCGAAGATAGCCGCTATTGGGGCTATGTACCTGAAGACCATATTGTGGGTAAACCTGTATTTATATGGCTGAGTCTCGACCAAAACGAACCCTGGAGCAACTTTGGTAAAAAAGTTCGCTGGAACAGGATGTTTACTACTGTAAGCGGTACAGGCGAGCCGGTATCTTACTTTAAGTACTTTATAATTGCTCTTGTAGCTTGGTTTACGTATGATTATTTCAGAAAAAACAAAAAGAAAACGAAAGATAGTTAATCTGTTTTTTTGAAAATTTGGTAATCTGAAGATGTACACATTTTCCTTTGAAAAATTAGAAGTTTGGGTAGAGGCAAAAGCTTTTACAAAGGTTATCTATGAGATTACCAATTCATTTCCTGATTCCGAGAAGTTCGGATTAACTTCACAAATTCGCAGAGCTTCTGTTTCTGTTTGCTCAAATATAGCTGAAGGTTCAGCAAGGCATTCATTTAAAGACAAAGCCCATTTCTCGACAATGGCGTTTAGTTCGGCAATAGAAGTTCTGAACCAATTAATAATTTCATCTGAATTAAATTTAATTATTGAAACCGATTATATAAAGTTAAGAAGTATGCTTGAAAGCATTACCAATAAAATTAATGCTTTAAGAAATTATCAAATCCGCCAAATAACCAAATAATCAATTTCAAGAAATGCACATTCTACTACATCCTACCTACTTCCCTTCTATCAGTCACTTTGTGGCTATGGCAAAGGCAAATGCGGTAACTTTTGAGGTTGAAGACAACTTCCAGAAGCAAACCAACAGGAACAGGATGTATATATATAGTCCAAACGGTATCCAACTGCTCAATATTCCTGTAAAGCACAGCAAAACGGCACATCAAAAATTTAAGGATACTAAAATAGAGCAGGCTTTTGACTGGCGTAAACAGCATTTTAAATCGCTTGAAGCTGCTTACAGGACTTCGCCCTTCTTTGAATATTTTGAAGACGATATACGCCCGTTATTTGAGAAAAAGCATACATATATGATGGATCTTAACTTTGAAGCGATGGAGATTGTTACCGATTGTTTGGGAATGGACTTTTGTTATAATAAAACCACAGAGTATTTTCATGAAGTGAGTAATCTGGACGATTACCGCCATCTAGCTAATGGTAAAAAAGATAGTGGTGTTTTTGAACCTTACACACAAGTTTTCGGAGAAAAGCATGGTTTTATTAACAATCTCAGCGTACTCGATCTGCTTTTTAACGAGGGTCGCCATGCAATGGATTATTTAAAAAGCCAAGTATTGTAGGTTTTATTCTTTCTGTCTCTCCGTTACCGGAGTAATAGCCATACGTGCCATTATAGGAAAATGATCAGAGTTTACTATGGTATCAAAAGTGGTAAATGATTTTATTTCAAAATTATCATCAGAGAACACATAATCTATCCTTGCAGGATAATATTTAAAATTATACGATTTTCCAAACCCGCTGCCTACCTCCTCAAAAACATCATTCATATCTCCTTTCACGCTTCTATATACATAGGAGAAAGCACTGTTGTTAAGATCTCCGCAAATAATAACAGGATATTTACATTCTTTTTTATGCTTTTCTATCAGTTCTGCCTGTAGCTGCTGTTTAGTAAACGCTTCGCTAAGTCGTTTAAAAATAACTTTCGATTTCTCTTCATCTATTGTTTCATGAATATCGGGGCTTATTTTTATAGACTGCATGTGCATGCTGTAAACCCTTATAGTATCATTCCCTTTTTTCAAATCGGCATAGATAACATTGTTGCTGGAATTAGGAAATTTAATATCTCCTTTACTCACTATGGGAAACTTTGAATAAATAGCCTGACCTGTTTTATGAGTGTCCTCGCTTGAAAAAATGTACTTATGTTTATAGTTATTAAAATATACATTATCTAACGGTGCATATTCCTGAAAACACAATACATCGGGATTATGCTTACGCACAAAACTTTTTATACTGTCAGTAATATTTGCATTCGGTACCCATTTGTATAAATTAAACATTCTTACATTATAACTCATCAATGTAAAATCGTCTTGGTGTACGGGTAGCTCCTCCTGAGAAAATTTATAAAACTTACTTATAAATGTAATGCCCAGAAGCAGGACAATGCCCGAAAGCAGCATTTGTTTTTTAAACTGTAGCAACCAATATAAAAAAAACAGGAAATTAAATACCAACATTAACGGCAAGAGCAGTGTAAATACTGATAGTATAGGGAATATATTTGGGGCTAAAAAAGGTAAAATATAAGCCACGAACGTCAACACGGTTAGTACCATATTGAAGAAAAGCATAACTTTATTAAACCAAGAAAGTTTTTTCATTATAACTGCCTTTGCAAGCCCAAAGCTACTTATTTATTTGCCAACTTTAAATAAAAATTCTTTTTCCTCTTTGGTAAGGCTGTCATATCCTGATTTACTTATTTTATCCAGTATATCATCTATCTGCTGCTGCGTAAGATCTTTAGGTTGAGTAGTTGTTTTTTTATTATACGGCGCAGGATTGCGGTGTACTTTTTTAAAAGTATGTTTCTGTTTAGGCTTAAAAATATTTTCAAAAAAAGTAATACTATTAGAAACTCCCTTGCTCAGATCCGTTCCGTTTTGAAGTAACTTTATATAAATATAACCAAACAATGCACCTGCCAAGTGAGCAATGTGCCCGCCTGTATTTTCTACAGAAACATATATTAAATCAGACACTATAAAAAAAGCAGCAATATGCCATAGTTTAATAGTCCCTATAAGAGGCATGCGCACCGGGTAATATGGAGCATATACGGCTGACGCAACAAGTATTGCCATTACTGCTGCCGAAGCGCCTACCATAGGCGCTTTAACCCCTCTTACAAGAGGGAGTAATTCATAACCCAGAATAAACACTAATCCTGCAAATATTGCCGATAGAATATAAAGTCCGAAAAGTTGCTTTTGCGTAAAAAAAGTCAGGAACATCCTGCCTGCAAAAAAAAGCCATAACATATTGAAAAAAACATGCAGAAATCCGCTGTGTAAAAATGCATAGGTAACAAGCGTCCAAGGCTTCCATAGCAAATCAGCAGGATCGGATGATAAACTCAACCAGTTTTGAGTTCCGCCCACAGTCCAGTCTAAAGCAGGTACCAAAATACCTCCCAGCTTTAAAAGGCTGAATACAATAAAAGGAATTATAAACAAGCCTACATTCCAAAAAATAAGCCTTTGGGTTATGCCCCCTATTTTATATTCTGATTTTAAATCGTCTAAAAGTCCCATGACATTAATTCCAACGGTTATTATTAAACTGGTTCTTTTTCCAGTACCACATTATTATAAAACCTACTATTGCTCCGCCAAGGTGGGCAAAATGCGCTATCCCGTCACCGCCACCGCCTCCAAAAATAGATTGTCCTCGCAAACCAAGAAACAAGTCCATTATTAATAATCCCGGTACAAAATATTTTGCTTTAATAGGAATTGGTAAAAATATAAGCATTAATTCGGCATTCGGAAACATAAAAGCAAAGGCAACAATTATACCATACAAAGCTCCTGAAGCACCCAGCATAGGTGTTTGATTCAATACAGCACCGTTAAACAGGCTATCGTAGCTTTCTTGATTTAATGCATTTAATTTTCCTGTTTCTTGAAGTATCGGAATCAACTTATTTTTAAATAATTCGCCATCATAACGGTTGCCAACTACAAAATCAATATTTAATACCTGATGTAATGTTGTGTCAGACAAATTCATACCCGCAGCTCCCTCTAAAATATTTTGCATTTCAAAATAAGTAACTCCTAAATGTAATAAAGCTGCTCCCAAACCACATGAAATATAAAAAAACAAAAACTTCTTAGTCCCCCATTGTTCTTCCAGCGCACTGCCAAACATCCACAAACCAAACATATTAAACAGTATATGGCTAATACCGCCATGCATAAACATATGGGTCAATATTTGCCATACTTTAAAATCATTATTTTGAGGATAATGAAGTGCTAAATACTTATAAGCAACTTCAGCACCTATAATCTGAGTTCCTATAAAAAATATTACATTTATAATAATTAACTGCTTAACAGTTTCGGTTATTCGCATCATATTGCAAATCGTTTATCTAAGTCTTCCACACTTACCGTAATGAAAGTTGGTTTATTAAATGGAGATATACCGGGTTCTTTACAGGCAAACAATGCGTTTACCATATTCTCCTGTTCTTTTTCGCTAAGCAATGTTCCCGTTTTTACCGCAAGGCTGCGTGCCATCGATTTGGCTATGCTGTCTGTTTGGCTAAAACTGCTGTCCGGCACCTCCTGTTGCAGGTCGCTTATCAGCTCTTCCAACAGTATCGATACTTCGCTTTCCGGTACATTTACGGGTAACCCCGAAACCACAATGTGGTCGGTATTCATTTCCGAAAAAACAAAACCTGTATTTTCCAGTGCAGCCTGCATCTCTTTTATTAAATCGAGTTCCGTTTTATTATAATGCAAGATTAACGGAAACAACAACTGCTGGCTTGCTCCCTGCTGTACGGTGATGTTCTTTAAAAACTGCTCATACAATACACGCTGGTGCGCCCGCTTTTGGTCGATAATAACCATGCCCGACTTTATAGGGCTTACTATGTACTTTTTATGTATCTGATACGTTCGGTGTATCGTTTGCTCAACATCACTATCATTAAACAGCGAACCGGTTACTTCATCCTTTTCAAAATCTATGCCTTCCGCTTCCTCGGTAGCCGTTGTCAGTCCGGTATATAAACTTTCCCATGATGCGCTACGGTCGGTTTTACGAAAAGCAGGTAATGAATAATTTGAGGATGAAGCTGCTTGCGATGTTTTTACAGGCTTTTCATCTGCAAACGGGTTAAAGTTCCTATCTACATTTACAGTAGGCAGTACAGCCTCTTTATTTTCGTAGTTGTAAGGTGTATCAAGGTTAGCATCCCTTTCAAAATCGAGTACCGGAGCTACATTAAACTGCCCCAAACTATGTTTTACCGACGAGCGAAGTATGGCATACAGCGCATGCTCATCATCAAACTTTATCTCGGTTTTGGTAGGGTGTATGTTAATATCAATCGTATGGGGCGGTACTTCGAGGTAAATAAAATAACCGGGCTGACAGCCGTCTTTCAACAACCCTTCATAGGCTGCCATAACGGCATGGTGCAAATAACCACTTTTTATAAAACGGTTGTTTACAAAAAAGAACTGCTCGCCCCTGCTCTTCTTGGCAAACTCAGGTTTTATTACAAACCCCTGTATTTGCACAATTTCTGTACTCTCATTTACAGGTACTAATTTCTCATTAGTACGTCCGCCAAATATACCCACAATGCGCTGGCGTTGATTCGTCATGGGCAGGTTAAACATTTCGCTGCCGTTATGGAATAGTGTAAATGCAATATTAGGGTGCGCCAATGCTACACGCTCAAACTCATCTACTATATGGCGGAACTCAACCGTATCTGATTTCAGGAAATTGCGACGTGCGGGGATATTAAAAAACAGATTTTTTACCGCGAACGAAGTCCCTTTGGGTACTACCGCCACATCCTGGCTTACAAATTTGCTGCCTTCTATAACAATGTGTGTGCCCAGCTCTTCCTGCTCCTGCTTGGTTTTCATTTCTACATGGGCAATAGCGGCAATACTTGCCAGTGCCTCCCCCCTGAACCCTTTGGTATGCAGGTCGAATAAATCTTCGGCATGGCGAATTTTACTGGTAGCGTGGCGTTCAAAACACAATCGGGCATCGGTTACGCCCATACCCTTACCGTTGTCTATAACCTGTATAAGGGTTTTACCGGCATCTTTTACAATGAGTTTAATATCGGTACTGCCGGCATCAACTGAATTTTCCAGTAACTCTTTTACTACCGAAGCCGGACGCTGTACTACCTCGCCGGCAGCTATTTGGTTAGCAACATGATCTGGAAGTAATTGAATGATACCGGACATAAATGATGATTGATGATTTTTTTTTAAACGGACATCAAAGTTACGGAAATATTGTGAAATGGGGAAAATACTTGTTTTGCATTATTGCGGGAAATACGTAATTTGATTTAGAGGAAATTTTGTAGGTTTAAAAAAATTAAATAATACTAAAAATGAATCCAAAAGACACATTTAAAGACAATTCTTCACATTCAATAGAATGGGGTGAAGCAACATGGGATAACAGTGAATTCTCAATAAGAAACAGATATGATAATCCAAAGACAGGAAAATTCAATTATGCTGGATCAGCAGAAATTCCATGGGAAGATTTTAAAATGATGATTGAACAAAGTATCACAAGAGGTCATTTTACAGAGCCAGAATTAATTGAAATATTAAAAGAGATTGCTAAAAAATTATAATTAAAAACAAAAAAACCACTCTTTCGAGTGGATTATATATTCATATATTTTGAGCTAATTAAATTATTTTTGCTTTCTACCTATCCTGTGAGCCTTCTTCCGGGCTTTTCTCATGGGGCTTGACTGTGGAACGTATAACCATAACCTTATTCAATACATCAAACCAGTAAGGAGTACCCAGCATTGCAGCAGCGGCTGTTATAAGCCAGCCTAAAATAGAATTCATAACTCTACGCCAGTCAGTAGATGTATCATCAGTAGATTTACTCCAATAATTACTAGGTTTATCCCACCCGATGGGTAACTTTAACTCTTCCATAGCTTTCTGAGCCTGTTCATAACTAAGGGCAGATTGCTCTGTTTGGGCATTTTTATCCAATTTTTCAGCTTTCTCTAATATAAGTTTCCTCGCATTCTCATCATTAGATAGGTACTTCATAATCTTTATGGAATCAATATTTAGCCCTATTGTTACTACTAATGATATTATAAGTATTATCCATTGCGTAGATCGCTTATACCAACCCGAGACCCTATCCATAGCACTGTTATACCAGTTTTCAAGGTTAGCCTGGGTTTTATCAATGTCATCCTGTGCCATATCTAATGCATTCAGCAGTACACGCTCTATTTTAGGGTTTTTTAAATTAGAGATATTTTGGCGTATGCTGTACGTCAATTTTTGAGTTGAAGAGACCTCTCCCCGAACATCTGTGTCAGCTCCTTTAGCGGCAATATCCATAATAGCGCGGGCGAAGTTTTTGGAAGGAATATATGATGGCATATTTTTCCCTCTTACGCCGCTACTTTCTGTATAATCTCCTTTAAACAGTCCGAAGATAAGAGGGTGCTCATAGAGGTTCTTTGCAGTAACTGAGCCCAACAATTCCCTGATACCCTGCTCCAGATAGGCAGCACGGGTTTTCAATATCGATTCGATTCCTTCGCGGATAACCGCGCAAATAGTGCTTACTAAGATAAAGATGACTATTAACCCAATAGCGATTTCAATAGTAACAGATCCAAACATATAGTGTATTATTAATGATTACTAAACAACTGGACATCAAAGAAATATCAAAATAAAATTAGATTAAAAAAGAATGTTAAAATATACCCATCAGTAGGTATATTTCAAAATCGATACACTGTATAAATCTGTTTTGTAGGTATTATATAAAAGTAAAAACCCTTTCATTTCTGAAAGGGTTTTTTGCATTCTGTAACTTTATATTACGCCTGTCCGGCAGGACCAAAACTAAGCGGAAGCGAAGGCTGTTCCGTATCGTTTATTGTGCCATGGGCACTTTCAAAACGACCTATGTTTTCGCCTAACGCTTTTAGCAACCTTTTGGCATGCTGCGGCGTTAATACAATGCGCGATTTTACTTTGGCTTTAGGTGCACCTGGCATCATCGCTACAAAATCGACCACAAACTCTGACGAGGAATGGTTTATTATAGCAAGGTTAGAGTACGTTCCTTCGGCTGTTTTTTCGTCCAGTTCAATATTAATTTGTCCCGGTTGTTGTTTTTGATCACTCATTGTATTTAGTATTTAATAGTTTACTTCCTCTGTTGCAGGAATCAATAAATCATTCATCTCTTCTTTAGAGCCTACTATGATGTTATCATACTCTCTCATACCTGTACCTGCAGGTATTCTGTGTCCTACAATAACATTTTCTTTAAGACCTTCAAGACCGTCCACTTTACCGGCTACCGCAGCTTCGTTAAGTACTTTGGTAGTTTCCTGGAACGATGCCGCAGAGATAAACGACTTGGTTTGTAACGATGCCCTTGTAATACCCTGAAGTATCGGGGTAGCCGTAGCAGGAACAATATCTCTTGCCACTACCTGGTTTTTATCGTTACGTTTCAGTAGTGAATTTTCATCTCTCAACTCACGTGGCGAAATAATTTGCCCCGGTTTAAGATTTTCAGAATCACCTGCATCTTCTACTACTTTCATTCCGTATAACTTATCGTTTTCTACGATAAAGTCGCTGGTATGTATTAACTGGTCTTCAAGGAACAGCGTATCGCCCGGATCTTGTACCTGTACTTTACGCATCATCTGACGGATAACAACCTCAAAGTGTTTATCATTAATCTTCACACCCTGTAGCCTGTACACTTCCTGAATTTCGTTTACAAGATATTGTTGTACTGCAGATGGCCCTTGTATTCTTAATATATCTTCGGGAGTAATAGCTCCGTCAGAAAGTGGCAGACCTGCTTTTACATAGTCATTCTCCTGTACTAATATCTGGTTAGACAGTTTTACAAGATATTTCTTGATTTCACCAAATTTCGACTCGATAATAATCTCACGGTTACCCCTTTTAATTTTACCGAACGAAACTACACCGTCAATTTCTGATACAACAGCAGGATTAGATGGGTTACGTGCTTCAAGAAGCTCTGTAATTCTTGGCAGACCACCGGTAATATCACCCGCTTTGGATGAGCGTCTCGGTATCTTAACAAGTACTTTACCTGCTTTAATTTTCTCGCCGTTATCTACCATAAGGTGGGCTCCCACCGGAAGGTTGTACGAACGGATAAGCTCGTTATCTTTTCCGTAAATCAGTAACGTTGGTATCAGCTTTTTATTTCTTGCTTCTGAGATTACTTTCTCCTGGAATCCGGTTTGCTCGTCAATTTCAACCATATACGATTGTCCTTGCTCGATATCTTCGTAGGCTATCTTACCTGTAAATTCAGATATAATTACACCGTTATACGGGTCCCATTTACATATTATGGTTCCTTGTTCTACAAGCTGTCCGTCTTTTACATAAATGCTCGAACCGTATGGTATATTATGTGTATTTAAAAGTATTCCTGTGTTCTCGTCAACAAGTTTCAACTCTGTAGAACGCGATACAACAATATCTGTTTTGTTACCATCGTTATCTTCGCCCACAACAGTTTTAAGGTCTTCGATTTCAAGCCTACCTTTAAATTTAGTTATAATACTTGATTCTTCAGAGATGTTACCTGCAGTACCCCCAACGTGGAATGTACGAAGTGTAAGCTGTGTACCCGGCTCACCGATAGACTGTGCTGCAATTACACCAACAGCCTCTCCTTTTTGTGTCATTTTACCGGTTGCAAGATTACGCCCGTAACACTTAGCACAAATACCTTTGGTAGCCTCACAAGTTAATGGGGAGCGTACCTCTACTCTTTCTATAGGAGCTGCATTTACTGCTTTTACTTCAGCTTCTGTTATTTGCTCGCCCGCACGTATTATTACTTCGGATGTTAGCGGGTTAACAACATCTTGCAATGTTACACGCCCCAGTATTCTTTCTCCAAGTGATTCTACTATCTCTTCATTTTTCTTTAATGCCGAAACTTCAATACCTCTCAGCGTACCGCAATCTACAGAGTTTACAATAACATCTTGAGATACATCGTGCAGCCTTCTTGTTAAGTAACCGGCATCGGCTGTTTTAAGAGCCGTATCGGCAAGACCTTTACGTGCACCGTGTGTAGAGATAAAGTACTCAAGAATTGAAAGTCCTTCTTTAAAGTTAGAAAGAATCGGGTTTTCAATAATTTCACCACCACCGGCAGTCGATTTTTTAGGCTTAGCCATCAAACCACGCATACCTGTAAGCTGGCGTATCTGCTCTTTACTACCCCTCGCCCCGGAGTCAAGCATCATAAATACCGAGTTAAACCCTTGCTGGTCTTCACGGATATTTTTCATGGCAAGCTCTGTAAGCAGTGCATTGGTAGAAGTCCATACATCAATAACCTGGTTATAACGCTCGTTATTGGTAATAAGACCCATGTTATAATTCATAGAGATAGCTTCAACCTGCTCGTTCGCATCGGCAATAAGCTCTTGCTTTCTTGGCGGGATGATAATATCACCAAGGCTGAAAGATAGTCCTCCGCGGAACGCGAATTTATATCCCATGTCCTTCATACTGTCAAGGAATGCAGCAGTTGTAGGCACATTGGTAACACTTAATATCTTACCTATAATATCTCTTAATGATTTTTTAGTCAGTACCTCATTTATATATCCTGCAGCTTCAGGTACTACCTCGTTAAAGAGTACTCTTCCGGCTGTGGTTTGTATAATTTGATATACCAGCTCACCTTTATCATTAAAATCCTTAGCACGTATTTTTATACGGGCATTAAGGTGTAATTTTTCTTCGTTTATAGCAATATTAACTTCTTCGGCAGAATAGAATGTAAGTCCTTCTCCTTTTATCTTTTCTGTTTCGGTAGAAAGTCGCTCTTTGGTCATATAGTAAAGACCCAATACCATGTCCTGAGATGGTACAGTAATAGGTGCACCATTAGCAGGGTTAAGTATATTGTGCGATGCAAGCATCAATAGCTGCGCCTCGAGTATAGCCTCCGGCCCAAGCGGTAAGTGCACCGCCATTTGGTCACCATCAAAGTCAGCATTAAATGCCGTACATACCAATGGGTGTAACTGTATCGCTTTACCTTCAATAAGTTTTGGCTGGAATGCCTGAATACCCAAACGGTGAAGCGTAGGAGCACGGTTTAGTAATACAGGGTGTCCTTTAATTACGTTTTCCAGGATATCCCATACTACAGGCTCTTTCTTGTCTATAATTTTCTTAGCTGATTTTACTGTTTTTACAATACCACGCTCTATCAATTTACGGATAACGAATGGTTTGTATAGCTCGGCAGCCATATCTTTTGGAAGACCGCACTCAAAAAGTTTCATTTCGGGTCCAACAACAATTACCGAACGCGCAGAATAATCAACACGTTTACCTAACAGGTTTTGACGGAAACGTCCTTGCTTACCTTTTAATGAATCTGATAATGATTTTAGAGGTCTGTTTGATTCTGTTTTAACAGCAGATGCTTTTCTTGTATTATCAAAAAGTGAATCTACAGATTCCTGTAGCATACGCTTCTCGTTACGAAGAATAACCTCAGGAGCTTTTATCTCCATTAATCTTTTAAGACGGTTGTTACGTATAATAACCCTTCTGTAAAGATCATTAAGATCTGATGTTGCAAAACGACCACCATCTAGCGGTACAAGCGGACGAAGTTCCGGCGGTATAACAGGTATTACTTTTAGTATCATCCACTCAGGACGATTCTCTCTGTTCATGTTACTTTCGCGGAACGATTCTACAACCTGAAGTCTTTTTAAAGCTTCCGTTTTACGTTGTTTAGACGTTTCTGTATTAGCACTGTGGCGAAGGTTGTATGACAGCTCGTCAAGATCTATCCTTGCCAAAAGATCCATAATACACTCTGCTCCCATTTTAGCAATAAACTTATTAGGGTCAGTATCATCTAAATATTGATTTTCCTGAGGAAGTGTATCCAGTATGTTCAGGTATTCCTCTTCTGTAAGGAAATCCATTTTACTAAGCGGTTCTCCGTCAAGCCCTTTGGCAATACCTACTTGTATAACTACATACCTTTCATAGTATATAATCATATCCAGCTTTTTAGATGGTAAGCCAAGTATGTAGCCTATTTTGTTTGGCAACGAACGGAAATACCATATGTGTGCAATAGGCACAACAAGGTTAATATGCCCTACCCTGTCACGTCGAACTTTCTTCTCGGTAACTTCTACACCGCATCGGTCACAAACAATTCCTTTGTAACGAATTCTTTTGTACTTACCACAGGCACACTCAAAATCTTTTACCGGACCAAAGATACGCTCGCAGAACAAGCCGTCTCTTTCCGGTTTATGGGTACGATAGTTAATGGTTTCCGGTTTAAGAACCTCACCTCTTGACTCAGCAAGTATAGACTCCGGCGATGCCAGTCCTATAGATATCTTGTTAAATCTTTTAACGGTATTTTTATCTTTTAATCTCGTCATGTGATATAGATCTATCGATTTATTAAAAACACTATAAAAGGGAATGGCACAATAGTGCCACTCCCGTGGAAATTTATTCTTCTAATCTGATGTCAAGCCCAAGTCCTTTCAACTCATGCATTAACACGTTGAAAGACTCCGGTAATCCCGGTTCCGGCATGGTTTCTCCCTTAACGATAGCCTCGTAAGTTTTAGCCCTTCCGATAACGTCATCCGATTTAACAGTAAGGATTTCTCTAAGCGTGCTTGACGCACCATAAGCTTCAAGAGCCCAAACCTCCATCTCTCCGAAACGCTGACCTCCAAACTGTGCTTTACCTCCAAGAGGCTGCTGTGTGATAAGCGAGTACGGACCTATAGAACGTGCGTGCATCTTATCATCAACCATGTGACCCAGTTTCAGCATATAAATTACACCTACTGTAGCTGCCTGGTGGAAACGTTCTCCTGTACCTCCATCATAAAGATAGGTGTGACCGAAGCGAGGAATACCTGCTTCGTCAGTCAACTCATTGATTTCATCAAGTGATGCACCGTCAAAAATAGGGGTAGCAAACTTTCTGCCTAAATTCATACCTGCCCAACCTAACACGGTTTCATATATCTGACCGATGTTCATACGCGATGGTACACCAAGTGGGTTAAGTACAATATCTACAGGTGTTCCGTCTTCAAGGAAAGGCATATCTTCATGACGTACAATTCTTGCAACAATACCTTTGTTACCGTGACGTCCTGCCATTTTATCTCCTACTTTCAGTTTACGTTTTTTAGCAATGTAAACTTTGGCAAGTTTTAATATTCCTGACGGAAGCTCGTCTCCTACCGTAATGGTAAATTTCTCTCTCCTTAATGCTCCCTGAAGATCATTCAGCTTAATTTTATAGTTGTGGATAAGATCATTAACCATAGTATTGGTTTCATCATCTGTAGTCCACTGACCTTTAGTTAAGTGAGCGAAATCTTCAACAGCATAAAGCATTTTTTGGGTAAATTTCTTACCTTTCGGAAGTACTTCTTCTCCAAGATCGTTCATTACACCCTGAGATGTTTTACCATTGATGATATTAAACAACTTGTCTATAAGGCGATCTTTCAATTCATTGAATTTCACCTCAAACTCCATTTCAAGTTTGGTTAAATCATCTTTATCTTTAGTACGCTTACGCTTATCTTTTACAGCGCGAGCAAATAGTTTTTTATCTAATACTACACCGTGTAATGATGGTGATGCTTTTAATGAAGCGTCTTTTACATCACCTGCTTTATCACCAAATATGGCTCTTAGCAGTTTCTCTTCCGGTGTTGGGTCGCTTTCTCCTTTAGGAGTAATTTTACCAATAAGGATATCGCCGGGCTTAACCTCTGCACCAATTCTTATCATACCATTTTCATCAAGGTCTTTAGTAGCTTCCTCGCTTACGTTTGGTATATCGTTGGTTAATTCCTCGTTTCCTAATTTGGTGTCTCTTACTTCAAGCGAGTAGTCATCTACGTGTATTGATGTAAAGATATCATCACGAACTACTTTTTCGGATATTACTATCGCATCCTCAAAGTTATATCCCTTCCATGGCATAAATGCCACTTTTAGGTTACGACCAAGAGCAAGCTCGCCATTTTGTGTAGCATAGCCTTCGCAAAGTACCTGTCCTTTAGTAACCCTGTCGCCTTTTCTTACAATAGGTTTAAGGTTTATACTGGTACTTTGGTTAGTTTTTCTAAACTTGATAAGCTGATATGTTTTCTCATCCGAGTCGAAGCTCACGCTACGTTCACGGTCAGTTCTGTCATACTTAATAGTAATCTTGTTAGCATCTACATACTCAACAGTACCGCTGCCTTCGGCATTAATAAGTACCCTTGAATCTGAAGCTACCTGGCGTTCCAGACCTGTACCTACAATAGGCGCTTCCGGGCGCAATAGTGGTACTGCCTGGCGCATCATGTTCGATCCCATCAATGCACGGTTTGCATCATCATGTTCAAGGAACGGAATGAGCGATGCGGATATTGAGGCAATCTGGTTAGGAGCAACATCAGTATAATGTACTGCTGACGGCTCTACAACGGGGAAGTCACCTTCTTCACGAACAATAACTTTTTCAGACGTAATGGTACCATTATCGTCCATTTCAGTATTGGCCTGTGCTATAAGTTTGCCTTCTTCTTCTTCCGCACTTAAATAAGTAGGTTCAGATTTAAGATCTACCACACCATTTTCTACCTTACGGTAAGGTGTTTCTATAAAGCCCATGCCATTTACCTTTGCATATACACCAAGCGAAGATATCAAACCAATGTTTGGCCCTTCGGGGGTTTCTATAGGACATAAACGACCGTAGTGGGTATAGTGAACGTCACGAACCTCGAAACCTGCACGCTCTCTGGAAAGACCACCGGGACCTAATGCCGATAATCTTCTTTTGTGCGTTATCTCTGCCAATGGATTTGTTTGATCCATAAACTGCGAAAGCTGGTTAGTACCGAAGAATGAGTTGATAACTGACGACAATGTTTTGGCATTGATAAGGTCTATAGGTGTAAACACCTCGTTATCTCTTACGTTCATACGCTCTCTTATGGTTCTTGCCATACGGGCAAGACCTACGCCAAACTGGGCTGATAATTGCTCGCCTACTGTTCTTACACGACGGTTTGACAAGTGGTCGATATCATCAATCTCAGCTTTGGAGTTGATAAGCTCAATAAGGTATTTTACAATGGTAATGATGTCTTCTTTGGTAAGCACTTGCTTTTCCATAGAAATATCAAGACCAAGTTTTTTGTTCATTCTGTAACGACCAACTTCGCCTAGGTTATAACGCTGATCCGAAAAGAACAATTTATCTATAATGCCACGAGCAGTTTCCTCATCAGGCGGTTCTGCATTTCGCAACTGACGGTATATGTGCTCTACAGCTTCTTTTTCTGAGTTTGTAGGGTCTTTTTGTAATGTATTGTGGATAATGGCATAATCTGCCTGGTTGTTATCCTCTTTATGGAGCAGTATCGTTTTTACACTGGAATCAATGATTTCCTCAACATTATCTTTATCAATAATAGTATCCCTGTCCAGTATAATTTCGTTACGCTCTATCGATACAACTTCTCCTGTATCTTCATCAACAAAATCCTCATGCCATGTGTTAAGCACACGAGCAGCGAGTCTTCTGCCAATATATTTTTTAAGACCTGTTTTAGATACTTTTATCTCTTCAGCAAGATCAAATATTTCAAGAATGTCTTTATCTCTTTCAAATCCGATAGCCCTGAATAATGTAGTTACAGGAAGTTTTTTCTTCCTGTCGATGTAAGCATACATCACACTGTTAATATCAGTAGCAAACTCTATCCAAGAACCTTTAAATGGTATAACCCTGGCAGAATACAGTTTTGTTCCATTGGCGTGGAAGGACTGACCGAAGAAAACGCCCGGCGACCTGTGGAGCTGGGATACAACTACACGCTCTGCACCGTTGATAACAAAAGTACCACTCGGAGTCATGTAGGGTATAGTACCCAAATAGACGTCCTGTACAATTGTTTCAAAATCTTCATGCTCAGGATCTGTACAATACAGCTTTAACCTTGCCTTGAGCGGCACGCTGTAAGTAAGCCCCCTGTCAATACACTCTTCAATTGTATAGCGTGGCGGGTCAACAAAATAATCAAGGAACTCCAGTACGAACTGATTTCTTGTATCAGTAATCGGAAAGTTTTCCATGAAGGTGTTATAAAGACCTTCGTTGCCTCTTTCATCTGACTTTGTTTCAAGCTGGAAAAAATCTTTAAACGATTTTACCTGAATGTCGAGAAAATCCGGGTAATCAGGGATGTTTTTTGTTGAGGCAAAATTTAATCTTTCAGTCTGATTTGTTATCATCAATGGACAAAATTTTGATTAAAATAATAATATAGAACCGTACAAAATGTTATTATACGAAAAATGGTTTAGGCCTTTGAGAGTTCTTCTCAAGGCCTAAACCTGGAATTTTTAAACTAAGAGGGCTTATTTAAGCTCAACTACAGCTCCGGCTTCTTCTAAAGATTTTTTAAGGCCTTCAGCCTCATCTTTAGATACACCTTCTTTTACGTTTGCAGGAGCACCGTCTACTAAGTCTTTTGCATCTTTAAGACCAAGACCTGTAAGTTCTTTAACAGCTTTTACTACAGCAAGTTTAGAAGCACCTGCTTCTTTAAGTACTACAGTAAATTCTGTTTGCTCTTCAGCAACAGCAACATCGCCACCACCTACAGCAGGACCGGCAACAGCTACAGCAGCAGCAGCAGGCTCAATACCGTACTCTTCTTTTAATATTGTAGCAAGTTCGTTAACTTCTTTAACTGTTAAGTTAACTAATTGTTCTGCGAATTCTTTTAAATCTGCCATTTTTCTATCGTTTTAAATAGTTTGTAATATATAATTTATTAAGTGCGTACACATTTTTGTATTATATTATCCTTCTCTCTCGGATAATGTTTTAACAAGGCCTGCAATAATGCCTCCACCCGACTTAAGGGCAGATATAACATTTTTAGCAGGAGATTGAAGTATAGTAACAATCTCTCCGATAACCTCGTCTTTTGATTTAAGGTTTATCAATGCATCAAGTTGGTTATCACCAATGAATACCGCTTCGTGGATGTAAGCACCTTTTAAAAGAGGCTTATCAGACTTTTTACGGAACTCTTTAATAACCTTTGCAGGAGCGTTACCGTTCTCTGCAATCATGATGGAAGTGTTTCCTTTAAGTATTGATGGCAATTCGCCATAGTTATTATCAGAAGACCCCATTGCTTTTTCAAGTAATGTGTTTTTAACAACTTCCAACTTAATGTTTGCTTTAAAGCAAGCTCTTCTTAAGTTTGAAGTAGTTTCTGCATCAAGTCCCGAAATATCAGCAACGTAAACTACGTTTGTCTCAGCCAACTGTGCAGTTAAATCTTCAATAACTCTTGATTTTTCTTCTCTGGTCATAATAAATATTTTTAACTACCAATTATACCGCTTTAGGATCTAAAGCAATAGCCGGACTCATGGTACTAGAAAGGTGAATACTCTTTATATAAGTACCTTTTGCAGCAGTTGGTTTTAATTTTAGCAATGTTTGAATAATTTCGTGGGCATTGTCTGTAATCTTATCAGCATCAAAAGATATCTTTCCGATTCCTGCATGAACAATACCGGTTTTATCAACCTTAAAGTCTATCTTACCGGCTTTAACTTCCTGAACAGCTTTTGCTACATCCATAGTTACAGTACCGGTTTTAGGGTTTGGCATCAAGCCACGAGGACCTAATATTCTACCTAAAGGACCTAATTTACCCATAACGCTTGGCATAGTGATGATTACATCAACATCTGTCCATCCGTCTTTTATCTTTTGTAAATACTCGTCCAAACCTACATAATCAGCTCCTGCAGCAGTAGCCTCAGCCTCTTTATCAGGAGTTACAAGTGCAAGTACTTTTGTATCCTTACCTGTACCGTGTGGTAGTGTAACAACACCTCTTACCATTTGATTCGCTTTTCTTGGATCTACACCCAAACGTACTGCGATATCAACAGACTCATCAAATTTTGCCGAAGCAACCTCTTTAATCAAAGCAGAAGCGTCTTTCAAAGAGTATAATTTGTTCTTCTCAATTTTTGAAGCAGCCTCTTTTTGTTTTTTTGTCAATTTTGCCATTTGTCTTTTGTCTTTTTACGATTAAAAAGGAGCATCTCCTGATACTGTTATCCCCATAGACCTTGCTGTACCGGCAACCATGCTCATTGCGCTCTCTATTGTAAAAGCGTTTAGGTCGGCCATTTTGTCTTCAGCAATACCTTTGATTTGATCCCAAGTAACACTTGCTACTTTTTTACGGTTTGGTTGTCCCGAACCTGACTTTAGCTTGGCAGCCTCCAGCAACTGTATTGCAGCAGGTGGCGTTTTAACGACAAAATCGAAAGATTTGTCTTTATACACAGTAATTTGTACTGGTAAAACTTTGCCGGGTTTATCCTGAGTTCTGGCATTAAATTGCTTACAGAACTCCATGATGTTAACTCCAGCAGCCCCCAAAGCAGGTCCAACCGGTGGCGATGGATTCGCAGCACCTCCCTTAACTTGTAGTTTAACTACTTTACTAATTTCTTTAGCCATTTCTTTAAAAGATTTAGCACATCTTCAATTGGAAGCGAATGATGTGATTTATATATGTAACAAAAAATTATACTTTTTCTACCTGCATAAAGCTAAGTTCTAACGGTGTTTTTCTGCCAAAGATTTTCACCATAACTTCCAGCTTACGCTTTTCTTCATTTATTTTTTCAACAGTACCGTTAAAGCCGTTAAAAGGACCATCTATTACTTTTACGGTTTCACCCATTGTAAATGGTATGGACATTGTATCTGTTTTAACAGATAATTCATCTACTTTGCCTAACATTCTGTTTACTTCGGATTGACGTAAAGGAACGGCATCTCCACCTTTTGTCTCTCCCAGAAAACCAATTACACCTGTAATAGATTTTATGATGTGAGGAATCTCGCCTGTTAAATTAGCCTCAACCATTATATAACCCGGAAAATATACCTTGTCCTTTACTATTTTCTTTCCGTCGCGTACCTGTACTACTTTTTCAGTAGGAACAAGCACCTGCGATATATAGTCTGACATTCCCAGTCTGTTAATTTCCGTTTCAATATAGTTTTTAACTTTATTTTCCTGACCGCTGACCGCTCTTACTACATACCATTTATTCACACTGTTATCAGTCATCTCAAAAAAATTATTTATTTAAAAAACTATAAATATTCGCTACAAGAACCTCGAAACCGCGGTCTATACCAAAAGTCATTAAAGAGAATACTATCGAAAAAACAGCCACAATAATGGTTAGGCGTTGTACTTCTGCCCATTCAGGCCAAGTTACATTAACCTTCAACTCTGTAAATGCCTCTGATATATAATTAGTAACCTTCATTGTATTACGTTTTTTTTTGCACGGGTGGAGAGATTCGAACTCCCATCAACGGTTTTGGAGACCGCTATTCTACCCTTGAACTACACCCGTTTGTTATTAAAAGCCAGCCGATACTTTGGCACCGGATGGCTTTTATTTTATTTATCTAAATCCTGAATTAGTCAAGAATTTCAGTTACCTGACCGGCACCTACTGTACGACCTCCTTCACGGATAGCAAAACGAAGACCTACGCTTAGTGCGATTGGGCTAAGTAGTTGCACCTCGATAGTAAGGTTATCTCCAGGCATAACCATCTCTACTCCTGCAGGAAGAGAAATAGTACCTGTTACGTCAGTTGTACGAACGTAAAACTGAGGACGGTAGTTATTATGGAATGGAGTGTGACGTCCGCCTTCTTCTTTCTTAAGGATATATACCTCTGCTTTGAAATGAGCGTGCGGTTTAACTGATCCCGGTTTGATAATTACCATACCACGACGGATATCTTCTTTTGCAATACCTCTTAAAAGGATACCTGCATTATCTCCTGCCTCACCTCTGTCAAGGATTTGACGGAACATTTCGATACCTGTTATAGTAGAAGTTAGCTTTTCAGCTCCCATACCAATAATTTCAACTGCATCACCTGTATTAGCAATACCTGTTTCGATACGACCTGTAGCAACAGTTCCACGACCAGTAATTGTAAATACATCTTCTACAGGCATAAGGAATGGTTTCTCGATATCACGAGCAGGTAGTTCAATCCAAGTATCAACAGCAGCCATTAATTCTAATACTGTATCAACCCATTTTGGCTCACCGTTAAGTGCTCCAAGAGCTGAACCTTGAATAACCGGTCCGTTATCTCCATCATACTGGTAGAAAGAAAGTAAATCTCTGATTTCCATCTCAACTAGCTCAAGAAGCTCAGCATCATCAACCATATCTACTTTATTCATAAATACAACCATTCTAGGCACACCTACCTGGCGACCTAAAAGGATGTGCTCACGAGTTTGTGGCATAGGACCATCAGTAGCCGCAACTACAAGGATAGCACCGTCCATTTGCGCAGCACCTGTAACCATGTTCTTTACGTAATCCGCGTGACCTGGACAGTCAACGTGAGCGTAGTGACGGTTAGCAGTTGCATACTCTACGTGAGATGTATTAATGGTAATACCCCTTTCTTTTTCTTCAGGAGCATTATCAATTTGATCAAATGATCTTGCTTCAGAAAAACCTGCATCAGCCAAAACTTTAGTAATAGCTGCTGTAAGTGTTGTTTTTCCGTGATCCACGTGTCCAATAGTACCAATATTCAAGTGGGGTTTGGAACGATCAAAAGTTTCCTTTGCCATGATTTAATAATTTAATCTTAGTTATATAATTAGTGTTCAAATTTTTCTAAACTTGAGCCAATGACGGGATTTGAACCCGTGACCTCTTCCTTACCAAGGAAGCACTCTACCCCTGAGCTACACCGGCCTAAATACCTTAAGCTTTCGCTTAAAATTGTGGGGAGAGCAGGATTCGAACCTGCGAAGACATAGTCAGCAGATTTACAGTCTGCCCTCGTTGGCCGCTTGAGTATCTCCCCTTACCTTTATTTTCAGTTGCTTTCAAAAAAAAAATTGAGCCGATGGAGGGACTCGAACCCACGACCTGCTGATTACAAATCAGCTGCTCTAGCCAGCTGAGCTACACCGGCAACTTACAATAAAAAAAGCCCGCTATTTCTAACGGACTGCAAATGTATATAATTTATTCTTTAATCAAAACATTTTTAATGAAATTTTTATCATTAAGCGTTTGCTCTTACTTTCTCTTTTCTCTTTACCAGTAAACGTTCCATAGAGTCGGCTGCAAGTTCTACTGCTTCCTCAAATGTTTTACACTGTTTTTTAACTATAAATTCATTACCGGGTACATTAATTTTTATCTCTGCTATTTTATTCGTTTTAGCGTTAGTATTATCTAACTTAAAAAAAACATCTGAGTAAACAACTTTGTCGTAGTATTTTTCAAGCTTATCTAATCGAGCTTGCACAAAGCCAACCAATTTTCGATCGACATTAAAATTAACCGCATGAACATTTACTTTCATAATCAATACTTATTTATGGTTAAACACTATAAATTATTTCGGTTACGCGGATGCGCCTCCCCATACACTTTTTTAAGTTCAGCCAAACTGCTGTGTGTATAAACTTGGGTAGATGCTAAACTGGCATGACCTAATAATTCTTTTACTGAATTTAGATCGGCTCCGTTATTAAGAAGGTGTGTGGCAAAGGTGTGCCTCAAAATATGAGGACTCTTTTTAACCTTACCGGAGACAACACTAAAGTAACAATTTATTAACCTATAAACAAAAGATTCGCTTAATTTATTTCCACGATTATTTAAAATTAATATTTCGGGGGCTGTTATTGTTTCGAGTTGTTTTCGCTTTTCAAGATATTCCGTTATAAGCTGAGCGGTACACCCCAGCACGGGCAATATGCGCTCTTTATTGCGCTTACCCAATACGCGCAACGTTTTAGTGCCTGAGTCATAACTATTCCATTTAAGCCCTATAAGTTCGGCTCGGCGTATGCCTGTAGTATAAAATAGATCTACAATAAGCCTGTTGCGCACTCCTTCAAAATCATCAGGATATTCTATTTTGTCAACAACATCCTGTAACTCTTTTTCAGAAAAAGGGACTTGCACTTTTTTCTCTGTTTTGAGCGACTTGTGTTGCTGTAATGGATTTACTGTTATTTGCCTGGAACGTAGAAGAAATTTATAAAAGGACTTTAAAGATGATACTTTCCTGTTTACCGATGTATTGGATATATCTTGCTCTACCAGAAAAACTATCCAGCTTCTTATCTGGCTGTAGTTAACAGTTTCGAGCACAGCATCGGTATCATGTTCTTTTATAAATTTTTCGAAAGAGGCAACATCATCACTATATGCCCTGACGGTAAGCAGGGAATAATTTTTTTCCTTCAGCAGGTAGTCGGCATATGCTTGTTTAGAATTGATCATAAAAAAACCGTTACCTGCAAAATTAAACTTTTACAGGTAACGGTTAGTATTATTGATCCTTAAAATTAAGGATTAGTTTTCTTCTGCGTCTCTTAATCCTTGGATATAAGATGCTTTTTGAATTTGAGCCCTTCTTACTACAGATGGTTTCGTAAATTGCTGACGGCTTCTTAGCTGACGTACAACTCCTGTTTTGTCAAACTTTCTTTTATAGCGCTTTAATGCTCTATCTATGTTCTCGCCGTCTTTAATTGGTATAATTAACATATATAACACCTCCTCTCGTTAAGGGTGCAAATATACAAAGCTGTCTTAACCTGGCAAATATTTATTGCATTTATTTTACAGACCATACGGTATAGCTGTTTGGCGGTGCTTGTATTTTAACCCAAGAGTCGCCCTGAGTAGTAGGCTCCCACCCTGAGTTGCCTGTAAAATCTTTAATTACGGTGTTAGACCAGTTAGTATCTACCCAACGCTCCTGCCAGGAGTTACTGATGTTTATATACACAATAAGCCCGGGGCTGCCATTACGGCGTGCCACATACTCATCATTATCTGCATATAGGTAGCTCGTGCCTCCTGATGCTTTATTGTTGTGTATCCATATCAGGTTATTTAGTTTATTTTTATCCAGCCATTCCTCATAATCTCTATAAAAAACACAGGGGTAGCCTTCATGGGTTAATATATAGGCATAGGCTAACAGTTTGTTGTTGTATATCTCATCTGTATCATGGTTTGCCACAAAGGTTACGGCTCTGTATGAGTTACGCTTTAGCAGCATATCGCCATTAAGTTGGGTAAGGTCGTTATTACCAAAAGCATCGCGCATTTTATAGTAACATGCAAAATCAAAAGCACTGGCTTCCGCCTGTCCTGTCCACCAGTCCAGTGTGGCAGCATTACCGTCCCAGTACTCCCCTACGGCAAAACCGCCTGCGGCATTTTTAAAGTTTTTAACTACCCAAGGCTCAAAGCCTTTTACATAATCAAAACGCCAACCGTCGAAACCCATTACATTCTTATAATATTTAGCAATAGAGTTACTGTTATTATAAAGCCAGTTTTGCACATATACTTTATCATGGCACAGGTCGGGGAATCCTCCGAAAGACCCCGAATCATAGGCATGCACATCATTAGGATGGAAATCATAATACGAACGGGTAAATAAGCCTGATGCAGGCTGAAAATCAGTATATGTGCTTCCGCTTGTAAAAGGGTTGTACTGCGATGCCCCGCCACTGTTATGGTTAATAACAATATCGGCTATAACGCTAAGGTCGTTATTATGAGCCGTACTGATTAACGACTGGATTTCGCTAAGCGAGCCGAAACGGGTTTCGGTGCTGCCCATTTGGTTATAACTCCCAAAATCATAATAATCAAAAGGGTCATATCCCATAGAGAACGGACCATTTTGTGCTTTGGTAGCAGGCGGTAGCCAAATAGCATCAATACCGGCACTTGCCCACGAGGGGACTTTACCGGAAACGGTGTTCCACCAGGTACCTCCGGCGGGTACATCCCAATAAAAAGCCTGCATCATTACCTTTGATCCGATAGAGCGACCTGCGGTTTCAGGTTGTGAAGTTTCAGAAGGTAATTTGTTTTGTTGTTCGCCCTCATAAAGGGCATCTGAATCTTTACTGCACCCCGATAACAATAGGGCTGCGATAAGCATTGTAAATATACATTTCATAATTAATA
Organism: Flavobacterium salilacus subsp. salilacus; assembly: GCF_004634195.1. Lineage (GTDB taxonomy): Bacteria > Bacteroidota > Bacteroidia > Flavobacteriales > Flavobacteriaceae > Flavobacterium > Flavobacterium salilacus. The sequence continues at coordinate 227,183 of NZ_SKBP01000002.1, forward strand.
ATGTTTTAGTTTATGAAATATATAAAATAATAACATAAAAATTAACACATTACAAAAACAAGCAAAACTATAACGTTGTAATGTTAATAACTTGTAAAAAAAAGAGCAACTTAATATAAGTTGCTCTTTTTCAGTTATTTAATTTTTAAATATCCTATTCTTTTAATAGATTACGGGATATAACCAGTTTCTGTATCTCTGTAGTACCTTCGCCTATGGTACATAGTTTAGAGTCTCTGTAAAATTTCTCAACAGGGTAATCTTTGGTATAACCATATCCGCCATGTATTTGTACCGCTTCATTAGAAACACGTACACATACTTCAGACGAATACATTTTACTCATTGCTCCTGCAACGGTCATTTTCCTGTTGTTATTTTTAAGATAAGCTGCTTTGTGCAACAGTAGCTCTGAAGCTTCTATTTCGGTAGCCATATCGGCAAGTTTAAAAGCAATCCCTTGGAAGTTGCTTATGGGCTGCCCAAACTGGTAACGTTCTTTAGAATATTTCAGGGATGCTTCATAAGCTCCTTTGGCAATACCTAATGACAAGGCCCCGATAGAGATACGACCGCCATCTAATATTTTCATTGCTTGTATAAAACCATCGCCTACTTCGCCAAGCCTGTTAGCATCAGGAATACGGCAATTATCAAATATAAGCTCGGCTGTTTCGCTGGCGCGCATACCCAGTTTATCTTCTTTTTTACCGCTGGTAAAGCCTTCCATACCCTTCTCGAAAACAAAAGCAGTCATTCCGCGAGAGTCTCCTTTTTCGCCTGTACGAACTATAACTACTGCAACATCTCCTGATTTTGCATGTGTTATAAAGTTTTTAGCTCCGTTTACTATCCAGTGGTCGCCATCTTTTACAGCGGTAGTGTTCATTCCTCCTGCATCAGATCCTGTGTTGTGCTCTGTTAACCCCCAAGCGCCAATATGTTCGGCTGTAGCCAATTTAGGTATCCATTTCTTTTTTTGTTCTTCGTTACCAAAAGTAAGAATATGGTTAGTGCAAAGGGAGTTGTGTGCCGCAACCGATAGTCCGATAGACGGATCTACTTTTGATATTTCTTCTACTATAGTAATATATTCATGGTAGCCTAAGCCCGAACCGCCTAATTCTTCCGGAACAAGAACTCCCATAAAGCCCATTTCGCCTAATTTTTTGAATAAATCTACGGGAAAATACTGAGTATCATCCCACTCTCTCATAAATGGACGGATGTGCTGTTCTGCAAAATCCCTGATTGACTGTGCAATCATTGCCTGTGTTTCGCTATAATCGAAGTTCATTTTCTGATTGTTATTTTAGAATTCCAAATATAAGGCAATTATTTTTTCTTTTTCAACAGGAAAACCATTAATTTTTGTTAATTCTTCAATATTATTAATCTTTCCCTGCGCCTCTCTTTTGGCAATGATATTGGCTGCAATGGTTTTATCAAAGTAAGGAAAAGAACTTAGTTTATTTAAGGATGCCGTATTAATATTTATGGTAATAACTTGTGGCTGCCCCATAACGGCAAAGCGCTTTTTAAGCTCATTGTTAGTACCGGGAGAGTAGTCCCTGAAATCGAAATCGTCCATTTGCTCCATACTCACGTATGCCCCAAGCTGTTCTCTTCGTTCTAATATCCGTTTTGAATATACAGGACCAATACCGTAAATAGCCGTTAGCTGGTCGGCGGTAGCTTTATTAATATCCAGTACTGTTGCGTTATTTTTGTTATTAACCCAATCAGGAAACTTAAAGTATGGCGATATGGCTTTTAGTAAACTATCGGATACTTTTGTGACTGCCTGAAATTCTTCGGCACTATTTACATACTTATTTTTTGACCTGAAATCCCTAATACGTTGTAACTCTTTTGGCGATAAGCCTATGAGTTGTGCTTTATAGTCGGATATATAATTAGGATTAAAAGGGTAAATTTCTACAGTTTTATTTTGCCTTTCTGTTACCCAATCGGGGAATTTAAAATAAGGTGCTATCTTTTTTAAGCGGCTGTCAGATATTCTTGTAACCTCCTGAAAATCTCTAGCACTATTTATATATTTATTCGTTTTCCGAAATTTGCGAATGCGTGCCAATTCTTGTTTTGATAACCCTATAAGCTTTGCTTTATAATCTGATATATAGTTTGGGTTAAAAGGGTAAATCTTAGTATTCTTACTGCCCTTTTTGTTTTTAACCCAACTGGGGAATTTGAAATAAGGCGCTATGCTCTCTAAAAGACTATCCGATACTTTTGTGACTTCCTGAAATTCCTCAGCACTGTTTACATACTTTTTTGTTTCGCGAAACTTATGCAGCCTATCTATTTCGGCACTACTCATGCCTAATACATAACCTTTATAATCGGTAATATAATTAGGGTTAAAAGGGTATATTTTATATGCTGACTTTGCCTGTCGGGCTTTCAGGGTGTCAATTTCAGTTTGCAAGGCAAGCCACTCTTGTTGCTCGGCAGACTGCTCGGTCTCATTTTGCCAGTTGCGGGAAGTAACAACAAAATAAGCAACTTGTGCAATAATGATAAGGAGTAACAATGCTACAATGCCTTTTCGCTGCCCTTTGGTATAATGAAAGAAAAAACGGAATGGCTGCATTGCGGTATATTTTTATAAATCGAATACTGAGCTTCGTTTTGTATAAACCATATCTTTAAGTCGCAGCCAAAAAGCCAGTGTAAGATATACGCCAAACCAGAGCCCTACGGTTACAAACGATATATAGATGAAAAACAAACGTACATTGGTAGCCCGCATACCCAATCTGTCGGCAAGGCGCGATGACACGTGAAAGCCGTTGCGCTCAAAAAAATGACGTATTTTGGTTACTAATGACATTGTTTGGTTTTATTCTATAAATTAAGTTCTCAAATTTACACAATCCTGTTTAGGGTACATCAAAAAAATTACTTTTTCAGCAATTCCAGCCCTATACCGCATTGCATACAGCGTTTGTGGTTACAGTATTCATTTTTAAGCTGTAATAAAGCCTGTGTATCATAAGCGGAAGTAACGGGCATTTTAAACTGCCTGAATTTCTCTATAATCGAATTCTTTTCAGGGGGCAGTTGTTGCAGTAATTGCAACAGTTCTTCGCTCGTTTCCTCTCCCCTGCTTTTGGCATAGGCAAATCTAAACGGGATTATGGTGTTTATAATAACAAGGTCGATAAACGATTTGGTAAGTGCTTTTCGTTTTTTCGGGCTTGCTTTATCAAACGTATAATGGGTTTGCCAATAAGGCGATACCATTACCGAAAATATTTTATAAATATCCTCTATCGAGTTAGAAGCTATAATTTTTGAAAACAGGTTTTGATGGTTATGATACAGTTGTGCCAACTGCGAAAGGCGAATAGTGGGGAAATTGTCCGGGCGATGCCTAAAAAATTCCGGCTTATTGATGTGTGCCGGTTCCAAACGATGTTTAGTAATTATATAGCTGTATCTTGCCATGAGGTCTTTCGGGTAAACATCTTCATACTTCTCATCCAGAAGTCCTGCCCTGCCCAATAGCAACGCCTCTATATTTTCGGCTTCAAAACTTTCTTTACGCACTACGCTAAAAGGCAATGATTTTGCAAGAGCATAAAATGTTTCCCCGTTAGTATTCAGCCCAAAGTTTTTAGCAAGGAAACAAAACAGCACCGCCTCCCAGTCGCCATTGGTTGCCGCCGCAAGTTGCAATATGGGTAATGCTTTACGTTCTAACCTTTCAAAAAACAAACGCTCTTTCCAGTTTTCCAATACAAAACTATTCAGCGTTTCGAGTTCCTTTTCGCAATAAATCCAGGTTTTAGCAGATATGAGTGCATTGTAATTATTGAGTACGGGAGCTTCTACATAATTTTTTAATTCTAAAACAGGTATCTCGGTAGCATCGCTACGCATTACCTCTGTATCATGTTCCCACACTACGTGTAGTATTACGTTATCATAAGCAGCATCACGCTCATGGCTGTGCAAATACCAGTCGGACGACTTGATGTGTATCTCTACATTGCCCGCCCAAGTCTGTTCGCCAATGCGCAATTGTGCATTAAAAAAATCAGGCCCTGATTGTTGCAGGTATTGCCCTGAGTTGATAATCTCTATAGGTTCGCCCTGTACAGTGGTTAAGTGCTGTATGTTGAATTTTTTAAACTGCCAGATGTGGTGTAGAAAGTCTTCTTTCATTTTGCTGTCGGATTGCAGCTAAAATAAAAAAATTTATAAAACAAGACAGAAATTTATAACCGTAATTGCATTTGATTATTATGCAGCATATACAACTTGGCACACGCCCGCGCATCTGATAATGCCTCGTGGTGGTTTAAGGCTATACCATGCCTGTCGCTGCACGCTTTCAGGTTGGCAGGCTTGTAGCCCTTAGCACGGTATATACGGCAGGTACATTCCCATCTGTCAGCTATTTCAAGTTCATCATAATACAAACCATACCAACGCATGGTTTTGGCGAGTACATTTCGGTCAAAAGCTTCATTATGGGCTACAAGCTTCCTCCCGAACAAACGCTTGTGAATTTCCGGATATAAATCGTCAAACATGGGTTTATCCAATGTTTCAACAGGTTTTATGCCATGTACCATTATATTCCTGTACCAGTATTCATTATCGGGTGGCTGAATAAGGGTGTAGTACTCCTCTGTAATAATGCCGTCATTTACGGTTACTATACCTACAGCGCAGGCACTGTGCGGATGCCCTGTTGCAGTTTCGAAATCTATAGCTGTAAAATTCATCTAAACAAAAAAAGAGCCTTTTCGGCTCTTTAAATATAAGGAATTATTATTTATTTGATAGCACCGATAATATCGTGTTTGGTAATAATGTGGTGTTTACCATCACCTAAATCTACCAATACTGCCTGATTATCTTTGTTTATCAGTTTTGATACTTCATCGATAGAAGCATTGGCATTTACTATAGGGTATGGTGCGCCCATTATATCTTTTATCGGTTTTTCGGCAATGTCTTTATCCTCTACATAGCTCCTGAACAGATCGGTTTCGTCTATCGACCCTACAAAGCCTGTGGTATCTATAACCGGAATTTGTGATATTTTATATTTACGCAGGCGTTCTATAGCATGCGATACTAATTCTTCCGTGCGCACCACTACCAATGGTTTATCAGCATGGTCTTTAATAAGGTCTTGCGCTTTAGTAATCTCTTCATCAAGAAAGCCACGCTCACGCATCCAGTCATCATTAAACATTTTGCCCACATAACGGCTACCGCTATCGTGGAATAATACCACAACTACATCATCAGGTTTAAAATGGTCTTTTAGTTGTAATAAACCTTTTACGGCTGCCCCGGCAGAGTTACCTACAAAGATGCCTTCTTCCAATGCCAGCCTGCGTGTATATACGGCAGCATCTTTATCAGTTACTTTAGTAAAGCCGTCTATCAACGAAAAGTCAACATTTTTAGGCAATATATCCTCACCAATACCTTCGGTTATATAGGAGTAAATTTCATTTTCGTCGAAAATACCTGTTTCATGATATTTTTTAAATACCGAACCATACGTATCTATACCCCATATTTTGATATTAGGGTTTTTCTCTTTCAGGTACTTTGCAACGCCTGATATGGTTCCGCCTGTACCTACGCCTACTACAAAATGCGTTATTTTGCCTTCGGTTTGTTCCCAAATTTCGGGACCTGTCTGCTCGTAGTGGGCTATAGCGTTAGATGGGTTATCATATTGGTTTACATACCAAGCGTTCGGCGTTTCTGTAGCCAAACGTTTTGATACGGAATAGTACGAACGCGGGTCGGTAGGCTCTACATCGGTTGGGCACACCACAACCTTAGCTCCTACTGCCCTTAATATATCCATTTTTTCTTTTGACTGCTTGTCGGAAATTACGCAAATAAGTTTATAGCCTTTTACAATAGCGGTGAGTGCAAGCCCCATACCGGTATTGCCCGATGTACCTTCTATAATAGTTCCGCCGGGTTGTAGCCTGCCATCAGCCTCTGCATCTTCTATCATTTTAACCGCCATCCTGTCTTTAACAGAGTTACCGGGATTAAAAGTTTCTACTTTTGCCAATACCAAAGCCTCTACATCCTGTGTAACTTTATTAAGTTGTACAAGGGGTGTGTTACCTATGGTTTCCAGTATATTTTTTGCGTATTTCATTTGTAACCTTTATTGTCTTTATAAATAATTGTGCAAAGATATTATATCTTGTGTAAAGAAAATAGTTAATTGATACTCCTTAACGCTTAGGTAAAGAAATCCCATATTACACCGAACCTGATTGTAAAATCGCGATAAGGCTGGTTGGGTGCAGCATAATAGTCATAACCTGTAAAGTTTGAATTAAAATGTTCTGCTTTAAAAAACACTCTGAAGGTTTGTATTTTAGCATTGATAAAGAAGTCGATTAACGGGTAATCGCCTATCTTCTTTTTTTCCTGTATGTAAAATTCGCCGATAAGCGGGTTATAATCATTAGCATAATAGGATGTAAAGTACTGAAATGTAAAACCTGTTTGCAGGTACAGTGCCTTTTTAAAAAAATGATCGGAAAAATATAACGTATTCCTTGTCACAAACTCCGGCACATTCAATATCTTATGTGACTGATCGACTTGCTGGTACAACACGGTGTTATCTAAAGCCAGCTTCCAAAACTTAAATTCTTTATTTACTTTTAAGGATAAATAGTTAATAGTATTATCATATTGTTCAGGCTTAACCAAAAGGCTATCAATATCTGCAGGATTGGTATTATCGGCTTCGTTAAAAAAGTACAAATGATCTTTAAGAATACTGTACTGTAGTGATGCTGATACCCATTTTGTTTTTGCTTCTACTTCAAAATTATTTATTTTTTCATTTTTTAAATCCTTTTCATACCAATTATAGTTTTCGTAATCACTTTGAAAAAGCCTGAAATTAAGATTAGGCAGCTTGTTCATGTTTTGATAGCGTAACGAAACACTGTTTTTTTCATCAAAAGTATATCGTGCTGATGCATCGATATTTGCTAATGACTGGTCGGTAATCGAATTGGATAGTAAAACACTCCCTTTCCACTTATCTTTTTGGTAGCTGTAGCGAGCGCCATAGGTGTTAATCCTATCACTTAATGAATTGGGTATTGCAATTCCACCTTCAGGGTTAAGAACAATACTATTGTAGTAATAGTTATAGTTATAATCTTCTATATAAAACTCAATATCGCCTATTGTTTTATTAGAATAAGCCGCTCCAAACATATTATACATTCTGTTATATCTGGTTTTATCATAAATAGATGATGTAAGTGCGCGCCCAAAACGAGCGGATGGAGTTGGTTGCGTATATTCAAAAAGCTTATGCTCATAATTGAATCTATGGTGCAGCACTATACTGTTAGGATTACTTTTATTAAGCCGGAAAGTATGATCTATAAAATAACGATTCCCTTTTAGTAATGAGTAGGCATCATTAAAGTAGACTTCCAGCCGAGCACGCTCGTCAAAAGGAGGCTCACTACTTTCAAAATCTGCTGTATTTACAATACCTCCGTTTTCCTGATTGGAAAAATCCTGTGCCGTCATATGCAGTTTAAGTATATAACGCCTGTCAGTAGTATTATAACTGGTAATGAGCCTGAAATTTCCGTTACTGGATAACGAGTTGATATATTTGCCAATAGAACGCAAGCCTTTATAGCCAACAGTAAGGTTTAAATTATCAGATGTATTTACGGTAACAGAAGCATCGAGTATTTGCCCCTGCTCTAAAACCGAACGATAAAACAAATCTGTAAAGGGAGTAGCTACATGATAGTAGTTTATGTCTTCAACCTCCATGTAGGCAAAATGCTTTGCTCTAAAACCAAATTCCGGAAAAGGGGTATAGTCATTCAAGCCATAATCAAGCGTATTGTAAGTTTGCCCAATATTATGGAATGGCAATAACCCGAAAATATCCTTACAAAGGTAATTCTCGGCATATTCGTTTTGTATTGTTAATGAGGTATCAACATAAGTAGTATCCCGCTCAATACTAATAATTTTATACATATCAATAGTAGCAATACTATCCGAAACTGTTGGAACTGCAGTTGTCCTATTATTACGAGATACACTGGTGGTATCTTTAGCCCTTAGGGAGTCCCTTTTTTGTAATACCTGGCTAAAGACCATAAAGGGCAGAAAAAAGAAAAAACAACCTAAAATAAACTTCTTATACATGAATAGCCTTATAATTCATCGCAAAGATAATTTTTTATACATTAAAGTGCATAAAAAAGCCCGCTTATATAAGCGGGCTTTGATTTGTAAAATAATTCTTACTGTTTAGTCATCTCAAGAGTTATAACGTTGGTAACTGCTTCGGCAGGTTCACCAGCAACTAAGAAAAATCTAAGATTAATTTTAGAATCACAAGAGTCAAATGTACTGCTTGTGTTATCCTCATTAGGGAAAAATGTAGCAAAATCGTTACTAACAAAAATATCACCTGCTCCTGAATCCGTAAAAAGGTAATTTCCAGAAAAATTAGGAAAAGAGATATTTGCATTTGAACTAACCGCATCTAAAAATATATGCGTTTCAGAATTCGCATCTTGACCAAACACATTAGAAACAACTAATTCATTTGGCTCTTCGCCTGCAACCACTACAGTTTGATATTCAGAATCACCATCTTGTATAGCACTATATGTACCAATAAAAGAGTCTCTACCCTTTCCAATCACTACGGCATGAGTTGTTGGTCTTAGACCATCATCTAAACCTATCTGAACATTATCCCTGCTTGTAGAAGCTAAAGTTACAGTAAATTCTATACATGATGTTAAAGCTGAATCTGGCAGTGTAAAAACAATATCTCCCGTAAGTTGACCTGAAGGTATATTCATTTCTCCACTATAGTCAACAATACCTTCAGTACTACCGCTAACATCCGTAACTGTATAAGCAACATCTAGACCGCTTGTATTTACAGCAGAATGTAACATTACAGGAACTCTAAACTCCGTAGTTAATCCTGTTACAACATAAGTAGTTCCTTGGGTTTCGAATTGTACCCAGCCACTTTCAGTATCTGCTCCGAACTTATCTTCGTTCGGATCGTGATAATCACAACTTACAAAAGCAATGGTTACAAAGCTTAACAGAAGTGCTAATATATTTTTTTTCATAAACTTGGTTTAAAATTAATTTACTTTCGTTAGTCTTATTGTTGTCTGTCTAGCAGCATCAGCACAACTAGCATCCGGGTCTTCCGTAACAGTAATATCAATTACACTACCATCATTAACATATGTAGCATTACTCAATCCAGGAAGGATTTTCAAGGTAGCTTCAGTACAACCTATACCTAAGTCAATTTCTCTGGACAGAGATGTTTCGCCACAAGTAAGTGTAAATCTAAACTCATTTTCAAGACCTGAAACAGCTGCAGAATAAATATCCGCAGCAAAATAACGCTCAAAGTCCGAATCTCCCACTTGAAGCTGTACAATAGAATTGTCTTCAAAAATGAATACATTACCTGGATTAATAGGCATTCCTGCTGTCAATTGATTAACTCTATAGTCTCCTGTGAAATCACCATCAAGAGGGCAAACCTCTACAATAGACACAGTGATATTCTCAACGTCTGTGTATTCATCAGTTCTGTTACTGATTCTAAACACTAGTTTGTCAGGATTCGTATCAACAAGATTATTATCAACACCTGTTATCGTCATAAACCCTTGGTACTTTCCTGCCGGTATGGTGATTGATGTAGGCAGTGTATAGGTTTCAGGTATAGCATCTGTCTCCTCTTCCACAATCTCGATCTGATAAGTTCTGTCTACAGACGAAACTGTACTTGAATTCAAGGTAACTTCAACACTTCCTGTATCATCAATTCTTACCGGTAAAGTATAACTTGATGCTGAAAAGCTAAGAAAAGTATCATTGCTCTCAGCGCCATTGTAAACAACGGGCTCAACGTCCCCACAGGATACAACCATAAGTGAAGACAATAATAATAAAGATTTGAATATATTTTTCATTTGCATTTTTTTTTAATAATTAGGATTCTGTTGAATCGTATTATTTGCGTTAAGTTCGCTATTTGGTATAGGCATTGTGAATAAGTAGCTTGTAGGAGCTAAATCACATGGTGCCTCAAAAGAACCACAATCACGAGAATCTCTATTGATACCTACGTTAATTTCTGCACCAATTCTCTTGATATCTAAATATCTATGCCCTTCATAACATAGCTCTTTACGTCTTTCTACCATTATATCAGCCAATGCTACATTAAGATTGGCATAATTAGGAAGGGCAGGAGTACCCGCAATTCTGGCATCTCTTAAAGATCTAACACTTTGAGCAGCTCCTGTAAGGTTACCTTGTCTTGCCTGAACCTCAGCTTTTATTAGCAACATTTCTGAAGACCTGAACAGTTTACAGTGGTTTGATAACAGACCGTTACTACTACCCGGATATTTATTTATTAATATTACTCTATTAGCTCCAGATAATACACTACTATTATCGACAAATACCTGTTTTCTAACATCGTCATCAGCGTATAGATCAAATAGCTCATTAGACATTTCAAAGAAAGGACTACCTGAAATATTTGTTTCATTAGCATAGAACATACCCGCAATATTATTATCAGAAACACCTCTAAACAGAGTGAAAACATCCTCATCAACTGTTGATAGATTAGCATCACTCCAAAAGCCTGAATATGCTTCAAAATCAGTGATAATAGGATGGTCTTCTAATATTGAATCAGCAATTGCCTCTATTGAAGCATAATCAGATGTATTACCTTGGAAAAGTAAGACTCTTGCTCTTAAGAATTGGATTGCATTCTGAGTGATATAAAAATTATCTGTCGCCGTAGGATTTACAAGTGCCTGGGCATCATTTATATCATTTAAAATAAACTCAAAACATTCACCTACTGTATTTCTTGGATAAACTTCACCTAGAGGTGGTACAAAATCCATTATAATCACACCTGGAGAATCCGGAGCTTTATAATCCACGACAAAATATTGCATTAATTCAAAATGACATAAAGCTCTTAATGCAATTAACTGTCCTTTTATATGATCAGCACGGGCAATATCAGCTTCAGAAGCATTTTCTAATACTCTGTCGATATTTCTTAATACCCTGTTAGCAAAGTTGATTGTTCCATATCTGCTATTCCATATTGAATTAGGAAAACCTGTATTAGTGTTTACAGTAAAACCGTAAACTTCACTACCCTGATTATTATTTTGAATACCTCTTTTTATATTATCAGTAATAACTGCATTTAATAAAAATGAGTTACCCACACCATTACTCGCAGCATCGGGTGCATAGGTAGCATATACTCCGTTGAGACCCGTTTGGAGATCATCAACATTTCTATATGCGGCTTCTTCACTCAGTTCTCCATCCTGAATGATATCCGTTGCATCTTCACATGAAGTGAAAGATACGAACAAAGCCAATAAACATAGATTGAATATTTTTTTCATATTTGTTTTTTTTTAAAAATTAATTACAGCTCCAAAAGTGTAAATTTTTGGTGTAGGATAGTTACCTCTGTCAGTAGTCCTGAAGCCTCCTTCAGCATCCCAACCTCTCCAAGAACTAAAAGTGATAAGATTTTCACCTTGAACATATAGTCTAAGACCGGAAATTGGAAGCTCTCCCAACTGCTCTTTACTAAACGAATAACCGAAAAGAATGTTTCTTAGCCTTAAGAATGATGCGTCTTCAAGATATCTATCGCTCTGGTTAATATAAGTAACTGCACCTATTGGGCTTCCTACTCTTGGAACGTCAGTAATATCTCCCGGCTGTTGCCAAGCTCTTGTCAAAGATGTTGTTCTGTTTCCATCGTCATTTACTGATGAAGTTTCTTCTAACTGAGCATAATCAAGATTGTTTCTATAAACGTCAGCAAAATAACTCCATTGTGTGTTAAATTCAAAACCTTTATATCTTATGCTACTCCCAAAACCTCCCTGCCATACAGGATAAATAGATTTACCGGTTGAAACCCTGTCATTTTCAGGATCTAAAGTCTCTGTTAAACCTCCATCCTGAGTATAGAATAACGGGTTACCATTTGATGGGTTAACTCCGGCATATCTAACGAGATAGAAAGTACCAATAGCTTCGCCTTCGATTAAAGCATTTGATCCTCCTTGGTTAAATATTCCATCATAACTTTCAGGAAGGTCGCGAATTTCGTTTTTGTTATAAGAAGTATTTGCGTTAACAGATATATTCCAATCTGCATCATCATACACTACGTATTTAAGTGTAATTTCAAGACCTTCATTTTGCATAGCCCCAATGTTGGCATCAATACTTGTAGTACCATTAACTGGAGACACAGGAGTTGTCTGGAAAAGATCAGTAGTTAACTTTCTGTAAACATCTACACTACCAGATAATTTATTATTCCAAACTCCAAAATCAACACCTATATTTGTCTGCTCAGTTTGTTCCCATCTTAAATCAACGTTACCAAACTGTGCAGGCACCGTAGACACTGTATTATTATATCCTGAGCCCGCAGTATATAAACTTCTTGTTAGACTAAGAGCGGAATACTGAGCATTGTTTATCCTCTGATTACCGGAAGTACCATATGATGCTCTTAGTTTAAGTTCATTCACAGTGGCACCTTGCATAAAATCTTCACCGTCAATATTCCAACGTCCACCTACAGACCAAAAAGTACCCCATTTATTATCATCGATAAACCTGAAAGAAGCATCTCTTCTTACTGTAGCTGTAATACCGTATTTGCCCTTATAATCATAATCAGCATTCGCAAAGTATGAGAACAAGCCTTCCTGTACTTTGAAAGAACCAACAGTAGGAATATATGGTTGAGCAAGCTGGTTATTAGGATCATTATCAAACTCTTCCTCTACAGTACCGTCAATAAATGCGGCACCTACACCAACAAGCCTTGGATCAAGTCCAAACTGAGTAAAGTTTATTCCTTCAAAATGGGCTTTATTATACTCTGTAAAAAGGGTAAAATCAATTGTGTGATCAGTAAAAGTTTTATTATAATTTAAACTTACAAGAGAATTGAATCTAAAATCTCTTGTCGCTGACTCTGATTGAGTACCTCCAAATTCAGCCCTCTGATCTGTTTGAAAAGGACCTAGTAAACTTTCCGGATGTAATATTTCTTTTGTATTGAATGCCGAATAATCTACACCCAACTGAATTCCTGCAGTCACGTTATCCATAAACTGGTAATTTGCATTGAATCCTGCAAGAATTTTAACTTCATCCTCAATATCTGTATTCATTTGTGATGAATTCAACAACACGATAGGAACTTTCTCAACAGTAATAGCATCAGGATCGCCTGGAGTTAAACCTCCATCTCTGGTTATTGAACCATCAGGATTATAAGGGTTTAAATAAGGAAGACCTCTCAGCGCAGCTGTAAATGGTGCAAAAAATACAGCATTGCTACCTGCTCCGTCTATACCACTTGAACGAGAGAAATTAACGTTCATATTCAACCCATAAGTAAATTTATCATTATCTGTCTTACCTGAAAAATTATTTCTTACAGTAAAACGTTTAAGGCTAGTGTTTATAAATACACCCTCCTGCTCAAAATAACTTATAGAGGTAAAATTATTAGTATTTTCAGAACCTGAAGTTATAGCTAAGTCATGAGATTTAGTAACTCCTTTTCTAAAGAAAACATCTGTCCAATAAGTATTAGTTTGTCTCGATAACGCATCTATTTCTTCGTCAGTCAGCGTTGCTCCGTAACCCTGTCCATATTGTTTCTGAAGATTTAAGAATTGTCTCGAGTCCATCAATTCAATATTCAAAGGTTGCAATTCTGTGTAACCGAACTGAGAAGTATATCTAAACTGTGTTTTTTGATTAAAACTCCCTCTCTTTGTTGTTATAACAATCACACCGTTAGCACCTCTGTTACCATAAATTGAAGTAGCAGCAGCATCTTTAAGCACCCTGAAAGTAGCAATATCATTCTGATTAATACTCCTAAATCCATCTTCATCAACAGGAATACCATCTACTACAAAAAGCGGCTCAACATTACCATTAATAGTACCAACACCACGAAGGATAATAGTACTATCTGCTCCGGGCTGACCTGAACCAGTTGCTATATTAAGACCTGCAATCTGACCTTGAAGACTTTGTAAAACAGAGGCATTTGCTCTATCCTCTATAGCTTCTATAGTTAAGGTTGTTACTGCACTAGAGTTTTTTCTAACAGTAGTACTACGATAAGCATCCTTAATTACTACATCGAGCTCTTTAGCTCCAAGCACGACGTTAATAACATTAGAACTCTCTACAGTAACACTTTCTGACTGAGAGCCTGCATAAGAGAATATTAAAACATCACCCGTATTCACATTAATGGAATATTTTCCATCAATATCTGTTTGCGCGCTACGCTGTGTCCCTTTTATAAGAACACTGGCACCTGGCAATGGACCTACATTGTCCGAAACGGTACCTGTCACGGTTCTCTCTTGCGCAAAAGAGAAACCAAATGAAAACGCCAATAAAAGCGTCATAATCCAAGTAAACTTCGATCTCATACTTTATTAATTTGAGTTAGTTAACCGCAAACTTCTTAATAATTTATTAATAAAACAAATATTACTTCGGAATAATAATGTTAAATTAAAGAAATTAAATTATCCTGAAATTATAAGTATTACAATAAAGATTCAAAAAAATCAAAAAGGTTGCGTAGAATAGAAATTAAATTTTTAAACATTATCTGCTTTAATACAACAAACTATATTAAATTGACATATTTTTATTGTAGCCAATAGTAATTCTAATAACTAAAAAATTCGGGGTAAAAACCCCGAATTTTTTAGTTATTTAGATATTATAAATATTTTTTATTACTTAATTGTAACCTTCTTAGTTGTAGTCAAACCATCAGAATTCATATTGAATATATATATCCCTTTAGAGAGGTCTGAAACTTGAATTACATCCATAAATTCGTCATAATGCTTTACAATTCTGCCTTGAAGGTCATAAATTGTAATTGAAGTTTTTGAAAGATTACCATTAAAAGAATCTGATATGGAAATATTCAGTATATCATTTGCAGGATTAGGCCATACGGTAAACCCTGAAAGATTGTTATCTTTAATTCCTGCCGCTTCATCTATACCTGAAATTATTATCGAAAAATCTTGACTACCACCAACTAATGATCCCTTGTTAGTCACAGTTATCGTGTATATCTCTCCTGCAGGAGGTATAAAGTTTTCACCATCAACGGTAGGCAACTCTACCTTCTCAATATTATCTACTTTATTATCTGCTTTCTGAACAAGTCCTGTAAGTAAACCTGTATTCAGCCTCCATGGCATATAATCCGTACCATCTTTACTTATTCTAAGATCAAGATCATTAACAAGTACAGGAGTATTATCATCTATGGTACCGGAAGTATTTGGGGTACCTGGACGGTCAGTCCATGAAATAGTAGCCTTTAACGGGTTAATTCCATCTGTAACCACCTGCCTGGTATAAGTTTCACCTTGGTTCAAAGTGGTCTCTAAAACAACTGAAGACACCCCATTACCCGAAATAACAGCAGCACCTGCTTCTGCATTCATTAGTCCCCATCCAAATTTAAAATCAGGCCCAAATGCCTCTCCGGCTTCATCTGCAGTATGAGCCATTATACCTCTTAATGTAGCAGAGAGCATAAAATCATCATTAACATTATTATAATGCTGTTGTAATAAAAGTAAAGCTCCTGCAACACCCGGAGAAGCCATTGATGTTCCATTTATTGAATTATATGCTGTATTAGATGTACCCCAAGTAGATAGTACGCCTACTCCTTTTGAAGAAATATCCGGCTTAACCCTCCTATCATCAGTAGGACCCCAGTTACTAAAATCACTCATAATAACACTTGAAGGACCATTATAATTAAACACTTCATTTATTGCTGCAACAACAACAACATTTTTAGACACCCCCATTTGCGTAAGTAAATCCATACCTGATTTTGAAGGATTCATAGCAGGATCTGCATTTCTGTCATTACCTGCAGCAACTACGGGTTGATAATAAGGAGCATTGTATACTATATTATCCCAAGAATAACTCTCTCCTATATAAGCCCCAAAAATATATGTTACCGGTACTGAAGCCAATCCATAAGAGTGATTTGATACAAGTAATCCTTGAGCTGCCTGAGCTGCCATCTCGCCGGTGTCATTATTCCAATCATTTGCCCACAAATCTGCTTCGGGAGCCATTCCTTTAGCCGACGAATTACCAACACCTGATCCAATCATAGTACCCGCCACATGTGTGGCATGGTTTCCTATTTCGTTAGCAGAGTCCATCTGATTAGCACGCCCTGTAAGATCTTGATGAAATTTTCTAACAGCATCATCATCCCATATACCGATAAGCATATCTTGACCATCTAAACTCAACCCTGCGGAACCACCTGAATTAATCCTGTCAACTCTGGAAGTTCTTGCAGATCCCGTATTATAAGTCATATAATAAACAGGCTCTCCTTCAATTACCTTCATAATCTCTTTCACTGTACCATCTTTATCGACAAACTTAATAGGCATGCCTTTTAATTTTGCCAACGCAACAGCTTCTTCTTTCTCTTTCCTGTTTTTTTCAGTAAGCTCAGTCTCTATTTTTTTGAGCTCAACCAAATCATAATGCTTTATAATCTCAGCTCTTTGTTCCGGGGTTTGTGCAAAAACAGTAAAGCTACTGCCTAAAGCCAAAGTCAGAACAAAAAATTTCACAGTATTCTTTTTCATTTCTTAATTAATTAATAGTTAATAGCGTATTTAGTGAGAAAAATTTAATTAATAATATTTTCCTACTATAAAGGTTAGCAAAAATATAAATTAAAATCATTCTACGTATGTTAATTTTTTATTTTAATACTTGATATCTATATATTTGTACGGTATTTAATCGTAATCAGTTTTATGTTATTGCCAAATCATTCAGGAATTTACTACGAAACAGGTACTGACGAAGCCGGAAGAGGTTGTCTTGCCGGTCCCGTTACTGCCGCTGCAGTTATACTTGCTAAAGATTTTGAGATGGAATTACTAAACGATTCCAAACAATTAAACGAAAAAACCCGAAATTTATTAAAACCCATTATTGAGAAAAAAGCCGTATGTTACTGTGTCACAAATATCGAGCCTAAAATAATTGATAAGATAAATATTTTAAATGCATCAATTAAGGCAATGCAGGAATGTATAATAAAACTTAACCCCAAACCTTCCTATATTATAGTAGACGGCAATCGCTTTAAAGCTATTAACGATATACCTTTTAGCTGTATTGTAAAAGGCGATAGTAAATATAGCAGTATAGCAGCAGCCTCAGTACTTGCAAAAACATACAGGGATGAGTACATGGATAAAATTCATGAAGAGTACCCTATGTACAACTGGAAGAAAAACAAGGGATACCCCACTAAAGAGCATCGGGAAGCCATAAGGAAATATGGTATTACAAAATACCACCGCAAGTCTTTCAGGCTATTGCCTGAGCAACTGGAACTGGATTTTAAATATCATGAAAATATTTAAATCCCGTTTGCTGATGCATTTGCATTAATAAGCACCTCTGCTTCAAAAAGGGTGGCAAAGTGTTTTACTATTTTTTCTTTAACCTCATCTTCATTCACTTTATCTACACCAAGCTCTACATTTAAAGAGGTAACCCCTTTATCTTTTATACCGCACGGAATAATGTTATCAAAATAACCAAGATTAGCATTTACATTAAAGGCAAAACCATGCATGGTAACCCAACGGGAAGCCCTTATGCCCATAGCGCATATTTTTCGGGCAAACGGGGTTCCTGCATCCAGCCATACGCCTGTTTCTCCCTCGCTTCTCGTTCCGGCAAGCCCGTACTCTGCCATCGTTAGTATAATTACTTCTTCAAGCAATCGGAGGTATTTATGGATATCTGTAAAAAAATTATCCAAATCTAAAATAGGATATCCTACTATTTGCCCCGGACCGTGGTAGGTAATATCCCCACCCCGGTTTATTTTATAAAATACAGCTCTCTTTTCGGCAAGCTGTTTTTCATTAAGCAACAGGTTTTCTATATCGCCGCTTTTGCCAAGCGTATATACATGCGGATGTTCGACATATAAAAAATAGTTAGGCGTTACAACATTAGTTTCTTCCCTCCTGTTTTTTATTTTTATATCGAGAATATCTTTAAAAAGCATTTCCTGCCTGTCCCAAGCCTCTTTAAAATCCATCTCTCCAAGCTCCAGAAGCTGTACTTTCTTATTCATTATGTATATCCTTTATTTAATGCACAAAATTACAAAACTTTTACATAGCACCCCTACAATAAACCTGCTGAAAGTAAATTAACCGGATTGCTTATTTACTAATTATCATTATCTTTGCGAGCTTAAAAAACCTATATAAATCATGCAGCTTTCAGAACAAGAAATCATTCGTAGAGAAAAACTGGATGCGCTGAGAAAACTCGGCATAAATCCATATCCCGCCAACCTTTTTCCTGTAACGCATACCAGTAAACAGGTAAAGAATGATTTTGCTGAAGGTAAGAAGGTTGTTATTGCCGGTCGCCTGATGTCATTCCGCATACAAGGTAAAGCATCGTTTGCAGAATTACAGGACAGCGAAGGACGCATTCAGGTATATATTAACCGAGACGAAATATGCCCCGATGAGGATAAAACCCTATATAACGAAGTTTTTAAAAAACTACTCGATCTTGGTGACTTTATAGGGGTAGAAGGCGAACTTTTTACTACAAAGGTAGGAGAGAAATCAGTACGGGTAAACAATTTTACCGTACTGAGCAAAACGCTTCGCCCATTACCACTTCCAAAAACAGATGCTGAAGGCAATGTGCATGACGGCTTTACTGATGAAGAGCTGCGCTACCGCATGCGCTATGTAGATCTTGTGGTAAACCCGCAGGTTAAAGAAGTTTTTGTAAAGAGAACAAAACTCTTTAATGCCATGCGAAACTTTTTTAACGAGAAAGGTTACTTTGAAGTAGAAACACCAATATTGCAGCCCATAGCAGGTGGCGCGGCAGCACGCCCGTTTGTAACACACCATAACTCGCTGGATATGCCATTATATATGCGTATTGCTAATGAACTGTACCTGAAAAGGCTTATAGTAGGCGGGTTTGACGGTGTATATGAATTCTCGAAAAACTTCCGTAATGAGGGTATGGACAGGACGCATAATCCTGAATTTACCGCTATGGAAATATATGTAGCCTACAAAGACTACAATTGGATGATGGAGTTTACCGAAAGCCTGCTGGAGCATTGCGCCATATCCGTTAACGGTACTACCGAGACTACCTTTGGCAAACATAAAGTAGATTTTAAAGCACCGTATGCAAGGGTAACTATGACGGATGCTATAAAGCAATATACAGGGTTTGACATTACAGGTAAAACCGAAGAAGAACTATTTGAAGCTGCCAAAGGCATGGGTATCGATGTAAATGATACTATGGGTAAAGGTAAGCTGATAGATGAGATATTTGGTGAGAAATGCGAAGGCAACTTTATACAGCCTACTTTTATAACCGATTATCCTAAAGAGATGAGCCCGCTATGTAAAGAACACCGCGATAACCCTGAACTTACCGAGCGTTTTGAGCTTATGGTGTGCGGTAAGGAGATTGCCAATGCGTATAGCGAACTTAACGACCCTATAGACCAAAGGGAGCGTTTTGAAGCTCAGTTAAAGCTAAGTGAGCGTGGTGATGACGAAGCAGGGCAATTTATAGATTTTGATTTCCTTCGCGCGTTAGAATATGGCATGCCGCCAACTTCAGGGCTTGGTATAGGTATGGACAGGCTTATTATGTTCCTGACCAACAACCAGTCGATACAAGAAGTATTGTTCTTCCCGCAAATGCGTCCCGAGAAAAAACAAATACAGCTTGATGATGATGCCAAAGAATTATTAGAAATCATAAAAAGGTATGACAGGGCATCACTGGTTCAGATAAAAGAGACTGCCAATATGAGTAATAAAAAATGGGATAAGGCTCTTAAAACTTTAACCGGAAACGGTATTGTAAAAGTGGTAAAAACAGATGACTCTTTAGAAATACACATGGCATAAACTAATGTCGTTTTATACTAAAAAAGCTGCCCCGATGAAGGGCAGCTTTTTTATTTTGTTTTTTTATTTCTTGATAATCCTTTTGGTATAAACCTTATTCTGGTTTTTAATTTCTACAAAATAAATTCCGCTCTTTAAATCGGCAATATCAATCTCTTTTTTATTAAGTAATGAAGTATCGCCATATACAATCTGCCCCAACGTATTAAATATTTTAATTTCAAAACCGCCATTGCTGTTTTCTAACGAAATTGTAAGTTTCTCGTCAGCAGGGTTAGGAAACAGGCGTAGCTGCTGCCCGTTTAGCGAATATTCTTTATTGCTCAGCAAGTTCGTATTAATATATGCTATTGCCGCCTCCATATCAGGCAGAGGACCAATGGGTTCAAAAATAGTATCAACACCCTGAGAAATGCCCGTTTGCACTAAAACATCTCTTATTTCCTGGCTTGTTAAATATTCTCCGCTTCTGTCATAATAATACGATTGCAAAACTGCCGCGCAGGAAGCAACAATAGGCGTTGCCGAGCTTGTTCCGCTAAACAAGGTATAATACTGATTAAAATCGTTTCCTATGGCATAAAGATCTCCGTAACCCGTAGTTATAACATTTTGTCCCCATGCCTGTACATTTACCCTGCTGCCATAGGTGCTAAAATAAAGACGGTCGTGGTTGGTATCATAAGATCCTGCGCCTACTATAATTGCACCGCTGTCTCCCCTGTTGGTATATGAATTAAACATTGCTGAGTCCAAATTTTGGCTTCCGTTTCCTGCCGCTGCCACTATAACTATTCCGGCATCAGTAGCTGCTTTGGTTAAATCCCATACCACATTGTTATATTCGGCAGGCACAAAATCATTCTCAGTAAATGCCGATGCCTGCATTTCATACATTATAATATCGCCTGCTACTGAATTGTTTATAGCCTGCGTTATGGCGTACATCCGGTTATACCCGTTTTCTTCTGTCCATTCAGGAAACAAAATCACTTCATCCACTTCGTGAGCCATACCCGAAATACCGTATTCGCCATTATCTGCATATATAACCCCGATAGATGCCGTTCCGTGTTCGGTATAAGCTGATGATACTTCCGAAAAAACTGTCATATCATCGGCCAAAGATGTATTTGTTGCGTTAAGCTCTTCGTGGTTAACGTTTACACCATATTCTATGTCGCGCACTCTTATTCCTTCTCCCGCATAACCTATATCCCATGCATATTGCATGTTTACTCCCGGATTACTTTGTATATATCCTTGCGAAAAGAAATAACTGGGGGTAACAGGAAGGATGTCGCCCGGAGGAGGCGGTGGCAACTGTGTATTTGCTTTAACAGCATACTCAATCTCGTCAAACAAAGACAATTCCTCTAACGATTTGTTCAGTAACGCTTCATTTTCGTAAAAAAGGGTAATGTTGTAAATTCTGTTCAGTTTTTCTACGGAATCACTATTTCCTCTCAGTTTTTGCGATTGCTTTTTCAGATATTCAAACTGATTCTCAGGTATTTTTACAGCTTTTGCTATTGAAGCATTATTTGCTGTTAAAAAAGATTGAAACACATCAGTAGCATGAAACTGAGAATCTTTAAAACAAACATAAACTGTACATTTTTCGGTGGGCTGTGTTTGCGAAAAAGCCTCAGCAACGAAAAGAAAGAGAGCTAATAATACTAGTTTTGATTTCATAACAATGTTTTTATACAAATCTGTAAAAATATTAATATTATTTAAATCGATGCTATCTGTTAGCATCTCTTTTTCAGTTCTTTATTTTTAATACCTTTTAAAAAATAATTGTTTCAGCATATTGTATCATGATATTCCGCTTTTTTTGAGAATTGCTACAAACTATAATTAATATTAACCGACCAGCGGTAATTAGCCTCTACTTTACCCCCTGTAAGGTTTTGACTTACGGGCAACATTGCATTAACTCCTGCCGAAAAACTACCATAGCCCGCCTCTATTCCTGCTTTACCAAAAAGGATATTACCTTCGGTATCAGGCAATGTTTCACCAAATTGTTTGTTGGCTTCATAAATTTCTCCTGCCAGTCCTATTTGCGGTACTAATGTATATTTCGGCTTTTCAATAACATAAAATAATGTAGCAGCATAATTCCACTGATTACCAAACCTATAGTTATCATTATTTTCTGTTTTAAAAGTATAATTTATCATTGCGTTAAGCCCTAAACTTTTATGCTTCACTATGTATTCAGCAGCCAGTAAATAATCCCAACTGCCTGTGCCCACCTGAAAACTGGGGTTAACACTGCCATTATTTGCACTGTTATATTCACCCGTAGGCATTTTTATGCCTGCTCCTGCCTGTAGTGTATGATAGTATGCAGCCGTATCCTTTTTAGTTTGGTAAACGGTATATAAACCCAGAACGGTAATATCGCCCAATCCGTTTATTTCCTGATGTCCTGTTGTGAGTTCACGGTTGTGCGAATGATAAGGCACTAACGCCGATACCTGAAAGTTTTTAAATACAGGAATACGCGCCCAAAGCTGCAGGGTATTAAAATTCTCATCTATCCATGGCGAATTGTTAAACACCCCGTCACGACTGGTATAGCTTTGATAAAAATAACGCACCCCAACAAAGTTTTGGTTCAGCATCGAGCTGAAACCCATTCCTCCGCCACTTGCCGAACAGCCGCAAGCATCGCAATCATCAAAGCGATAGAGATATTGTTTAAAATCGGGTGGTGGCGTACCGGCTCTCATAAACTGAGATACCAACAGTATAAATAACATGATGTATTTTTTCATGGTAAATTATGTTTTATAGTAAAATAGTGGATTATTGATAAACTCTTCATCCGTAAGGGTATTCAAAAACGCAATAAGTGCTTGTTTTTCTTCTTCCGATAGCGGTATGCCCACTGCCCCACTATTGTGCAACAAAGGATCGATAGTCTCGGTATAAATCATACCCGACGTATAAAAATTAAGCACTGATTGTAGTGACCCAAAGCGACCGTCGTGCATGTAGGGTTTAGTCAAAGCCACATTGCGAAGGCTGGGTACTTTAAATTTATACCGGTCAGCAGCAAATCCGGTTACTGTTTCGCGCCCTAAATCGTTCAGGTTAGGGTTGGGCGGTAACCCGTTATTACGGAAACTGTTATCGGTAAACAAGTCGGTGGCGTGACACGAGGCACATTTTTGCTGAAAAGTAGTTAATCCTTGTAATTCCTGCTGTGTCATCGCTCCTCCGGGTTCATTTCTCACATATTTATCATAGCGTGAATTTGCCGAAATCATCATAGTCATAAACTGCCCTAACGCTTTCAGTATATTACCCGACGTGACTCCGCTACCATCAAAGGCTTTGTTAAATTGCTGTACATAATCAGCATCTTGCTTTAATTTCTCGGCAATACGCTCCAGTGTTTCATCCATTTCCTTGGGGTTGTGTATGGGCACTATGGAAAGCATTTCGATACTGTTAGAGGCTCCGTCATAAAAATATTCAGATTGGAAAGCCATATTTTGTACCGAAGGTGCATTACGTGTACCCTCTTGGTCATAAATGCCGTGACTAAAGGTATGCCCATGATGGGTAAATGCCGAAGCCTGCTCATGGCAAAAGGAACAGGATATTGTATTATTTGCCGACAGGCGGGCATCATAAAACAGTTTTCTGCCTAGTTCAAACCCTTCCTGAGTAGGATAGTTTTGCGAAATATCCTGAACGGGAACAGGGAAATTTGCAGGAACACGAAATTCCATTTTGGTATCAGTTACTGCTTCATAATCATTATCCTTACTGCACGATACGAGTGTTACTGCCACGAATGCGGCAATGGTTGTTTTTCTCATAATTAAAACGAGTTATAAGGGACTGCCTCAAAAGTGTCGTTCTGAACGAAATGAATAATCCTACTCCATTAAAAACAAGAGATTCTTCCTTCGTCAGGATGACAAAAAATGCTTTTTTTAGTACTCTTGAGACAGCCCCTTAATTATTGTAACTATTCGTGAGTATGTCCTGATGCGTTATGCACGTGATCTATAGCAAACATTTTTGTAGAGTTGTCGGCTATTTTTATAAGGTTCTCACCTCCCATTATGGCAGTACTTGTGCCTGCTTCGTTACTATTATCATACAAGGATATTTTAGTATCGCCATCAAGCAACACATTAGCATCTGCTATAAAATGAATGCTTGGTGTTTCGTTTTCTCTTACACGCGCTGTAGTGGGTAATTGCAGGGTAACTTCTCTATAGTTATCCGTAGCGGTATTACTGCCCTGATGTACCTGAAATGCTTTATCTCCCTCGGATTGAGTGGTAGTATATGTTCCTTCAAAATTAATAAAGCGGTAGCCCGTACTCCATGTCCAGGTTAAATCATTGGCAGCAGCCAAATCCCAAAAACTTTGCTGGGCGGTTTCGCCTTGCAGGTATCGCTGGGCATCTACCCCTATACCAAATTTTATGGTTTTATAATCGCCCGCCGGGAAATTTTCTAAATGAATGGTTTTCAGTCCATTTTCTTCGCTGATAACAAAGTAGCTCTCTTCTTTAGGATAAACTACTTCGTTACCATCAGCATCGGTCAGTACAAAGTTGCTTACTATATAGTTAAGACGGTTTACGGTTAAACTTTCGTTGTTAGCGTTGGTATAAGTATTGCCGAGTATAAGGGCATCGCCCGCCATACCGTTATCAAAGTAAAGCTCTACTTCGCCGTAGGTACCTGCTATCACTTCATTAGTATCATCATCATTACTGCAAGAAAGGGTAAAGAAAGTAATTGCCGACAATGCAGCCAGTTTTATATATTGAAATTTCATTTTGTTTTTATTATTTAAGTTAATTTAAAAATACAGCACATAGTTTTGCATGAGCACACAACAGCGTTGCAGCCCGCACAAAAATGCGCACACAGTTGTTGCAAAGCATCTATATGCTCTGCGGAAAAGAATTGAGATTAACTTAAATAAAAATGGGAGGGTGAAAAACAGATACTACAGCCAAATGCGAATAGAAGTTAGCGTATGCCGGTGATTGAACAAAATGAGCAACGGGAGCATCACTCTTAAAGGTAAAAGCAAAAACCGACTGGTAAAAAAGCACTTCTGTTTCCTGATGCAGTGATTTTTTTTCAGATATCGGTTTCTCGTCTTCCGATGCCTTGGCAAGCTCTTTCACAAGGTGGCACTTACCGTTACAATTCAGTTCCGGCACAGCCTTGTTTTCGCATAGTTCATTGGCTATATATTCATAATTAATAATGTAGTCAAAAACAGGTAAAACCGGTTTTATCAACAATAATAATGCGACTATGAACAATGCTTTTTTCACACTGCAAAAATACCTCACAAAAGCTTTAAAAAAAAATAATATGATATAAATTAAACCTTACATTTTGTTTAATGTCTTATAACTATAAACTTTAAAAAAATAACAGTATGAAAACATGGATTTTAGCAACAGTTATGATGATCGGGCTATCTGCAATGGCACAACCGGGAGAGAGAAACAGAGAGCGACTGACTCCTGAACAAAGAGTAGAACTACAGGTAAAAAAAATGACTCTGGAATTAGACCTTAATGACAAGCAACAACAGGAAGTAAAGCAACTGCTTACTAAAAAGAGTAAAGAACATGAAGAGGCAATAGCGCAACACAAAGCCAAAAAAGAAAAAGGAGAAAAGCTTACCGCAGATGAACGCTATGCCATGCAAAGCAACAGGCTTGATGAGCAAATTGAAATGAAAGGAGAAATGAAAAAGATACTTACTCCTGAGCAATATGAGAAATTTGAAGCAAAGCAGGAGAAAAGGCAAGAAAAAATAACAAAAAGAGGTGAAAATCTTAAAAAACGCGATAGAGAGTAATTTTTAATATAAATATCTTTTATGTATGCGTTTTATCACTCAGAGCAAAGAAAATTATAGCACCTATCTAAAAGATAAGCAGCATATTCTATTTAAAAATATCTGTAACAAATTTAAAATTGCTTTTTCTAAAACTACTGAAACTAAAGCTACTATTTTTAGAATGTGAGTATAAAGATTAACGTTAAGATAATATTGATAAACAATATTTGGTAATATGTATTCGTTCAAATAAAAACCATTTAATTATTTATATTATGAAAATTACTAAAATTCTAATTGTGGCTTTCAGCCTAATTCTGTTCTCATGTAGCAAAGAAGAAAATGATGTAACCGGCACTTCTGAAGCTGAATTCATGCTTAAAAGTGGCGGTCTTACACAAACAGAAGTTGACCAGTTAAAATCTGACTGTTTCACTTTCAGTACTAGTTCTGCATTTCTTAATATGCGAGCAAAAGCAAAAGCATTTGCTGAAAAATTGAATTATAATGGAGACCCTAATCTATCATATCCATCGTCCCGACGCGATTTAGAAAGCTGGCTTGATGTTAATTTGAGCATAACGCAATTTATAACTGTACAAGAAGGTCTTGATATGTATGATGATTTAGAAAATTTATCTGGAATTTTTTATACCGCCAATGATAGTTTTTTCAAAACTTTGCCTAGAGCTACGGGTGCACAACTTCAAGTTATTCTTGAACCGATAGAGCCAGAGTTACCTCCGGTAGAAACCAATTCAGCCTGTGATCAAGATTGTGTTGAACAAGGATTGAATTATGTCGATTTTGCAGTTAGTAATTATAATAACACAGTGGCTTTTGCAAACGGGTCAGATGAATTGATAGGTATTGCAGAGTCTAATTTAAGCAGTTCAATACAGTTCGCGGCTTATCTTACAACGAGTTGTTTTGAAGAATGTGATGCACAGTAATTATAAAAAGAAAAGCCCCTAACACTGGGGCTTTTCTTTTGGTAAATAATTTTTCTAAATTCTTACCATGCTTAAAATGGTAGCCTGCCTAAAATTTTGTTTATCCTCTGCGAATACTGTACTTCCACATAAAACTCACAATAGTATAAAGTACAGTAGATAAATTACTCCCTCTTGTGTAACTGCTTATATATGCTTTCTAATCTTCTGAGCAATATTATAAATTTGAAGCAAAGCAGATGAAAAGACAATAAAAAATAACAAAAAGAGGCTAAAATCTTAAAAAACGCTATAGAGAGTAATTTTTTAATGTTAAAGTTTTGTGTTGTTTTAAATTTTAATTAGATTTGAATCTATAAACACTAAACAAATATTGGTTTACTATGAAAAAAATAATTGCTCTTTTTGCTATGATGCTTGCTTTTGGCTATACTGCCAATGCACAGCAGAGAAAAGCTGCAGCTCCTGTACAACAGGCAAGCGCAGACGAAACCGCTATTCAACAAGCTGCGGTAAAGGATGTTAAGGCATTAGCCGAGTTTATAGAACTTACTACTGATCAAAAAACAGCTTTTAAAGATCTATTCGCACACAAACACCGTACTCTTGCTGACAAAAATTTAAGCCAAGAACGTAAGGATATTCTCGCGGAGCAGATAGAAATGAAAATCAAAGCTACAGTATCTCCTGACCAAGTTGGGAAACTGGATGATAATCCTAAATTAATGAAAATACTTACTCATTAATAGTTTAACAAAACAATAAGAAAAAGCTCCCGAAATTCGGGAGCTTTTTTTATGTAAGGCTGTTTGCAACTTTACCAACAGCTTCTATAGTATAATCAATATCTTCATACGTAAGTGCATCGGTAATAAACCACGTTTCGTATGCCGATGGCGCAATGTAAACCCCTTCCTGCAAAAGCCCGTGAAAGAACTTTTTGAAAGTTTCATTATCTCCGTTTGCCGCAGTGCTAAAATCAGTAACAGGCGTTGCATCAAAGTGTACCGATATCATAGAGCCTAAACGGTTAATCGTGTAAATCACACCTGCACTGTCAAGTTTTTCCCTAATACCTTTTTCCAGATAAGCCGTTTTTTCATCCAACCTTTGGTATATGGCATTATCCGCCTCTAATGCTTTTAGCATTTCAAGTCCGGCAGCCATAGCCAACGGGTTACCCGATAGCGTACCCGCCTGATATACGGGTCCTGATGGCGCAAGATAATCCATAATTTCATGACGTCCGGCAAAAGCTCCCACAGGCAGCCCTCCGCCTATAACTTTACCAAAAGTTATAATATCGGCTTTTACGCCAAATAGTTCCTGCGCTCCGCCTTTTGCCAAGCGGAAACCCGTCATAACCTCATCAAATATTAATAACGTTCCATAGGCATCACAAAGTTCGCGCAATCCTTGTAAAAATCCCTCCGCAGGAGGTATGCACCCCATATTACCTGCTACAGGTTCTATAATTATAGCTGCTATATTGTTAAGGTTTGCCTCAAATAGTGCTGCTACATTATCCAAATCGTTATACTTAGCCAATAATGTATCCTGTGCAGTACCCTGTGTTACACCGGGACTGTTGGGTGTGCCGAAAGTAACCGCACCGCTACCCGCCTGTATCAGGAAAGAATCAGAGTGACCATGATAGCAGCCTGCAAATTTTATTATTTTATCGCGCTTGGTATAGCCGCGTGCTAAGCGCACAGCACTCATACAAGCCTCTGTTCCCGAATTTACAAAACGTATTTTATCAATATTCGGTACCATTGCTATGGCAAGTTTTGCAATTTCGGTTTCCAACGCAGTAGGTGTGCCAAATGATGTACCTTTTTTTGCACGTGCTATAACAGCATTTACAACAGGTTCATAGGCGTGCCCTAATATCATAGGTCCCCATGAGTTTATATAATCTATAAACCTGTTATCATCTTCATCATAAAGATAAGCACCTTTGGCTTCTTTTATAAAAATGGGGGTTCCGCCTACGGCTTTAAATGCACGCACGGGAGAGTTGACACCACCGGGTATTACCTGTGATGCTTCGGCAAACAGGCTACTGCTTCTTTGATATAACATTTTATTTTACTTTTAATATCTGACCTATCGAAAGGGCGTTATCGGTAAGCCCGTTAAGCTGTTTTAGCTCATCTACGCTCAAATTATATTTTCGGGATATGGAGTATAAGGTATCTCCCTGCTCTACTCTGTATGAACTTGCTCCTATAGAGGTTTGAGTTACCTGATTGTCATTTTCAATCGTGTTTGGTTTGGGGGTATATTTATTGCCTAATACTTCAGCGTCATACCTGTCAAGCTCATAACGTTCTATAATTCCTATCAGCTTATCAGGATATTTAGGGTCGGTAGCATAGCCTGCTGCTTTAAGCCCGTGTGCCCATGCTTTGTAATCGTCTTTATCTAATTTAAATAGCGATGCATATCTGCCACGCGTGGTTAAAAATAAAGAGTGGTCGTTATACGATTCGGCAGGGTCATTATACTTCCTGAAACACTCCTGCGCTGCATCATCGTCATGATATACGGCTTCGCCTTCCCAACCGGTATGGCATTTTATACCAAAATGATTGTTGGCGGTAACACACAATGTGCCTCTGCCCGCACCGGACTCTAATATACCTTGTGCCAATGTAATACTGGCGGGTATGCCGTGATTGCGCATATTATCTTTAGCTATATCTTCAAAATCAAGCACATATTGTTTTACAACATCAGCATATACTACCGTTTTTGAAGTCGATTCGAGTACTTCCTGCTTCTTTTTTCCTTTATTGGAGTTTGCAGTTGCAGTATTTCGTTTAGTAGCTATTTTGGTTTTTCGTGAAGTGTTTGTTTTGGCAGTGCTGTTTTTCCTTCTGCTGCTGTAGGATGAACCACAGCTAACCAGTAAACTTAAAACTACAAGTGCTAAAATCTTTTTTATCATCTATCTCCGATTTTAATTATGGGGAGTTTCTTTCTGGCTAACTCCCTGTTCATTCCTGAAATTCCCTGCAATCCGCCGGTGTGGATTAATAAAATATGAGCATTATCAGGAAAAAAATTATTGTTAATTAAATCTATAACGCCAAAAACCATCTTTCCCGTATATATAGGGTCAAGCGGAATGCCGGTTTTTTCAAAAAAATCATTTATAAACTCAATTAATTCGGCATTTACTTTAGCATATCCACCAAAATGATAATTTTCAATAAGCTGCCAGTTGTCCCGCTTCGCAAATTTAATAATATCTGCTGATAATCCTGCATTTTTAAGGGCAGGAAATCCCAAAACTTGTTGATGTGGCTGTGCTGTATTTATAATTCCCGAAATAGTACCTCCTGTACCTACTGCGCAGGCTATATGGGAAAATTTTTCATCATCTGCCGTGAGTATCTCCTCGCAGCCTTTTACAGCAAGCAGGTTAGTACCTCCTTCGGGCATGAGATAAAAATCGCCAAATGTTTCAGTGAGTGATTTTATGTACTCAGGGTTGCCTTTATCTCTGTAGGTCTCGCGGGTTATGAAATGGAATTGCATTCCGCACGCTGCGGCAAAAATCAATGTAGGGTTATCATCTGTCTTACCTTTAATCTCTTCACCCCTTATTACGCCTATGGTTTTTATACCGTATTCTTTGCCTGCGGCGGCTGTTGCGGCAATATGGTTAGAATATGCACCGCCAAAAGTAAGTATTTGTGTAGCACCCTGCTTTTGTGCTTCGAGTAGGTTGTATTTTAATTTCCTGAATTTGTTACCCGATATGTGAGGGTGCAGTAAATCTTCCCGTTTTATGGTAAGCTTTATACTTTTAGGAAATTGCAGCGGTACAGACTGATTCATTTTTATTATTCTCTAATAGCAAAAATACTATAATATTATCCTAAAAGATATACTTGGCAGTAACATTTACTCCCCATAATCGTGTATAATAGCAACACCATTTTTTTGTAACTTTGCCCATAAGAATGAGGACTACCATGAATGATATAGAACAGTTTGAAAGCAGCCCCTTTTACGTAAAAATTTCTTTTCATAAAGTTTTAGAAAGCCTTGAGGAAATTGCTGCATCGGATATTGACTACAGGTCGGACTATGCCAAGGCATTACTGCGCCATGCAGAACCTTTTCCCGAACTGCGTGATGGGATTACTGATCCAAAACTGCTTGAGAAACACAAAGCCTTAATTAAAAATTTGTTGGCAGACTTATTTCCTACTGGGCTTACCAAAAACGAAATTAAGGCGGCTACTATACCTTTTTATAACATTACTTTTAACTATACCGAAAGGCTGCGCAGCATTATGGATAATGCGGGAACGGATTTCGATATGAGTATAAGGGACTTTAGCGACCATGAGTTTTATGTAATGGGGTGTTGTCTTATACTTAATAGTTATTATGGCTATCATTTTGATTTCAGCCGACCTCTTTTTTATGATATTCCTGATGCCGAAGGTATTATGAAGCATTACAGGATTTTATATAACGCTGATTTTGTTGAAATTTTACCTACCGAGAAGTCAGTAA
This sequence comes from Flavobacterium salilacus subsp. salilacus, assembly GCF_004634195.1. GTDB lineage: Bacteria > Bacteroidota > Bacteroidia > Flavobacteriales > Flavobacteriaceae > Flavobacterium > Flavobacterium salilacus. The sequence goes on from NZ_SKBP01000002.1 coordinate 258,700, forward strand.
AAATAACGGAAGAGGATGTAAAAATCCTGATGGACAACTTTAATAACATTAACTTGTGGAAAGAGAAGTTTCCTGAGGGAAGTTGGATATTAAAAGGTTTCGGTATAGTATCACTTTTTGATGCTACTACAGAGAGTGCCATATCTAACTTGAAAACAAACTTGCTGAAATCAGATGATCTTGATAAAAAGGATATTAAGGCAAACCAAGAAGATATATTTCGCTCCATATACAAAATACCTGACCTTAAAATTGGGTTTACCGAAGTAAATGTAGAGGAAAACGTATTTAAAGCAGCACCCTTCGGTCATATAAAAAGCTATATACTAAAAGATAAAGCAGAGATTAACTGCAACGCTGTATTTTGCGGCAATTCTTTAAAAAACATGACTACAGAACATAACTACTTTGTTATATCCGATGTAGAAAATTACGTATGCAGCAAGAGTACTTCTGATTCTGATTTTGCAGAACATTTATTGTCACAAGGGATAAAAAGCTGCATTTTGGCTCCACTCATAAAAAATGATACCCTTATGGGGATTATAGAGTTGGTATCGTCTAAACCCGGTGAGCTTAATAGTATAAATGCTAATAAACTAGCATACATATTACCATTTCTTACAGACAGGATAGACAGCTATTATTCTGAATTACAAAACCAGATAGATGCTATTATACAAAAGGAATATACTGCGATACACCACAGCGTTTACTGGAAGTTTCGTGAAGAAGCATTGCGACACATAAATAACCGGGATAATAAAAACAACACTTATAAAGAAATTGTTTTTAAGGAAATTTATCCGCTTTACGGACAGATAGATGTAAAAGGTTCTTCTACTGCACGAAACAAATCAACAGAGCAAGACCTTGTTAAACAAATAGAAAAACTGCTGTCGCTTTTCCGATATATTGCCGCAGTTGAAAAATTACCGCTTATAGCACAGCATATTTATGAGCTTGAGAGTATGGAAGAGCGCATTAAAAAAGATTTGCAAGCCGACTCCGAAGCGATGATTCAAAATTATATAAAGCACGAAATACATCCACTCCTGGAACATTTTGATACGGTAAAACCGGAGGTACACCAACGTATCGAGGATTATTTTAAAACGTTGGACAGCAAAGTGAAGATGGTATATGACCACAGGAAAGACTTTGACGAGGCCCTTTCCATAATCAACAAGCATCTTGCCGAAATACTGGACAGAAAGCAGGCAGAAGCCCAAAAATTTTACCCGCACTATTACGAGCGTTTTAAAACGGATGGCGTAGAACACAATCTTTATATAGGCGCTTCCATCGCGCCAAAACAGCCTTACAGCCCGCTATATCTCGAAAACTTAAGGTTATGGCAAATACAGGCTATGTGCGAAATGGAAAACGAATATTACAAGCTAAGCCCCGCCCTGCCATATCAACTGGATGTAACCTCGTTAATATTAGTATTCAGCACCCCCATATCCATACGCTTCCGGATGGACGAAAAGCGTTTTGATGTAGATGGCACTTATAATGCTCGCTATGAGGTGGTAAAAAAACGTATAGACAAATCGAACATAAAAGGCACCAACGAGCGTATTACCGAAAAAGGAAAAATAACCATTGTATATTCGCAAAAACAGGAAGAAGCAGAATACAGGCGTTATATAAAATTTTTACAACACCAAAATCTTATCGGCAGTGTTATAGAACAGTTTGAGGTAGAGGATTTACAGGGTGTTACAGGGCTTAAAGCGCTGCGTGTACCTATTATATACAACATTAATGAAACCCCCGATACAACTTACAGCTATGATGATTTACTAAAGGAACTGACAGACGTAGAGACAAGAAACAACGATACTATTTAAATACGGCTGAAAGCATATATAAATACACCTACCGAAATAATAATACCAATCATAAAAATATTATACGTGATACGCAATAGTTTATATTTTCTGTTGAGTACCAACCCTAAATAGTAAAGATCTTTTATCATCGAATCATACAGGTATTTCCTGTCTTTCATCATTTCATTTACCGCCCAGTCATATTCCGATAGCGGCATTTTATAAAAATTACCGAAAAACAAAAGGTTTACTTTCCTGTTGTTTATATCCTCTCTTGTAAATGTGCCTTGGGTAACCTTAGGTCGGGTGGAAAGTATTGCAAAAATTATACTTACTACACTAAATAGTATTAATATAAGTGTAGGTATAATAAGGTGTTTATTATTGGGGCTATCTAATTTCGGGATAAGGGTTGTTAAGGCTACAGAAATAATAATCGCATTTACCGATATCATTATGTTTGCTTTACTATCCGCTATTTCGCTAAGGCGCGTATGGTTATTAAGCGTTACCCGAAACATAGTATCAATACCCCTTTCAGGGCGCGACAGTTGTTCCAGTTTTTTTGTGTTTATCTTCTCTTTGGAGTCTTTCTTTTTTTTAGGTTTTTGCAAATCATTTATAGTAGCCTGCAACAGGGCTATGTTATTTTCTTTTATGGGCTGCAACTCTCTTTTGGCATAATCAGTATAAAACCGATGCTTGTACATCAGTATATTTCTGTTTGTTATTGCCCATTCCAAATCGGTAAATACTTTTTCGTGGGTAATGCGCCACTCCTCGCGCAGCAGTTCGGCAAGGTCAATATAATTTTTAGTGGCAAAGTGAGAACAATCAGCATCTTTAATAATATTTTCAAGAGGCGTTACGGGGGTTGCCCCAATTTTTGTAACACGTATAAGACTGCATACCAAAGCTGTTTTTTCGGCAGGATAACCTTGTTCTGTCAAAAACTGCTCTGCAATAGCACAGCTTGTTTCTTCATGATCAATATCTCCTTCTACATAACCCGCATCATGAAGCCATGCCGCTACCAGTAAAATCTCTGTATCTCCCTCATCAACATTCTCTTTATCAGCCAATACTATGGTAGCATTTACTACTCGTAAAGTATGGTTGAAATTATGATAAATATAATCCGCAGATAGTTTATCTTTGAATAAATTGAACACATAATCTTCAGCTTTTTTAACAGTAATCATCATACAAAAAATTAACTATACCAAATTATGAAATTCTTTTGGACTAAGGCAAATAAGTATATAATAGTTTTTTGTATAAGCCTCCTGCTAACATCCTGTGCCACACACTATCCTCAGTATGGCAAAGCAGCGAGCAAAACTAACAGTAACACGATAATAGCCGACTCGACCCTGCACCATCGTTTTTACCTTATAGGCGATGCCGGATATGCCGAAAAGCCAAATGCACAGGCTTTACTGAAAGCAGTGAACAAAAAACTGAGTACCGAAGGTAAAAACACCTCTGTATTATACCTTGGCGATAATATATACCCACTGGGTATGCCTCCAAAAGAGAAAAAAGAAGAACGCAGAAAAGCAGAAAATAGTTTGGACAACCAAATGAAACTTGCAAAAAGTTTTAACGGTAAAGTTTACTTTATACCCGGTAACCACGACTGGTATTACGGACTGGAAGGACTGGAAAGAGAAAATGATTACATAGAAGACAAGCTAAAAGACAACAAGTCGTTTATACCCGGCAAAGGCTGCGGAATAGACAACATAAGGATAAACGACAGTATAACGCTTATTGTTATAGACAGCCAATGGTATATAGAGGACTGGAACAAGTACCCCACCATAAATAATGATTGCGATATAAAAACACGCGAAGCAATGTTTACAGAACTGGAAGACTTGCTTAACGACAATCAGGAAAACCTGATTTTACTTGCCATACACCATCCATTAATGAGCAATGGTTCGCACGGAGGGCAATTTTCGATAAAAAAACAACTGTTCCCTCTGGAAACCAATATACCCCTGCCAATACTCGGTTCGTTTATAAACCTTGCCCGTAAAACATCAGGATTAAGCACGCAGGACAGGCAAAACAAAATATACAGTACCCTTGTTAACCGTATAAAAACACTTATACAAGGCAAAAACAATATTATAGTAGCTTCGGGGCACGACCATAACCTGCAATACATAAATCATGATAATATCCATCAGGTAATAAGCGGTGCAGGCTCTAAAACAGAAGCGGCACGCGCCATATACCCCAACGATTTTTCGTATGGCGGTACTGGCTATGCCATGGTCGATTTTTTTAAAGATGGTAAAGCAAAAATAAGCTATTATGCCACCAACACACAGGGCGAAGAAAAGCTGTTTGAAACCAGCATCAACTTAAAACCCAAAACAATTATTGAGGACTACCCTACTGATTTTCCGGCAACAGTGCAAACATCGATTTATACGCCTGAAATGACTGAAAAAAGCAAGGCTTATAAGTTTTTATTCGGAGACCATTACAGACCCTACTACAGCAAACTGCTCACCGTAAATACGGTAAGGATAGATACACTTTACGGAGGGCTAACTCCTGTTAAGGCAGGCGGCGGACACCAATCAAAATCATTACGACTGGCAGACAAAAACGGTAAGGAATATGTAATGCGCGGTCTTAAAAAAAGTGCTACCCGTTTTTTACAATCCGTTGCATTTAAAACAAAATATATGGGCAACTCTTTTGAAAACACGTTTGCCGAAAGTTTCCTTTTAGATTTTTATACCACGGCGCATCCGTACACCCCTTTTATATTAGACAATTTGGCAGAAACAGCAGGTATATATCACACCAATCCAAAACTGTATTATGTACCCAAGCAAGACAGCCTTGTAAAGTATAATATAGATTATGGAGATGAACTGTATATGATAGAAGAGCACCCGGGCAAGGAGCATTATGACCTGGCAAGTTTTGGCAAACCTGATGATATTGAAAGTACAGATAACATGCTTGAGGATTTAAGAAAAGATAAAAAATATACGGTTGATGAACGGGCATATATAAGAGCAAGGCTTTTTGATATGCTTATAGGCGACTGGGACAGGCATGAAGACCAATGGCGATGGGCTAAATTTAAGGAAAAAGACTCTGTACTGTATAGACCGATACCACGCGACCACGACCAGGCATTTACTATGTATGACGGCGCACTACTCTCGATAGTAATGAATATACCGGCATTACGCCATATGAAAAGCTACAAGAGCAAGATAGATAATGTAAAGTGGATGAACCGTGAAGCCTATCCGCTTGATCTTGCTTTGACCAACAATTCAACCTTAGAAGTATGGTTGCAGGAAGCTGACTTTTTACAATCTAAACTTACGGATGATGTTATAGATGCTGCTTTTAAAGAACTTCCTGATGAGGTACAGGATATTACCACAGAAGAAATTAAAATGAAACTGAGAAGACGAAGGGATGACTTGCAAAAATATGCTATCGAATATCACAACACACTCCTCAAAACGGTATTGCTTACCGGTACTGATGACAAAGAAAAATTTGTAATTACCCGCTTGCCTGATGGCGATACAAAAATAGAAATATACAGCCTGAAAAAGGATAAACAAACCCTTATGCAATCGCACCTGTACAACAGAAAAAAAACAAAAGAAATATGGATATACGGCTTGGATGATGATGATGAGTTTGAAGTAAAAGGCAAACCCGAAAAACCCATAAAGTTAAGACTCATGGGCGGACAAAACCATGACATATATACTATAGAAAATGGCAGAAGGGTGAATGTATATGACTTTGAAGGGAAAGAAAACACTTTTAGCACCGATAAAAAAGCAAGACTTGTATTGCTTGACGATTATGAAACCAACAGTTATGATATGCACAAACCGCGTTATAATGTTATTGCAGGATATCCTTCGGCAGGATATAACCCTGATGATGGTTTAAAACTGGGTGCGCTGGCTAACTATACCATAAACAACTTTAACAGAAGACCGTATTCGCAAAAACATTCCTTTCAGGCAGATTATTTTTTTGCTACCTCTGGGTTTGAATTGCAGTATAAAGGAATATTTGTAAACGTTGCCAGCGAATGGAACATTGCACTTGATGTGCGATATACAAGCCCTACCTACAGCATTAATTATTTTGGCTATGGTAATGAAACGCCCAACTATGATGATAATCTTGGCATGAATTACAACAGGGTAAAATTGCAAAACTTCAGTGTATCGCCTTCCATATTTAAAAATAACAGAAACGGCAGTACCCTATCAGTTCAATCGGTTTTTGAAACAATTGAGATTGAAGAGTCCAACGGTCGGTTTATAAATGCTCCCGGAGTAGTTCCCGAACGACTTTTTGAACACAGGTTGTATGGAAGTATAAATACTAAATACAGTTATGAAAATTATGACAGACCCTCGCTGCCCACCTTGGGTATGGCGTTTTGGTTATCGTTAAACTGGACGACAAGTTTTGACCAGTTCGACAGAAATTTTGCCGGAACAGAGGCTTTCATAGATTTTGTACATAAAATAACATCTGACGACCGCCTTGTTTTCGAGTCCAGAGCTAAGGCAAAAGTATTATTTAACAATAACTTCGAAATATATCAGGCAGCTACTTTGGGTGGCGGCAATGACTTGAGAGGGTACAGACGCGAGCGTTATACAGGGAAACAATCGGTTTATCACAGTTCTGACCTAAGGCTTACGCTGGCACGCTGGAAAAGCAGCTTTATCCCTATGAGTTATGGTGTTTTTGGCGGATATGACTATGGTCGTGTATGGATTGAGAATGAAAATTCGGACAAATGGCATCAAAGCGTTGGTGGCGGGTTTTGGTTAAACGGCGTTGATACCGTTACTGCAAAAATATTTTACTTTTATGGCTCTGACGGAGGGCGTATTGCTGCCGGGTTACAATTTGGGCTTTAAGTCGGATATTTTCAGCTCATATAAAAAGGCTTTACCTTTCTTCTCCTTTTCATCAACTATAAACAGTGTATTTTCATCTGTAAAGCAGATGCCTTCTTTTTGAGTGTAGTGGTCTATTTCATATTCCTGCATCATATCCTGATTAAATCCTTTTTCGGTAAAATCTTGTAACAACCATATTTTATCGCCCGACAGTAACACGGCTGTTGTACCGTCGGGGCTTACATCTGCTGCGGTTATGGCACATTTTCTGTACACGTCACAACTGTTCAGGGTAGCCAGCAATTCTGCTTTATGCCTGCCTTTGGTATTAGGTATTTTATATACATTAAAACTCCCGTCAAAACCCGCACTCCTGTTTTTCGTAAAAAGATAAAAGTTTCCTTGCAACTCAAAAAAAGCTTCTGCATCATAAAAGCGTTTTGATTTTTTTGGCGGAAATTTATCCTGTTCAGGATAATAAAATGAAACTTTATACTCTGCAACGGCTTCCTCTTTGTCGAGGTCATTTTTATTAACCTTATATATAGCCAGGTCTTCCCTATCATTATCGTTGTTGCCAAAATCGCCTATATACAAGTTACCTCTTTCATCCGATGTAATATCTTCCCAATCTGTATTTTCAGCATTTTTTACAGTAATGGCATGCTCTGTTTTTCCATCTTTGCCCAGCCCGTATATTTTGTTTTTATTACCGCTGTCCTCAATAACCCAAAGCCACTTGCTGCCTGCTGTATATTCTATTCCCGAAATTTCATCTTTATCCAATTCGCCAATTACTTTTATATACTTTCCGCTGTCAGAACATGAAAGGAGCAGGACCAAAAAAGACAACACTAAATTTTTCATGTATACTTTAGTTAATACTTTAAAAGTACAACAAAAAAGAAAACCACCGAATTAACGATGGTTTTACACTACTAAAAAACTAAAAAAATTAGAATAATGGGGCATCATACCATTGAGAAAAGGATGAACATGCCGGAGAATATCCTTTAACGGTAGATATCTCAATCCTCCATTTATAACATATCGAAGGTATTTGTGAAGGATTAATAATAATATCAGGAATATTAGAAGTATCAATTACTGAGTAGGGTAAAGTAATAATGGTTGGGTTACCAATATTGCTGTTCAAGTCTTCACAATCTTCTATTGGCTGGAGGTGCAGGGCTACAGTATAGGGTTTGTTAGGATTTATAAAGCCTGAGTTTACCTGTGTGCCAAAATGAACTACAGGATTACCGAGACCATTTGAAATATCTATGCTTATCGAGCCTATAACCCAATCTAAACACTTACCAGGATCCTTGATGTTTTTCTGATAATTTTTCTTGGCACCATTTGTCAACACACTCTGCTCGTCTGTTATAGCGGTATCATCGGTACTGCAAGAAGCAAAAAGGAATGCAGCTAATAAAAATGTACAAATTATTTTCATCTTATAAATGTGTGGTATTGAAACAAATCTAATAATGACATCACACAACCATTAAATAAATATTAAAAAAACGTTAAGCGCAGTGTTTTCATCGACAAGATGCACTGTATGTCCTCTGCTGTATAATTTTAATGTGAAAAATAGGTTAAATCATAAAAAAATTGTAACTTTAGGTAATTCAAAATCAAACGGTTATGAAAAACACTACTTTTAATCATTGGGAGTCAGAAACCCCCGATGTAAACGACAGTAAAGCAGCATTAAATTATTATGGCGATATTATGCCGTATGAAGATCCTGCAATCGTTAATCCTGATGAGCTTGCAACCTTCCCAAAACAGGTTACAAAAAATAATGTACATCACAATCACCACCACCATCATCCATTACACATTAAAACAACACCTGTTCGGGACGGAAGAAACATAACACGTACTGACAACCATCCTGAAAGGAATGGTTTTATCTGACAAACAAAAAATATCAAAAAAAAGCAGGAGGTACTCATCGGTACCTCCTGCTTTTTTTTAGAGCAATTAGAAAATTACAGTAGAAAGCTATAAAATCATATCATTTTTTGACATTATAATACAGAAGGCAAACTTCGTTTTTAATTACATTTACTTTTTTAACTACATAAAATGCATTATTTACAAAAAATAACACTTCTTTTTATAGCATCTGCTATCTCATTATCTTGTATTAAAAAGGATAATTCCGAAAAAGTAACCTACGTTGTAAAAGGTCGTACAGAAAAACAAGGCGATAAAATTATACTTATTGGTTCGGCTTCATCAGTATCATTTGGCTTTAGTGGCGAGAAATGTATCTTACACTTAGAGGCTCAGGATACTTTTGAACATCATAACTACGTTTCACTGGTACTCGATGGGAAATATATTGGGAGGCAACGTATAGAGAATGGTGCAGGAACATACCCTGTAACCGTAAAAAGTAACGCCAACGACAGCCACACATTAACTGTATATAAAGCTACGGAAGCAGCCAATGGCAATATTATTTTTTCGGGTGCTGATGCTGAACTTATGGCCAGCCAAATAGTTCCTAAGAAAAAAATTGAATTTATTGGCGACTCCATTACTTGCGGTATGGGCAATGACACTGAAGAAATACCTTGCGACACCGCCGAATGGTATGACCAGCACAACGCCTACTTTGCTTATGGCCCTGTGGCAGCACGAAAGCTCGATGTTGACTTTATGCTTAGCTCTGTTTCGGGCATTGGCATGTACCGCAACTGGAACGACGAGCATAAAGATGAAGCAATTATGCCTGATGTATATGAACATCTTTACCTTAAAAGAGAAAACACAAAACCTTACGATTTCAGTTTTAACCCAAGCGTTACTTGTATAGCACTGGGTACTAACGATTTTTCTGATGGTGATGGCAAAAAACCCCGTTTACCATTTAATGAAGATAAATATGTAAATAACTATATCGCCTTTATAAAAATGCTGTATAGCCATAACCCTGATACACAAATAGTATTACTGGACAGCCCTATGGTAAATGGCAAAAAACTGGAAACTTTCCATAAATGCCTTAACCGCGTAAAAAACGCTTTTAAAGACGATAAAAAGCATAAAGCAATTAAAATATTCCATTTTAATTCGGTTACGCCACATGGTTGCGGTTATCATCCTGATATTGATGACCATGCAGCTATGGCATCACAACTGGCTCCCTTCTTAAAAAATATTTTAAATGAAGAATAGTAATTTTTATTTATTTGTAATAATTACCCTGCTTATAACGGGTAATGCTATGGCAAATATAACCTTGCCCGCTTTTTTTGCAGACAATATGGTACTGCAACGCAACACCACTATAAAAATATGGGGCTGGGCAAACCCAAAAGAAGAAATAAAACTAACTGCAAGCTGGGCTAAAGATACCTACACCACTACAGGCAATAATGAAGCTTATTGGGAAATAGAAATACCAACCACCAATGCCGGAGGCCCATATACCATAAACATAAAAGGGTATAATCAAGTAACATTAAATAATGTAATGCTGGGCGAAGTATGGTTGTGTTCAGGGCAGTCGAATATGGAGTGGACTCCCAGTGCGGGTATAGACAATGCCAAAGCCGAAATTGCCGCTGCCAATTATCCTAACATACGCCTCTTTACAGTAGGCAAAATGAGCAGCCAATATCCTCAACTTGATGTGAAAGGAAACTGGCAGGTATGCACACCCGAAACCATGCAATACTTTAGCGCAGTAGGCTATTTCTTTGCCAAAACCCTAAAAGACGAGCTTAAAAATGTACCCATAGGCATTATTAATTCCAGTTGGGGCGCAACTGCTGCCGAAGTATGGATGCCTGCTGCTTATATAGCTAAAGACCCTGTACTTACCGAGGCAGCTACAAAAATCCCTGCTGAATCTGGATGGTGTCCTGTAAAACCCGGATATACCTATAATGCTATGATATACCCTTTAGCAGGTTATAAACTGGCAGGGGTGCTTTGGTATCAGGGCGAAACCAACACAGGTTCATCTGTTTATAATAAAACACTTGGCGGTCTTATAAATGCCTGGAGAGAAGCATGGCAAGACAACTTTCCGTTTTACTATGTACAAATTGCACCATTTAACTATGAAGGCGGAAGCTATCAAGGTGTAAATGTGCGCGATGCACAACGCAGGTTATTAAACGAATCAACCAACACAGGAATGGTGGTTATAAGCGATGTAAGTAGTACAGATGATATTCACCCCCGTAATAAAAAACCTGTTGGAGAACGCTTGGCAAATTTAGCTTTAAGCGAGCATTATAAAATAGACAAAGGCATTGTTAACAGTCCGTTGTTTAAAAATGCTGAGGTAGCCGGTAAAAAAATTACCGTACACTTTAACTATGCCGACGGGCTTTACTGCAAAAGTAAAACTTCTGTCCTGTTTGAAGTAGCGGGCGAAGACGGTGTTTTTTATCCTGCTACAGCAAAAATAAAAGGCAATACAGTAATTGTAACAAGTAAAAAAGTAAAAAAACCTGCACAGGTACGCTACGCATGGCATAACACGGCACAGGCAGACATCTTCAATAAAGCCAACCTACCCGCCTCGTCGTTTACGGCACAAATAAAATAGAAATATGAAACAAACATTTTTGCTACTGGCTATGCTGACATTAGGTTCGGCACAAGCGCAAAAAAATAAACCAATGAATAAAGAACAGGAAATAGAGCAAAAAGTAGATGCTCTTTTAGCTAAAATGACCCTCGAAGAAAAAGTAGGGCAAATGAATCAGTACAATGGCTTTTGGGATGTTACGGGCCCTTCGCCAAAAGAGGGCAATGCAGCATTAAAATATGAACACCTCCGTAAAGGCTGGGTAGGCTCTATGCTTACCGTGCGCGGTGTAAAAGAAGTGCGTGCCGTGCAAAAAATTGCGGTTGAAGAAACCCGACTGGGCATTCCGCTTATCATTGGTTTTGATGTAATACACGGTTATAAAACATTAAGCCCTATACCGCTTGCCGAAGCTGCAAGCTGGGATATGGAAGCTATACAACAATCAGCAACTACGGCAGCTTCTGAGGCTGCTGCAAGCGGTATTAACTGGACTTTTGGTCCTAACGTAGATATATCGCGCGATGCCCGTTGGGGGCGGGTAATGGAAGGCGCAGGCGAAGACCCGTTTTTAGGCAGTAAAGTAGCCGAAGCCCGCGTAAAAGGCTTTCAGGGCAGTAACCGCAGTGACCTGGCATCACCGCTTACTATTGCTGCCTGCGCCAAACATTTTGCTGGTTATGGCTTTGCCGAAGCAGGTCGCGACTATAACACTGTAGATATGGGCAATGCCACATTATACAATACTGTACTCCCTCCGTTCAAAGCAGCTAAAGAAGCGGGAGTACGAACGTTTATGAACTCTTTTAATATACTAAACGGTGTGCCCGCAACAGGTAACAGCTTTTTACAGCGCGACATCCTGAAAGGGAAATGGGGTTTTGACGGCTTTGTTATTACCGACTGGGCATCTGTCAGAGAGATGATTACACACGGTTTTGCGGAAGACAGAGCCGAAGCCACAGTAAAAGCAGTAAATGCAGGCGCTGATATGGATATGGAATCGTATGCTTATGTAAATGAACTTGTACAATTGGTAAACGAAGGCAAGGTTGATATTGCTCTGGTAGATGATGCCGTGCGCCGCATATTGCGTGTTAAATATGAATTAGGACTATTTGACGACCCATACAAATACTGCGACGAAAAGCGCGAAAAAGCTACCATTGGCAGTAAAGCCAATAACGAAGCGGTATTGGATATGGCTAAAAAATCTATCGTGCTGTTAAAGAATGATAATCAATTATTGCCTCTAAAAAAGAAAGGGCAAAAAATAGCCTTGATTGGTGCGCTTGCCGCCAATAAAAACAGCCCCTTGGGTAGCTGGAGGATAGCCTCTGATGATAATACCGCAATATCGGTATTAGAAGGTATGCAGCAGTATAAAGGTAACGAGCTGGTATATGAAAAAGGTGCTGACTTAACCATAGGTAAAACTACTTTCCTTGATGAATTAGTATTTAATACTGCCGACAGAAGCGGTTTTGAAGCGGCTAAAAAAGCTGCCAAAGAAGCTGATGTAGTAGTAATGGTATTGGGCGAGCACGGTTTCCAGAGTGGTGAAGGACGCAGCCGTACCCACCTTGACCTGCCGGGACTGCAACAAGAACTTTTAGAAGAAATATATAAAATAAACCCAAATATAGTTTTGGTATTAAATAATGGTCGTCCGTTGGCACTGCCTTGGGCAGCCGAAAACATCCCTGCCATTGTAGAGGCTTGGCATTTGGGCACGCAAACCGGTAATGCGGTAGCACAAGTATTGTATGGCGATTATAACCCAAGCGGTAAGCTCCCAATGAGTTTTCCGCGTAATGTGGGGCAAGTGCCTATCTATTACAACCAACATAGCACAGGCAGACCTATTGATAGTGATAACAACGTGTTTTGGTCACATTACAGCGATGCAGAGAAAACACCGCAGTTTGCTTTTGGGCATGGGCTTAGTTATACTACTTTTAAGTATGGCACTGTACAACTTAATAAAAAAGAGTACAGCAAAGGCGAACCTGTAAAAGTAAGTGTTGATATTACCAACACAGGTAATTATGATGGTAAAGAGGTTGTACAGCTTTATATAAGAGATATTGCAGCCAGCCTGTCGCGCCCTGTAAAAGAGCTAAAGGGCTTTGAAATGGTTTCGCTTAAGAAAGGGGAAACCAAAACCGTAACTTTTACATTAACTGATAAAGAGCTTGGGTTTTACAACAACGAGGGAGAATACTTGGTAGAGCCCGGAACATTCAAAGTATTTGTAGGTACAAGCTCTGACAATGTACAAGAAACAACTTTTAAATTAAGGTAGCTTTTTTTCACGCATCTATTTTACTTCAAAAAGCATTGAATAATAATATTCAATGCTTTTTTATTTTCCTTATTCTGACGAAGGAAGAATCTCTTATTTTTCAAATGATCGAGATGTTTCACTCCATTTTATTTCGTTCAGTATGATACTTTTAAACCAGTCCCTTTTTTACTCCTTTACTTACCTTAAATTTAAGTTTTATACAACCAAAGAGCTTCTGTTATATATAAAAAGAAACCCCGTACGCACTCGTACAGGGTTCCGCCCAAAATTACAAAACTAACTCAACTTAATCTTTTATTTATTTAGTCGTTTTAAGTAGGCACGGGTTTTTAAACCGCTCTCTTTAATATCTTTATCTTTCCAGTTCCCTGTAGATTTTGCCGATGTTTTCAGCACACTGCATGTCTCATCTTTATCGGATACCGACCATGTTATCCAGCTCAACCCCCTATCTTCCATCCAGTTTATCCAGTTGTCCCATTCGGCTTCATCCAGAGGTCCGTCGCCTGTGGCTTCCATACCGGCACTTTCTGATATAAACACGGGTAGTCCTTTTGCCAATGCGGCATCAGTACGATCTCGAAGGTATTTATCATGTGTAGCTGCATAAAAGTGTACGGTGTACATTAGGTTATCAAAACCTGTAATAGGGTCTTCGGCAGGCAGGTTAATATCCTGATCCCAATGCGGGCAACCTACCAGTATTATATTATCAGGGTCGTTTTTACGAATTACTTTTATTACTTCTTCGCTATAGGCTTTTACATCTGCCCAGCTTTCAGCGTCAGGCTCATTAAATACCTCATAGATAACATTAGGCGTATCGCCATATTCTTTTGACATTTCGTCAAAAAAAGTCTTAGCTTCTTTCAGGTGTATGTTGTGGCTATGAAAATCGATTATCACATAAATACCCGCATCAATAGCACCATCAACTACGGCTTTAATTTTAGCCTTGCTGTCCTTTGGATTGTTTTTGTAGCAACGTTCGTCTAAATCAACTCCCATTGCTGCTCGGACGATATTTACATTCCAATCGTCTCTCAGCCATTGTACGGCTTGCTTATTGTAAAATCGTGGCCAGAAATTATGCCAGCCAAAACTCATACCGCGCAGCATTACATGCGCTCCGCTTTTATCTGTCAGTTGTGTTCCTTTTACACTTAGTTGCCCATGCTCTTTTACAGGTTGTGTATAACCTATGGCGGTAAGCAATAGTGCAGCAAGGGTTATTTTAAACTGTTGTACCATAATTATTTATTTTTTGTAAGCCTTAAAGCTACTACATCATGAGGGGCTACTTCGGTTTTAAATGCTTTTTTAGTAGTTCCTGCTTTTTTAGTATTCCAAATATCCTGAATAGTATAAACTGTATTACCAAAATTAGCTTCAAGATTGTTTAAATCATCTTTTATGATATGCTTTGCCCAATCAAAATTTATTTTCTTTTCGGCATCACTGCGGTTCAGGAATGTTACCGCCCAATCGCCATCGCTTAAAGGTTTTACCCAAACTTCAAGCCCGTCTTCTGCAGAATATCTAAAACCTTGTATGCCCAATTTATCCTGATTAATGGCTATCATATCTTTATTGGTAAGTATTTCAAGCGTTTCTTTGCTCATGCTCCTGAAATCGTTTCCGGCAATAAGCGGAGATGCCATAAGGCTCCATAGGGTAAAATGCGAACGGTCTTCGGCAGCAGTCATACCATTACCTACTTCCAGCATATCAAAATCATTCCAATGGTCGGGTCCTGAATACTTGCGGATGCCTTTACGCATCTCTATAATCTTCATAAAACCCCATGACGACCAGTTTTCCGGATGTTTAAACTCACAGTCAAAGCAAGGATATATATCACCTGATATCCTCCAAAGGTTACCTACAGGCTCTCCCCATTCCCAAGGGTTGTTATCTCCCCATTCGCAAAGGCTGAAAACAATAGGTCTGCCTGCTGTTTTTAGCGCATTGCTCATTGTTGTATAAGCTTCTTTTGCTGTTATCTCTTCGGTGTTACACCAGTCATATTTAAGAAAATCAATGCCCAGCGATGCATAAAATCGTGCATCTTGGTATTCATATCCGCGAGTACCGGGATATCCGGCACAGGTTTTTGTACCTGCGCAGTTGTATAACCCAAACTTTAATCCTTTTGAGTGTACATAATCTATAAGGGCTTTCATTCCGTTGGGGAATTTTTCAGGGTCAGGCACCAAGTTACCCTCTGCATCTCTTTCACGTGTCATCCATCCGTCATCTAACACGATGTAGGTATATCCGGCATCTTTCATTCCGGAGGCTACCATTATATCGGCTGTTTGTTTTACCAACTCTTCATCTATGTTCGTTTCAAAAGTATTCCATGAGTTCCAGCCCATAGGCGGTGTCATAGCAAGCCCTTCAAATTTTGTTGGTTCTTGCTTGTAAACATTACCCTGTGCCAAAAGAGTGAATACAGGAATTAAACAAAAAAAGGTGCTTATAATTTTTTTCATGGGTTGTTATTCACGGAGTTTATCCGTTGCGTATTATTTATCTCTTGTTATTCATGCTCATTAAAATGAAGCTCATATAATAATCTCAAAGTATTATAATACTATATTTAAAAGTATCATTCCCCGATGGTTTTTCGGGGAATGATACTTATTGTTCTTTTTATTAATCTACTGTAAAACCTATATTATCAAAATAATAGTTGTGGGCTTCTCCTGTAAATTCCTGGAATGATATATTTTGTAATGCTTCGGGCATACCTCCTAATTCTTCCCAAGTATAAGTGTATTCTGTCCACTCAGTACCTGTCTCGAAAGAAAAGTTATCATCTCCCCAGTTTGCACCATTGAAAATAAGTACTAATTTACCTGCATCGTCAGAACGAACTGAGAAACGGATACCTGTATATTGGGAGATTTGGTCATCCCAAGCCCAGTTGCCTTGTATGTTATCCCAACCCGGTATTTCTTTTTTGATAAATGTGGTTCCCTGTGCTGCTTTGGACAAATCAGTTATATACTCATGGTTGTTCCAGGCTTCTATATCCCATGGCGCATAAAAGGCATCATCATAAATAGCTGTTCCTACTGCTGTACCCCACTCCGAATCGCCGGAGATTGTTGTTACTGTTAAATACTTTAAGTCCGAATCCGGCGGCATTATTGCAACAATCTCGGTTAAAGTACTGGAAACTATTTGTGCCTCTACTCCTCCAACAGTTACTATGGGGTTTAAGAAGTACGAACCGTAAATTGTGATTTCTTCGCCTGCTGCTGCGTTTACAGGATTAAAACTTAAAACCTCAGGAGCCGGTGGGGCTACTACAAAACTATAAACGGCAGTACCGCCCGTAGTAACTACTTTTAGCTCATCAACAGTATCTGCATAGGGCGTATTTCTGTCAATAGTCACTAAAATTACATTATCTGTAACCAGTGTTGGGTTAAAATAGGTATCTGTTTCGTTGAAATATATTTTTTGAGTTCCGGTAAAGCCTTTACCCCTTATGATATACATATTATCGGCATATCCCTGCTCTACCAGAGAATCGTTTTGAGCAAGGCTGACACTTTCAATAACAGGCTGTCCGCCCGTTGCTCCATCATCATCACTACATGATGCGAATAATGCTATTGCGAATACTGTAAGTACACCCAATAATGCTTTTAATTTAATTTTTTTCATACTAATTAATTTTTAAAAATTATTCAAATGTATAAGGTACGGGTGGTTCCAATAGTAAAGGGTTTTTAGCCACATCATTGTCAGGATAGGGTAAGTAAAAATCAGACTCATCCGGCGTAAAATACTCTTCAGTAAACATATTACCTCTGTTTTGCGCTCCCATAATAGCTATTGCCTGTGCTCTTGGCAATCTTCCTAAGTCAAACCAATAATCACCTTCAAAACAAAGCTCGCGTCTTCTTTCAGTAAACAACTCGTCAAATGTAATACTTGTTACGGCTGATAATCCTGCTCTTGTTCTTACTGCATTGAATGATGCAAGTGCAGCAGCGTCTGATGTGCTGCCACTTCCTGCCATAACAGCTTCGGCATGGATAAGTAATAAATCAGCATAACGCATTATGTAGGTATTGTTTTCCATCATTGCCCATGCATCTACAGGTCCGGTTTCATTACCGTTTACTATACCAATGCAGTATTTTTTAATGGCTGCACCTGCACCTTGCCCACCAATATCTTCGGCTGCCGGTACTGTAAAGCCTACTGCGGGTGTAGTTGCACCGTCTAATAATACTTTAATGTTAGGATAGTCATCTCCGGGAAGCATTATCGTTTCTTTTCGTCTTACATCGCCTGCTTCATACAGGTCAAGCACGTCTTGAGATGGTGCAAATACACCTCCGTAACTGGCATTTGATGTAGTTACCAATGCATTACTTATACCAAACTGTGTATTACAGTTGTTGGCAGAACCATAGTTACCGTCTGTTACCCATTGTAATGCAAATATTGATTCTTCATTATTATTGTTAGGATAAGTAAACAAATCTCCAAATGATTTGGTAGGAAGCTGGTCGCCGCCAAGTAGCTTAAATTCGTTACTGTTTATAACCTCTTCCGCCATTTGTCTGGCTTCTGTATATTTTTTCTCATACAGGTACACTTTTGCAAGCATTGCTTTTGCAGATCCTTTTGATACGCGTGCATTACCGGCATAGTTGGCTGTTCTTACTTTATCATATAACAGTTCTATTGCTTTTTGGTAATCGCTTTCTATTAACTGATATATATCTTCTATTCTATTAGTATTGATTATAGGATTATCAACAAAATCAAGGTTGTTTTCTATAATAGGCACATTACCCCAAAGTCTTACTAAGTAAAAATAGGCTGTAGCTCTCATAAAATAAGCCTCTCCAATGGTATTATTAAGTACTGCTTCATCTATATCCCCACTCACACGGTCGGGAAGGAAATTAATAATAGAGTTTGCCTGACTTACATTTGCCCAAAGTGATCTCCATCCTTGCGCAAGCTCACCATCACTACCGTTAAGTGAAAAGTTACGCATGGCATTTACGTCGCTGGAATTAGTGTACATATTGCCCGAACCTACCTCGGCAACGGCATAGAAAAACTTATTATTGAACTGAAACCATGTACGGGAGTACATACCGTTTGTAGCTGACTCTACCTGCGCATTAGAGGTATAGTAAGCATCCAAACTGATTTGGTCTTCCGGCGGACGATTCGTGAAATCTTCGGAGCATGAGGTAAAAACTGTACATATTAATGCCAGTGTCAGCATTTTATATGTGTAAAGGAATTTATTCATTTTCATTTTTTTTATTTTTAAAATTCTACATTAATACCAACTGAATATGTCCTTGGTGTAGGATACCTTCCGTTGTCAATACCTGTTAGCAACTGGTTTTGGTTAAACGAACCTACTTCCGGATCGTATCCGCTATAGTCTGTTAATGTAAGTAAGTTCTGTACACTTCCGTAAATTCTTACTCTCGACATCTTTATTTTGGATATAAGGTCGCTTGGTAAGCTGTAACCCAAAGTAAGGTTTTGTATTCTTAGGTAAGATCCGTCTTCTATAAATCGAGTAGAAATTTGATTGTTAGCGGCGCTCACACTTGCTACCGGTCTTGGTATATCTGTATTCGTATTATCAGGAGTCCAGTAGTTTATTGCATCTACTAACGCGTTTTGATATAAACCTGAGTTTGCAGTACCGTTTCTGTAAGTAAGGTTCATAATATCGTTACCGTAAGAACCTTGCATAAAGATGGAAAGATCGAAGTTTTTATACTTAAAGTTATTAGTAAAACCAAAAGTAAAGTCAGGGTGAGGGTTACCTATAAACGTCCTGTCATTAGCATCTATAACTCCGTCTTCATTAACATCTCTATATTTAACATCTCCTAAATAGGTTTGTCCGGCAGCCTGCCCTACGCTGCTTCCAAATTGTATCGGGGCACTGTTCAACTCATCAATATCATTAAAAATACCTTCTGCGATATATCCGTAAAACATACCTATTGGCGAACCTACTTGGGTATTAGTCACATCATACGATATAAAACCATTAATGTTTACAGGCTGCACCAAGTTTAATCCGTCCTGTATTCCTGTCAACTCATTTGTATACTTTGATACTACAAGGGTAGAGTTCCAAGAAAAATCGCCTGTGCCTTTTGTACTGTAATTTAAAGTTATATCAACACCTTTGTTTTCCATCTCTCCAATATTTGAGTAAGGTGCATCTTGTCCTCCGTACTGACCTCCGCCACCTGTAAGGTAATCCGGGAATGGTACCTGGAATAAAAAGTCTTCTGATACTTTTTTATAAAAATCAAGATTAACTGCCAGGCGTGAGTCTAACACTGTAAAGTCGATACCAAGATTGGTCTGTTTCATAGACTCCCAGGTTAAATTAGGGTTTGGAAAGTTTGATGGTAAAAATCCTGAGCCTATTCCTGAGTTTTGTTGTCCTAAAAGAGCGCTATACTGATTATTTGGTATTTGTTGGTTACCTGTCTCACCATAACCTAATCTGAATTTAATATTATCTACATATTTACGGGTGTTTTCCATAAAACTCTCGTTAGATAATTTCCATGATAGGGCTACCGCAGGGAAGTAACCCCATTGATTGTCGGTAGTAGGGTCAAACTTAGAAGAACGGTCGCCACGATATGAGGCTGATAGTCCATACTTATTATCAAAATCATAAATAACACGACCAAAGAAAGAGTATAAAGAAGCACTGCCTTTATAGCTGCTTACTGTACTTTGCGAAGGGTCGGCAAGGTTTAACCCATATACCGAGTTAGTTTGAAAACCTGTTGCTGTAGCATATATACCTTCCCAATGGTTATCATTAGCCTCTTGCCCTACAAGTACCGTAAACGTATGTTTATTAATTGTTTTATCGTAAGTGAGCAGGTTTTTTAAGTTTACAGAGTACCAGTTTTGCCTTCTCTCAATAAGGTCTGCCGACTGGTTTACCTGTACACCCCAGTTATATGCCGGTGTAAAATCGGTATGTTCAGAAAACTCCGTATTAGCACCAAGCTCTACTCTGTATTTTAATCCTTTTATTATTTCTGCTTCTGCAAAAACATTTCCTAAAAAGTTCTTTCTTACCAACTTATTATCTTTAGAAAGTACCTCAGCCACAGGGTTAAAATAATTTACGTTTTGACTGTTATCTGTTGGTCCTGCAAAAGAACCATCCGGGTTTCTTACCGGTATATCAGGTGCTTGCAGTAAGGTATTGGCTATAACTCCCTGAAAACTCTGGTTTACGGTAAGTTTCTCGTTGGTAACACCTGCATTCATATTAGCACCAACCTTTAACCAGTTTTTAACTTTAGAGTCAAGGTTTAAGCGCATAGTATATCTTTTGTAGCCTGAACCCAGCAATACACCCTCTTGGTCAAGAAAACCTCCTGAAAGATAGTATGATGTAGTTTCGCTGCCTCCTGAGAAGGAAAGCTGGTGACTTGTTGAAACTGCTGTTCTGTACACCTCGTCCTGCCAATCCGTACCATTGCCAAGTAATTCAGGATTAGCAAATTCAGGACGAAGCTGGTCTTCTTCAACACCAAAAAGCAAGCTTAACTCGTTTTGATATTGTGCATACTGACGTAGGTTTAGCACATCCAGCTTTTTGTAAATGCTTTGTGCAGAAGTGTATCCTTCATAACGTAGTTTTCCGTCGCCTTTTTTACCTGATTTTGTTGTTATGATAATAACCCCGTTAGCACCTCTGGAACCATAAATTGCGGTTGCCGAAGCATCTTTAAGGATATCTATAGACTGGATATCATTAGGGTTTATCATAGATAACGGGCTCACAGCGTTATTACCTGCTCCTCCGCTTGATGAAAAATCGTTACTGCCTAACGGTCTTCCGCTCATTGATTTTCCTGTAGCATCACCAGATACCGGCACACCGTCTATAACATAAAGTGGCTCATTAGTACCCGAAATAGAGGTGGTACCACGAACCCTTATAGATACTGCGCTACCGGGTTGACCCGAGTTATTACTAACCGAAACTCCCGCTGCTTTACCCTGTATCATTTGGTCAACAGTAGTTTGCTTCAGGTTCTCTATATCTTTAGTACGTATGGAAGATACGGCGCTGTTTACATCGTCTTTCTTTTGACTTCCGTAACCTATTAAAATTACCTCATCCAAAACCTCTACGTTTTCTGCAAGGGTTACATTTATAATTTCTCTGCCGTTTATGGCTATTTCCTGAGTGGCAAAACCAATGAAAGTATAAACAAGCGTAGCATCAGTTGGTGCATTGATAGTATATTTTCCATCAATATCAGTAGATACTACCGTAGCAGTACCTTTTATAGTAACGTTTACTCCCGGTACAGTCATACCCTTACTGTCAGATACAACCCCGGTCACTATACTTTGTGCCTGCACAGAGGTTATCCCGAAAAGAAACAGGAGGTAAAACAGGGTCTTTCCCCGTGTTATCCAAGAAGTGAAATAATGTAGTGTATTCCCCATAATAAATTTGTGTTTGTTAGTTACTAATTCCTAAATAAATGAAGGATTAAATTTTACAATCAACAATTTTAAAGTTCATTTATTGACAATAACAAATTTATAGGAGATGTTAAGTGTTTGTTAATATTATTTTATCATTTATTGATAATATTTTCTCTAACGTTTTCGGAGATATTATTTTACCCACTAATTTTTCACAAAAAACATACAGTAAAGCACTGAATAATGGGGAATTTATTTATTTCCTGTTATAATTTAACCCCATACCGCAGTTGTATTTTTTTTACACTTATATCTTATAAAAATCGTTTCATACCATAGAATTCTTCTCTATATTGGCTCGGGGTAGTATTTTTTATACTCTTAAATATCCTGTTGAAGTTTGCAATATTATTAAAGCCGGACTTAAATGCTATTTCGGAAATACTAAGGTCTTTCTCTACCAGCCATCGTGCCGCATACCCCACCCTTATATCATTAAGGTAATTTACAAATGTTTTTCCTGTACGTTTTTTTATAAAACGGTTAAATGATACAGGGCTCATACTTGCTACGTCAGACACTTCGTCTAATGTTATTTTTTCAGAAAAATTTTTCTGTATATGCTCATACACCAGTTTCATTTTATCATCATCCTCAAAAGTGTCATAATCTACCGTATAGGTAGATAACAACTGCTGGTTGCGAGAGTTTGCCATATCGTGCAGTATCGATATTATTTCAAGAAAATAATCCATGCCGTCCAGTTTAGATATGCGCACAAGCCTGTCGGCAAGCTCGGCACCAATCTTTTTAGAAAACAATATTCCGTGATTAGATCGGTTAAACATATCTTTTATAGGCATCATTATACGCCGTGATAACAACGATTCGTTAAACAAGTCGTTATGAAACTGTATCGTTATTTCATGTATCTTTTTATTCTTACAATTATTAAGCTCCCAACCATGATACAGGTTAGGCCCTACCAGTACAAGTTCAATATCGTCTATCTCCTCAATATGGTCGCCCACTATTCGTTTCACTCCTTTTCCGTTAAGTATAAAGTTAATCTCATACTCCGGATGGTAGTGTATCGGGAAATCAAAACTATCTTTTACCCTGTCAAAAACAAGGAAACTATCTCCTTTAGTTAAAGGCGGTATCTCTCTGTGAAATTTACTGGTACTCATTTTTGTTTTTTGTTTGCAATTATATGATATAATATTGATAAAATAATATTAAGTTAAATTTAAGAGTAAATTTATCTTTGGCATTATCAAAAAAGTGTTTATAAAATTACACACTTAAAAATTAATCGTAAAATTATTTGCAGAATTCACAACCGCAGTGCTTTCTCTATAAACCACATACAATTAATATGAAAAAAAACATACTTGTGTTTTTATTAGCACTATCGCTTTTTGTTAGCTGTAAAGAAGCTACAAAAGACGATGAACAGAAAAAAGAAGCAACCTCAACCGAAATAGTACCTATTGATAAAAACGCTACCAAAGAGACTGTTTTATTATATAAAAACTTATTTAAATTACGCGACAAAGGCTATATGTTTGGCCATCAGGACGACTTAGCCTATGGTGTAAACTGGAAGTATGAAGAAGGCAGAAGCGATGTAAAAGATGTAACCGGCGACTACCCCGCAGTATATGGTTGGGACATAGGTAGAATTGAAGACAAAGCTGAGAAAAACCTTGATGGTGTTCCTTTCAACAAAATGCGCGAGTTTATAAAACAAGTATATGACAGAGGGGGTGTAAACACCATAAGCTGGCATGTAAACAACCCACTTACCGGTGGCGATGCCTGGGATAATGCCCCCGGCACGGTAGCATCTGTACTGCCCGGTGGCGAAAAACACGAAGTATATAAAGGCTGGCTGGATAACGCAGCAGAGTTTTTCCTGTCGTTAAAAGGGAGCGACGGTAAACTTGTACCCATACTATACCGCCCCTACCACGAGTTTACAGGCGACTGGTTTTGGTGGTGCAAAAATACTACCAATGCAGAGCAATTTAAACAGCTTTGGGAGTTTACAGTCAAGTATTTTGAAGAAAAAGGTGTGCATAACCTTATATATATCTACAACACGTCGGATGCTAACGTTGCCAATAAAGCAGAGTTTATGGAGTATTATCCCGGCGATGCCTGGGCAGATATGGTAAGCTATGACATATATCAGGGTGGCGAAGGTGATGAAAAAATGGATAAATTTGTTAAGGATACCAAAAGACTAACTGCTATTATAGATGAGGTGGCTCAAGAACATAACAAACTTTCGGCTATTGCCGAAACGGGTTATGAGCAAATACCTTATGAAAAATGGTGGACAGAAACATTGGCAAAATCAATAGGCAATCATAAAATATCATTTGTATTGGTATGGAGAAATCATGGTTGGAACGAATGGATGAACCCACCAAAAATGCACTATTATGCACCTTATGAAGGGCATCCGTCAGTTCCTGATTTTAAAGACTTTTACAACCTTAGCAACACGCTGTTTCAAAGCGATGTAACCCAATTTAATTTATATAAATAAGCGGATTTATATCCAAACCCAGATATGAGATTAACTACCATAGACCTCACAATAATTGCGCTGTACTTTTTAATGATGATAGTAATTGGTATTATCATGAAAAACCGCGCTAAGCGCAGTAAAGACAGCTACCTTATGGGAGGCAAAAAGCTGCCTTGGTATATGCTTGGGCTTAGTGATGCCAGTGATATGTTCGATATAAGCGGTACCATGCTGTTGGTAAGCATGGCTTTTTTATATGGTTTTAAAAGTATATGGATACCCTGGATGTGGCCCGTGTTCAACCAGGTATTCCTCATGGTTTTCCTTAGTAAGTGGTTACGCCGAAGTAATGCAACCACAGGTGCCGAATGGCTGGGAACACGTTTTGGGCTAAACGATAAAGGCGTAAAGCAAAGCCACGCCATAGTGGTGGTTTTTGCACTCATGCTGTGTATAGGCTATATGGCATATGCCTTTGTGGGAGTTGGGGAGTTTTTAGAGATATTCATTCCTTATGAAACCGTAAAAGGAGTAATACCATTCCTCGATCAGAATGTAGAACGATTTACGGCAGGCACACAACAATTTGAAGATGCTTTATACAGTGCCAAGCATTTAACAGCACAGTTTTACGGAGTATGTATTTGTATTATAGCAACATTTTACAGTATAGTGGGCGGTATGCACGGTATAGTGCTTGCCGATTTTATAAAATATATGATAATGATAGTATGTTCCCTATTTGTAGGTACTATTGCCATGACCCATTTAGCAGACTCCGGCTTAATTGTTACTGATATGATGCCTGTAGGATGGGACAACCCATTGTTTGGTTTGGAACTGGGGCTGGATTGGAATAATATACTGGAAGATGCCAGCGTAAAATTAAAAAAGGATGGCTATCAGTTATTCTCAGCCGTAGTAGGTATGATGTTCTTTTCCGGAGTATTAAAAAGCCTTGCAGGTCCTGCGCCTAACTACGACTGTCAAAAAATATTAAGTACTCGATCGCCGGAAGAAGCCAGTAAAATGAGTGGGTTTATTTCAATCATACTACTGCCTATCCGTTATTTCATGACCATGGGACTGTGTATATTAGGAATACTTTACTTTAAAGACCTTGCCCTTAGTCAAACAGACATAGGCGTAAACTTCGAAAGTATAATGCCTGCGGTTATCAACAAGTACTTACCTGTTGGCTTAGTAGGACTTGTATTAGCAGGATTCTTAGGCGCATTTATGAGTAACTTCTCCGGGACGCTTAATGCCGGTCAGGCCTATATAGTAAACGATATATATCTGAAGTTCCTTAAACCGGATGCGGAAAGAAAAGAGATAATAACCATGAGCTACCTGTCAGGCGCTTTAATGGTTGTACTTGGTGTTGGGCTTGGTTTGCTCATAAGAGATGTAAATATGATATTCAACATCATCACCGCAGGGCTGTACGGTGGCTTTGTATGTGCTAATGTATTAAAGTGGTACTGGTGGCGATTTAATGCCAACGGTTTCTTTTGGGGAATGCTTGCCGGTATAATAGCCAGTGCCATACCCCCTGCCCTTACCGTTACCGGAGTTACAGACTATTTTGAAGGCACACGAATGCTGTACTACTTCCCTGTGTTTATAGTAATACAGTTTATAGCCTGTGTACTGGGCTCCTATGCTGCGCCTCCCACTAATCAGGAAACACTCATCAGTTTTTATAAAACCGTAAGACCGTGGGGCTTTTGGAAACCCGTACACGAGGCAGCTTTAGCCGAAGATCCCGGCTTAGAAAAAAACAAAAACTTTGGTATAAATATGTTTAATGTGGGTATGGGCATTACCGGGCAAATATTGCTTACCCTGCTACCAATGTACTTTATATTATCAAAATGGACAGGTTTCGGTGTCGTTCTGGCATTGCTTGCCGTAATATTTATTGTAATGAGAAAAACTTGGTGGAAACGACTAACGGATTATTAACAGAAGAGATTTAAGAATTTTTAATATTATTTAGAGATGGGTAGCGAGATGACATTAGCAAACCTGGTAAGAATACCAAATTATGATACTTTGGCAGCAAACCACAGGGAACTGATAGCTAAAAAAAATGAACCGATAGCAGCAACTAACGGTATATATACAAGATATAAAAATCCAATAATAACCGCTGCACACACCCCTGTAGAGTGGCGTTATGACCTGAATGTAAAAACCAACCCGTTTGGTATGGAGCGTATAGGTATGAATGCCGCTTTTAATGCAGGCGCTATAAAGTGGAATGGTAAATATATTATAGCGGTTCGCGTAGAAGGAGTTGACAGAAAATCGTTTTTTGCCATTGCCGAAAGCCCTAATGGTATAGATAACTTCGAGTTTTGGGAAAAACCATGTGTAATTCCTCAGCTGGAAGAGCCGGACACTAATGTATATGACATGAGGCTTACCCAGCATGAAGACGGCTGGATATATGGCGTGTTTTGTACTGAGCGTAAAGACCCGCAGGCTCCCGCAGGCGACACCAGTGCTGCCGTAGCTAATGCAGGTATAGTGCGTACTAAAGATTTGGTTAACTGGGAGCGTTTACCCGATTTAATATCAAACACAGGACAGCAACGCAATGTAGTATTGCACCCTGAATTTGTAAATGGCAAATATGCCATGTACACCCGCCCTCAGGATGGTTTTATTGATGTAGGCAGCGGTGGCGGTATTGGGCTTGGTTATATAGATGATATGGCGAACCCGATTGTAGCTGATGAAAAAATTATTTTTGGTAAAGAATACCATACCATATATGAGCTTAAAAACGGCTTAGGTCCTGCGCCTATAAAAACCGAAAAAGGCTGGTTACACCAAGCACATGGCGTACGCAATACCGCAGCAGGATTACGTTATACCATATACCTTTTTATGACCGATTTAGAAGATATTACTAAAGTTACCCACAAACCGGGGGGGTATTTCCTTGCCCCCGAAAATGAAGAGCGCGTGGGCGATGTATCAAATGTACTGTTTGGTAATGGCTGGATAGCAGATAATGACGGTACAGTATATATTTACTATGCATCATCCGACACCCGCATGCATGTGGCAGTATCTACTGTTGATAAACTGGTAGATTATTGTATCAATACACCCGAAGACACTTTTACATCGGCAGGATCGGTACAAACCATTATAAAGCAGGTAGAAAACAACAAAAAACTAGTATAATGGGTAACCTGAAACCTGATATGTACAGCGAGTTACTTTCTGTTTTAGACTATTGGAGTAACAATACCGTTGATATGAAAAACGGAGGTTTTATTGGCACTATCGATTATAATGAAATTAAAGATTATTCAGCAGATAAAGGTTCCGTGTTAAATGCCCGCATACTGTGGGCATTTTCGGCCTCATACCCTATTACTAAAAATGCCAAACATTTTGCCATTGCCGAAAGGGCTTATAATTACATACTTGATAATTTTTATGACTCGGAATATGACGGTATTTTTTGGAGTGTAAAGTATGATGGCACACCAAAAGACACTAAAAATCAAATATATGCTTTAGCATTTGTTATATATGGTTTGGCAGAATATTATAGTATTTCTCAAAATGAAGATGCTTTACAATTAGCCATAAATCTTTACAGGAAAATAGAAGAGCATAGCTATGACACTCAATACAAAGGCTATTTTGAAGCCTTTACCCGCGACTGGCAGCCTATTGAAGATTTACGCCTGAGCGAGAAGGATGCTAACGAGAAGAAAACCATGAATACCCACCTGCATATTGTGGAAGGATATGCCAACCTGTATAAAGTATGGAAAGACGAAGGGTTGAGAAAAAGTATTCAAGAGCTTTTAACTACTATTGATGAATACTTTATTGATAGTGAAACAGGACATTTAAGACTGTTTTTTAGCGAAGACTGGGTAGAAAAGAAAGATGTTATTTCCTACGGGCACGATATTGAAGCAGCTTGGCTACTATTATGGTGCGCCCAAACTATTACTGATGAATTACTTATAAATAAATATAAAGAACATGCCATCAGCTTAACCAAAGGTGCGGAAGAGGGATTGGATACAGATGGCGGACTTTGGTATGAACTTGACCTACATACCCATAAAATGATTGCTGAAAAACACTGGTGGCCGCAATCAGAGTTTTTAATAGGTATGGTAAATGCTTGGCAGCTCACAGGAGATACATCTTACCTGGAGAAAGCAGAAAAGAACTGGAAGTTTATACAAAATTATATTCTGGATAAAGAAAACGGAGAATGGATTTGGGGAGTAAATAAAGACTACTCAAAAATTGAAAAAGACAAGGCCGGATTTTGGAAATGTCCTTATCATAACTCCCGTGCCTGTATAGAGTTGATACAACGTATTTAGTAGTATCACTTTTCGTATCACTTTCCTTTTTAACTTAAAATTGATATTATGAAAATGAATTTTATTAAAATAGCCGTAATGGCAGTTATCTTACCTGTTTTAAGTTGTTCAAAAGATGATGGGTATGCCGGTATAACGACTACCGACCCTGTTACTGAAGAACCTACAGAGGATGTACTAACCCCCGAAAATGTTCGTAGCTATATGGCAGACCCTAATGCTACCGATGAAACCGTTGCGCTTTTTTACAACCTGAAAAAGCTACAAAAAACAAAATACCTGATAGGGCAACAAGATGCTTTTGCGGGTTTTTATAATAATACAGGAGGAGAGTCGGATATTAAAAAAGCTACAGGGCATGACCCGGCACTGTTAGGTTCTGATTTTATGTTTAT
The DNA here is from genome assembly GCF_004634195.1 of Flavobacterium salilacus subsp. salilacus. Taxonomy (GTDB): domain Bacteria; phylum Bacteroidota; class Bacteroidia; order Flavobacteriales; family Flavobacteriaceae; genus Flavobacterium; species Flavobacterium salilacus. The sequence continues at coordinate 288,129 of NZ_SKBP01000002.1, forward strand.
TACTGACGACCAGAATACCGGAGAACCATCAAACTGGTTTTATCAGCAAGAACAACAAATAACTGCCCATGCCATAGAAGCCTATGATAAGGGAATGGTAAATATATTCGCTTGGCATATAAGAGAACCTTATGAAGGAGAGCATTTTTACACCTCGGAAATGACAGATTTCCAGAAACAAAATGCATTTGCCAGTATATTACCCGGTGGCGAAAATCATGACTATTACAAGTCGAAACTGGATAAAGTAGCCGATGTTTTGAACAATCTGAAAGGCAGCGATAATAAACTAATCCCTGTTATTTTCAGACCGTGGCATGAGTTTGACGGTAGCTGGTTTTGGTGGGGTGCCGATTACTGTACACCACAACAGTATAAAGAAGCATGGCAATTTACCGTTGAGTACTTGCGAGACACCAAAAATGTACACAACGTGCTATATGCCTTCTCTCCTGATAATTCGTACAGTACCGATACACAATACCTTAGCCGTTATCCCGGCGATGAGTATATTGATCTTTTAGGGATGGATAACTACGGAGATTTTGCCAATGGTAGTGCTAATGGCGTAACAACAGCCAACAATAAACTAAAAATGGTATCTGACCTTGCAAAAGAAAAAGTAAAAATTGCTGCAATGACCGAAACAGGCTACAGGGTTACATCATCTACCAGCCCACTGGATGGCTTTTTTGCCAACAATATATATAAAGCTATGACAGATAATAATGTAGAATTGGCTTTTGTAATGTTTTGGAGCAACAACCAGGAAGGGTATTATGTACCACCCGCCGGACAATCTGACACACAAGATTTTGTAGATTTTGCAAATAAAGCAGAATCAGTATTAGTAAACACAATCCCTGATATGTACATCATTTCAGAATAAATATCTACAACTATGAAAAACACTAAACTGCTACTATACTTTGCAGCCTTTCAGCTACTTATTTCTTGTGGGGATAAGAAGAAGAAAGAAGAAACAACCGAAAATCAAACCGAACAGGCCGCCATAGAAAGAATAACCGTAAAAGGAACACAGTTTTACAAAGGCGACCAACCGTACCATTATGTAGGTACAAACTACTGGTATGGCTCTTTATTAGGAGCTAAGGAAGGCGGAAACCGTGAACGCCTTGCCGAAGAACTGGACATGATGAAAGCCAATGGTATTGATAACCTTCGGATAATGGTGGGTGCAGAATCAGGGGAACAGGATTATACCGTTACCCCTGCGCTACAACCCAAACAGGGGGAGTATAACAACAATCTGCTCGATGGGCTTGACTATCTGCTTAATGAAATGCGCAAAAGGGATATGCGTGCTGTGCTTTACCTTACCAATAATTGGGAATGGAGCGGCGGTATGGCGCAGTACTTAGAGTGGAACGGTAAAGGCAAACTGCCCAACCCTAACATTCCGCCTAACACCTGGCCACAGTTTATGGAATATACCAAGCAGTTTCACAGTTGCGAACCTTGTATGGAAGCATTTAATAACCATATTAAATTTATATTGGGGCGCTCCAATGCTTATAATAACATAAAATATACAGAGGATAATACCATTATGGCATGGCAAGTAGCCAATGAACCAAGAGTATTTACCGCCGATAACGAAGAGAAATTTACCAAATGGCTTACAAATGTAGTAGCACTGATAGATGAACTTGACCCTAACCACCTGATTTCGACAGGAAGCGAAGGCAAAGCAGGCTCGGCAGATGATATTGCTATTTTTGAGCGCACACACAACAACCCGAAAATAGATTACTTAACCATGCATACCTGGCCAAAAAACTGGGGTTGGTATGACCATGCTAATGCGGAACAAACATTACCAAAAGCTATAGACGGAGCAATCAGTTATATTAACGAACACATACAAATAGCACAAAAATTCAGTAAACCGATAGTTTTAGAGGAATTTGGTTTGCCCAGAGCAGGAGAAAGTTTAGACAAAACCTCATCTACCGCAGATAGGGATACTTTTTATAAAGCAATATTTGAAAGACTGGAGCAAAGCGTAAAAAATAACGAGGCATTTGCTGCGGTTAATTTTTGGGGATTTGGCGGTACAGGTAAAAATGACCCTAACGATGGCAAGTGGGACAAAGGTGAAGATTATACTACCGACCCTCCTCAGGAACCGCAAGGGCTAAATTCAGTTTTTGCTTCCGATACTTCAACCCTTACTATAATAAAAGAATACAATCAGAAACTTAATCCGTAAAAGCAGTCTTTACTGTGTATTATTGAATATAGCTGTTAATCATGCGTTAAACGCCTGTACATTTCGGTACTATATTAGTAACTTTATGCTATCGAGATGATTTTTTAATTTAAAAACAATATTACTATGGCTATTGAAAATGAGAAGAACAGAGAGAAAAGCACAATAGAGAGTCAGAATGCTTCGGTAGGAAAAAGCAAGCCCGCCGACACATCGCCATCAAACGATCCGGCAATAATAAACCCTGAAGAATTGGCTACTTTTCCTAAACAGAAAGAAACTAAAAAACCCAACCTTGAAGAAGAGCGCGACAGTCACTTAGCAAACAAGGTAAGATCAGAAGAAAGAAGAGGGCGTAATATAACCAATACAGGCACTATGCCGGATGATGACGGGTTTATGTAAAAATTATATAAGTACAGGAGAAAGGAGCGAAAGCTCCTTTTTTTGATTAATGCTATAATAAATCTTGTATGAAGAAACATAAAAAACGCTGGATTACCATTGGGTCAATAATAGCATTTTTAATCATCGCTAACTTTGCCCTCGAACCTGTTGCCTTGCATTATGCCAACAAAGCGTTGAGCAAACTGGAAGGCTATGAGGGCAGCATAAAAAATATCGACATCCACTTATACCGAGGGGCTTATCGTATAGACTCGTTAGCAATAAACAAAATTGAAAAAGGTAATTCAAAGCCATTTGTTGCTGTAGATGCGATAGATATTTCCATTGAATGGAAATCCTTATTTAAAGGAGCGATTACAGGCGAATTTTATGTGGAACATCCGGTAATCAATTTTATAAAAAGAGGCGATGAAGTTGATACAGGAGGCGATAATGATTTTATACAAACCATAAAAGACCTCTCTCCTACCACCATAAACAGGTTCGAAATAAATAGTGGCGAAATACATTATATTGATTACTCCTCGAGCCCTAATATAGACATAGCTGCTACAAACATACACGCCCTTGCAACCAACCTTACCAATGTAGATAATAAAGACACGGCACTGCCCTCTGATATTATACTTACGGCTAATACCAGCGGTAACGGTCATATAAACAGCAGTATGAAAATTAATGTACTGAAAAAAGTTCCTGATTTTGATTTTAACTTTAAATTGGAAAAAATGGATCTTACCTATCTTAAAGATTTTACGGATGCCTATGCTAAATTTACTTTTAAAAAAGGAACATTTGATGTTACAACAGAGCTGGCAATGGAAGACCGGGAATATACAGGCTATGTAAAGCCCGTTCTGGATAATATCAGAATTATAGACCTTACACCCGATACGGAAAGAGAAAAGAAGCGAGGCTTTTTTAAAAAAGTATGGGAACTTATAGTAGGCGGAACTGTAGCCGTTGTGAAAAACAAACCAAAAGACAGGCTGGCTACCAGAATACCGCTTAAGGGCAACGTTAAGGGTACAGAACCCTTTACATGGACACTCATTATTAACGTACTGCGCAACGGATTTATAAAAGCTTTTGATAATAATATTGAAGGTTCTATTGATTTTAATGATGCAAAAGCAGAAAAAACTTCCGAAAACTAAATGCTGCCAATAACAGAAAACCAAACAATTATGAGCTATATAGAAATAGTAGGTATATTGGCTGCAATTTTTACAACAGTTGCAAATATTCCGCAAGCTATTAAAGTAATACGCACCCGTTCTACAAAAAGCCTTTCGGCAGTAACCTATTCTTTCCTTTTTATGGGTATGGTACTCTGGGTATTATATGGTATTGAGCGCAAGGATATACCCATTATAGTAACCAATTCCATAGCAGGATTACTATGCGGCATCATACTCACCATGAAACTGATTGGGCTCTACAATAACCGAAAGGATATAGAAACCTTTTCAAAATAAAAATAACAAGCATATTAATAAACCTAACGTTTAAGACATTGCCCCTATTACTTTTCAGGTTTCAAATAGTTTTACATAAATTTACCCCATTCGCTTTTGGCAATAATAGTTAACCTATAACTTATATGTATATTAATGCTTTGGGGTTTGCAGTTTGTGCAGCCATTATATTTTTTGCAGGTAAAAAACTGTCTTATTATGGCGACCTTTTAGCAGAACTTACAGGCATGGGCAAAGCCTGGATAGGATTCATACTCATGTCAACAGTAACCTCGCTACCCGAACTTATGGTGGGCATAAGCTCGGTGTCTATAGTAGGGTCTGCCGATTTGGCTGTGGGTAACATTGTAGGTAGTTGTGCCTTCAACTTAGGCATCCTCTCTTTGATGGATGTATTTATGCCCAAAAACAAACCACTTTTCAGCCAGGTATCGCAAAGCCATATACTGGCAGCTTCTTTCGGTATCATACTCATCGTTTTGGTAGGCTTAGGGCTGTATCTGGACGATATTGTCATTTCACCCTCTATGGGACTAATCAGCCTTTCTTTCGGAGTTATTTATTTACTATCCGTGCGCTCTATATACAACTATCAAAAAATACACCCTGTTGAGGAAGTAGCCGAAGCCATTCAGCAATCTCCTGAAATAACTTTGCGAAGCGTAAGCTTAAAGTACGCGGGTTTTGCTTTAATTATTATCGCTACGGCTTTGGCGCTACCTTACTTTGCCGAAAATATTGCAGCCTATACAGGTTTAGGAGAGTCGTTTGTAGGAACGTTGTTTCTTGCAGTTTCTACCTCTTTGCCCGAAATTGCCATATCAATAATAGCCATTCGTACAGGCTCTACAGATATGGCTGTTGGTAATTTATTAGGCAGTAATATCTTTAATGTGTTTATCCTTTTCTTTGGTGATATTTTTTATACAAAAGGACTATTACTAAAAGATGCATCAGACGCCAACCTTATCTCGGTTTTTGCGGTAGTTATCATGACTGCCGTAGCCATAATAGGCTTTATAGCACCGGGACGCAGCAAAAGGATATTTTTAGCATGGGATACATTGGCTATATTGTTATTATATATACTGAATATGATATTATTATATAAATTGTCTTAAATTTATATGGCGGTGTAACAAAATATGCTGCTTAGTAACTAATTAACAGCAATCAAAAAAATATAATATATATGACATCACACGAAATAGATTACGAAATATTTGGCGAAGAAATGCAGTATGTAGAAATAGAGCTCGACCCTCAGGAGGCTGTAGTAGCCGAAGCAGGCAGCTTTATGATGATGGATAACGGCATACAAATGGAAACCATTTTTGGCGATGGTGGTAACCAAAGCCAGGGCGTTATGGGCAAACTGTTCTCGGCAGGTAAGCGTTTGCTTACAGGCGAAAGCCTTTTTATGACGGTTTTTTTAAATCAATACCACGATAAGCGCAAAGTTAGCTTTGCATCGCCCTACCCCGGTAAAATTCTGGCTATAGACCTTACACACTATGGCGGTCGTTTTGTTTGCCAAAAAGATGCTTTTTTATGCGCTGCCAAAGGCGTAACCATAGGCATTGAGTTTTCTAAAAAACTCGGTCGCGGTTTGTTTGGCGGCGAAGGTTTTATTATGCAAAAACTGGAAGGCGACGGTATGGCATTTGTACACGCAGGCGGTACATTAGCTAAAAAAGAACTGGCAGCAGGCGAAATCCTGAAAGTAGATACCGGCTGTATAGTGGGCTTTACGAAAGAGGTAGATTATGATATTGAGTTTGTGGGCGGAATAAAAAACACATTGTTTGGCGGCGAAGGCTTATTCTATGCCACACTGCGCGGTCCGGGCACAGTGTATATACAATCTTTACCATTTAGCAGGCTTGCCGGCAGAATATATGCCTCAGCACCGCAAGGTGGTGGTAACCAGCGTGGCGAGGGCAGTATTTTAGGCGGACTTGGCAACCTGCTGGACGGCGATAATCGATATTAATCTTTTTATTATTACAATATTATACAACAACAGCAGGCAAAAGCCTGCTGTTGTTGTATATGGCATAATAGTGCAAAAACAGTAAAAATGATTTTTCTTAAATTAATTGACATTTGTCAAGTATATCTATTTTGTGCCAGCATAATTTTGTCGCAATAAAAAACCCAAAACCATGAAAAATTTTATTGCTGTTATTTTATGCATCACTGGATGCATTTGTTACGGACAAACCGGTGTAATAAGAGGTAAGGTTATCGACATACAATCGGAAACGCCACTTAGCGGTGCAACGGTAGAGGTTATAGATATGCCAAACGGCACTGCTACTACAGATGAATCGGGTAATTTTAAAATAGAAAACGTACCGTTGGGCAGACAATCGGTATTGGTAACATTTCTTGGTTATGAGGCATTTTTTGTAGGCGATATTGCTGTTACAACAGGTAAGGATGTGCAACTTAGCATAACCATGAATGAATCCTTTGATGAGTTGCAGGAGGTAGTTATTACCGCCGAGAGAGATAAAGTAAAAGCACTGAATAAAATGGCAACTGTATCGGCAAGGCAGTTTAGCCTTGAAGAAGTAAACCGATATGCAGGAGGAAGAAGCGATGTGGCAAGGCTTGCTGCAAATTTTGCAGGAGTCTCTACCGCCGATGACAGCAGGAACGATATAGTGGTGCGCGGTAACTCGCCCACAGGAATGTTGTGGCGCATAGAAGGCATACCTGTGCCAAGCCCTAACCACTTTGCAACCTTTGGCACTACAGGCAGCCCGGTATCAGCATTAAACCCCAACCTGCTTGCTAATTCTGATTTTTTAACATCGGCTTTCCCTGCCGAATACGGAAACGCCATTAGTGGTGTATTTGACCTTAACTTTCGAAAAGGAAATAACGAGGATTATGAATTTATGGCAAGCATCGGAGCTTTTCCCGGGTTGGAGTTTATGGCAGAAGGTCCGCTGGGTAAAAAAGGAGGCTCGTTTATAGGCGCGGCGCGCTATGGCGTGGCAGGTTTTGTGGGCGCGGGCGGTACAAGTGCACAACCTAACTATCGTGATGTTTCTTTTAATATCGATTTTGGTAATTTTTCTTTCGGTAACCTTACACTGTTTGGTATAGGGGGAACATCGGATATTGAGTTTTTAGGAAAAGATGCCGATGAAGATGATCTTTTTGCTGCTGAAGATGAAAACGCTGATGTTTACTCTGCATTTGGAGCTTTCGGGCTTACCCATACCATTACCATCAACGATAAATCATATCTCAGGACTACTGCCGGAGCATCTGTTGCTAAAAGTACTTATGAGCAGGAACGTTTATTTAATTATGGTACTCCTCAGGAAACTCCTTTACTTTTTACTGATGTTGATAATACCGAAAGCCGAATTACATTCTCTACGCTTTTTAATTCTAAAATAAGCCGGAGGTTTACATTAAGAACCGGACTGCTTTATGAAAATTTTTCGTTGGATGCCAACCTTTTTGACAGAGACCGACAGCCCGATAATGATAATGACGGCTACCCTGACTTAACTACTATATACCAAACCGATGGTACCTATGATGTTATACAACCTTATGCGCAGGGGCAGTTTCGACTTACGGAAAAACTTACGCTAAACGGGGGTATTCATGGGCAATATTTCTCAGTAAACGAAGAGTTTGCGATAGAACCAAGAGCTTCATTAACATGGGCTATAAGCCCCATACATTCTGTAAACTTTGGTTACGGAATACACCATCAAAATGTTGCTGCGCCGATACTTTTCCAGAATGCCAATATTAACGGCGAGTTGGTACAAACCAACAGAGATTTAGATTTGGTTCGCAGTACGCACTACGTGATAGGTTATGACGTTAAACTGGCAAAAAAATGGCGTGCCAAAGCCGAAGTATATTATCAGGATATTGCTAAAGCTGCTGTAGAACGGTTCCCGAGCAGCTATTCATCGCTTACCGAAGGATCTGACTTTGGTTTTTCTACCGATAAGCCATCGCTGATAAGCGAAGGGACAGGTTACAACACCGGTATAGAGTTTACCCTTGAAAAGTTTTTTAGCGATGGTTATCACGGGCTTATGACTACCTCTTTGTTTGAAAGTAAATATGAGGGCAGCGATGGTATAGAGCGCAATTCGCCATTTAATAACCAGTATGTTTTTAACCTGCTGGGAGGTAAAGAGTTTAAAATTGGCAGTCAAAAAACAAATGTTTTTTCTATTGATACTAAATTTACTACTGCGGGAGGCAGGTATTATACTCCTGTAGATTTAGCCTCGTCTGTTGCTGCGGGATATGAAATTACAGACGATGTCAGGGCATACAGCGAGCAGTATGATGCCTACCTTCGGTTGGATGTTAAATTCGGGATGAAGTTTAACAGCAAAACCAAAAAACAATCGCACCAGTTTTATATTGATTTACAAAATGTTACAAATAACAAAAATGTGTTTGTAAGGGAATATAACAGGTTAACCAATCGGGTAGATCAGGTCGATCAGATAGGCTTTTTCCCCGATTTCGGGTATAAATTTCAGTTTTAATTGATTCATATTATTTTTATTGATTTGATAAACAATATATACCCACTTAACGCTGTTGTTTAATGACTATTACATAAAAAAATGCTTGAACAGTTAAAGATATTTTCATTACGTTTCTGCGAACTATCAACCGAGGAACTCGGAAAACTTGCTGCGCTGTTTAGCCCAACACCTGTAAAAAGGCTCGACCACCTTTTTACTGAAGGGGACATGATTAATAAATTGTTTTTTATAAGCGATGGTGTTTGTCGCGGATATTACCTGAAAGACGGGACAGAGTGCACTACCAATTTTTATTTCGGTCCTTCAATCATGACAGATCTTATAGCTGTGAGAACAAAAAAACCTTCCTCACTAAACGTCCAGGCTTTAAAAAACTCGCAATGCTATACTGCTGATTTTGAAAATATTGAAGATATTATTTTTAAATATCCAAATGTATATACCATGTTTTTTAAAATGATTGAACATTTGTTTATGGAAAAAACAAAGCGGGAAGTTTCTTTTATATATGACAGCCCCGAAGAAAGGTATATTAAATTATTCAGCGAGCGACCAAAGGTTATTGCAGAGATACCTCAACAATATATAGCTTCATATATTGGTATAAAGCCTGAAACATTAAGCAGAATACGAAAAAAGATACTGTAATACAAAAAACTTAAATAGAGAATAAACGAAACAGCGAGCTTTAGGGCTCGCTGTTTCTACACATCTAAAAAAATTTGAATAAAATACGTTCAGTAATTAATATTTGGGCTGGATTCGCCGGGGGGCAAAATTTTTAAATTCTTTTTCCTAAAAACAAAGAAGCAGGCGGGTCCCGATTAGCAATTCAAGTTTTATTAACGTTCGGGGGGCTATAAAAATGAATCACATTCCCGCCTAGACTTCTTTTTCAGGATTTATCTATATATAAAAATATTATTATGTTTATCTCTTATCCTGATACAAAGTTGGGGAAATGATAAGGTATAGCACAGGTAGAAATTACCTGTTTTATAAAATCAGGTAATTTTACGTGTTTCTAAAAATTGATGAATAAAGTTTAAATAAGGGGTAGTTCTTCTACTTTCATTATGCCCTGTTGTATGGCATATATTACCAAGCCGGCTATGTTTTTTGCCCCTGTTTTTACAAACAGGTTGTTTTTATGCCCCTCGGCAGTACGCTGGGTAATAAAAAGTATATCGCCAATTTCTTTGGCTGTTTTTTGCCTGCAAATCAGGCGCAATACGTCTATCTCCCTTTCAGAGAGTGCCGCATCATCATTTAATATAGGTTTGGGTGTTTTTACGGCTATTTGCCCTCTTAGTACTTCGAGCTGATCTTCCTTAAAATAATAGCCTTGCTTGTGTACCGCCCGTATTACATCTACCAATTCAACGGGAGAGATTCCTTTTGGTAAAAAAGCCGAAACGCCTGTTTTTACCATAAAGCCCATAAATGATTTTTGATAGTGGGATGAAACTACTATAACCTTTATATCAGGATAATTTATTTTGAGGTGTTCGGTAACAGCTATACCATCCATACCATCCATTTTAAGGTCTAAAAGCAGTATTTGCGGAATGGTTTGCCCGGCAAGTTTGTCTAATAATTCATATCCACTGTTGGCTGTAAACAGCACTTGTATATCCTCGGTATTTTGTAAATACGATTGTAGCAGGCTTACTATTAAAGCATCATCATCGGTTATGCCCAGTATAATTTTATCCATTAGCCGTAATTTATGTAGCGGGAACAACAATAAGGGTTGTGGTTCCTTTACCTATAGTTGAGTCAACCCTATATTTGGCATTGAGGTACTGCATACGCAGCTCCATACTATTGAGCCCTAATCCTTTTTTTAAGATTGAGGTATCAAAACCAGCCCCGTTATCTTCTACCAAAAGTGTAAGACAATTGGACGTATGGCGCAAATGGACTTTTACCTCAGCAGCTTTGGCATGCTTAATTATATTAGTCATTAGCTCTTGCACTATGCGTACCATTTGTATTTTAATATTAGCCGATAATGTTTCTTCGAGTCTTACATCGCTAAAATAATCAATTTTAAGCTTTTCGCTCCATGGGTTAAGCAAATCGGCTATCAATTCCTGCAATGGTGTGTGCTCCAGTAAGGGCGGTGTCAGGTCATGCGATATCCTTCGTGCTTCGGCAATACCTTCACCCAGCATTATATCAATCTCGGTAGCAGGTACTCCTACCTGGCTTTTCATTCGTATTACGGTGAGTTTACCTATAAGACTGTCATGCAGGTCAGAGGCTATACGCATACGCTCTTTTTCCTGCGCCTGTAAGTTGGTTTCCAAAAGCTTTTTTTGGTGCTCCAGTTGCAGGCGGGCTTCGCGCAGGTTAGCCTCTGTCATTCGCTTATAGCCGGCATGCATTATTTTAACCACAAAAAGTAATATGGTAAAAATAAGTACCATTGCAATTGCAATCCATAACGCGATTACTTTCGGATCCTGCCATTTCTCCATATTTCACTTATTAAAAAACCATAAAAAATAACTACTAATATTAAGTTACATGCCCAAAAATAGAATTTTATACCACTTGCTTCATTTACTAAGAAATTAAAGGGTAAAAAAATTAAAGTATTTAGGGTAAAGAAAACTAATACCACTATATTTAACCTAAAATTATCCCATCTTGATTCCTTAAAGCTATTCATCTTTTCATATAGAAATGTAAGTGCTAATAAAATAATAATAAAATTATCTACTACTTTAGCGTAGGGTTGAAATTGTTCAGGTTTAGTATCATTTATAATAAAATAATATACTATTTCACCTATAATATAGATTGTCCCTAAGTAACCAGTAAAGATTAATATCTTATTTTTTTTAGAAAAAAGATAGTTTCTATATAGCAGTACAAAGACAAAAAGCTCTATCAGGCTATATACCAGAAGCATTATTTGATTATTAAAATAAAAATATTTTAATAATCTGCTTACAATGTCAACTATTAACATTGCAAGCAGATAAAAAAATATAGTTTTATGCAATCTGTCTATATACCTATAAGAAACTATACCAATAATTAAGCCTGTTGTAAGAAATATAGGGTAAAATTTCGGTAAATATTGGAGAATCTCAATAAACTTCATTAATCAGGATTATAACTGCAATAGGTAGAAGCTCTCAACAGATGCTGATGCACTAAATGGAGGAACTGGTTCTACATAATCATCATAAAAAACCCTGGTTTCATCTTTGTTGGTTACTACCAAATCGGCAATAGCGTGCCCAAACGGGTCATCAAGGTTGGCGCGAAGTGCGAAGTTAACCTGAGAGTCCGGCATTTCGAAATCTTCTGCATCAATTTTAAATGCTAAAAATATACCATCCGCAGTTTCGGCTTGTTTCGGCACCCATGTTTTATAATGATTATTCCATCGTTCCATTCTGTGTTTTGCCTCTCCTTCGGGTATTCTGCCCCCGCCTAAACTCCAAAAGACGGGGCTAACACTTACATATTGCGATATATCTTTTGCATACGCTTCATTATCATATTGGCTGGGTATCAGCATAAAAATCAAGCTATCATTATATATACCGGGGTAGGCATGTATATCTTCGGTAATTTCTGTAGAGCTACTCGCACTATAGTTAGATATATCAAAAAAGAAGCAATTTCCTTGCTCAAAATAAGTTACAAGAGCCTTACCGTCTCTGCTTATATTTTTCCAGTTGTTTATACTGTCGCTAATAGCTTGGTTTGTTAGGGTAAATGGTCTTTGTGTCATAATTGTGTTGATTTGGGTTAATAAATATGTGTGCTTGTATAGTATGAGCAAATATAAGAAGGTATTAACAAATGTACACACCAAGATTTAGATTATAACTAAAATATAAAGTACTATAACTTAAAGAGCGTTTTAATAATTAGGATAAATCATAGTCTTAAAAGGAGTACAAATACAATATTATTTAAATAATTATTTTAACTAAATAATAAATTTGGTATTGTAAAAAAAAAGACGCCTTTTTAGGCGCCTTTCACTAATATTAGAATATTTAAACGTATTTGCTGTTACAGAACTTCATGTTTAATTCCGTAAAGTGGCACTGCACCAGACCCGCTTTGGTTGTTTGCTCCTGCAAATGTTCCTGTTTTAATAGAGCCAGTAGGAACGTTAACTTCCCAGAAACTACCATCCTTGTCAGCTCCTGTACCCTTGTCACTCCATATTAAATTGCCAACTTGTGCTTCTTCAACCAAGTCTTCTCGTAAACAAACTACTGCCGCGTTGTCTGGTTTATTATACCCAGCAACACATAGTATGCCCATAGCTACGTACCCATCCGGAGCAATTGGTTCCCAAAAAGAACCATCCATATCGGCACCAGAACCTTTATCTGTGTAAATTAATTTATAATCTACCGGATGCTCTAAAACATTATCCTGAATGTCTTTAACAACAACTAATGAACCTGACGGAGAGCCGTAATTTGACTGTCCGTAAGAGCCAATAGAATGAAAACCAATCGGAATATCTATAGGGTTGTAAAAAGCGCCATCCATATCGCCGCCACTACCTTTGTCCGACCATGCTAATTTGAAAGAATTAACAATGCTAATTTTAATTTTTGCCATTTTTGTTTAGTTTATTTTTTAGTTATTATTTAACAGATACTCAAAGTATCATTTTTGTAATTAAGCTAATTGTAGCTACTCAATCGAATTTGTACTTATAATTACTTTTCAAATGTCAAATAAAAAAACCACTTTTGTCTGCGTATAATTACCTGATTTTAAATTATGTATAAATACTTATTTGTAAAGCACAGCCTATATTTAAATATCCTATTACATCAATTACTTATACAATGAAGAATTTATTTAAAATTGGTTTGTGTTTATAAATAATGGTTGTATATTTGCACCACAAACATCGCGGGATAGAGCAGTAGGTAGCTCGTCGGGCTCATAACCCGAAGGTCACAGGTTCGAGTCCTGTTCCCGCTACTAAGAAAACCCATCAGTAAAACTGGTGGGTTTTTTATTATACCCCCGTAAAGAATTCTGTGTATTTTTATACCGTAATTTTTTATACATGGCATTATATATAGTTTTAGGATTGTTATTGTTATTAGGGATTTATTTCTTTAAAGAATCCAAACGCCGGGTAGCACAGCCTTTTCCTGAAAAATGGCATGACTTGTTATTGGATAATGTGCTGTTTTATAGCAAGCTCCCCAAACAAAAGCAAATCGTTTTTCAAAAGCGTATGATGAAATTCCTGAGTGAGGTATATATTGACGGGGTACAGTTTGAAATAACAGATTTGGATAAAATCTTCGTTGCATCCAGTGCCGTAATACCTGTTTTTGGTTTTGACGAATGGCATTACTACAATTTAAGCGGAATTATACTGTATCCTGATCATTTTAATGAAGACCTTGAATTTGCCGACAATGTTGACTCGCGCCATGTTGGCGGACTGGTAGGTAGTGGCAGGTTTGAAAAACAAATGATTTTATCCCGAAAAGCACTCCATCAGGGTTTTACAAACACTACCGACAAAAACAATACGGGTATTCACGAATTTGTGCATTTAATTGACAAAATGGACGGGAATGTTGACGGAGTACCCCAAATATTATTGGGACACCAATATACCATCCCCTGGCTAAACCTTATTCATAAAAAAATGGAAGCCATAAACAATGATAAATCAGATATACGGGCATATGGAGGAACTAAACAAGCTGAGTTTTTTGCTGTAGCTTCAGAATATTTTTTTGAACGACCCCATTTATTCAGAAGAAAGCATCCTGAGCTGTATAAAATGATGAAAGCATGCTTTCGCCAAAAAGTAAAATCTGAATAATTATTTTAGCAAAAAAAGGTTCTGAAAACAAAATACGGCTATTAAACGTATCTTTTCATTACCTTTGCAGTATATTTTAACCTCTCATTCGAGAGGTTTTTTAATTTCCATACTATGGCACATAAAGCAGGTTTTGTAAATATTATAGGCAACCCCAACGTGGGCAAGAGTACCCTTATGAATGCGTTTGTGGGCGAACGCCTTTCTATCATTACCAGTAAGGCACAAACCACACGCCACCGCATACTGGGTATTGTGAATGGTGAAGATTTTCAGGTAGTACTGTCAGACACTCCGGGTATTATTAAGCCTGCCTATGAGTTACAATCTAATATGATGGATTTTGTAAAATCGGCATTTGAAGATGCTGATATACTAATCTATATGGTCGAGATTGGCGAGAAAGAACTTAAAGACGAAGCCTTCTTTAATAAAATAATTCATTCTAAAATACCGGTGCTGCTCTTATTAAACAAGATAGACAAATCCGGCCAGGAGCAACTGGAAGAGCAGGTACAGCTATGGCAGGAAAAAGTACCCAATGCTGAACTTTACCCCATATCGGCACTCGAAAACTTTAATGTAAAAGAAGTTTTTAACCGTATTATTGAGCTATTACCCGAATCGCCGCCATTTTACCCGAAAGATGCCCTGACCGATAAACCGGAACGCTTTTTTGTAAACGAAACCATACGCGAAAAAATATTGCTTAATTACGAAAAAGAAATACCCTATGCTGTAGAGATAGAAACAGAGGAATTTTTGGAAGATGATGACATTATTCGCATCCGTGCCGTAATTATGGTAGAGCGCGATACTCAAAAAGGAATTATAATAGGGCACAAAGGCGCTGCCATAAAAAAAGTGGGCATACAGGCTCGCGAAGACCTCGAAAAATTCTTTGGCAAACAAATACATATCGAAATGTTTGTAAAGGTTAATAAAAACTGGAGGAGCAACCCATATCAACTGAAACGTTTTGGGTACAATAATAATAAATAGTCTTATAAGTAAATAGGAAAAAGCCAATAGCCAATAGCTATTACTGCACGCTATTAATTAACTAATGGCTAATGCCTTATGGCTAATCACTTTTTATACTTACTTTTGCAAAAAATTTAAAACAAGTTAATGAATAATATCGTAGCCATAGTAGGACGCCCCAATGTAGGCAAATCAACTTTTTTTAACCGACTGATACAACGCAGGGAAGCTATTGTAGATTCCGTTAGCGGAGTTACGCGCGACAGGAACTATGGTAAAAGCGAGTGGAATGGTAAAGAATTCTCGGTTATTGATACCGGAGGGTATATAAAAGGGTCTGATGATGTATTCGAAGGCGAAATACGCAGGCAGGTAGAGCTTGCTATAGATGAGGCAGATGTTATTATATTTTTAGTAGATGTAGAAGAAGGTATTACCCCAATGGATGAGGAGGTTGCAAAACTGCTTCGAAAAGTAACCAAGCCCGTACTGCTTGCCGTAAATAAAGTTGATAACGCTATGCGCGAAAAAGATGCTATAGAGTTTTACAATTTAGGGCTGGGCGATTACTATACTTTTGCCGGAATGAGCGGTTCGGGCACAGGAGATTTACTGGATGCACTTGTAGAATTGTTGCCCAATGCACAAGAGCCTGACGAAAATGCCGAAGAGCTTCCGCGCTTTGCAGTAGTAGGGCGTCCCAATGCCGGTAAATCATCATTTATCAATGCACTTATTGGCGAAGACCGTTTTGTGGTTACTGATATTGCAGGCACTACCCGCGATGCTATAGATACTACCTACAACCGTTTTGGGTTTGAATTTAAATTGGTAGATACCGCAGGAATACGCCGTAAAGCTAAGGTAAAGGAAGATTTAGAATTTTACTCGGTAATGCGCTCCGTAAGAGCCATAGAGCATAGTGATATATGTATCTTAGTTATAGATGCCACTCGCGGATTTGAAGGTCAGGACCAAAGTATATTTTGGCTTGCTGAAAAAAACCGTAAAGGGGTAGTTATATTGGTTAACAAATGGGACTTGGTAGAAAAAGACACGATGAGCACACGAAATTATGAGCTCAAAATCAGAGAGGAACTGCAGCCTTTTACCGATGTGCCGATATTGTTCGTTTCTGCAATAACCAAACAGCGTTTGCTGAAAGCATTAGAAACTGCTGTTGAGGTTTTTGAAAACAGAAAACAGCGTATTGCTACCTCTAAACTTAACGAAATTATGTTGCCTATTATAGAGCAAAACCCACCACCGGCACTAAAAGGTAAATATGTAAAAATAAAATTCTGTATGCAGTTGCCCACCCCCACTCCACAGTTTGTATTTTTCTGCAACCTGCCACAGTATGTAAAAGAACCGTATAAACGTTTCCTTGAAAACAAGATGCGGGATATATTTAACCTATCAGGTGTACCGATAGATATCTATTTCCGTCAGAAATAATATAAAAAACCGAAGTTTACACTTCGGTTTTTTTGTTAATGTTTTATCTCCGTAACTCATAAACTTGCATTTTATATACTAAAGCGGTTATTTCGCAGTTTATAAGAGTAACCTTACTTAACCAACTAATAATATATTCATGCAAAAAGGCTTAACCCTCCTTCTATTACTATGCACGGCTTTATGCTTTAGTCAAAATGTAACGCTGAAAGGCAAAGTAACCGACCCTGATAATTTACCTCTCGAATCTGCTACCGTTTATCTCACTTCCGTTAAAGACTCTACGGTTATAGACTATACCCTAACTGACAAAAGCGGGAATTGGGAAATGAGGGCAAGAGTTAAAGATGAGCCTACAGACTTAAAAATATCTTTTATTGGTTTTACCGACTACAAACAACGGCTGGAAAAAATAACCGAAGATAAAGACTTTGGTACATTTAAAATGGCAGATAAATCTACCCAACTGAATGAGGTAGTAATAGAAAGTGAAGTACCTCCCATAAGGATGAAATCGGATACATTAGAGTTTAATGCATCCTCATTTAAAGTACGACCGGATGCCAATGTAGAAGCCCTGATAAAACAACTGCCGGGGGTAGAAATTGACAGCGAGGGTAAGATAACCGTAAACGGGAAAGAAGTAAACCAGATACTGGTAAACGGAAAACCATTTTTTGATAAAGACGGAAAAATTGCCTTGCAAAACCTGCCTGCCGAAATTATAGAAAAAGTACAGGTAAGCGATACTAAAACAAAAAAAGAAGAACTGACAGGGCAAGCGGCAAGCGGCAACAATGCCAGTATAAACCTAACCATACAGGAGGATAAAAACAAAGGATTATTCGGTAAGTTTATGGGAGGCTACGGTACTGATGAAAGGTATGAAAGCAGTGGCTTGATAAACTATTTTAAAGACAAACGAAAGATAAGCGTACTGGCTTCCAGCAACAACATTAACGCTTCGGGGTTTTCTATGAATGAAATATTCGACAATATGGGCGGCGGGCGTAACAGTAATACCTACAACATTATTAATGGCGCACGGAATAACGGCAGTGGTATTACCATATCGAACATGGTTGGGCTTAATTATGCGGATGAATGGATTAAAAATTTGGAGTCTAACCTGAGTTATTTTTATACCAGTGCCGATACTGAAAACAGAAACAGAACAAAACAGATTACTTACCTTACGGACAGCAACGGTGTTACCGGAAATAGTTTAATAACCGAATCGTCATCAACAACTGATAACGAACAATATGCGCATAACTTCAACACCCAGTTTGAGTTTAAAATTGACTCTACCTCTACTATTTATTTCGACCCGAAATTTAGCTTGGCAAATTCTAAGAACAGGAATACTTCGCAGGAGTCAACCCGCAACCAGGATGATATACTTCTTAATGAAAGTAACGGTTCTACTTTTTCTGAAAACGATAATAAGGGTTACAGCAGCTCATTAGATTATAATAAATCGTTTGGTAAAAAAGGGCGTTACCTGAATGTAGGATTTAATAATGACAACACAATTGATGAAGGTGCTAACTTTAATAACTCAATAACTACGTTTTATGACAATGAAACGGGAGAGGTAACTAATGATAACCGGGACCAGGTGCGCTATAACAGGCAGTTGAGCGACAGGTATACTATTGAATTAGAATATTCCGAACCTATTACCGATTCGCTGAAAATAATAACAGCGATAGATTATAGAATAGCGCGGGATATAGAAGACCGAGATGGTTTTAACTTTGAACCGGAAACCGATGCATATACCCGCAGAAACGACTCGCTTACCAATTATTTGGCGTCCGATATAAATACCGTTACTCCTACGATAGGAATAACATTAAACAAAAATAAATACTATTTGAGCATTTCGGGAGGAACAGCCATTACAGATTTTAATAATAACGGAAGCTACAGAGGTAATGATTATACTGTAAAGAAAAACTATATATTACCCAATATTGATGCAAACTTTAACTACAGGTTTACAAAAACAAAATCAGTGTATATGGGTTATGGCTATGATGTAGATTTTCCGCAAGCCAGACAGGTACTGCCTATAGAAGACGTTAGCAACGCACTGTTTACCCAAACGGGTAATCCTGATTTAGACCCTAATAAAAGTCATTTTCTGTACATGAATTATAGAAATTTTGATTATGCCACACGTTCCGGCTATAGTTTTTACGGAGGGGGCAATTTTTATGACAGCAGGATAGTAGCTACTACCGAGATTAGTAATACTGCCAAGCGTACAACCACTTATACCAATATATCAGGAACCTATAATACTTGGTTTGGGGGTAACTGGAGTAAGTCGGTAAAAGGAGAAGGACATACATACCGTTATAATATAGGGATTAACGGTAATTTTAATTTAGATAAAGGTTTTACAAATGGCGAAGCCTATGAAGCAAAACAAATAAGGATTTCCCCCCGTGTAAACTTTACTTGGGAGTATGGCGATTTACTTACCGTTAACCCCTCATACAACTTTAGTTATAATGAAACGAATTATACCAACTATACGATAGATGCAAACAATTATACCACGCACAGGTTGAATTTAGAAACCACATCGCGCTGGCCTAACCATTTTGTATTTGGTAACGACTTCGGGTACACCTACAATTCTAACTTGGGCGATGGGTTTAAAAAAGATTTTTACCTATGGAATACCAGCCTTGGGTATAACTTTTTAAATGAAAAGTTACTGTTTAAAGTAAAGGTTTATGATATACTGAACCAAAACTTAGGCACTTCCAGAACCATCACACCTACCTCTGTTTACGACCAGGAAAACATTGTACTGAAACGATATGTAATGTTCTCGCTTACCTATAAAATCGAGAAATTCGGAGGAAAGAAAAAAGATGATGACGCACACCGTATTTGGTGGTTTTAACACATAAAAAAGGGGCAACCTCAAAAGTGTCATTCTGAATGTAATGTAAGGGAGTGAAGAATCTCAATTGTTTAATAAACAAGAGATTCTTCCTTCGTCAGGATGACAAAAATGCTTGTTTAAGCACTTTTGAGACAGCCCTTTCTTATTTAAAAGTAAATGCTACGGTAAGCTTAAAAACAATATTATCATTAAAATCGTTATAAGCATACCCTCCGTACCGATAAAAAGCTCCTGCACCAAACCCTAAATATCCCATATTAACATAGTTCATTTTTATCAAATGGTCTGCTTGCAACCCTGTTTCCAGATAAAGTTTATCTTTTGTCTTAAAATCGATACCTTGCAGTAACTCCCGATTTTTTAAATCGCCCCAGCCAATATTGTTGTGAATAGAAATATAAGGCTGAAAGCTGCCTGATTTAAATAATAATCCGCCAAAACTATGGCTTGTAAAAAGATTCACATACCGGTCTGATACAAATTCATAAGGAAGTACGGTTTGAAAGGTGTTTTTTATAATAACCCTGATATCATTATCATAACTGCCCTCGCCGGTAAAAAGTAAACCGTAGGGCAAAGGTGTATCAATATACCCTCCTTCAACCCTAAAAGTTGTTTTTCCTAAGTTTTTAATAAAAAAAGAATGCTGTACAACAGCTTCAATTTTATTATAGTTAAAATCGCCGTCAAGAGTACCTTTTAAACCTTTGGTATAATTTAAATACAAAACGGGATAGGGTAAATCTGTGGTTACATTTTGCCCGAAAGACTGTACTATTTTTTCTTTATAGGCAAAGCGCATATTAACTCCTATTGTGGTATTGGTATATCGGTTTATAAAAGGAGCTACTGCGCCAAAGGCATAATCATATTTCGGAGTTATTTTGGCATGATTAAAACTTAAATTCCATTTAGTATAACGCAAAGCACGAAAACTTGTGGTAAAACTTTCTTCACGAAGCCTGTCCATACGATAGGCAATAACGCTGCGAAAGTCGTAATAACTAAATTCAGGAAATTTAAACCCGTGCTCCCCTATTTCCACTAAGTTGTCCTGATATTTTAGCCCCATTGTAAATTCATTTCTTTTGGAAAACTCATAATTTACCCCTCCGCCATATTTCCATTCAGAATCTTTAGTACCATAACCAAAAAAACCGCCAAGTTCCAGTTTTTTAAAGAGGCGTTCGTTAGTATAAAGCCCTAACCCTAATCGAAAACCTTCATATTTGTTATATACCAGTGTCTTTCCTATATCAATATCAACATATTTTATGGGAATCCTCCCTCTTACTGCTTTTTCCATAAAGGTAAGCAAACCATCAAAGTTATTTTTCTGCCCAATGCTGTCAATAATACGATAAGTACTTAGTTCTATAGTATCTAAAGGAATATTGCGTGCCTTAAGCCAAAAAAGACTGTCTTTTTGGGCTGCATCTTCTTTTATCCATACCGACTCTACTCTGAAATTTCGTTTATTTATAGGTACATTTATGGCTATACTGTCAATAAAACTTTTGCCTTGCACCATCATCCCCTTACCCTTTTCAGGATACTCCTTTAAATCTAACGCATAATCAAGCTGCTGCGGAAACCAATATCCTTCGGGTGTAAAAGTATATTGTTGCTGTATTCTTAAATCTATTTTTCCTTTTTCATGGGGCGATGCCGTAACGTTTTGAAGGGCATACTTGTTTGTATTAACATATAAAAGCCCTGTAAGTGCTTCAAAATTCTTTTTAGGCAATGGTTCGTATGATATAACATAAACAGTATCTCTGCTGGTATAAAGGGTATCCTGTAGTGTAAACCTGTATTTATTAAGACTTCCTTTGCTGATGGGGTTAAGATAATTTACATCCAGAAAAGGTATATTATCTTTATAAAACGAGAAGGGTTGTAAATCAGTAGCAAGGGAGGCAAATGAAGGGTTATTAAACCCTGATACTTTGGTTGCCAAAACTACTTCTTCGCTGTTATCAGGGTTCACAAATTTACGTTCGGTAACGGATTCCATCATAAAAATATGAGCATTTTTAAGCAACCTATTCATGCTGATGCTGTCATTTGCATCTTTATGCTTAAAATCGAAAACAACTTTATTGTAAGAACGGTAACGAAACGAACCTATGTTTTCGGGATTATTAAGCTCTTTATTGGCAATTACTTTCCGCATAATGGCATTAGCCGGATTTTCTCCGGGGTTAATAACAAGTTCTTTAAGCTCGTTGGCAGAAAAATTCATTGCTATTACTAAACCTTTCACGTCTCCTGACAGAGGTAAACTCACATTACTGTAACCTACATAGCTACAGGTAAGCGAGTGCAATGCTTCTTCGTTGCTGTAATAGGAAAAGCTGCCGTTAATATCTGCTGTAATACCAAGTTTAGGATTTTGGTTAAAAATAATATTGGCAAATGCAAGCGGATCGCCGGTTGTTTTATCGATAACCTTACCGCTGATATGATTTTGAGCATAAAGAAACAACGGACACGCCAGGAAGAAGAAACTAAAGAGTAATTGTAAACTCTGAACTTTGAAATATTTTTTTAACGGCATATTTTTTTCAGTATAAGCAATAAGTTTAATTTATTTTTAACAATATTTCCCTACAAATTTCAAGCCATGAAAAAACCTGTAAACCAACGTTTTATATCCATTCACTTCAATGCAACAGCAATATATTAATTTCTTTTTATTGCAGGCAAAGCTTAATTTGAATATATACGATAAAAGTTGCTGTACTATTTTAATTAACCCCCTGAATGAATGGCACAACCATTTTAATATTTTGATTTTAAGATATCTAAAATATAAAAATGATGAAAACAAGTCGTTTTTGATAGTTTTGAACAGTAAAAAGGGGCAGTAATTAACTGCCCCTTTTTTATATTTATATTCTGAGTATAAAATTACCAACCTCCTGATGCGCCACCGCCGCCAAAGCCGCCGCCGCCGAAGCCTCCTCCGAAACCGCCGCCGCCAAAGCCGCCGCCACCGGAATGACCTCCGCCAAAACCGCCGCTTCGACCAAGACTGCTCAGTATCAAGATATCGGCAAGTGTAGAGCCATAGCCTCCCCCTCTGCCGCCACGACCTCCGCCGCCACGTCGGGAAACAGCCGATATGATAAAAATAATAAGTATAACAGAAAAGATTATTGCTCCTATGGGAAAGCCTGTATCACGCTTTCTCTCACCTTTATATTCCCCCTGCATTACCTGCATTATAGCCGTCGTACCTTTATCGATACCCGCATAATAATTTCCGGCTTTAAATTCAGGTTTAATATCATTTTCAATAATCAGCTTGGAAACCGCATCCGTCATAAGGTGCTCTGTACCCCTGCCTGTTTGTATTGCCATCTTTCTGTCGTCAACCGCAATAAGCAACAGTATCCCGTTATCTTTTCCTTCCTGCCCTATGCCCCAAGTATCGGCTATATCAAAAGCATACTTCCAAATATCTTCGCCTCCTGTGGTATTTACAGCTACTACTACTATTTGGGTAGATGTAGTATCGGCATAGTTAATCAGCTTTTGTTCAATACTCTTCTTTTCGCTTTCATTTAAAATTTTAGTATCAAAATCGTAATAACTGGTTTGAAAAGATGGTTTTTTGGGTATATTGGCATTTTGCCCATAAGAACTTAAGCACAAAATGAGCAGCAATAATGTGGCTATATGTTTTGTATGTAGAGTAATATTTTTCATTTAGCTTTTTGAGATTTCATCCGGCAATTCGTTTGTATCGCCTTTATTATCATACGGAAAATATTTTTTCAGGCGTTCTCCTGCTCTCAATATACCTTCAACAAGACCGTCTTTAAATTTGGCATTTTTAAATTGAGAGATTACAGCATCTTTAGTACAATCCCAAAAATCATCTTCTACAACTTTATCAATACCTTCATCGCCAACAATGGCAAACGTTTTATCGGCAACGCCTACATAAAATAGTACCCCGTTGCGGGCAACAGTATTGTCCATCCCTAAAAGCTGAAAAACCTCCTGAGCTCTTTCGAGTGGAGGTTTTTCAGTATGATTTTCAATATGCACCCTTATTTCTCCCGATGTATTTTTTTCGGCAACGGCAATAGCATTTACTATTTCTTTTTCTTCGTCGGGAGTTAAAAAATCTTTGGTTGCAGCCATATCTTAGTTAAAATCAAATTTTACTTCAGGTGCTTTATCCGCACCCTCATCAGCTTTAAATCGTGCCATATCTTCAAACCCGAAAAGGCTGGCAAAAATTACCGACGGGAAGCTGTGTTTTTTCTTATCATACTTGTTTACAGCTTCATTATAACGGTCGCGCGCTACATTTATCCTGTTTTCAGTTCCTTCAAGCTGCGATTGCAAAGCAAGGAAGTTTTGGTTGGCTTTCAGGTCAGGATAACGTTCTACCGTTACCAACAATCTGGATAAAGCCCCTGATAAGTTCCCTTGAGCCTGTTGGAATTGTGCCACTTGCGCTTCGGTAAGATTATCAGCATCTACATTAATCGAAGTAGCTTTAGAACGTGCTTCTATAACATCGGTAAGTGTACCTCTTTCAAAATCGGCTGCTCCTTTTACGGTATTAACAAGGTTACCGATAAGGTCATTCCTTCGCTGATAACTGCTTTCTACATCTGCCCATGCCGTTTTGGCATCGGCTCTTACGCCTACAAGACCATTGTAAGAGAAAACCGCAATAAGTATTAGTATGATAACTATACCCCATCCTATCCATTTTTTGTTCATATCTGTGTGTTTTAAAGTTCGTTTTTAATATTGATTAATGTTGTTTTTACAGCTTCTAATTTACGAATTATCTCGAATTTATCCATGGTTTTCTTTTGCCCTTCTTTCAGGTGCACTTTTGCCCCTTCCAGTGTAAATCCGCGCTCTTTAACCAGGTGGTATATCAGTTGCAGGTTTTTTACATCCTCGGGCGTAAACATTCGGTTACCCTTAGCATTCTTTTTGGGTTTAAGAATGTCAAATTCCTTATCCCAAAAGCGGATGAGCGAAGCATTTACATCAAATGCCTTTGCGAGTTCGCCAATGCTGTAATATCGTTTTTCAGGAAGGTCTAAATGCATTAGTCAAGTGATTGGTTTTCCTGGTTAGCTAATTGAGAAATTAAAACATATTCTTTAGCCGAAATAGTACCGTAATAGAAGTTAATCGGGTTAATGGCTTTTCCGCCTTTATGCACTTCATAATGCAAGTGTGGCGCTTCCGATCTGCCCGTGCTTCCCACATAGCCTATAATATCGCCGCGTTTTACCTTTTGCCCTACTCGTGCTTTATACTTGCTAAGGTGGGCATACAATGTTTCGTAACCAAAACCATGTTTTATAACAATATGGTTACCATAGCCCGAAGCTTTATTGTCGGCGCGCCTCACTACCCCATCGCCTGTGGCATATATGGGTGTGCCCGTTTTAGCAGAAAAGTCCATCCCTGCATGAAACTTCCGTATTTTGGTAAATGGGTCGCTCCTGTACCCAAAACCCGATGCTACATGGCGCAAATCTTCATTTTTTACGGGTTGTATAGCCGGTATAGCAGTAAGAAGTTTCTCTTTATCTTTTGCCAACTTGGCTATTTCGCCCAACGATTTAGATTGTATTACCAATTCTTTAGCTATTACATCGAGCCGTTTGGTAGTATTAATAATAATATCTGAATTGTTGTAGCCTTCCAGTTCTTTATAGCGGTTTACCCCTCCAAAACCTGCCTTGCGCTGCTCTTCGGGTATGGGCGATGTGTTAAAGTACGTGCGGTATAAATTGTTGTCGCGCTCTGCTATACTTGCCAACACTTCATCTACCTGATCCATTTTACGGTTCAAGGCCTCATAGTGTATTTTCAAGTTCTCAATTTCGCGTGCCTGTAGTTTATCTTTAGGTGTTTCAAAAAACGGAGTGTTAAGCAGTACTATAAAACACAAGAAACCAAACAAACCCGAAGCTACTAAAAACAAAAGCACAACACCTATTTTTTTACCTTTCTTAACCTTTATTTTACGGTAGGCAAGTGTTTCGGAATCGTAATAATATTTTACCTTCGACATATTGCTAATTTATTCTATTTTTGCACCTTATTGCACCATTCTGTAAGGTCAAAACTAATAGACGCACAAAGTTAATGATTGTTACGGTTTTTCGTAACTTTTTTTCAGTTTTAAGGCTTTCAGGTGCAATTAATTTCAAAAAAATAAACAAAATTATACCCAAATATGAAATCGCGGGATATCAGGAAACAGTTTTTAGATTTTTTTCAGGAAAAAGGACACTTAATAGTCCCTTCGGCACCTATAGTAACCAAAGACGACCCTACGCTTATGTTCAACAACTCGGGCATGGCACAGTTCAAGGAATACTTTTTGGGCAATGCCATCCCTAAAAGCAACCGTATAACCGATACTCAAAAATGCCTTCGCGTTTCAGGTAAACATAACGATTTGGAAGATGTGGGTTTTGATACCTACCACCACACCATGTTTGAAATGCTGGGCAACTGGAGCTTTGGCGATTACTTTAAAAAAGAGGCTATCAACTGGGCTTGGGAACTGCTTACCGAAGTATATAAAATACCGAAAGACATTTTGTATGTAACCGTATTTGAGGGTAGCAAAGAAGATAATGTACCGTTTGACCAAGAAGCTTATGATATATGGAAAGGGCTTATAGCTGAAGACCGTATATTGATGGGTAACAAAAAAGATAACTTTTGGGAAATGGGCGACCAGGGACCTTGCGGACCTTGTTCGGAAATCCACGTAGATATCCGTTCTGCTGAGGAGAAAGCAAAAGTAGCGGGTAAAGACCTGATAAATGCCGACCACCCGCAGGTGGTAGAGATTTGGAATAATGTATTTATGGAGTTTAACCGTAAAGCAGATAAATCATTAGAGAAACTTCCCGCACAACACGTAGATACCGGTATGGGCTTCGAAAGGCTTTGCATGGTACTGCAAGGTGTACAGAGTAATTATGATACCGATGTATTTACGCCAATTATCCAAAAAATAGAACAACTTACGGGTAAAAAATATACGGTTAAAGCAAGTAACGAAGAAGAAGAAAAAACAAACATCGCTATCCGTGTAGTTGCCGACCACGTTCGTGCCGTAGCATTTGCCATTGCCGATGGGCAGTTGCCAAGCAACACGGGAGCAGGGTATGTTATCCGCAGGATATTAAGGAGGGCTATCCGTTACGGGTTTACTTTCCTTGATAAAAAAGAGCCTTTTATCAATGAGCTTGTTGCAATACTAAGCGAGCAAATGGGCGAATTTTTCCCGGAGATAAAATCGCAGCAAGGTTTGGTTACTAATGTGATTAAGGAAGAAGAAGCTTCTTTCCTTCGCACATTAGAGCAAGGATTACAGTTACTTGAAAACGTAGTAAGCGAAACCAAGGGCAAAGAAGTATCAGGTGCTAAGGTATTCGAGCTATACGATACTTTCGGTTTCCCGGAAGACCTTACAGCCTTAATTTTAAAAGAAAAAGGCTTTAGCTATGACAAAGCGGAGTTTGATGCCGAACTGAAAAAACAAAAAGACCGTAGCCGAGCCGCGAGTGAAGTGGCTACCGACGACTGGAATATTTTAACGGAAGGCAATACCGAAACGTTTGTAGGGTATGACCAACTGGAAAACGAGGTTAAAATTACCCGTTTCCGTAAAGTAGAGTCTAAAAAAGACGGCACATTATACCAGATAGTTTTAGACAAAACCCCTTTCTACCCCGAAGGTGGCGGGCAGGTTGGCGACAAAGGTGTTTTAACCTCTGCTAACGAAACCATTGAGGTGCTTGACACTAAAAAGGAAAACAACCTTATACTGCACATTACTAAGAAATTGCCTGAAAACACAAGTGCTGTTTTCACTGCAAAAGTAAATGGTAAGTTAAGGAGCGATTCGGCAAGTAACCATACCGCTACGCACCTGTTGCATCAGGCATTGCGTAGTATTTTAGGAACACACGTAGAGCAGAAAGGCTCATTAGTTAGCCCTAACTACCTGCGTTTTGACTTTTCGCATTTCGCTAAAGTAACTGATGAGGAGTTACAAAAGGTAGAAGACTTTGTAAACGCAAGAATACAGGAACACCTGCCACTGATAGAACGCAGAAGCATACCTTTCCAACAAGCGATTGAAGAAGGAGCAATGGCACTATTCGGGGAGAAATATGGCGATAATGTACGCGCTATAAAATTTGGCGAAAGCATGGAACTTTGCGGAGGTATTCACGTGCAAAATACTGCCGATATATGGTACTTTAAAATTGTGAGTGAAGGTGCGGTTGCAGCAGGTATTCGCCGTATAGAAGCTATAACGAATGAGGCTGTAAAAGATTATTTCACCACACAGGAAAATACGCTTAACGAAATTAAGTCGGCACTGAAAAACCCGCAGGATACCCTGAAAGCCGTAGCCTCTTTACAGGATGAAAATACTAAACTGAAAAAACAGGTAGAAGCATTACTGAAAGATAAGGCAAAAAACCTGAAAGGTGAATTAGCCTCAGAAATTGAAGAAATAAACGGCATAAAATTCCTTGCCAAACAAGTTGACCTTGATGCTACAGGAGCAAAAGACTTAGCGTATGAGTTAGGTAACTTGGGTAACAACCTGTTTTTAGTACTTGCCACAGCACAGGATGACAAACCTATGCTTACCTGCTACATCTCTAAAGAACTGGTTGCCGAAAAAGGGCTTAACGCCGGGCAGGTAGTACGCGAACTGGGCAAATACATACAGGGCGGCGGTGGCGGACAGCCTTTCTTTGCCACCGCAGGCGGTAAAAATTCGGCAGGGATACCCGATGCCCTTAAAGCTGCAAAAAACTTTATTAAATAATCATTTAAAAGCCATAATTTAAGTTGTGGCTTTTTTCTTTACAATAATATTTTATATTTGCTGCCGAAGATCATATTAATAATTAAAATCTAACTAATGAAAAAAGTTCTTACACTGGCAGCTATTGCCTTATTTACAATGACATCATGTTCCAGTGATGATGATTCTCCTGTTACAAACCCTGATGAAAATGTTGTGCTGCTTAAAAAAAGGATTTCGACAGATGATATTGAAGGAACTATTACTACCCTGTTCAACTATGACGGTAATAAGCTAACCTCTATGGTTTATGATGATGGGCTAATAATCGAATTTACTTATGATGGAGATAAAGTAGTTGAAGAAAGAATACTGTATAATGGTGAATTAGATGAAAAAGGAATATACACTTACAGTGGCGATAATCTTGTTCTGTATGAAAGGTATTCTTATGACATTAACGATGAAGTATATGAATATGTTAAAAAAGAATACGAGCATAATAGTAACGGAACTATTGATATAAGTATATATCAAGCAGAGAATGAAACCGAGCCATTAACACTTCAAGATAGTGGGCTGCTTACCTTTGAAAATGGAAATTTAATTTCTTATACAGAATGTAATCAACCACAATCATGGACATACGATGATAAGAACAGTCCATTCAAAAATATTGCTTCCTTTAATAATATAATGATTCTTCCGGACATCTTCGATAGTGGTGATGGCGGTGGACAAAACAACCCTCTTAACTGGACAGTTTATCATAGTAGTGGTACAGAAAATTTCCATACAACCTACACCTATACATACAATAGTGATGGTTATCCTCTTACTGAAATCTTTGCTTATGACGACAGCCCTATTCCTACAAACAGTCATCAGTATTTTTACGAATAATATATTGTTCTTTTTAAAATTCATTAGCCCTTCAATAATTGGAGGGCTTTTATTTTGTTTATTTATCTTTGCTGAAAATTTTCATCAATGCAATTCAGAACCCAAATACCTATCCCGAAAAGCAATCAGCCTATTGATTACAACTCGCAGGTAGTCTCTTTGGGTTCATGCTTTGCCGTAAATATGGGTGAGAAACTGAATTATTTTAAATTCAGGAATACTATTAATCCTTTTGGTATTCTCTTTCATCCGTTGGCAATAGAAAAGTTTATTGGCTATGCTTTGCAACAAAAGCAATTTACCGAAACGGATATTTTTTACCACAACGAGCGTTGGCATTGCTATGCCGCCCATAGCGACCTCAGCAATCCTGATAAAAATAAGCTTATAGACAACCTCAACACTGCTGTTACCAATACGGGCAAAGCCCTACACGAAGCTACACACCTCATCATTACGCTGGGTACGGCGTGGGTATATCGCCATAATCAGTCAGGTAACGTTGTGGCAAACTGTCATAAAGTACCCCAAAAAGAATTTAGTAAAGAGTTACTATCTGTAACTACCATAGTTCAAAGCCTGCAAAATAGCATGGCAATGTTGCGTGAGGTTAACCCCAACCTGCAATTTATTTTTACGGTATCTCCCGTACGGCATATTAAAGATGGATTTACGGAAAACCAATGGAGTAAAGCTAATCTTATTTCCGCTTTACACGAGGTATTGGCAATTACTCCTTCGGGGGCAGGAGGGCTTTATTTTCCCTCCTATGAAATTATGATGGATGAATTGCGCGACTATAGGTTTTATGCATCCGATATGATTCACCCTAACAATGTAGCGATAGATTATATTTGGGAACGCTTTACAGAAAGCTGTATTGCTCCAGAAGCATACAACACAATGAAAGAAGTTGACGCCATACAAAAAGGCTTACAACACCGACCTTTTAATGTTGATTCAGAAGAACATAAAGCCTTTTTGGAAAAACTGAATCAGCGAGCTGATAAATTGAAAGAACAATACCCACATATTAATTTTAGATAGTTTTCCTGAAAAAATAAAGTTTCATTATTTTTTGAAAGTTTAAAAATATATTCTATCTTTGAACTATGGAATTCAGCGAAGCAAAAAATAAGTTTATCCAAACATGGGGCGCATTAGGCTCGCAATGGGGCATTAATAAAACTATGGCACAGATACATGCTTTGCTCATGGTAGCCCCTGATGCACTTTCTATGGAAGACATTATGGAGGAGCTTCAAATATCGCGCGGTAATGCCAGTATGAACCTTCGCGCGCTAATGGACTGGGGCATTGTGTACAAAGAATATAAAGCCGGCGAACGTAAAGAATTTTTTATTGCCGAGAAAGACCTTGACGAACTGGCTGTAAAAATAGCACAAGAACGTAGCAAACGAGAAATAAAACCGGCATTGAAGGTATTAAAAGATGTTTCTTCGGGTGTGAAAAATGACACATCGGCAGAGGCAAAACATTTTACGGCGCAAACCGAAAAACTATATGACTTTGTACTGAAAGCCGATAACATGATTGAAAAAGTTACCGAAATGAAGGAGAACTGGATAGGTCGTTTAGTTATGAAAATAATGAAGTAAAAAAATTTAATATTAAATTTCAAATATTTTTGAAAGTTTAAAACAATAAATACTATGAAACCATTAAAACATATCAACTTTTTCTTTGTCGGTTTTCCGCTTTTTCTCGGAGGATTAGGCTTTATAATGCCTGGGCTATGGATGATTGCCGCACTCTTTACAATACTTACAGGAGGTTTCCAAGTGGTCGCAGCCTTAGGATGGACTATTATTAAAGGTTACAAAAATGTTCCATTAATAATTTACTGGGTTCTAACAGTAGTATTCTTTGTTATGTGGTACTTAACAAATTGGGGCTGGATATGGTTTCTACCTCCCTTCCTTGCCATGTATTTTACAATAATCCTTCATTACCTAAAAATAGACGAATTATGAAAACACTATCTAACCAAACCCTGCTTTATGATGAAGACTGCCCTTTGTGCCAGGCTTATACAGGAGCATTTGTTAAAAGCGGAATGCTTGATAACGACGGAAGAAAGCCATACTCTGAACTCAATGCTAACGAGCTAACCTTTGTAAATGCTGATAAAGCCGTTAATGAAATAGCTTTAATAGACCGAGAGAATAATACTGTTATCTACGGCATTGACAGCCTGATAAAAGTGATAGGTAACTCCTTCCCTGTTGTGAGTACTATCGGGAATATCAAGCCGATAAAGTTTGTGCTTAAAAAACTGTATTCATTTATTTCTTACAACCGAAAAGTAATTATTCCGGGTAAAAACAGTAATAACGTAATACAGTGCACTCCTGCTTTCAACTATCGTTACAGGATTGCCTTTATGCTTTTTGCCACCATAGTAACAGCCATAACACTGCTTAATTACGCTACTTTACTGCCAATCCCAAAAGGCGGTTTTGGTCGAGAAGCGGCTCTTGCCGTAGGGCAATTAGCATTTCAATTCATCTTTCTTTATAAACTGGATAATAAAACTGTATTGAATTATTTAGGCAATGTAATGACGGTTTCTTTGGGAGGTTCACTACTGCTGTTGCCAATGCTGTTAACTAATAGCTTTACTACAGTACCGGAAATACTAAATATAATATGGTTCGGCATTACAGTCACGCTTATGTTTGCAGAACACTTTCGCAGGGTTAAAATATTAGAACTTCCACCCTACTTATGCTTTACATGGGTTGCCTATCGACTCATTGCCCTTGCAATAATTCTAAACATATAGTCATGATAAGGATAATACACATCATAAATTCATTTGCCCTAGGTATTACCTTAATACTTTGGTGTACAGTCTTATTCGGAATGTACGCCCAACTAGTACTAGGTCCCTTGCAATTGATCTTGGCTTTGATAGTCACTTTCCGATATTACAGACAACTTAACAGTACCCTTAAAAAAGCCTTACTTATTTACTGGGGCGCTGCAATTATAAGCCTGGCGACAGCA
This sequence comes from Flavobacterium salilacus subsp. salilacus, assembly GCF_004634195.1. Classification (GTDB taxonomy): domain Bacteria; phylum Bacteroidota; class Bacteroidia; order Flavobacteriales; family Flavobacteriaceae; genus Flavobacterium; species Flavobacterium salilacus. Next base: position 320,771 of record NZ_SKBP01000002.1, read on the forward strand.
TATTTTTCATGGGATAACTTCCGGTTCAATGATTTAATTATAATTACTGTATTTATAATACCCATGTTAATTGCATGTTACTTTGGAAGATTAACGTACTTGATTTTAAAACACTTAAACACTCAGCAACCATGAAAAAATTAGTCATAGCCGCCGGCACAGGATTTTTAGGACAAGTACTCATCAATTATTTTAAAGATGATGTTGATGAAATAGTGATACTCACACGCGGTAAAGCCCGTAAAGAAAACAATGTGAGCTATATAAACTGGGATGCCAAAAGCTTAACCGGTTGGGAAACCGAACTGGAAGGAGCCGATGTACTCATTAACCTTGCAGGTAAGTCTGTCGATTGCCGATATAACGAGCGCAATAAAAATAAAATAATTACCTCGCGTATTGACAGCACAGCGGTACTCAACAAAGCAGTTTTGCAATGTGTCCACCCACCAAAGCATTGGTTAAATTCATCTACTGCTACGATATACCGCCACAGTCTCGATAAGCAAATGGATGAAACGACAGGCGATATTGGTTTTGATTTCTCTATAAATGTGGCAAAAATGTGGGAACGTACCTTTTTTCAGACTGAAACGCCGAAAACTAAAAAAACGGCATTACGCACCTCTATTGTTTTAGGTAAAAACGGCGGAGCATACCCTATGCTGAAAAAGCTGACGCAACTCGGTTTTGGCGGTAAGCAAGGCAACGGCAGGCAATTTGTAAGCTGGATTCATGAACTCGATTTTGCCCGTGCCGTAGCCTTTATAATCGAAAAAGAACTGGAAGGTAAAATAAATGTCGTATCTCCTGCTCCTGTGCGAAATAAAAATTTTATGAAAGCATTACAACACAGGATGGATATGCCCATAGCTATTCCCATAGGTAAAGCATTATTGGAAATTGGTGCAACAATTGTAGGTACTGAAACCGAACTGGTTTTAAAAAGCCGAAACGTAATACCTGCCCGATTACAACAACAAGGGTTTACCTTTGTAAATGGAGATTTAGAAAATGCCTTGAAAAACCTATAGCATCAAAACGCTGAAACCAAAAGCACTAATCCCAACCAGAATATCGGGATGCTTTCTACCCAAAAAAGCGTATAGTACTTTGGTCGGTCAGGCGTTGCAAAAAGTGTAAACAAAGCCGTAGATACAACCAGTATTATATTTACCAAAAGCTGTTTGTAATCTACCTCTGATTTAAAAAACTCCAGGCAGTAAAACAGGATTAATAAAAAAAGGTTGAGCCATTTCGTTTTCTGCACCCCTATTTTTTGAGGGACAGTCATAAGCCCGGGATCATCATCTTTAGAGTCTATAATTTCAAATATGAGTATCAGGATAATAATCAACAGAAATCGCTGAATAAATTTAAGCACCACATCGCTCGATATTGCTATTGCGGCATTAAACAAGGGCAATAATATGGTTATACCTGCCCAGCACAGTGCAACCATATATATTTTAATCCCCACCCAGTTGCGCATATTTCTCTTTTTCGGGAAAAACGGCACAGTATAAAGCAGCGTAAGCATAAAAAAGGCAACACCTGTCAATTGGGTTTTTCGCTCCAGGAATAAAAAACCCACACCTGCTGCCAGCAAGGTAAAAATACTCATTACAGCAATCGCCTTTATTTCAGGAGTAATATGTTTTTTGTTCCTAAAATGGCTTTCATACTTTACAAAATTATACCCCGTTATAGTACCAAAAAAAGTAAAAATCGCCATAGGCACATCAAACGGAATACGAAACATATGCAAGGTCATGAGCAATAATGATACTACCGAAAAAGCAACATGGATGCTGCCGTGTATATAAAAATGAAATATTGCCCTGAGTACCTTCATTAAACAAAAATAATCAATATGCTAAAAGTAATAGATTTATGATGAAAAATTCACAAAATCGAGCCCCAAAAAGCATTTTAATTCGGATATAAATAATTACTTTTGTGCCACTAAAAAACAACGCAGAAAATATACATGAGAACAGATGCTTTTGCTTTAAGACACATTGGACCAAGAGAAAACGACTTGCAGCATATGTTGAAAACCATAGGTGCAGAATCTACAGAACAACTGATATACGAAACCCTACCGGATGACATTCGCCTAAAGGAACCTTTACAATTGGATCCTGCCATGACCGAATATGAATACATGAACCACATCAGGGAACTGGGAGCTAAAAACAAAATATACAAATCATACATTGGGTTGGGTTATCACGCTACCATAGTACCGGCACCAATTCAAAGAAATATATTCGAAAATCCGGGCTGGTACACAGCCTATACGCCATACCAGGCAGAGATAGCACAAGGGCGTCTTGAAGCATTATTAAACTTCCAGACTACCGTTATTGAGCTTACCGGTATGGAAATAGCAAACGCATCGCTACTTGATGAAAGTACCGCCGCCGCCGAAGGTATGGCATTACTGTTTGATGTGCGTACACGCGATCAAAAGAAAAACAATGTAAATAAATTTTTTGTTTCGGAAGAAATCCTGCCGCAAACCCTGTCGGTACTGGAAACCCGTTCTACTCCTATCGGTATAGAGCTGGTAGTAGGCAATCATGAAGCCTTTGATTTCTCTGACGAATTTTTCGGAGCTTTATTACAATATCCGGGCAAATTCGGGCAGGTGTATGATTATACTGATTTTATAAACAAAGCAAAGCAAAACGATATAAAAATAGCCGTAGCTGCCGATATTTTAAGCCTTGTAAAACTGGTTGCACCGGGCGAACTTGGTGCTGACGTAGTAGTAGGTACTACCCAGCGTTTTGGTATCCCTATGGGCTATGGCGGTCCTCATGCTGCTTACTTTGCGACTAAAGAGGAGTACAAACGCAGCATGCCGGGCAGGATTATAGGGGTAACTATAGATGCCAACGGTAACCGTGCCTTGCGTATGGCATTGCAAACCCGTGAGCAGCACATTAAGCGTGAAAAAGCAACTTCTAATATTTGTACCGCACAGGTATTGCTCGCTGTTATGGCGGGTATGTATGCCGTATATCATGGTCCTCAGGGGTTGAGATATATTGCAGATAAAGTACACCGCTCTGCAGTAACTACAGCCGAAGCACTTAATGAGCTGGGTGTATATCAGGCAAACACCTCTTTCTTTGATACCATAGTTGTTAAAACCGATGTGGCAAAAGTACAGGCTGCTGCCGAAGCAAAATCGATTAATTTTTATTATATCGACAGAGAAACCGTTTCAATTTCATTTAATGAAACAACATCTTTAGCAGATATAAATAATATTGTACAAATATTTGCCGAAGCAATAGGCAGAGAAATTAAGCCTATAACAGCACTATCGGGTGAAACAGTAATCCCCGAGAAAATACAACGCACAAGCGATTTCCTGACACATGAAGTATTTAACAAATACCATTCGGAAACAGCTTTAATGCGTTACATTAAGAAACTGGAGCGTCGTGACCTTGCCTTAAACCACTCGATGATTTCTTTGGGTTCATGTACCATGAAACTAAATGCGGCTACCGAGATGTTACCGTTGAGCTTACCTTACTGGAACAGCATTCACCCGTTTGCCCCTATTGAGCAGGCGGAAGGCTACCAAATAATGCTTAAAAAACTGGAAGAGCAACTTAACGTTATTACCGGTTTTGCAGGCACTACATTACAACCAAACTCCGGCGCACAAGGTGAGTATGCAGGGCTTATGGTTATTCGTGCTTACCACCAGTCACGAGGCGATCACCACAGAGATATTGCCCTGATACCGGCATCGGCACACGGTACTAATCCTGCTTCGGCTGTTATGGCGGGAATGCAGGTAGTGGTTACCAAAACTTCGGAAAATGGTAATATTGATGTAGAAGACTTAAGGGCTAAAGCTGAACAGTATAAAGACAGACTGTCGTGCCTTATGGTTACTTACCCCTCTACACACGGGGTATATGAGGCTTCTATTAAAGAGATTACTAAAATAATTCACGATAATGGCGGACAGGTATATATGGACGGTGCTAACATGAATGCTCAGGTTGGGCTTACCAACCCGGCTACCATCGGTGCTGACGTATGTCACCTTAACCTGCACAAAACATTCGCTATCCCTCACGGTGGCGGTGGTCCGGGTGTTGGTCCTATTTGTGTGGCAGAACATTTAGTTCCGTTCCTGCCTACTAACCCTATAGTGCCTACCGGTGGCAGCAATGCTATTACCGCTATTTCGGCTGCACCTTGGGGTTCGGCATTAGTTTGCCTTATATCTTATGGCTACATAACGATGTTGGGTGAAGAGGGGCTTACAAACTCAACTAAATATGCAATACTGAATGCCAACTATATTAAAGAAAGACTAAGCGGTCATTATGAAATGCTTTATACCGGCGAAATGGGCAGGGCTGCACACGAAATGATTATTGAGTGCCGACCATTTAAACAAAATGGTATTGAAGTTACCGATATTGCAAAACGTTTGATGGATTATGGTTTCCATGCTCCTACGGTTTCTTTCCCTGTGGCAGGAACACTAATGATAGAGCCTACCGAGAGCGAAAACGTTGAGGAGCTTGACCGTTTTTGTGATGCTATGATTGCCATTCGTAAAGAGATTGAGGAATCCAATGCGGATGATAAAAACAACGTATTAAAAAATGCACCGCATACACAGGCAATGCTTACCGCTGATGAATGGCTACTGCCTTATACCAGAGAAAAAGCAGCATTTCCGCTGGATTACCTAATGGACAATAAATTTTGGCCTGCCGTAAGGAGGGTTGACGATGCTTATGGCGACAGAAACTTAATCTGTTCCTGCGCGCCTATTGAGGCTTATATGGAAAGTTAAGAAAATGGCTGCATTTAGCAGCCATTTTTATTTTATATCTAAATTTATTATAAAATGAAAGACATAGAAACAAGAGCTGATATTGAACTCTTTATGCGAGAGTTTTATGGCAGATTACTTGCTGACCCTGCTATAAACTATATGTTTACGGATGTTGCTAAAATAGACCTTGAGGAACACCTGCCCCACCTTGCCGATTTTTGGGAGCAGACACTGTTTTATAAAGGTAATTATCGCAAAAATGTATTACAAATACATCAGGAATTAAACGATAAAGAAACAATTACCGACCTGCATTTTGAAATATGGTTAAGCCATTTTACCACTACAGCAGACCTTCTTTTTTGCGGCAACAATACCGAGAAAATAAAAACAAGGGCACTGTCTATCGCTTCAGTTATAAAAATTAAAATATTTAATTAAAAAATTAATAATTTCTTAAAATAAGTCGCTTTATAATAAAATTAAAACAATTCTTATGCATGCATAAGGATATAAATTTAACACTAGTGTTTATTTAAGTATATTAGCTATAAAATAAGGATAGCATGAATATAAAAATAACAGGATGCGGGAGTTATATTCCTACACGTATCGTTAGCAATAAAGATTTTGCCAGGCATATATTTTTGGACGAGAATGGTTCACCGCTCCAATATACAAATGAGGTGGTTGCTAATAAATTTAAACAAATTACAGGGATAGAAGAGCGTCGATATGTTGAGGAAAACCTGGTGACTTCGGATATCGCCTTTTTTGCTGCTGAAAAAGCGGTGGCAGATGCAGGAATAGACAAAGAAACTATTGATTATATTATACTGGCACATAACTTTGGTAATGTTAAAGAAGGAGCTATACAGTCGGATATACTACCCAGTCTTGCCGCAAGGGTTAAGCACAGTTTAGGCATTAAAAACACTAAATGTGTGGCTTATGATATTTTGTTTGGCTGCCCCGGGTGGATAGAAGGTGTTATACAGGCACAGGCATATATAAAAGCAGGAATGGCAAAAAGATGCCTTGTTGTGGGTGCAGAAACATTATCTCGTGTGGTTGACCCTCATGACCGCGACAGCATGATATATTCTGACGGTGCGGGTGCTACCGTAATAGAAGCTACTGATGAAGAAGGTGGCATACTGTCACACGAAACAGCCTCTTTCACTTATGAAGAAGCCTACTTTTTATTTTTCGGCAACTCCTACAATCAGGAACATGATGCTGATGTGCGTTATATAAAAATGCATGGGCGTAAAATATATGAATTTGCGCTAAACCAAGTACCTCTGGCCATGAAAGAGTGTCTTGACAAAAGTGGCATTAGTATTAATGATCTTAAAAAGGTAATTATACATCAGGCTAATGAAAAAATGGATGAAGCTATCATTAATCGCTTTTATAAATTATACGATCAAACTCCGCCGGAAAGAGTTATGCCTATGTGTATACAAAAACTGGGGAACAGTAGTGTAGCTACCATACCCACGCTGTACGACATGCTGATAAAAGGCGAAATGGAAAACCAGGAGCTTAATAAAGGGGATGTAATACTGTTTGCTTCGGTTGGCGGAGGAATGAACATTAATGCTATAACGTACAGGATATAATAATCCGTTTATTTTAATTTTATAATTTTTAAGGCTTTGTCTATCCATACATTTACCTGATAGACGAGCCTTAATTTATATATAACAGTCACATTTATCAGTAAAGAAAGCCCTGTTTTATAGATTAGATTGAGAAGGTTTGAACTTATATCGGGTAACAAATACAAGCCTATACCCGATATCAGGAATACACCTGCCAGTTTTAAGAAATCCTTATCAAAAGGCAGTAATCCAAATTTTTTATAGATAAACCAAAGCTTGGCAACATTAAATATAGTCATCGATATAAGTGTGGCATAGGCCACCCCTGCTATACCTAAGTTGGTTTTATAAATGAATAAAATATTTAAACCCACATTTAAAAATATAAGTAATACTATGGTTACCATATTAAACCTGTAATATTTAGAGTAACTAATAATTTCGGTATTAAAACCCGTACCCATATTTATAAGTACGCTAAAACTGAGTATATATATTATAGGAAGCGTTTCTTTAAGAGCCTGCTTTGCAGGCAAAAGGCTAAATAAATCATCTAACCCTAAATAAATACAGCTTAACAAACAAGCTCCTGTAAAAAATAATAAGCGTGCCGTTTCTTTATACTTAACTTTTAAACCTGCAATATTACCCGATGTGATATATTCGGAAATTAAAGGTGCATAAAGTGCAAAAAGACCAACTGCCGGAACTTGTAACGTTGCTGCCATTGTAGCTCCGTTACCATATATCCCGTTAGCTTCTTCTGACAGTAAATTAAATATAAACAAACCATCTATCCTAAAAGCGAGTAGCGACCCCAAACTTCCTGCAAAAGAATATAAACTATAGTTATAGTAGTCCTTTTTTGAGAGTTGAGTAAATAGTGATTTGAAATTATATTTGAATCCGGGTTTAAAATGCCTGAATATATATATTCCTATCAATATAAAAACGAGGATATAGGATGTCATATAAATAAGCAAGGCAGGTTTTTCTGAAAGAAAATTATACAACAGCAACAAAAAAACACCGGGCAATATAATTTTAGGTATTATTTTTTCGTAAAAAGTAGGCAATGCCAGCTTTTGTATATCCTGGGCTTGCTTTCTGAACAGTTCAATATAAGCCAAAGCTATGGCTATAGGAAAAGCTATATATATATAATCAATATATACATAATCAAAAATAAAATTAGAAGTAACTATAAAAACCAGCACAAGCACACTGATTACGGATATAGAAATAAGGCTGTAATTAAATAGTTGTTTCCTTTTTTCATTTCCCAAAGACGGATAAAACTTTATAAGTGCGTGCGAAGCTCCTAAAACCATTATGGGAAAGAGCAGTTGCGATATAGTATCTATAAATTTAACAGTACCCGAAAAAGCAAAATTGAGAGGATAAATAAACAGAGAGGAAATAATACCTATAGCAGTACCCACATAATTTATAATTGTAAAAAAAAGAGCCTGTTTATGTAAATCTGTATTTTTCAAAGTAATATTATTCCTGATAACAAATATAACGGGAAATGTTTCAGTAAATATAGTTTTCTTTATTTTTGATACCATAAAAAAAACAGAATGTACGAAAACACTTTTCCCCATAAACGATATAAGCTTACTTTAGAATTTTTGCAAAAACATATACATCCCTCTGAAAAAATACTCGATTTGGGGGTAGCAAATCCATTCTCAAAAATAATGGCAAACGAAGGCTACATTGTTAACAATACTGACGGGGAGGATCTTGATTTTAACCAATCAGCACTCCAAAAAAGTAATTATGATGTACTTACTGCCTTTGAAATCTTTGAGCATTTGCTAAACCCTTTTACCGTTTTACAAAATGTAGCATGTAACAAGTTAATAATATCAGTACCGCTTCGCCTGTGGTTTAGCCCGGCATATAAAAGTAAAACAGATATGTGGGACAGGCATTATCATGAATTTGAAGACTGGCAATTGGATTGGCTTTTAGAAAAGACAGGATGGGTAATAAAAGACCGAAAAAAATGGACTAATCCTTCTAAAAAGCTCGGAATACGACCATTTTTACGAAAAATAACACCTCGATATTATATAATATATGCCGAAAGAATATAAAAACCGAAAGCGTGTTGCTTAACAATAAGATCAAAAATTTACTACTTTCCATTACGGTTGCTTTGGGCTGGAGAGTTTATTAAAAAAAGCCCTATTTGCATCCATTTCTATATAAATATGAAATATTACGTTATCATTCCGGCTTATAACGAAGCTGCTTTTATAAGCACTATGTTGCAATCGCTCGCACAGCAATCGGTATTGCCTGCAAAAGCTGTTGTGGTAAACGATAACTCTACTGACGATACTGCAAAAATTACACAATCATTTTGCACAAAACACCAGTGGCTATCACTCGTAAACAAAACGTCTGAAACAGTACACATGCCGGGCAGTAAGGTAATACAGGCTTTTATGGCAGGTTATGAAACGGTTGATGAGGATTATGACATTATCGTAAAACTGGATGCCGACCTTATACTGCCTCACGATTATTTTGAAAAGGTGTTGGATGTATTTTCCAAAAATAAAAAGGCAGGTATGGCTGGCGGCTTTGCCTATATAGAGCATAACGGCGAATGGATGTTAGAAAACCTGACAGATAAAGACCATATTCGCGGAGCGTTTAAAGCCTACAGGAAAGAATGTTTTTTACAAATAGGCAAATTAAAACCGGCTATGGGCTGGGATACCGTTGATGAACTCTTGGCAAAATTTTACGGATGGGAGGTAGTAACAATAGACAGCCTTAAAGTAAAGCACCTAAAACCCACCGGAGCAAGTTATACCAAAGCATCTCGATATAAACAAGGTGAGGCTTTTTATACACTGGGCTATGGCTTTACCATTACTGCCATTGCAGCAGCAAAGCTGGCTATGCGCAAAAAAAAACCTTTTCTGTTTGCCGATTATATAAAAGGCTTCCTTAAAGCCAAAAGAGAACGCAAAGAATTATTGGTAACCAAAGAGCAGGCAGCATACATAAGAAATTATCGGTGGAAGAAAATAAAAGGCAAACTATTTTAATAAAGTAGTATTAAAAAACTATTAAGAGCCATTAAAAAGTGCCCGCAATTAGGTACTTTAGCAGATATTTTGATTTTAAATGATAAAAGCTTTACACCAGATTGGATTATACTTCATAATGATAAAGGAAGTATTTACTAAACCCACCAAATGGAGAGTAATGAAGCCACTGATATTTAAAGAAATAGACGATCTTATAATCGGTTCTTTAGGAATTGTGGCCTTTATATCTTTCTTTATAGGCGGGGTTGTAGCTATACAAACAGCGCTCAACTTAACCAATCCGCTCATACCGAAAGATCTTATTGCATTTGCTACAAGACAATCAGTAATCCTTGAGTTTGCCCCCACCTTTATTTCTATAATTATGGCAGGACGTGCAGGCTCTTATATTACATCGAGTATTGGTACTATGCGGGTAACCGAACAAATAGATGCACTTGAAGTAATGGGGGTTAATACTATAAATTATCTTATTTTTCCTAAAATAGTAGCTTTTACCCTCTACCCGTTTGTTATTGCAATATCAATGTTTCTGGGCATCTTGGGAGGGCTTATGGCAGGCGTATATGGTGGGTTTATAGGCTTTGATCAGTTTATAGTCGGGATACAAACCGAATTTATACCTTTTCACGTTTTTTATGCTTTCTCAAAAACATTTATTTTCGGTATGCTCCTGGCAACTATACCTTCTTTTCATGGATTTTACATGAAGGGAGGCGCTCTGGAAGTTGGTAAAGCAAGTACTACGTCATTTGTATGGACCAGCGTAGTTATTATTCTTGTAAACTATATTCTTACCCAATTACTTTTAAGCTGATGATAGAGATAAAAAATATAGAGAAGTCGTTTGGAGAAACAAAAGTGCTAAAGGGTATATCTACCATTTTTGAAACAGGAAAAACAAACCTCATTATAGGACGAAGCGGCTCGGGTAAAACAGTATTGATAAAAACATTGTTGGGCTTAAACCAACCGGACTCGGGCAGTATATCTTTTGACGGAAGGATATACTCTGAACTAAGTCCTGATGAGAAAAGAACGCTGCGTACAGAGATGGGGATGGTATTTCAGGGCAGTGCCCTTTTCGACTCAATGTCGGTTGAGGATAATGTGGCTTTCCCGCTAAAAATGTTTACGACTAAAAGAACCTCTGAAATTAAAAACAGAGTAAATATAGTTTTGGACAGGGTAAACCTTAAAGATGCCAATAAAAAATTTCCTGCCGAACTTTCGGGAGGTATGCAAAAAAGGGTTGCTATAGCGAGAGCCATAGTAAATAATCCTAAATATTTATTTTGCGATGAGCCTAATTCTGGGCTTGATCCGGAAACTTCTATAGTTATTGATGAGTTGATACAGGAAATTACACGCGAATATAAAATGACAACTGTTATTAATACTCACGATATGAACTCTGTTTTACAAATAGGAGAAAAAATTATATTCCTTAAAAACGGATATAAAGAATGGGAAGGTAATAATGAGGAAATACTGGAAACCAGAAACAGATCGATAGTAGAGTTTGTTTATTCTTCCGAATTGTTTAAAAAGGTAAGGGAAAATCTCCTCGCCGAAGAAGACGAGGAGAATAATAATAACTAACTTCTCTTTTTCTTTTATTGCTCTCTTTGCAGGTATACCCAGCCTGTTACTTTTTTACCGGCGGATAACGTTACCACGTAAAAGTAAGTTCCTGTAGGCAGGTCGCCCTTATCACTCTGACCATACCACTCGTTTATATAATTCTCCCTTTCATATACCTGTAACCCGTACCTGTTAAATATTTGAAGGTCTTTTACATCAAGATTAGATAAGTCAAATGTTTGGTTATAGCCATCATCATTAGGCGAAATACCTCGCGGTATAAAGCATGATGTGTTTTCTACCATTATCGATGCTTCTACACTACAGCCTTCAGTATTGGTAACGGTTACAAAATATTCGCCTGTTGCAAGGTCTGTTATTACTGCTTCTTCACCAGTATAACTATAACCATCAGGTCCTGACCATTGAAACTGCGAACCGGTCATTTCATCAATATTAGTTATCGAAATAATGTATTCAAAATTTTCACAACCGGCTTCAAGCGCTACTTCAAACCCTGCTACATTTTGAGTGATGCTTACAGATTCTGATGTTTCACAACCACTATTGTTCACAAACACCTCATAAGTACCTATTTCAAAAACCTGAATATCACTGTCTGTAACACCTGATATAAGCTCTCCTTCATAATACCACTCAAAAGTTACATTCGCTGTTTCAAAGTTTTGCGGGGCTACGCCTATTATTGTACTTTGTCCTTCACACAAGGCGGTTTCACCTTGTATGTCAAAAGCAGGTATTGCATTAACGGTTACATTAACGGTAGCAACCGGAGATGTACAACCGTTTGCCGTAGCAGTAACACTATATATTCCCGTAGCAGAAACGCCTGCATCGGCAATAAGCGGGTTAGCATCTGCCGATGTAAAATTGTCAGGACCTGTCCATTGGTAAGTAACCCCGGCTTGCGGTACAACTGAAAACTGAACATCTTCACCTTCACACACGGGATTAACTGCTGCTAAAGAAGGAGTTTGCGGTATATCGTTTAGCGTAAGTGTTATAATTGCTTCATCAAAAGAATCGCATAATCCGTTTACAGTATATTTAAAATTGTAAGTTCCTGCTGCTAAACCATCGGTATCCAGCATATTTCCTGTAAGTGCGCCACTTGTATCAGTATCTTCCCATGTACCACCGTTATCATGCGGAGTAGTAAGGTAGTCCGTAAGGTTAATAACAGCTCCTTCATTACATACTGTATTACTTACATCTCCACCTGCATTAGGCAATGCGTTAGCTGTTACTTCATATTCCAATACTTGGTTCATACAAGAATTCTCGTTAGTAGTGGTTATACTGACATAATATGTACCTGAATCTGCTATTGAATCAAAATTAAGAAAGGTCAGACTGTTTGTGGTACTAAGTATGTTATCAGGGTTTGACGCTTCATACCATTCATAATTAAGGAATGAGAAAGGCTGTACCGAAAGCGTACTTTCTTCTCCTTCACAAAATCCTGAAGCAGAAATAGCAACAGGGTCTAAAGCATTTATATTGAACTGGGCGTTTACTATATTACCGCAATCATCAGTAACCTGAAAGTTATAGTAAGCTGCTTCTATACCCGAAAATATATTCGAAGTACCGTTATCAACTAAAAAGGGCTCTCCGTTTTTAGTTGTAATTTTGTAAGTAAACGGTGCCACACCCTCTACCTCTACGGCTACTTCTGTGAGTCCGCCCGCACACGGAAAGCTAAATACATCTGTTATAACAGGTGCTCCGGTAAAGGTAAAAGTATCTATAACAGAGAAGCAAAAGCTATTTACCGTGCTACTGTTAGAATAAGTATAGAAAGCCTTTATTATACGAAAATCGCCTATGGTGGAATAGAATGGTAATGCCTCCGGGGCAAGATTTAAATCAACAACATCAGAGTTCGCACCGTTTGGCAAGCCTGAGGTATAGGGTGTGCCTGTTACAGGGTCTCCCCAAGTATCGGTATCCTCGTCATAGCGTTGCAGCCAAAACGACTGTACATAATTACCGTTACTAAAGTGATTTACATCTACCTGAAAAGAACCGCAATAAGGTATTACCTCTACTTCATTGATTTGTATGGTATAACCTATTACATCTGTCAATTTGATGCGCTCTATGCCGCACTCATCATTAGTGGTAAACTCATAACTTCCTGCCGGTAACGAATCCATATAAAAATCGCCGTTGGTAGCAATATTGCCCGATACATCTATAGGATAAGTATCACTATATTCTGCAGGACCATCAGTAATAATTACAGTTACAAGGTCACCATCAGCATTAAGGCGTATTGAGCCAAAGCCTTCTTCGCATCCGGGGCGTTGTAATACGCTTATATTCGGGCTTCCGCCTGTAACCTCTACTTCTACCTCCTCTGTATATTCATCGCCACAGGAATCGATTATCTCAAAAGTATAGTTGCCTAAAGGCAAATCTCCCATCATAAAAATACCCTCGCCATCTACCAGCTCACTTACGTCTTGAGGAAGAGTTCCTTCATACCCTTCGTGGGCTTCGGTTATTATTATACTGGTTATTATTCTGGTATTAATTTCTATCTCTACACTGCCTACATCTGAGCCACATGTTGCATTTACGCTTACCTGTGGTTGCAGTTCCGGGGGTGAAATTTCGAAATCTCCGGTATAGCTTCTTCCGCAGGCGTCGTTAAGGGTTACGGTATAATTTCCTTCCGGTACAGGGTTACCTTCTGAAAAATATACTGCGCTGCCATCAAAATTAGGATGATTTACGTTATAATCGGTCGGGTTAAACCCTGCGGGTGCCACATCAAAACTAATTGTAACAGGCCCTACAAAATTAATGGGATTTATAGTAAGTGAATTATCATTACAACCAAAGTTATCTACTGAATTGCCAAACTGAAGTTTTTGATCAACTACATTATTATTTCTGGTGAAAATATTACCGCAAGCATCGGTTACCACTAAGTCGTAGTGATACTCCTGGTCATTATAAAAAGGGATTTCTGCATATACTGTATTTGGATTTGTAATACTGCCGGTTGTTACTGTTTCTGTAACTATTGACGGCGCGCCTCCTCCGGGCGGATATACAGAATATTGAAAAGTAAGTGGCCAAAAAATATTGTATCCGCTTGTAGCAACGGTATAATTATTACCCACTACTATGGTATTACAGTCAGGCAATTCTCCGCCTATAAATACAGGCCCTCCTATATTTATTGCTGTATTATCCTGTATTACCTGAACTGTGTTTACCACTGCCTCGCCACAATTATCATAAACCCTTATAGTGTATAACCCTGTAGGTAAGTTATTAAAAACATTTGATGGCTGTTGTGGTGTGGTTACAGGTCCTGATAATATTTCATAGGATACTGCATTGCCCGTAAGTACATTTACGGTAATCAATCCGTCATTACCACATTGTACTTTTTGGGTAGTAAGACCATAGGTAAGCAGTATTACCTGATTGGCAATAACAGCATTTGCCTGGCTTGTGTTAGACAATGCTCCTAATGATTGTGTGGCTACCACAAGATAGCTGCCTGCCGAAAGCCCGGTAGCAGTATTAGCAGTAACAACAGTTACGGGTGTGGTAGTATCGGGCAATAAATATACTGCATAATCTATAGAAGCCGCAGGATCATTGCCTGTAACGGTAAATGTAAGTGCTCCATTACCCAAACAGGTTTGGGGCGTGGGTGTAACTGTTAACGTAAATTCGGGAAGTTGTCCATAAGAAAACAGCGTACAGAAAAGCAATACAAAAACAGCGATTGTTTTTTTTATTGGTAGGTGATTAATCATAGAGTTTTTTTTAAACCTGATAAAGATAAATATTATGTTAATCAGGCAATGGCATCGATAGCTAATTTAACAGAAACATCTTAAACAGATTATACCCTACCTTAAAACCTTACTTTTTTATAATACTATGTTATGGTGAAGGAACAATGCTTATAAATTTTTTTATTTCCTGCTCTTTATTTTTAGGGTAAATTAAGAGTATATCTCCCCTATCTACTACTATAAAGTTATCAAGACCATCTATCACTACTGTTTTACCTTTATCCGTACGAATGATATTGTTTGTAGTATTTTCCATGAAAACTTCGGCATTAATTACTGCATTATTGTTTTCATCTTTGTTGAGCTTATCATAAAGCGAACCCCATGTTCCTAAATCATTCCAGCCAAAAGTTGCAGGTATTACATACACGTTATCAGCACTTTCCATTACCGCATAATCTATAGAGATATTATCTGACTTAACATAATTTTCATCAATAAAAGCTCTTTCTCCTTCAACGTTATAGTTATTATATCCGCCATCAAAAAGGGCATACATTGCAGGCTGAAATTTCTGAAATGCACTGATTATCGATTTTATGCTCCAAATAAAAATACCTGCATTCCACAAAAAGTTGCCACTGCTCAAAAAAGCTTTGGCTGTTTCATAATCAGGTTTCTCTCTAAAATGCGATACTTTTTTTACTGCATTGTTATCTGATTTATTATACTCAATATACCCATAGCCTGTATTAGGAAATGTAGGCTGTATGCCAAGTGTCATCAGCACATTTTCTTTTTCGGCATATTCAAACGAACGGCTGAGGTTATCTATAAAAGCATCTTCGTTTTCTATCCAGTGGTCGCTTGGCGCTACCACCATAACGGCATCCGGATTTAGCTTTTTGATTTTTAATGATGCATACAAAATACAAGGGGCAGTATTGCGCATAGCAGGCTCGAGTACTACCTGCTCCTGTTTTATTTGAGGCAGTTGTTGTAAAACCTGATCGTTATACTTATCATTGGTAAGAATAAATATATTTTCGTGGGGAATTATTCTTGTCAGCCTGTTAAATGTTTTCTGGATAAGCGTTTCGCCTGTTCCCAACATATCATGAAATTGTTTGGGGAACTCTTCTGTACTTACAGGCCAAAATCTTGAACCCACACCACCTGCCATTATTACTGCATAATAATTATTATTCATCACTTAGTTTTAAAAATATTTAGTAAAGATTTTATAAATCCATACAGTTAAAATGGATTTTTACTCTCTTTAGCATAATTAAGGCAGTAACTCTACCTCTGCATTAGGGTTAAATAAATAAATTTTGCCCGTACTCATCTCAAGGCACTCATAGCGTTTTACCCGTTGTGCCCCTTTTTTAAAAATTTTTCCGTTATGGATGCGGAAATTACTGCCATATGGTATCTCAAAGATATAATTCTTTTCTGACTTTTCATCAAATTGCTTTAATGCAATAGACAATGTAGCATCGGTATCGCTGCTTGCCTTTGGGTTTCTGAAGTGTCTTGCAAGCAGCGGTAATAACTGATTAGGGAAAATCTCAGGCCGAATGAACGGTACCATTAACTGCTGAAATGTATATTTCCACTCCTGCCCGTGAGGCTTTATGTTGCGCCCATATTTTTCAAATGCGGCAAGATGAGCTATTTCGTGTACGAGGGTTATTAAAAAACGATACTTGTTAAGGTTTGCATTTACCGTTATCTGATGATAACCCCGCGCATCCCTCCTGTAGTCACCATGCCGTGTAACTCTTTCGTTTACTATTTTAAGATTTACGCCATGGTGTTTAATCATCTCAAAAATGATGTCAACAGCATGTTCGGGTAAATATGGGGCGATAATATGCTTCACAATACTAATAATTCTCTATGGGGTGGTAGATGATACCTGCAGTACCTTTCCGTTATAATATTTATTCCCTGTAAGGGCAAAATTGCAAATATAATCAGCCATATCTTTTGCCGAAAGCGGTGCATTATATCCCGGGAACGCTTCTTGCAGCATCTCGGTATTTACAGCGCCAAGTGCCAATACATTAAAGGCTATTCCTTTTTCTTTATATTCTTCTGCCAAAAGTTCCGAAAGGGTTATTACTGCCCCTTTACTGGAGCTGTATGCCGATAGCCCCGCAAATTTAGCAGAGCCTTGCACACCTCCCATACTGCTTATGGTAACCACATGACCTCCTGCTTGCATATAGGGCAACACGGCTCGGTTTAATGCTGCTACGCCAAATACATTAACCTTATAGATATATTCAAACTCATCGGCTGTTATATCGCCAAAAGGTTTTAGTAGTAATGCTCCGGCATTATGCAATAGTATATCTACTTTTTTCCAGGTCGTTTTTAAAAAGTGGACTATTGTATCTAAATCTTCAGCAAATGAAATATCAACACTAAAACAGGTAATATTTTTATGGGCTGATAATGCCTGCGGTATTTTGCGCGACAGTGCTAATACCTGATGTCCGGCATCGGCAAACTGCAAAGCCATTTCATAACCTATACCCCTGCTTGTTCCGGTTATTATTATGTTTTTCATTATTTTTTAAGTGCTATTTCGTGTGTTTTGGCATTTATCATTTTTGTGACTACGGGCAACATCTTTTGCATAAAACTCGCCATGTGTGCCGTGTCCATATTCTCAAATTCATCATCAAGATGATGATAATACTGAAAAGTATTCATATTAGTAGTACATACGGTATGGGCAGGGATATTCATTTCTAAATAAAAAGGATAATTATCCGATGCTTTAAAAAGCTGATATTTTACTGCAAAATCAGTATAACCAAATAATTTTGCTCCGGCATACTCATTCATCTTCTCTGTTATGTTCGATCGGCTGTAGCCGGTAACATAGGCTTCTATATCCATCCCTAACGGCACGCCTATCATTTCAAAATTAAGCATTACATACGGAATAAAATTTGCCTGCTTTAATTTGCCTGCAAGATGATAGCTCCCAAGCAATCCTTTTTCTTCTGCCGAGAAGAAGCAAAATAGTATGCTGCGTTTATTCGCTTTTGTTTTGGCAAAATACTTTACCAGTTCAGTAACTGCCGTAGTACCCGATGCATTATCATCAGCACCATTATAAACGGTATCACCATTTTGTATGGCAGTCGCCATACCAATATGGTCGTAATGCGCACCGATAATTACATATTCATCTTTCAGTTTCGGGTCATTACCCTCAAGGTAGCCTACAATATTATACGCCGGTTTATCAAAATTAGAAAGTGTATCCCTGTACGTAATAAAATAAGGTTTAACACTGTTTTTGGTAAAAACATCTTCCAGAAAAAGCGCTGCTTTCTCGATACCCTCGCTACCGCTGTTGCGCCCCTGCAGGTCATCTGACGACAGAAAGCGTAATGTTTCGGCAATTTGTTGTTCGTTTACGGTATAACTTTCTTTTTTACTTTTTTGAGCAAATGATGTATTAATATACCCAAGAGCAATAAACAATAAAAGCAGTCTTCTGTTCATAGTATGTAGTTTATGTAGCTAAAATAAGAAAAATAAAACCGTTAGCATAAAAAATACCCGCCCTGAAACAGAGCGGGTAGTATAGTAGTATATCCTGTATGGACTATGCCAGCATAGTAACCGGATTTTCAATATATTGTTTTAGTGTTTGCAGGAACTGTGCTCCTGTTGCACCATCCACAGTACGGTGGTCGCAGGTAAGGGTAACCATCATAGTATTACCTACTACAATTTGTCCGTCTTTAACAACCGGTTTTTGTACAATAGCCCCTACTGAAAGGATAGCTGAGTTTGGCTGATTGATGATTGAGGTAAACTCCTGTATGCCAAACATACCCAAATTAGATACTGTAAAGGTACTGCCTTCCATTTCTTTAGGCTGTAGTTTTTTGTTTCTTGCTTTACCCGCAAGATCCTTAACATTAGCCCCTATTTGGGAAAGCGTCATATTATCGGCAAATTTAAGCACGGGTACTACCAGCCCTTCATCTACCGCTACGGCAACACCAATACTTATATGATGATTGTATATTGTAACATCGTCTTTCCATTGTGTATTTATTTGCGGATGTTTACGCAATGCCATAGCACACGCCTTAATAACCATATCGTTGAAAGATACTTTGGTATCCGGCAATGCGTTAATAACACCGCGTGACG
This sequence comes from Flavobacterium salilacus subsp. salilacus, assembly GCF_004634195.1. Classification (GTDB taxonomy): domain Bacteria; phylum Bacteroidota; class Bacteroidia; order Flavobacteriales; family Flavobacteriaceae; genus Flavobacterium; species Flavobacterium salilacus. The sequence continues at coordinate 339,831 of NZ_SKBP01000002.1, forward strand.
CAATAGCTGCATCCATATCAAGCTCTATGGTAAGGCTGTATTCCGGAGCCGTAAATTTAGAATTACCTAAACTACGCGCTATTGCTTTACGCATTTGCGAGTTTTTAACTTCCTCAGTACTTTCTTCTCCGGCAGGTGTAAACGGTTTTACTGCCGATTCAGCAGGCTGCTGTGAAGCTGCTTGCGGCTGTTTAGCTTCCGGTGTATAGTTTTCAATATCTTTCTTAACAATACGACCATTCTCGCCTGTACCTTTTACCTCATTGAGTTTAATACCTTTTTCTTCGGCTATTTTGCGTGCTAACGGCGATACAAATATTCTGCCTCCATCATTAGCTTCTGTAGTTTCGTTTTTTGTTTCCTCCTTAGCTTCAGGTTTACTTTCTTTGGCAGGAGCAGCTTCTTCTTTGCTTTCACCCTCAGATGAACCGCCATCTTTACTGTAGTTTTCAGCTATACCGCTAACGTCTGTACCCTCAGGACCTATAATAGCTAAAATGCTGTCAACAGGAGCCGATTCGCCTTCTTTTACACCAATGTATAAAAGTGTACCTGCATTAAACGATTCAAACTCCATTGTAGCTTTGTCCGTTTCTATCTCTGCAAGTATATCGCCTTCGCTTACTTTATCGCCTACTTTTTTAAGCCATGTTGCTACAGTACCATCGGTCATGGTATCGCTAAGTCGTGGCATAGTAACCACTTTTACTCCTTCAGGAAGTTTAGAAGAAGTTTCTTTTTTAGGCTCAGATGATTTCTCCTCTTTTTCAGCTTCTTTTTCTTCTCCTTTTTTATCTTCAGCAGGTTCTTCTTCGTCAGAAGAACCATTATCTTTTCCGTTAAGCAATGCCTGATAGTCCTCGCCTTCCTTACCAATAATGGCAAGTACCGAATCTACAGGAGCGCTATCGCCTTCTTTAACGCCTATGTACAATAAAGTTCCGGCATCAAATGCCTCAAACTCCATTGTTGCTTTATCTGTTTCTATTTCGGCAAGTATATCGCCTTCATTTACTGTATCGCCTACTTTTTTAAGCCACGTTGCTACAGTACCTTCGGTCATGGTATCGCTCAAGCGCGGCATTGTTATGATTTTTGCCATGATTATTGTAGTTTATGTGGTAAAAACGGATAATTTTCCTGCTCGTAAACAACGTTGTACATTACATTCGCATCAGGATACGGAGATTCTTCGGCAAACTGTTCGCACTCGCTTACCAAATCCCTTACTCTGTTATCTATTGCCTCGATTTCTTCATCGGTAGCATAGTTGTTTTCTTTTATAATATCAAGCACCTGAGTAATAGGGTCAATTTTCTTATACTCCTCTACTTCATCCTTGGTACGATAATGTTGTGCGTCACTCATAGAGTGCCCTCTGTATCGGTAGGTTTTCATTTCAAGGAAGGTAGGACCTTCTCCTTTTCTTGCTCTTTCGATAGCTTCGTGCATTGCCTCTGCTACTTTTACAGGATTCATACCATCAACAGGACCACATGGCATTTCATAGCCAAGCCCCAGTTTCCATATATCAGTATGATTAGCTGTACGCTCTACTGATGTACCCATGGCATACCCATTATTCTCCACTATAAATACTACAGGAAGTTTCCATAACATAGCCATATTAAAGGCTTCGTGAAGTGATCCCTGACGCGCGGCACCATCTCCAAAATAGGTTAAGGTAACACCACCTGTTTCAAAATATTTATCGGCAAAAGCTATACCTGCACCTACGGGTATTTGTGCACCCACAATACCGTGACCGCCATAAAAACCGTGTTCTTTAGAGAATATATGCATAGAGCCGCCCAGTCCTTGCGATGTACCGGTAGCTTTACCTAAAAGCTCTGCCATAACCCTGCGGGGATCTACACCCATACCTATAGGCTGCACGTGGTTACGGTAGGCTGTTATCATTTTATCTTTAGAAAGATCCATAGCATGCAGTGCGCCCGCAAGTACAGCTTCCTGACCGTTATATAAGTGAAGGAAACCTCTAACTTTTTGCTGAATGTATAAGGCTGCAAGCTTGTCTTCAAACTTTCTCCAAAACTGCATATCCTCGTACCACTTCAGATAAACTTCTTTTGTAATTTCTTTCATTTCTGAATATTTGTTACTAATGTGATTTTAAAAAATTTATTTTTGACGCAAAACGTTTCCTCACACAAATTTGCGAAAGGCAAAAATAACACTTACGTTTTATAACTAAAAAAATAAAACAAAGTATTTTATTTTTTTCTGTGACTTTAAATAAAAAAAGGATTTCAATGAAATCCTTTTTTTATTTTTACAAGTATTTGTTTTCAAAAACTAAGGGTAGTAAGTTTTTTAGTGAGTCTGATTTATAAACTTTCCCCGCTTCGCCCATAAAGTAAATTTCGATGGGAATATCCTGTTTCATTTCATATTCGGCTATAGACTGCCTGCATGCGCCACAGGGCGGTATAGGCTCTTCTACCTTCTTTTCTTCGGAGGCTGCCGAAATGGCTATTTTTAAAATATTAGCTTCGGGATAGGTTGCTCCCGCATAAAAAACAGCTACGCGCTCAGCGCAAAGCCCTGACGGATAAGCTGCGTTTTCCTGATTAGAACCCAATACAATTTCTCCGTTATCAAGCAGTAATGCAGCGCCTACGTGAAACTTAGAATAAGGGGCGTATGATTTTTTCCTTATTTCGACTGCCTGTTGCATTAACATCTTTACATCTTCAGGAAGTTCATTTACTGAATTGAATGCTGTAAAGGTTGAAATTATACTGATGTTTTCCATTTATTAATATTCGTCGTATGTAGTATCGCCAAAATTAAATGTTAGTGAGAATCGAAGTGTGTTTTCTAACGGGTTTCTTACTTGTGATGCTGAGAAAAGGTAGGAAACGTCTATTTTTACCACTGTATATTTAAAACCGGCTCCAAGCGAAAAGAATTTACGGGCTCCTTTAGAATCATCTTCATTAAAATATCCTAAACGGAAGGCAAACGAATCCTGATAGGTATATTCAGCACCCAACGAGTAGGTAACCTCTTTAAGCTCTTCTCTAAAACCGTCCGGAGCATCGCCAAATGATTCGAAAATACCCGACACCCAACTTGTTTTGTTATAATCTAATAAGTCCTGACTATATTGCTCATCAAACTCAGCTTGCTTTTCATCTGCAATTCCATAATCTGCTTCACTAATGGTATCTTCGCCATTAATAATCCCATCTCCATTAGTATCTGAACTCGGACGAGCAATTGCATCATATTTTGCAGGAGGAGTAGGAACTAATAACTTTGTAACCTCTACATTTACAGCTACTTTATTAAACTCGTCAAAGATAAAATCGAAACCACCCCCCAGCCTCAAGTTAGCCGGTAAGTAATTTGAGTTGGTACTGTTAGTATCTTCATCATTATTGTAATTAATCTTCGGCCCCATATTCTGGAAATTGAAACCGGCTCTCCAACGACCGTTAAAATCTGTATAGGCTACCTCTTCTGACTGGTAGAAACCTGCCACATCAAATGCGAATGTATTTGCCGCAGTGGCATCGCCGCCTCCGGAGGCTTCGGGTATTCTTAAATTAGAGCTTATAAAACGACCGGCAACTGCCATGGCAAAACGTTCGCTCAATTTAAGTGAATAAGAAAGATCGACTGCTAACTCATTGGGAGTTCTTATTACTCCCGGATCATCAGGCGTTTGCCTAAGCTCAATATCTCCAAGCCCGAAGTAACGAAAACTACCTGCAAAAGCACTTCTTTCATTATATCTTCTGTAATAATTAACTTGTGCCAATGATATATCACCTGCTATTTCCGTAAGATAGGGCGTATAGCTAATACCTACTCCCTGCCCGTCAAGCGCAAAAGCGTATTTTGCAGGATTCCATTGCTGAGAATAAGTATCTGTAGATGTTGCCACACCTTGGTCTGCCATACCAGCAGCTCTTGCATCGGCAGCTATTAATAAGAAAGGTACTCCTGTAGTAATTGCTCTACTACTGGCATTACTTTGTTCTATAGTATAAGGTTGTTGCGTTACTTGTGCAACAGATACTTGTACACCCAATACAGAGAGGGTAAATAAAATAATCTTCTTCATTTCTGTTTTTAAAAATTTAAAGGTAACAAATATAGTATTTTTTACAGCAATACAAGCTTTTCATATTTATGCGCCGTTTTGTTTGTTGTTGATGACTTAACAGTAAGTTTATATATATAAACCCCTTTGCCTATTTTATCGCCAAAATCATCGCGTCCGTCCCATGTTATTTCTCTGCATAAAAAACCATCGGTAATTACAGTTTGATTGATGGTTCTTACCACTTTTCCTGTTACGGTAAAGACCTGTACTTGTACATCGAGCGGTTCAAAAGGGCGGTTATGATTAAACCAAAACTCTGTATAGCTTACAAACGGATTAGGATAATTAAGCACACGCTCCAGTTCCAGGGCATCATCTCCTGCCACTACAAATTGTATATCGGCTATAACAAGGTTATTATACACATCCCATGCTTTAAACGTTAGGGTATGTAAACCTTTTTCAAGATCGGAAAAAGGAAAACGAACCTGTCCTCTGGTATAATCGTCCAGACTGGCTTCATAATAATCATTCATCAAAAATGGGTTGGTCTCGTCGCCATCCAGTATCCCTATAATATCGTGCCCTATACCACTTGCGGTATTAATTCCGTGCTCATCCTGAAGAAATGCAAGCAGTATAGGCGAACTATTGGTTATACCACCCGACACGAATGACTCATCGTTCATATAAAGCCTTACAACAGGTGCTGTTCTATCTTCGGTTGCATTGGGATTAATTCCGCCAATTTGTATATCATTATCGTATCCTGTTTGATCCTGAAACACGCCATTTCGTTTTGCATAAAAACTAACACGACCGCTATCAACAGGTATGCGAATATCTCTGGGCACTACAAAACTAACGTCAAACTGTCCGTTTCTAACGGTTGCACTACCCCTGAAAATAGTTTCGCCAAGTGTGTTAAACTGGGTGTTTTCAGGAAGGTTACCATCATTATTTAACGTCTCCCTCTGGATGTTTTTATCAAAAACCGTTATTTCCAGTTCGCCATTATAGTTAGCTAAAAGGCTGCCGCTCTCGGTGGTAACATTCCCGGCAAGGGTTACATTTTCAAGTGACTTTATAGGTTCGGTAACATCGGCAACGGGAATATCATTTATTTTAGTGAGTACAATATTGGGTTCTGCCACAGCAAGCTTTAATGCCGGGTCGCCCACAAATGCTATTAACCGGTATGTTTCCTGATTTGATTTTGCCTGTCGCAATGCCTCCGCCATAGATGGGTATTGCCCGCCATCAAAAGCATATAGCTTGGAGGCAAGCGTGGTATTAAAACTAATAGCTGCCGATATAAAAATAGCCCTGGTGGTAGTCATCATGGCAATAGCCCCTCCGGTAGGGTTCCAGTAAATTTCCTCACCTGCTGTGGTACGATAGGGGTTATCAAATCGGGTAAGATCGCAGGTGGCTGTTATAAATAGGGTATATTTAAACCTGTTGGTAAACGCTATTGCATCTTGCGCTTCTAAAAGTCGTTCACTTGCGATACCATTTTCGCTGCCGTGCCCAAGATAATTGACTACCAATGTACCAAAGTTTATAGACCGTATTATTTGCTCTTTAGCATCCGGATAACGTTCTCCTCCGGATGATGCCTGCTGTACGTAAGAATCTATATATACTTTTCGCATATTAATAAAAGGTCTGTTTGCAATTATAGTTGCTACCAGTTCTTCCTGTTCGGGCACAAAGCTCACATCGCTGGCAGCATCCGCATCATCTGCTATAATAAGATATTCGTTACGCCACCTGCCATAAGCTTCTTCACTAAGGTATTCGGCTACTTTGTTTACCATTTCTTCTGCTTGGGTTGTAGTGCTCACCACAATACGCCCTACAGCAATATCGGCAGCGCCGCTGCCTGCCCCTTCTCCGTCATCCATCATCACAAAAAAATCATCCGACACATAGGTGGTTACTATGCTATAATTACCGCGCCCGGTATTATTTGGATCAAAATCATGATAAATCGGTACAATGTTAGTGTTATTAGGAATCCTGTCTTTAAAATCAAAAGAGGCATCTCCAAAAAGATTTACGTATTTTATCTTGTTTTGGTCGGAAGATGCATTGTTATAAATATATTTTACAAAATTTCTGATTGCGCCTATATCCTGTTTGCCGGAAGAGAACTCCTGATAAATTTTATCAAGGGTTACTACTTTTACATTTAAACCTGATTGCGACCTGTGAATATTGGCTAAAGATTCGGCTTGCGAAAGTAAAAACTCGGGAGTTACAATAAGATAATCAATATCCTGAAACTGCCCCTGAGCATTATTGAATATAGTGCCTTTCAGGTTTTGGTTGGCAACACGTGCATTAGACTCTCTTAAAGGCGTGTAATAATCTGATGGCACAACTGTTATATACTTTCTTACCTCGCCCATAGTGGCTTTAAAAGAAAATTGCGATGCATTGTTATCGGCTACTTTGGTGGCATTATATAGATCGGTAATATCCCAAACGGCATTTATGCCGGATGCATTGGTAAATTGGTATTGAATGACTCCTATATTATTAGCAGCGTCATTGTATTCAAAACGAAACTGTTTGTTGTTACCTGTCAGATTTCTTTTGGCTTTTATTATAATATAATCAAGCCAGGCATTCGAAGTGGGCACACCCCCATTATTATAATTTAACGAAACCGTAACATTGCTTGAAGGTGTAAACGTTGAACTAAGGTAACCGTCAAATCCTGAATCATATTGCCCTTGTGATTGAAAGGTTAAGCTGCCTACATCCTGCCCATTTACATTGACTGACATACTTGTGCTGTTTATAGAGGCTGCTGCCGCGCTTACTATTATTGTAGCATCAGTAGCCACAACATTGGGTATTTCAAATTCAAACTCTTGTTCGTTTTCAACATTAAACTGCTCGCCATGCCATTTCCTGCCCAGTCGCGCAATACTTACCAAATCTTTTTCATGATATAAATATTCATCAAAACTGGTCGTAGTAACATCAGGAGCGCCCACAGGTTCAGGCATTGTACTGATGCGCTTGCCCGTTCCGCCTGCTGATGTAACATAGTAGTATGACCTATCGGCAAAAAGGTTACTATGTGTGCGGCTATCGGCATTCCAGTTATCTACCCCTTCGGCATAAAACAATATATAATCGCTGTTATCAAAACTTCCGTCTTCCTCTCCTATAAATTGTATTGCATTCTCAGCAAGGTCGGCAGGATAATCTACTTCGTTAAGCAATGGCAGCATCCGTCCGCCATTACCATATATTTTTATATTTCGAGGATCGGTATTAACATCAAAGCCCAACTGTTGTAAAAAGCTTCGGGTAACTTTATATACCCCGGATTTTTCTACATAAAAACGATACCAAGCTCCTGAAGCAAGTACAGAGTTGGATATGGATGTAAAACTGTTGGTGCTTTTTACAGTGCGTTGCTGTGCATTAAAGGTAAAGGAATAGGAAAAAGATTTAATGCGTTTGTAGCCCGAGCCTTCCTTTATAATAGGTGACAGCTTTAGCTTAGCATACCAATCGTCACGAGATTTTATTGCCGAAACCGCAGCATTTGGAGCATTGCCAATTTTAGCATCAGAAATATCGCCAAGCTGGCTTGGGGTTATACTTTCGTAAACCACATTGGTAATACGTAACGAATTCGGATTTACAGCAGCAGTAACGGGAATATTGTTTGAAAAAAATAATTGCCTGTTATCTGCATCATAATACATATATTCCGATTGGAATTCCGGCAGGGTTACTGCCACATCACCAATAAATGACGGTACATTATCCTTCCACTCTAATGTAAAAACACCGCTTTGCTGCCCGAAAGAAGTCAGCGAAAATAAGCTGTATAATAATATGTATAATGGTAATTGGTATTTCATCACTTTGAGAGAACGCGAATAGAAAAAATATATTACAAAAAAATTAAAATTATTTTAAGCGTTGCGGAATGCAATATTACTTTAAAAAGCCCGTTCTAAAAAGACACATTTAACATAAATTTGGATTTTTATTAAATTTTTTAAAATCATGTTGTGGTTTAGCGGTTAATTATTATATTGCGCCACGAAATTTATTACATAGAGAAGATGAGAATTAACAAGAACACTGCTTTAAAATTGTTTATGGCACTGGCCGTAACAGTTGGTTTTACTGGTTGTAGTAAAAAAGGATCTGGCGGTAGCGGGAATACTTCTTCGGCTACAGGCTGGAAAATTAATGACAAGAAAGGCGGATTCCAGCACAACTCAAAGTACAAACAGCAGGAAACTGCACCCGGACTGGTTGAAGTGGAAGGTGGAACATTTACTATGGGTAGGGTAGCTGACGATGTTATGCACGATTGGAACAATACTCCAACCCAGCAACACGTACAATCTTTCTTCATGGATGAGACAGAGGTAACCAATGTTATGTATATGGAGTACCTGGACTGGCTAAAAAGAGTGTACCCCCCGAGTGAGGAAAACTATAAAAATATTTACGTTGGAGCACTGCCCGATACATTGGTATGGAGAAGTGCACTTGGCTACAACGAAACAATGACAAACAACTACCTAAGGCATCCCGCTTATGGCGATTATCCTGTGGTAGGTGTTAACTGGATACAAGCTGTAGAGTTCAGCAAGTGGAGAACAGACCGTGTAAACGAGTCAGTTCTTGAAAGAGAAGGTTATCTTAAAAGAGATGCTAAAGTACTTGATGTTACTGCCGAGAGTACCTTTAGCACAGAGGCTTACCTTGAAAGCCCAAGCAAAAGTTACGGAGGTAACGAAGAAATCGTTTACAAAGGCCCACGAAATAAACTGGCAGGCGATGAAGAAGCTAAAAATGTATATGCCCAAAGAACTTCAGGTTTAATATTACCTGAGTACAGACTGCCTACTGAAGCAGAATGGGAATATGCTGCTATTGCACTTGTGGGTAACCGTGAGTACAACCTGTACAGAGGTAATAAAAAATACCCTTGGAAAGGACAATATACCCGTAACGGTAAAAGACAAACCAAAGGCGATCAGCTTGCTAACTTTAAGCAGGGTAAAGGTGACTACGGCGGAATCGCAGGATGGTCTGATGACAATGCAGATATTACTGCACCTGTTAAATCTTACCCACCAAACGATTTTGGTCTTTATGACATGGCTGGTAACGTAGCCGAATGGGTTGCCGACGTATATCGCCCAATAGTAGATGATGAAGGAAATGACTTTAACTACTACAGAGGTAACGTTTATATGAAAAACAAAATTGGCGATGACGGAAGAGCTGAAATTGTAACCGCTGAAACTATAGAGTATGACACGCTAAGCAACGGACGCATACAGTACAGAAACCTACCGGGACAAATTGCTCAGGAAAAAATTACTGCTGATGATGTTTTCTTAAGACAAAACTATACAAGAAGTGATAACAGAAACTATAGAGATGGTGATGTACAATCGTCCAGATACTACAGTTATGATGCTAACGAAGAGGACGGGCTTGATGATAACAGAAAAATGTATGACTCTCCTAAACACTATGTAGGTGTTGACAGTATCGGTGAGATGGAGCGTCAGTGGGATGATTCTTCCACAAGAACTACACTGGTAAATGACAACGTAAGAGTATTTAAAGGAGGCTCATGGAGAGACAGGGCTTACTGGTTAGACCCTTCTCAAAGAAGATATTTCCCGCAAGATATGGCTACTGATTACATCGGGTTTAGATGTGCAATGTCTAAAGTAGGACCAAAATCAAGCAGAAAAACTGCCAGAAATTAAATAAATTTCAACACAAAAATATTTAATAAAGCCCTATCTTAGGGCTTTATTTTTTTCATATATGGACATAGCCCAACTCTACAGTTATTTTAACCAATGTGCTTCAATAGCTACAGATACCCGAAAAATTGAATCTGACACATTGTTCATAGCTCTGAAAGGAGATAATTTTAATGCTAATACTTTTGCAGAGGAGGCTTTGGCAAAAGGAGCAAAATATGCCGTAGTAGATGAACCTGAATATCAAACGGATGAAAGAATACTTCTTGTGGATAACACGCTTATTGCTTTACAAAAATTAGCCAATTTTCATAGAAGAACGCTTGGACTGCCGATTATAGCCCTAACAGGCAGCAACGGAAAAACAACTACAAAGGAGCTTATTAATACTGTACTTTCTTCCAAATATAATACTACGGCAACAGTAGGCAACCTCAACAATCATATCGGTGTACCTCTCACACTGCTCTCTTTTACTAAAGATACTGAAATAGGTATTGTAGAAATGGGAGCCAACCATCAAAAAGAAATAGAATTGCTTTGTGATATAGCCGAACCTAATTTTGGATACATCACTAATTTCGGAAAGGCACATTTAGAAGGCTTTGGCGGGTATGAAGGGGTAATTAAAGGCAAAAGTGAGCTTTATACCTACCTTAAAAACCATGTAAAAACTGCGTTTGTAAATCTTGACGATTCTATTCAAAAAGAAAAAACAGCAACCATTTCCCGGTTTACATTTGCTGTTAATAATCATAATTGTGATGTAAATATCGAAGCTATAACAGCAAATCCTATGGTAAAGATTGTTTACAAATCTCAAGAAATACAAACTAACCTGATAGGTATATATAATGCAGCTAATATAAGTGCGGCTATTGCTATCGGGACGTATTTTAAAGTAAGCGATATAAAGATTAAAAATGCACTCGAAGCCTACATTCCTAACAATAACCGATCGCAACTGATTGAGAAAAACGGAAACAAAATAATACTGGATGCTTATAATGCCAACCCAAGCAGTATGGGTGCTGCCATAACTAATTTTTTGCAGCTTGAAGGCGAAAATAAAATTGCCATACTGGGCGATATGTTTGAATTGGGTGCTGAAAGTACCGAAGAGCATAAAAAAATAGTTTACCTATTGGCGCATTTGGACAACGTTGAGATTTATTTTGTGGGCAAAGCCTTTTTTACAAATCAAATTGAAAAAGAAAACATACATTTTTTTGCAACTTTTGATGATTTCAACAGTCATTTCGCAAAGCAAAAAATAAAAAACAGTACATTGCTCATTAAAGGCTCGCGAGGTATGGCACTGGAAAGGGTTATGGAAGTTTTATAGAATATTACATATTTAGGAAACACCAATTGCTTTCTTTATATTGCCTGCCTGAACCTTATCACGTAGGATAAGTATAAAACACTATGGCAAATAAAAATTCAGAGTAATGAAAAACAAAATTTCTCATAAGCTGAACGAATTGCAGGCAACAGCAATTTGCGGTAACGATATTAGCTCTTCCTGTTTGTATGTATCTGCTTTAACCATAGGACACGCCGGGCAATATGCATGGATATCCTTACTTATCGTGGCTTTTGTACTTTTTTTATTCCGAAGAATTTATGGTGAAGTAGTTGGCGCACTACCCCTAAACGGAGGTGCTTATAATGTATTGCTCAATACTTCTTCAAAAAGGGTTGCCTCTATAGCTGCGGTACTCACGGTGCTATCATATATGGCAACAGCTGTAATATCGGCAACAGAAGCTATGCATTATCTGGAAACCATATTTAGCGGCTTAAATATCCATATAGCTACAATAGTGGTGTTAGTGATTTTTACAGGATTATCGATAATAGGTATAGGCGAATCAGCTATGGTAGCTGTATTTATATTTATTTTCCACCTGATATCGCTGTCGCTGTTGGTACTGGTGTCAATATTCTTTTTGTTTTCTAACGGTATGGAAACCTTTCACCTCAACTGGGAGGTTCCCACAACAACCCATAGTATATTCTATATACTATTTTTAGGCTTCTCGGCAGCCATGCTGGGTATATCCGGTTTTGAAAGCTCTGCCAACTTTGTAGAAGAGCAAAAAAACGGAGTGTTCCCAAAAACACTTCGTAATATGTGGGCCATTGTCAGCTTTTTTAATCCTGTAATAGCTATATTGCTTATTGCCATAATACCAATGACCCAAATAGGCGACCATCAGGAGTCGCTACTCTCCTACCTTGGGCATACTACAGGCGGAAGCTGGTTATCGTGGCTAATATCTATAGATGCCGTAATGGTATTATGCGGAGCGGTACTTACATCATTTGTAGGTGTTTCAGGATTGTTAAAGCGTATGACACTTGACAGGATACTGACCAATTTTTTTCTTAAAGAAAATAAAAGAGGATCAAGTTACCGTATCATCATTAGCTTTTTCATTCTCTGTGTATCTGTATTTTTAGTAACCGAAGGTGCTCTGGAGGCATTGGCAGGCGTTTATACCTTTTCTTTTCTTGCTGTAATGTGTCTTTTTGGTATTGGTAATTTACTGCTGAAAATAAAACGAAAGCGACTGCCAAGACCGGAACGCGCCAAAGGCATCTCTGTTGTTGTTGCCATCGCCTTTGTAGTAATGGCATTTTACGGCAATGTTGTGCTTAACAAAGAAGCTTTTACCACTTTTATAAAATACCTGATTCCGGCAATTATATTTGTTATAATAATGCTCAACAGGTCTGCCATAATACAAATAAGCCTCGACGCTTTGGAGTACTTTTATAAACCTATACGACGAATCGTAATAATAAGTAACCGCTACCTGCAAAAAATGCAACGAAAAATAAATGCACAAGAGTTTGTGTTTTTTACCAAAGGCGATGATGTAGCTATACTGAATAAAGTAATGCAATATGTACAGCAGAACGAAACGACAAGAAACTTGAAAATTGTAAATGTACTGCATGAAAGTAATGGTAATGAAGATTTGAAAAAAGACCTGAAAGTACTCGACAGGGCATATCCTGAAATAAACATACAGTTTATAGAAATTAAAGGGGTTTTTGGTCCTGATTTGATTGATGATTTATCTCGGGAATGGAATATACCCAAAAACTTTATGTTTATAGGTTCTCCCGGCGATAAATTCCCCTATAAAGTAGCCGATTTGGGCGGTGTTCGTCTGATAATGTAAAAAGTATCTTTACCCGGAGTAATACTCCTATTTTTAACTACAACATCAGTAGGTTTGGTTACATCTGTTTCTTTTTTGTTACGCAACTTTGTAATATCAAAAAATACAGAAATATGAAAATTGTAGTAACAGGTTCTTTAGGAAACATCAGCAAACCACTAACTGAAGCGTTAGTGCAAAAAGGTCACGAAATTATAGTAGTGAGCAGTAATAACGAGAAACAAAAGGATATTGAAGCACTAGGTGCTGTCGCTGCCATTGGCTCACTGGAAAATGCAGATTTTCTTGCAAACACTTTTGCAGGTGCAGATGCCGTGTACAGTATGGTGCCCCCAAACAATTACTTCGACCCCAACCTCAACCTTATAGCATATTACGAAAAAATTGGGCATAATTATGCACAAGCCATCAAAAAATCGAACATAAAACGTGTGGTTAACCTTAGTAGTATTGGTGCCCATTTAAATAAAAATAATGGTATTTTGCTTGGTGCCCATAATGTAGAGGGTATTCTGAACGAATTGTCATCGGATGTAGCTATAACCCATATACGTCCTACGGCTTTCTACTACAACCTGTATGGTTATACAGATATGATAAAAAGCGAGGGAGTTATTGCTGCTAATTATGGTGCGGAGCGCAGCATACCTTGGGTTTCTCCTAAAGATATTGCCACGGCAGTTGCAGAGGAGCTTACAACACCGCTCATAGGCAGGAAAACGCGGTATGTAGTAAGCGAAGAGCTAACCGGAGATGAAACAGCAAAAATTATAGGAGCAGCTATTGGTAAACCCAATTTAAAATGGAAATTAATTCCGGATGAAGATGCACTCAATGGGTTGATAGCAATAGGCATGAACCCAAAAGTTGCTGCAGGATTAGTCGAAATGTATGCGAGCCTTTATAACGGGAAATTATTAGAAGATTTTTACCGTAACAAACCGGCTGTTATGGGTAAAGTAAAAATGGCAGATTTTGCTAAAGAATTTGCTGCTTCCTTAAGTTAAAATTGATTAATTTTAAAAATGCCTGATACAAAACCCCATAGAATTAAAACAATAAGCCAATACCACCAGTACAGAGGCCTGCCTAAACCTGAGCATCCTCTGGTTAGTGTATTGAGCTTTGACTCTGTAAATACTATACCGGCAACTAAATCGTCAAGTTTAGTACTGGATTTTTATTCTATTGCGCTTAAAAGGAATTTTAGCACAAAACTGAAATATAAGTATGGGCAACAAGAATATGATTTTGATGATGGCATACTATTTTTTATTGCACCCGGTCAGGTATTTTCAATAGAAGCAGAAGGAGCTATTAAACTTTCAGGATGGATGCTGCTCATTCATCCTGACTTTCTTTGGAATGCTCCTTTAGCCAAAAAAATAAAGCAATATGAATATTTCAGCTATTCAGTACACGAAGCGCTCCATCTTTCGGAAAAAGAAGAAGTAATGATAACGGGTATTATACAAAACATTACACAAGAATATCACTCCAATATTGATAAATTCAGTCAGGACGTAATTATTGCCCAGCTTGAATTATTACTCACTTATGCCGAAAGATTTTATCAACGCCAGTTTATCACAAGAAAAATAAGCAATTATAAAATTCTTGACCGTTTAGAAAGCATCCTTACGGAATATTTTAACAACGATAATTTGGCACACAAAGGACTGCCTACAGTACAACACATAGCTGATGTACTGAATGTAACACCTAATTATTTAAGCGGACTGCTGAAAGTATTGACAGGGCAAAGCACGCAACAACATATACATAACAAACTAATAGAAAAAGCGAAAGAAAAATTATCAACAACCAATTTATCCGTAAGCGAAATTGCTTATGAATTAGGTTTCGAGCATTCGCAGTCGTTCAGCAAATTGTTCAGAACAAAAACCAACTTCTCCCCTTTGGAGTTCAGGCAGTCTTTTAATTAGAGCATACCACTATACGTCCCGTTTTAAATTTTGGGTACTTATATTAAAAAAGTTACTTATAATTTTCGGTTATTCCGTTTGCCATATTACTTTCGCAGCACAAATGCAACATGAAGAAGAATTGAAACACGAAAGCGAAAACAGTATAAACTACTTTTCTGAAAACGCTGTAAAAGGAATAGCGCTGCCCGAGCGGTTTACATTTCCGTTTTATTATGAGCCGCACGCATTAACAAAAATTGCGGCTGCCGAATTACAACACTATCTTGAGACCCAAACAGACCTGAACCATAATTTTGGTATTATAAAAGACGGTCACGGTCTTGCTATCGGAAAAATGTTTGGTGTTTTAGTTGTTCAGGATAAAAAAGGGAAATTAGGTTACCTGTCAGCTTTTTCCGGAAAGCTTGCCGACTCCAATGAGCACTCAAAGTTTGTCCCCCCCGTTTTTGATATGCTGATAGAGAATAGTTTTTTCCTGAAAGAACAATACATTCTCAACAGCATTAATGATAAAGTTAAAGAAATAGAGACCGATGAAAATTATAAAAACCTCAAACAGCGTTTTAATCAATTATCAGCTCAGTCAGTTGAGGAAATAGCCGCTTTTAAAAAAGAATTAAAAAGCAATAAGCAAAACAGGAAAAAGCTTCGTGAAGAACAAAAGCAAATATTAAGCGAAGCGGATTATACTTTTTTTGAAGCCTATTTAATTCGGAGCAGCCTGCACGACAAGCACCAGTTTAATGTGCTTTGCCATACTTGGCAACAGCGTTTAGATACTGTCAAATCTGAATTGGCACAATTTGATGAGAATATAGAAGCCTTAAAAAAGGAACGGAAAGAAAAATCGGCAGCTTTACAGCAGCAACTTTTTGAACACTATGAATTTCTGAATAAAGACGGTAAAAAGAAAAGCCTCCGGGCAATTTTCAGTGAAACTGTTTTTGGGAAACCACCCGCCGCGGCAGGAGAATGTGCCACCCCAAAACTATTACAGCATGCTTTTTTGCATGGTTATAAACCACTGGCTATGGCTGAATTTTGGTGGGGTGCACCGCCAAAATCGGAAATCAGGAAACACAAACAGTTTTATCCCGCCTGTACGGGTAAATGCCAACCCATTTTAAAACATATGCTGGAGGGGATACTTATGGATGAAAACCCACTGTTAAAGAACCCGGGCGAAAGCAAAAAACTCGAGATAGTATATGAAGATGATAGCCTGATAGTGGTTAACAAGCCTGCGGAATTGCTCTCTGTTCCCGGAATTAACATACAGGATTCTGTACATACACGGCTCAAAGCGTTATTTACCGATATTGAACCGCTTATCATCCATCGGTTAGATATGGCTACTTCGGGGCTTTTGGTAGTTGCTAAAACCAAAGACGCGCATAAGCATATCCAAAGGCAGTTCCTGAAACGAACGGTAACAAAACGCTATACCGCTTTACTCTCTAAAGTTATTGAGGGAGATGAGGGAGAAATCCGCCTCCCGTTAAGGGGTGATTTGGATAACCGACCAAGACAACTGGTATGTTTTGAATTCGGAAAAAAAGCTGTTACCAAATGGAAAGTTATCCAAAAAAATGAAACTACAACTAAAATCCACTTTTGGCCACTTACCGGACGAACACATCAGTTACGGATGCACGCAGCACATGAAATGGGGCTTAATGCACCCATTGTAGGAGATGATTTATACGGCACAGGCTGTAACAGGTTGCACCTGCATGCTGCGCACCTTGCCTTTGTGCATCCTAAAACCGGAGAAAACCTTTGCTTTGACGTAAAGGAAGAGTTTTAATGATTGCCAACGTTTTATAGTGCAAATACTTTTTTTATTTATGTTTTTAGTTTTTTAAGGGTAAAAAGTTCCAGTGCCTGAAATTTGTGCTGTATATACACCACCATCAGGCGAACCAACAGTACTTGGCATGGTTCCGGAAAATGAAAAAGTATTTGCTCCTGTTTTTATAAAAGTTCCTTCACCAAAAACAGAGCTAAACCCATATTCACTAAAGTTAAAACCATCTGTGGTATAAGTACCGTTTTGAGCATCTACAGTAAAGTTTATGTAATTACCATCATAACAATTATATTCACCGGAAAATTGAAATACCGTACCTATTGGACTATTCATCAATTCAATCAGTTTATTACTATAAAAAAACACATTGTCACCAACATCATTCATAAACCGTAGATTACTAAAATCACATCCCGCTTCATCATCAACATAAAAATTATAAAGAGGATAAATAACATTTGATGTGTCAGGGAATACTAATCCCGATCCACTTAACGTAAATTGAATTTGACCCGAATATTGAGGAGTATTATTAACTTCAATATCAAAACTACCGGAAAAATTACTAAAATCATCTGCATAACTATAATTTAGTGTTGTGCTTACAGGTAATGAAGATGGTGTACCGTTTATTTTAATTTTTATATTCAACATTCCGTCACTTTGCAGGTTTGCGCTTTCTAATATTAGGTTAGGATGGTTAATGCTGAGTGTAAGATTTTGCATTATCTGATTATTTACATCGTAACCTTCAGGAGTAACAGTGTCCGGTAAAGTAACTAACGGAATAGTGCTAAAACTCACCAAAGGGATATTATTGTTTACCCATTGTATTGAGGTATTAACTTTTGCAACAAAAGCATTTAGCTTATTTTTTGTTTCAAAATACAGTTTCATGTATTCTTGCTGACTACCGGAGTCTGAGTCAACAATTTGTTGTGCTCCTATATTAAAAGGCACCGTTTTGGCAACATCATCTGTAAAGCTTAGTACAGCGTTTGTAGTCCTGCCGTTAGTACCAAGTATTGAATTAATTTTAAGCTGAATGATATTAACATTATTATCTATAAGGTCAAAATGATAATCGAGGGCACTTGAAATACCAGCAATAGCAACACCTATTGCTATAGGACGTATAATATTGGAGGGTTCTAAAACCGCTACTGTTCCGCCTACAATACCTACCGCAAGCGCGGCTTTAAACTTTAGCACCAATAATTTATTGGCGGCCATATCTATCTCGCTCATAGGAGCTCTTCCTGCCGTAACATTACTGTAATCTGATAAAAAAACGGCATCTATTATCGTTTTATTTACTTGATAAAACCTTGCTACTTCTGTTTTATCTCCTTCCGAAAGATTGTCATAATAGGAAACCATATTATTATAATTACTGATATAGTCCGCATCGGCAACAGTACTGCTCAGTCCCGAGTTGAAATCTTCAAAATTTGTAAAGAATGGTGTTAAAGTTTCTGTTACCGATTGAGACAATACCGCATCGACAACTTCATATTTTATTTTAGTATTATTAAGGTCGGTAATTATCAATTCGTTTTCACCTAAAGATGCATCTCCCGCAACATAAAATACCAACTCATGATCGCCTGTCTTAGAAAGCTGTATGGGTTTTCCGCCAAGTGTACCATTATATTCCTCATCAGACAAACTTACAGATTCGGTATCAATTGTTACAATTTGATATCTTGATACTACTCCTCCATTTTCATCAATCGGGTTATCTTCACTATCATCATTAGAACATGAAAAAGTGAAAAGAACTGCTAAAAACAGTGAAAATTTTAATAGAATTGATTTCATAAATAAAAATTTATTATTTTGTGTAAAGTTTGTAAAAAAAAGATTGCGAAAAAATAACTAATAATAGTGATTTTATCCCCCTCCTCAATGCGATGGAAATTTTAAAATATGACGAAGTAAAAAAAACATGGTATCAAATAGGTCGATATCAGAAAAACGATAAAAATCCGGAATTAGAAATAGAAATTCATAAAAAGCTGTTGAATATATTTCAAGCCGGCGATTTTTACTATTATATTTTCAGCCCTCCTACTGCTGAAATAGAATTTACCAGCGAAGAAGTAAAAAAAATGTGGGGGTTTAGCAACGCTAATGAATTTAGTGTAGAGTATATTTATGAAAATTTGCATCCTGATGATAAGTCCCGCTTTGTGGCACACGAGTATAAGGTAACTGAATTTTTTAATTCACTCCCACCCGAAAAAACCTTAAAATATAAGGTAAGTTACGATTACAGGATTAAAGGCACTGATGGTAAATACAAATGGATATTACAGCAAGTACTTACGATTCAAAGCGATGATAAAGGCTCTGTTTTAAGAGTTCTTGGCATGCATACAGACATTACACATATAAAAACAGATAATAAGGCTTCGGGACTTTCTTTTATAGGTCTGGATGGCGAACCATCATATCATAATGTTCCTACAGACTTGTTAATCCTAACATCGGGAAAAGAACTATTTACCAAAAGGGAAAAAGAAATTTTAAAATATGTTGTGGAAGGCAAAACAACCCATCAGATAGCAGATATACTTTCTGTATCAGTACATACCATAAATTCTCACAGAAAAAACATATTGCAAAAAAGCGAATGTAATACAGTTGCCCAGCTTATAACTAAAACCATTAATAACGGATGGATATAAACATGTATAATTCAAAACTAAAATCCTCATGCGTTTTTTACAAAGGATTGTATTTTCTTTGGATTGTTATGGGTTAAAACAGGATGCTTAATACTGTTTTACGGAGAAGTCCTGTAAATTATAAAAAAACAATACAGAAAGTATTAAGTTTTGTTGCCATAAAAACTGTTTTATTTGTATGTTTGCGCGCGCAGAAAGTTTTTCATCATATAGCTGATTGCGTTTTATACTATTTGTTTTGAGTACATTATAACTTTTTATATATAAAATGCAAAAACTAAACAAACTTATCATCCTGCTTGCCATTATCGGTCTTAAGTTAAGCCCGCTACAAGCACAAACTACAATTCTTGAGCAATCATTGCTAACGCAGCAGAGTTTTGACACATTTACACCCATAAGTGTAACAGGTGAACAAAACTGGAATTTTTACGACCCTTATGGTGCTGTATGCAGTGGCTTTTTTGGAGGAGAAAATTATGCAAACGAAGACTGGCTCATTAGCCCGGCTATGAATTTATCTCAAATGGATAATGTAAAACTTACCTTTAGCCACACTCGAGGCAACGCAGCCGTAATGAATGCAGGGGTTAATGAAGGTTGGTATAAAGCATTTGCCACAGCCAACTTTACCGGAGATCCTTTAACAACAGAATGGATTGAGCTGGAAGGGCTTAACCAGAATATAACATCGGCATGGCAATTTATTTCTTCGGGTGAGCTTACCATACCTGAAGCTGCAAAGTCACAAAATTCAAGAATCGCCTTCCGTTACATATGCAGTTCAGACGAAAGTGCAACCTGGGAAATAAAAAATGTAAAAGTTACCGGGCAAGCCCCCGGTACGGATAGTTTCAAGATTACGAACTGGAACACCGAATGGCTGGGTTGTGAGCAATTTGGTCCGAATAATGAAGATTTGCAAATCGAAAATGTAGTTTCGGTAATGCTTTCAATGAATGCTGATATTTACTGCATTCAGGAAGTTTCTAACACATCTTCAAATCCCTCTATCCAAACATTAGTATCATTATTGGGCAGCGACCAGTGGGGCGGGGCTATTGTGCCTTCAAACACAGGCGCCTGTAACCAAAGGCAAGGCATTATTTATAAAAAATCAAAAGTGCAATTGGTCGATTCTTTCGAGTTGATGAGCGGAAGCCCTTCACAAGGCAACTCGTATCACTACAATTGGACAAGTGGTCGTTATCCTGCTGTATATCATGTAAACCTGATTGCGGGCAGTGAGTTAATACCTCTTTATCTGGTAAACATTCATGCCAAGGCAGAAGATGGTGAGGCCGAGAGCTATACCCGCAGGTTAGGAGGTTCGCAAGGGCTGAAAAACATACTTGACGGAACGAACTACAATACAAAAAACATAATTGTTATTGGAGATTTTAACGATTACCTGATAGGAACATCAAGTGATGCCTGCAATTGTACCAATTCGCCGTTTAAAAATTTTATAGATGATGAAAACAATTACAACGGTATTACCAAAAATATTATAGATGTAAACACAAACTGGGGAACACGCCCGCTTATTGAGCATTTTATAATTTCTGACGAATTATTTGACAATTATATTGCAAACAGTGCTGCACAGGATGTAACTATACCCCAAACTATCAACAATTTTTATAACACCACTTCTAACCACTTGCCTGTAAGTGCAAGGTTTGAGTTTACAACAGTGGCAAGCCAGGAAGAATTTGATACCACACAGGCTTCATGGACAATTTATCCCAACCCTGTTAAAGACAATTTGAACATAACCATTACAGGAACAATAGAGAGCACAACCGCAGAAATTTACGACCTTACAGGCAGATTAGTACTTCAGGAAAATATAGGTAACAATACTGTTAACGTAAGTAACCTGCCGGCAGGTATCTATATTTTGAGAATGGATAACAGAAACGGAAAGTTTGTAAAGGAATAAGTTTTATAAAATAAAGAAACTTTCAATAAAGCAGCCATCGAGCTGCTTTATTATTTATTAGTAAGCCTTTAAACAGAAAAAGCGTAAAATAAAAAAGCAAGCTACTATAGCTTGCTTTTTGTGGGCTGTAAAGGATTACAGTCGAACACCTTGTGCCTATTCTAACTCTATTTAGCAATATTTAAAATCATTAATTGATAATCATTTCGAAATCGAGTGAATATAAAGTGTGAGGTTTCTATCGAACACAGATTGATTGCATTCGCATAATTTTCTTAATAGACCTAGTATATTGAATCCGGGTAATCTCAGCGATTGAGAACATCATTACCCAACTTAAACTTACTTGAAATTTGTTTTCAAACGTATAAACTCTTGCATGACCGGATTCATATATCTGGGTAGTACTTGCTCGCTGGATTTTGAAAACATTATTGAACCTATATATTTAAAATCATCAATTTGCTTTGTGTCATATGAATGTGATTTAATTGCTAAATGATTATTAATCATGTAAAATGCTAATATCTCGCTTTTAGCATGCTCGACCCTTTCACGGCTGTCCAGATTATTTATATCATTTTTATCATAAATATACATTTCTGAAACGAAAAGGATGCTAACTATCTTATCTACTTCAAGGCGTTTAGCAATTTCGTTAAACTTTCTGTATAATGTAGTTTTGATCGAGAATCCGAAAGTAACTAATTCAAACGTATCATCACTATATAATATCATACAAGTAGGTAATAGCGATTTTCCCATTTGAAAAATCACTAGGTGCATCATTTCAAATTTATTAAATAGGTCGCCAGTAGGATACACTTTATTTAGATTTTCAATAGGAACCCTTATCTGGCCTTGACCGATTCGTATAGCAATTCTTGAAGCTTTCTCAAAATATCCCTTTTTACAGTAAAACACATAATCATCAACAAAAAGCATATCTCTAGGTACTTTATAGAAATTCATCACTTCTATTTTACTTTCCAGTTCATCGGATAGTTTACAATCCTGATTGATTTGATTCTTCATGTCAGCTAATAAAAGCTTCATTTGGTTTATCCCGAAAATCAAATTATCATACAAATCTTCACTATGCCCATATTCATAAAATAAAAATTCAGCCGAAAACATTACTTCTAATTGACCGAAACTTATAAATGTCGTTCGCAGTGAATCAACTATTGTCGAAATTTCGACATCATCGTCAATTGTAAAAACTAGTTCAGGCAGTGACAATGTCTGACCAAAATAAATATTAATTACAATCCGCTTCTCAAGATTAAAAGGCTGTTGCTTAAGTACCTCGTTCCGTTTTTCTATAAACCATTTACCGACTTGGTTAACTAGGTATTTATCGCGCAATTTTTCGTACGTAGGCATGAATAAGGTATTAGCCAAAGATTTTTGCAGCACAAAGGTGACATTTCTATATTCCGAAAAGAAATTATCCAGATAACTTATATTGTCGAAGAAGTTTGTCCCTTTTTCAAATTTTTCTAAACTGTTTAAGGCGCTATAAAATTTATGCAGTGCCGGATATAATAGGCCTCTTGAGTTATTCATCTATTTTTTTATTAAAAATTAAAGATATGAAATAACAAATCAAGAATTAGTAATATCTATTATGAGTATTAACAGATATCAAGAAACAAGAAATTAACCTAACGTGATTGAATAAATTAAAAAATCCAGTTTTCACTGGATTTTTTAATTTTTCTGTGGGCGATGAGGGATTCGAACCCCCGACCCTCTCGGTGTAAACGAGATGCTCTGAACCAACTGAGCTAATCGCCCTTATGTTGCTTTAACATTACGGAGTATCCTTGTTTGTTATTGCGAGTGCAAATATAGTCCAGTTTTTGGTATTTGCAAACATAATTTTAAAAAATTATAAAATTTCTGCTACTACAAAGGTGCTGCCGCCTATATAAATAAAATCATTTTTTCCGGAATCCGACAAAGCAGCTTGATAAGCATCTGCAACAGAAGGATATAATTTTCCCTGCAAACCAAATGCATTAGCCTCTCCTTGAAGAATCTCAGCGTGTAAGCCCCTCGGCACATCAGGCTTACAAAAGTAATAACGTGCCTCTTTAGGCAACAAGGGTAATATATTACTCAAATCTTTATCATTAACCACCCCGAAAACAATTCGTAAAACGTCAAATTTTTGTTGCAGCACCTGCTTCATCACCATTGCTAAGCCGTGTGGGTTGTGTGCGGTATCGCACACTGCTACAGGGCTGGTATTTATTTGCTGCCATCTGCCCATAAAACCGGTATTGGCAGTAACAGTAAGCAATCCTTTTTTAATAGCCTCTTCAGGTATTTCAAAATGCTTTTGTAATACAGCTATGGTTTGCAACACTGTTTTTTGGTTTTGTACTTGGTAAACCCCTGTTAAATCTGAAGGATATAACTCCCGCACCTCATCCTGTGCAAAATAAATAGGTGCATTATGCTCATGTGCTGCTTTTTCAAAAACAGGTTTAGTTTCAGTTGTATATTCGCCTATAACTACAGGTATATTATCTTTTATAATTCCTGCCTTCTCCCCTGCTATTTCGGCTTCGGTAGTGCCTAAAAACTGGGTATGGTCTAACCCTATATTGGTTATTACCGATACCAGCGGAGTGATGATATTGGTAGAGTCGAGCCTGCCGCCCATTCCGGTTTCTATAACAGCAATATCAACTTGCTCTTGGGCAAAATAATCAAAAGCAAGTCCAACAGTCATTTCAAAAAAACTGAGTTGTTGTACCTCAAAAAAAGACTTATTGTTGTTTATAAAACGGCACACGTGGTCTTCGGGAATATCCTGCCCGTTTATCTTGATGCGCTCTCTGAAATCTTTGAGGTGGGGCGATGTGTATAAGCCTGTTTTATAGCCTGCCTGTTGTAACACTGATGCCAGCATGTTTGATACCGACCCTTTACCATTGGTACCTGCTATATGTATGGTTTTTATTTTACGCTCGGGGTTGCCTAAATGTTGCGCCAGTAACAGTGTGTTGGTAAGGTCTTTTTTATAGGCAGATGCTCCCTGCTGCTGGTACATAGGCAGTCGGCTGAACATCCATGCTGTAGTTTCTTTATAGTTCATAACAAAAAAATGGCAGAATATCATCTGCCATTAAAATTACTATTTTTTTATACTATTCTTGCAGTTATACCAGTTGCTTTAATGCAATTTCAAAAGCTGTATGGCTTATATTGGTTTTAGAGCTGTTTTGTGCATATACATTTTGCATTGCTCTTTGTATCGTTTCAGAAGTGTCTTTAAATACAGCTTCGTCCGTCATGCTTACTTTTTTCTCCATAAAATAGGCAAATACTCTTGCCATACCACAATTAGAGATAAAGTCAGGAATCAGGCTCACTTTGCTGTCAGTAGCTTCCATGATAGAACCAAAGAAAATTTCTTTGTCTGCAAACGGTACATTAGCCCCGCAGGAGATAACTTCAAGCCCTGATGCTATCATATTATCTATTTGCTCTTTAGTTACAAGTCTTGACGCTGCACATGGGGCAAATATTTGTGCGCCCGCTTTCCAAATTTCCTGATTGATGGTTTCAAACGGAATCATATTTTCGGCAACCAGTTTATTACCGTCTTTATTAAGGAACAAGTTTCTTATTTCTTCAAATGTAAAACCTTCTTTATTAAGCACACCGCCGTCGCGGTCTATAATACCTACTACTTTTGCTCCCATTTCGGCAAGATAGAATGCTGCTGCCGAACCTACGTTACCGAAACCTTGTACTATGGCTTTTTTACCTTTTACATCACCTCCATATATGCTATAAAAATGGCGTACGGCTTCGGCAACACCATAGCCTGTAATCATATCGGCAACAGTATATTTTCTGTTAACATCAGGAGAGAAAGCGGGATTTTCTATCACTTTAATTACTCCCTGACGTAATTGCCCTATCCGGTTTATTTTATCGGCTTCGGTAGGCTTAAAGTGTCCGTTAAACACGCCTTCCTGCGGATGCCATACACCGCACTCCTCTGTCATCGGGATAACCTCATGAATTTCATCTACATTTAGGTCGCCACCTGTACCATAGTAGCTTTTCAGTAATGGGGAAACGGCTTTGTACCAGCGTTGTAACACACCTTTTTTACGTGGGTCGGCAGGATCAAAATTTATTCCGGATTTGGCACCGCCTATTGCAGGGCCTGAAACGGTAAACTTTACTTCCATTGTTTTGGCAAGCGATAGGACCTCGTTCATATCAAGTCCTTTTCTCATTCTTGTTCCTCCGCCGGCTGCACCGCCACGCAGGGAGTTTATCACTGTCCAGCCTTCGGCTTCGGTTTCGCTGTCTTTCCAGTTAAATACTATTTCGGGCTCTTTATTTTCGTATTTGCTTAATAAATCTTTCATTTGTTGCGTTTTTTTAAATCGTCACAAATATATAAAACATATAAATGAGAATTTTGTATTTTTTTATCCAATTGGAAATGTAACTTTAATTGTTGACCCGCTATGGGGTTGTGAGGTGATTTCTATGCTGCCGCTTAACGCGAGTACGCGTTTATTAAGATTTCTCAGCCCGATACCACCTTTTGTTGTTTGTATGTCAAACCCGACACCGTCATCCGTTACGGTTATATTTATATTATCTCCTTCTTTATTGATTACTACTTTGGCAAAACCGGCTTTGGAGTATTTGTTTATATTTTGAAGTGCTTCCTGAATAATCCTGTAAATGTTAACTTTAAGTATATTGGATAAAGATTCCCAGTCTATACTTCTGTCTATATCTGATTCAAATATAGTGTTAAACGAATTCTTCTGATTGGCTATCATATATTCCAGTATGCTTTCAAAGCTTTTTTCTTGTTGCAACATGGCATTTTTACTAAGATCGTGCGATACTGCCCGTATTTCTGCCTCTACAGTTTGTAATTCTTTCAGTAGTCCTTTTCTTTTCTGGATTGACTCATCATCGGATTTTTTATTGATAAAATCTAAATTAAGGCGAACGGCATAAATATTATTAAGTATGCCATCATGGAGTTCCATAGCTATTCTGTTTTTTTCTTCCTTACGGGCAAGGTCAATTTTTGCCTGTTGCTCACTCATTAAAAAATATACTTCTTCATTTGCTTTTTGCTGTTCCTGTATAAGCAGTAGTTCTTTATTTTTTGAATTAAGGTAATAAATAACAAAAATGGCAGCTATAAAGAGTAATATTACTGCCGAAATACCAATAATGAAACTGTTTTTCTTTACTAAGGCTTCTTTTTCATCTTGCAGTTTTTCAGTTTCATATTCTATACGGGCATATTTTTCACGGTTAGCGCGAGCTATATCCTGCAAGCTATCGCTTACTTTAACATATCTGTTAGAATAATACACTCCTTTTTCTTTGTCGAGCTCTGCAAGCAGTTTTAGGCTATTGAGTATATCAAAATGGCTTTTTATCTCTTTGGCTGTGTTATAGCCTGTTGTAAGATATTTTAGTGCTTTTACGGTATCCTGCTTTGAGGCAAAATATTCGCCAAGATGAATATTACTTGCTACTATGCCCGACTGATTGCCAATACTGTCTCTTATTTGCAATGATTTATAAAACAGTTGGGGTAGTTCAGAATCGTCTCCTGCCTTAAATTTGGCATATGCCATATTGTTTAGCAGCTTGGCATAGAGGGAAATATAATCTTGCTTAATGCTGGGTAACCGCATTGCATCGTTGTATAGTGATGTTGCTTTTTGATAGTTACGTTCTTTAACATATACTCCGCCCATATTGTTATAACAGGTAGCTTTATAAAACTCAATAACACTTTCAGAATAGCCTTCTGTTCTGAAGGCATCTAATTGTTTCAAAGCAAGTTGATAGTATTTTAACGCGTCCTGATTATTGTTCTGACCATCTAATGCACTTGCTATGAGGTTATAACAATTATAGATATGCACGGTTCTATTATCCTTAATAAGTAACTCAAGTGCCTTAATAGCCTGTACTTCACAAAGTATATACTCTCCAATATTATAATAAATATATGCTTTATACAGAATTATTTCCCCTAAACTCCCGGGATCATTAAGGTTAACAAAGAGCTTTTCTGCTTGGTCATAATAATAAAAAGCAGTATCATTATTAGCTTTTGCATAATGTATATCGCCAATTCTGTACATTGTTTTTGCTATATCCAATGTATCTTCTGATTCTATTGCTATATTTAGGGCTTCTTTACTTACCGATAATGATTTGTCATACAAATTAAGATTATAATAAGCAGCTATTGTACGGCTGTACAAATAACGGGTAATAGAATCGTTTTGATTAGTTGATTGCAATTCTGAATAAGCCGAATCTATATATTTTTGACGTTGCTTAACGTCCAGAACGGTATTGTTTGAATCATCAAGATATTGTCCGGCTTTGGTTTTTGATAATGTTTTGTCATCAGGTGAATTACATGACATGGCGCACAGTAGTACACCTAAGAGAAGTAGTATTTTTCGAAGTATCTTCAAATTTTTGAGGGCAATAGTATAATACTATTGCCCTCAAAAATACTATATTTTTATGATAACTTTATAATTATGGTTTCATAGGTGGTTTAGGCAGCTCTTTATCGCCATTATCTATTGGCTGTAAAGTATTAGCCTCTGTTTCTGTGTTCATATCGCTGTCATCAGTAGAGCAAGATGTAGCTGTTAAACTCAAAAAAGCTACAAGACCTAAAATAAGAAGATTTTTTTTCATGATAATCAAATTTTTGTAATTGTTAGGATGTGTGTATTTATTTATTCAATATTTTTTTTCCGAAACAAACGCTGCAGCGATTATTTCTGAGACAAAAATAGGGGCAATAAACAACGTAGCACAATGATTTACAAGGCGTTTAGTAAAACACACGGGTCTGCGAGTAACTCGACTGATTTTAGGGGTAATCAGTTACATTACAAATATTCAGGAGCTATTTTGCGTATTATGGCATCAACATTTTCCTTAAAGGTTTTGGAAAATGATATCGAAATATCGCTGTGGCTAAGGTAGCATAATGATTTTCCTGTATTGATACGCGAAATATAATTGCTGTTTACAATATAACTGTTATGAATACGGAAAAAGAACAAAGGCAGATTTGCCTCATAATGTTTTAATGTTTTATAGGCAGTAAGTTTTCTGCCGTTTTGCAGATAAAAGTCAGTAGTATTATTATCTGCTTTTAAATACACAATATCATGTAATGATATAAACTGATAATCGCCGTAAGAGCGTATGCAAATGGTATTATTGGCTATTACAGGATTTGTTTTCTGGAATTTCAACAGTGTTTTGCGCAACTCTGTTATACTGAGTGGTTTTAATAAATAGTCGGATACGCCTGCTTTTATGGCATCGAAAGCATATTTTGGGGTACTGGTAAACGCTACAAAATAAGGCAGGATATCTAAAAACTGATATAAATCGCTGATTATGGATAGTGAGAGTTTACTCCCCTTCTGTTTAGAAGCTACTTCTAAAAAAACAATTTGCGGCTCGAGTTCTAATATTTTATTTACAGCCTCATCTTTATCTTTTGCAATGCCTGCACAATAGTATTCCGGGAAACCTTCAAATATTGCTAAGATTTCCTTTATACTCTCGTCATTATCATCTATTATCAAATATGAATATTGCACTTAAAAAAAATTAGGCAAAAAAATTTTTTGCAATTTATAAATAATCATCTTGTATGTTTTACGGTTTTCCCGTAAAATTTGTTAATTTTGTATATATATAAATTTCATGTCACAGGATTTAAACATTTTAATCGTTGATGATCACCCCATGACGGTTAACGGATATGTAAATGTTCTATCCGAAGAAAAATTTGAAGGTTATAACTTAGTTTTTACAAAAGCACTCAATTGTGAAGACGCCTATAATCTTATCTCGAAGTCTGCAACTGATGGAAAACCATTTGATATTGCATATCTTGATTTGAGCCTTCCGCCCTATCCTGATAAAAATATTTTTTCGGGATTTGACTTGGGCGTGCTTATAAAAAACACCATCCCCGATTGTATAATTATTATACTCACCATGCATAGTGAAGCCTCATTGGTAGATAGGCTTATTAAAGAAATAAACCCCAAAGGTATATTGTGCAAAAGTGATATTGATATTGACGAATTTCTTAATGCTTTTAAAATTATTTTTGAAAAAAACGACACCTATCTCAGCAATAAGATTGTAAAATCGATGAAAGATAAGGTTTTTGACAATTATAACCTGGACAATTACGATAAGCAAATACTCATGCGCCTATCTGAAGGGATACTGACCAAAAATATACCCAACTATGTACCCTTATCGCTAAGTGCTATAGAAAAAAGAAAAGCACGTATGAAAAACATGCTGCTGCAAGGACAAAGTGGTGACGATTATGAATTGATAGAAGCCATCAAGAAAATGGGTGTGTTGTAGGTTGCATAATAACCCCCGAACTGTGGTTGGCTTTTGCGCCCGTTACACTACATAAAACATTTACCTCATTCCGTAATTTAAGTACACCCAGCAATGCAAATAGCAAAGCCTCTTTGTACTGTATTGTTTTATTATCAGGTATAACAAGCCTTGTTGCCGGTAAAAATTCCTTAACTTTTTTTATTAAAAAACTATTATACGCTCCGCCACCCGTTATAAGCAGGCTTCCATTTGCCTTTTTAGCTATAATTGCTTTTGCTATTTGTGTAGCGCTATGTGTTGTAAATGTGCATAATTTATCTTTTACGGCGGCATCGCTACGCTCCATAACAGGTAATATTACTTCTTTTACAAATTCAAACCCTAACGATTTGGGATAAGGAGCCTTGTAATAATCGAGATTATTCAACGCTTCCAGTAATTCAGGCACTACGGTGCCGGCAGCAGCTATAGCACCGCCATCATCATAAGCATGACCTAAAATGCCGGCATAATAATTTAATACCGTATTTACAGGGCAAATATCATACGCTATGCGCTGCCCATCTTCTTCAAAAGAAATATTGGAAAAACCACCCAGATTGAGGCAAAAATCATATTCAGAAAACAACAGCCTGTCGCCCATTGGTACAAGCGGGGCACCCTGACCGCCCATAGCAACATCCTGCACCCTAAAATCGCAAACAATTGTATGGTGAATTAAGTTGGCTATTTGGGGCAGGTTACCTATTTGAAGTGTAAAGCCGTTGTGAGGCTGGTGCAATATGGTGTGCCCGTGCGAACATACGGCATCGAGGTTACCAATTGCATTTTGAGTTATAAACCCATTGATAATGTTTGCAAGCAGTACTGTATAATCCTGATTAAGCTGTGCCAAAGTATTAATATCAAAATCTATGGCTGATTGCAACCGTTTTACCCACTCGGGACTATACGAAATTGTTTGGGTTTCATGTATTGCATAGCTCCATTTTTGTTCTTGTAAGGTTAAGGAAATATGCGCCAAGTCCACCCCATCAAGCGATGTACCCGACATAACTCCTAAAACGTTATAGTTTTGCTTATTCATCGGCTAAAATTAGTTATTCTAGTTGAAAAATTGGCAATTAATAATTACATTTGGGCACAATAAAACAAAAAACAAAGCTACATACTTATGGATTTTAAACTTACTGAAGAACACCTGATGATACAGCAGGCGGCAAGGGATTTTGCACAAGCAGAATTACTGCCGGGTGTTATAGAAAGGGATGAAACACAAACTTTCCCTACGGCACAAATAAAGAAAATGGGAGAGCTTGGCTTTATGGGAATGATGGTTGACCCAAAATATGGCGGCAGCGGGCTTGATACTATATCCTACGTACTCGCTATGGAAGAGATTTCTAAAATAGATGCCTCAGCTTCAGTAGTGATGTCAGTAAATAATTCGCTTGTTTGCTGGGGACTGCAAACATATGGCACAGAAGAGCAAAAACAAAAATACCTTACCCGTCTTGCCACCGGCGAAATTATAGGGGCTTTTTGCCTATCTGAACCGGAAGCGGGCAGCGATGCTACATCGCAAAAAACAACCGCTATAGATAAAGGCGACCATTACTTGGTAAACGGTACAAAAAACTGGATTACTAATGGCAGTACTGCCGATGTATATTTAGTAATAGCCCAAACCGACGTAGAAAAAAGACATAAAGGCATCAATGCTCTCATTCTTGAAAAAGGTATGCCGGGCTTTGAAATTGGTACTAAAGAACAAAAACTGGGTATCAGAGGTTCTGACACGCACTCGTTAATGTTTACTGATGTTAAAGTACCTAAGGAAAACCGTATAGGTGAAGATGGTTTTGGTTTTAAATTTGCCATGAAAACGCTATCCGGCGGACGTATAGGTATTGCTTCGCAGGCTTTAGGTATTGCTTCAGGAGCTTATGAGTTGGCTCTTAAATACTCGAAAGAGCGCAAAGCTTTTGGTACAGAGATATGCAACCACCAGGCTATTGCTTTTAAACTGGCTGATATGGCTGTGAGTATTGAAGCAGCCCGCTACCTTTGCCTAAAAGCAGCATGGGATAAGGATAACCATAATAACTACGACATTAGCGGAGCTATGGCAAAACTGTATGCATCGCAAGTAGCTATGGATACCACCATTGAGGCGGTACAGATACATGGCGGTAACGGATATGTTAAAGAATACCATGTGGAACGATTGATGCGTGATGCTAAAATAACGCAGATATATGAAGGAACATCTGAAATACAGAAAATAGTAATATCAAGATCGATTATATCTCAATAAAAAAAAGCCGGTTTTCACCGGCTTTTTTTATATTCCTTCAGCCTTCGAAGTTTCGGCAGTAACTAACCGAAGTATAGAGCTTACCAAATCCTCTTTATTCAGGTTTATATCTATATGTATAAAATCGACGTCTTTTTCCAATATCGCTCCACCCTTTGTAGGAGAGCAAAGTATCGTTTTCATGCCGGGGCGTTGTAATTTCATATAGTCAATCAGTTCCAACTCGTCATTAAGAAAAAATATAAGAGAGTCTGCTTTATCCTCTGAGTCTTCCTCATCACAATTATTTACACTGAAATGTTTTAATTGGTAGTCCTTGGGCATATTATTTTTTAACAAATCAAAATATCCTAATTGATTGTCATAGATCCAAATCTTCATAATAGTTGCAATTTTTAAAAATTCAAATAATAATTATTAAAACATAATTATATAGCTACTATTTAGTCGTTTTTAATCGAAGAAAAATAGCTGTATGTCGAAAAATATAATATGCCCCCCGGTAATTATTTATTCTTTACTACTTTTACGTTAAGAAGTACACTAAGTAATTAAAAAACGAATTAAAAAAAGAACTTATTTTGTTTAAGTTTAGTTAAATTAATTATTCAAAAATAAGATTAATTATTCAATATCAATCTCAACTATTAATTATTTTTTAAATTACAACACACCTAAAACTAAATAAATTATGAATGTAATCGGGCAAAAGATTAAAAAGCTAAGAGAAGAAAAAGGTATTACCCAAGAAGCAATGGCTTTGCAACTGGATGTAACACAAAGTAATTACGGAAGACTTGAAAAAGATGATCGTAGGCTTAACGTTGTTAAACTCCTGAAAATAGTAAGAATATTAAATACAAATATATCTTATATATTTAACGAAACCGAGAACAGCAACGTTAACGAAAACGCAAATCTTAATAATACCAACAAAGAGGTTTATGACATTCTTATAGAAAGCCTTAGATCGGAAATACAACATCTTAAAGAAGAAATAAATTTCCTTAGGGTAATTGTAAAAAGCTAATAGCTCTTATCAGTACTTAAGGATATAAAGCCCTGCTACTTATAGTAGCAGGGCTTTATATTTACAGGGCAATTCCATAAAAAACTTTAAAAAATAAAGGATAATACTAACGCACCATAGAAAAATGCCCTTTGTGTACACGCCCGTCTTGGCGGGTAACTACAAACCAGTAATCAGTAGATGGCAGCCTGTTTCCGTTATAAGTACCATCCCAGCCATTACTCTGCGCATCAAAACCGGTAATAAGTTTACCATACCTGTCATATACAAAAACATACAATTCAGGCTCAAAAGAAGAGAATGGTATTCGCCACGTTTCATTTATACCATCGCCATTGGGTGTAAAAAATTTAGGATAATTTAAAAGCACGACCTCTTCTTCCACCACTCCGCACCCATTAATATCCTGAATATACACAGTATATAAACCCGCTTCGAGACCTGTAAAAATATTTTCGTTTTGGTAGATGATCCCATCAAGAGAGTACTCATAATTTCCGTTGCCTGTTGCAGATACAATAATTGCATTATTATCATACGTCCAGTCCTCTGTTTCAATACCAACTGTTGCTGCCGGCGCTGACAATTCTACCACAATATCGCCACTCGCATCACATAAACCATCCATAACAGTAACAGTATAAATACCGGCTTCATCTACAGTAATAGAGGGCGAAGTTTGCCCTGTTGACCATAAATAACTATCATATCCGTTTCCTGCAAATAGTGTTACGGTGCTGTCATCGCATATATAATAGGACTCCTGCAATTGCAATACAGGATTTTCATTAAGTAATAATTGAAATGAAACAACATCATAACAAATCGAAATATAGCTATGAATAAGGCGGGCATAAATAGTAGTTACAGGCTGGGTTGCTATGTATAAGTCATCCAAAGGGTTAGTTCCCGCATTGGCATCAGCCTGAGAGATATGGTATGTAAGTATGTACAAATCCTCGCTCTGATTACCCAAAATGGTCTCATTTAACTCCGATAAATTGAACTCATGTGAGATACCTGCTTCATTATCTGGATCAATACAGTAAAAAAGATCTTCCGGCTCATTAGCTGCTACCAAGTCAGGCAATATATCTATATTTTGTGTTATGCGAGATATATTTCCGCAATCATCCTCCACAACAAACCTGTAAGAACCCGATGCCAAGTTTGAAAATATATTATTGGCACCATTATCAATAATAATCTCGTTAGTCAAAGCATCCTCAATTCTGTAATTTAAAGGCGGTATGCCATCTGCATCTATATATACATCATCTGGACTATCAATACAAGATAACTTATAAAAAGCATTAATTCTTGGCTGATCGAGATAGTTAAACGTTCCCAACTCTTCAAGACAGTTTTTAACCTCGCTTCCGTTACCAAAACTTTCAAATGCTTTTATAACCCTAAAGTCGCCCGAAAATGTAAGATTAAATATAGTAGTATTGTTTTCCAGTGATAAAGAATTGTCTTCGGTTGGCACAGTCCCTTCAGTATATACAACGTTAGTATCAGGATGCCCCCAATCTCCCGTATCTGCATTTACAAGTTTTTGAAGCCAATAGGTAGGCACTCCTGAAAAAGCGGCATCATCAGTCATCATAATATCAAAAGAGCCACAGTTTGGTATAAAAGTAAACGGATTATCAGATGGCTGGTAACCTAATACCGTTATTGTTAACTCCCGCTCAATACCACAAACATCTGTACCCAGAAATGTATAATTACCTTCAGGCAAATCATCAATATACAAATCACCCGATGCTATACTGTCCGACAAATCAGCAGGCACATCCCCTTCGTATGATGCAGGAGCAGACAGTAGCGTTACAGTTGTTAGCGACCCATTACCGCTCGACATTTCTACCGAGCCTATACCTATAGTACAATCAAAGGCAGTACTTATAGTAAAATCCCGTTCAACAAATACCGGTACTGTTACCGGCACTTCATATACCTCGCCGCACACATCGGTAATCCTGATTACATAATCTCCCAAAGGCAAGTTAGTCAATGATAGTCTGCCGTTACTGTTTATAAAAGAAGACACATCATGTGGCAAAGGTGTTGTAAGTGTTTCTATATAAGCCGCAGGAGCTTCCAATACTTCTACAGCAACAATATCCCTGTCAGGCACTGTAGCTGTAATTCTTCCTAAGTCTGAAAAACAACCGTTGTTCCTTCCCGAAACAATAGGCTCGGGAGTGTCTATTACAACTTCAAAATCCACAGTAGCAGTACGGCCGCAAGCATCGGTCAACTCAATTAAATACTCCCCTTCGGGAATAGTATTCTCTTCATTACCATACTGAACAGTAGCATCTTCAAAAGGTTCCAGATGTTGCGAATTGAATAATACAGGATTAAACCCTTCCGGAGCTGTAACAAACTCCAACGAGTAAGGAGGGCTGTACTGGCTGGCATTCAGAATAAGATAATTATCACCACATTCTAATTCCTCAAGCGAATAGGCAAGTATCGGTTCAGGATTAACAGTCATACCCGAATTTCCATATTCTATACCACAACCATTTACTATCGAAATATCATAAGTATATGGATTATCATATAGCTCAAATTCATGAATCAACTCGAATAAATTGGGAGCACCCTCATTATATGTATAAATTTCTATAATATCAGGATCACCATTAGGAGGGTGTATAGTATAAGTAACCGTTAACGGATAACTAATAACAACCCCTTCCGGATAAGTAATAGTATTAGTTATAATCACAGAATCACAATCAGTAGTAATTTCCTCCTCATAAGCAGGCATTGTTACTGTAGGATTTGCCGCTTGCAATACCAATGTATATGTTGTTACTACACCTTGCCCGCAAATATCAAAAACACGAATATTATAAGTTCCCGATTGTAAGCCTGAAAAAACATTAGAAGTTTGTATAGGTCTGGTTTCCGGACCGGAAATAATTTCATACTCAGCGGCCGTACCATTAGTAGTAATAATTTCTATCTGACCACCAACAGAACAATTCTGATTGATAGAATTAATATCATAAGCAAGAGGCTCTATAATATTATTAATGACTACAGAAACTTGCTGTGAATTGGACTCACCATTTAAAGATTGAGTTGCAATAACAGTATAAGTACCCGAATCGAGATTAGATACAGAAAAAGAGTCAGTAACAGCAACAGGATTTTCTAAATCAGGTTGCAAAAATACTGTAAAAAGAAAATCAGATCCCGTAGTTACATTACCAACATTGAATGTAAGTATAGCATTATCATCACAACTCTCATCTGTCCCAACAACATTAAGGGTAAAATCCTGCAATTGAGCAAATGAAAAAAGTGTGAAAAAACATGCGAGAATTAATGTAAAAAAAAACCTTACCATCTGTTTAACAACGTTATAGCAACTATTAATATGTAATTAAAAACAAGAACTATACCACATCCAAAAACAAGTATACAATAGTATACCAGCAATGCTAAAATAATTTAAAGCATACGAGCGAGACAAATGTAAGTATAAATCAAAAAGAAAAAACTCAGTACCAACCCAAACAATAAATTTAGTATTAACAATTACAAATAGTTATTAACGTAAAAATCCCAATAGGGGGTTTATGAAATTCATTTAAAAAAGGTTTAGTATTTGATATAAACGAAAAAACCCTATCCTTATTGGATAGGGTTTTTAAAAGAAAGGCGACGACATACTCTCCCACAAAATGCA
>NZ_SKBP01000003.1 GCF_004634195.1 Flavobacterium salilacus subsp. salilacus
AGAAGCCACCAATGCCGCAGGCTGTACCAGCTTCCCTATAGACCCGGTAACCGTAACACAAAGCGGACCCGCAAGCCAAGCACTTACAGCGTATGTAGTGAGCAATGCCTTTAGTGATAACCAAACGATTACCATCAGTACTGAAGGGTATGGTGAATATGAGTATCAATTGGATTATGGCCCATGGCAGGATAGTAATGTATTTACGAATGTAGCACCGGGATTGCATGAGGTACATATCAGAGATACAGGAGCATGTTCGGAGCATATTGTAACGATAACGGATGTGAGTATCATTGATTATCCAAGATTCTTTACTCCGAATGGAGACGGTTACAATGATTACTGGAACATTTATGGATTATCTAACCAGGGCGGTGCGGAGATATACATCTTTGACCGTTACGGCAAGCTGATCAAACAAATCAGTTCGCAAAGTGAAGGATGGGACGGTACCTACAACGGCAGTCCATTACCAGCAGATGACTACTGGTTTACGGTAACCTTCAATGAAGAGACAATCAGTATACAGCCATTGAGAGATGCAAGCGGAGCCATTGTGAATGACCCTGTAACCAATGAACCGATTATGGTGGAAGTACCCTTAGAGGTTACTCGAGAGTTTAAGGCGCACTTTGCAATGAAACGATAAACTTGTAATTCTATTTTAAATACCAAAAACAAAAACGGTTGCCAATTGGCAACCGTTTTTTTATTACATAAGGATGATACATAAAAAAGCCCAACCTAAAGTCGGGCTTTTTTAAAAATATGATTTAAAGGAAATTTATTTACTGTTATATTGTTTTATAGCTTCTTTTAAAATGGCTATAGATTGTATAAGGTCTTCTTTCTTTAGTACATAGGCTATCCGTATCTCGGTAGTACCTACGTTTGGCGAAGAGTAAAAACCTGCTGCGGGTGCTACCATTACAGTTTCGCCGTTAAATTCAAAGCTTTCGAGCAGCCATTGTGCGAATTTGTCAGCATCATCTACAGGTAATTTTGCTATGCAATAAAATGCTCCTTTTGGTGTAGCGACTTTAACGCCTTCTATTTCGCTGAGTCCTTTTATGAGGGTGTCGCGCCTGTCTTTATATTCTTTTATTACTTCATCAAAGTATTCTTTGGGAGTATCCAGTGCCGCTTCGCTTGCTATTTGTGCCAGCGTTGGAGGGCTTAGTCGTGCTTGTGCAAATTTCATGGCTGCAGACATTACTGCTTTGTTTTTTGAAACAATACAGCCTATTCTTGCTCCGCACATACTATAGCGTTTTGATACAGAGTCTATCATTATAGCGTGTTCTTCTATACCCGGTATATTCATGACAGAGTAGTGCCTGTCTCCATCATAAGTAAATTCGCGATACACTTCGTCAGCAATAAGGAAAAGGTCATGTTTTTTTACCAGTTCTGCCAGTTGCTGCATTTCTTCTTCTGTATATAAATAGCCTGTTGGATTACCGGGATTGCATATCAGTATTGCTTTTGTTTTGGGTGTTATCAGTTTTTCAAAATCGGCAATAGGGGGTAAGGCAAAGCCATTTTCAATAGTGGAAATAACCGGTACTACATTAACGCCTGAAGCTACTGAGAAGCCATTGTAATTAGCATAAAAAGGTTCGGGAATGATAATTTCATCGCCTGCATCCATAGTACTGCCCATTGCGAAAAGCAAAGCTTCAGAGCCTCCTGTGGTTATAATTATGTCCGCTTTATCAACCTGTATTTCGTGTTGCTGATAATAGTTTGCCAGTTTTTTTCTATAGCTTTCAAAGCCTGCTGAATGGCTATATTCAAGTATTTCGGGTATATTGTTTTTTACAGCATTAAGTGCTACTTCGGGTGTTTTAATGTCGGGTTGTCCGATGTTAAGGTGATAAACTTTTAAGCCTCTTTGTTTAGCTGCTTCTGAGAAAGGAACTAATTTTCGTATGGGTGATTCAGGCATTTGTTGCCCTTTTATGGATACTTTAGGCATAACGTAAAATTTTTATAAATGAGTTGGGCAAATTTGCAATAAATTTTACATATTTTATAATTTTTGCTTTATCAAATTTTATATAATTATACATATGTTGTTATAAATATAAAAAGCCCATGCTTAGCATGGGCTTTTTATATTGAGATGATTTTTATTATTGATTGGGTAACGCTTTTTTCTTTTCGAGAATGTTTACCGTTTCGGGAGATTTTACCTCTCCTTTTATTTTTACGGCTACTGTTCCGTTCTCATAGTTAACGGCGTTAGACATTATGGTTATCGTTTTTCTGATAGGACCGGGCTTCATGTTGTATTTAATCTCTATTTTACCTGTTTTTCCCGGCATAATAGGGTCTTTTGGTTTAGAGGGTATAGTACACCCGCATGTAGATTTTACATCTTTTATAATAAGCGGTTCATTACCGGTGTTGGTAAATTCAAATTCGCGTATGCCACTGTCTTCATCTTTATATACAGTTCCATAGTCAACAGTATCAGACTTAAATTCAATTTTTGGTCCCGTTTGTGCGTATGTAGCAGCACTGATTAGTATAGTAGCTATTAAACCTAAAATTTTTTTCATAACCTAAGTTTTTAATGTTCATGTAAAAATACTCTCTTTAATTTAAAGTGCAAATATTACTTGTGCTTTTTTTTAAATTCTACTTATATAGTTACTTTTGCATACGTTAGAACAAAAATTACACCACGATTTTTGGAATACATTATAGATTAACTGATTATGACAATTCCATCGCAATTTGATGCCAAAGTGGCAGAACAGAAATGGTATGACTACTGGATGAAAAATAATTATTTTCATTCAGAGCCCGACCAAAGACAGCCTTATACTATAGTAATACCGCCACCTAATGTAACCGGAGTATTGCACATGGGGCATATGCTTAATAATACCATACAGGATGTACTGATTCGCCGTGCGCGCCTGAAAGGATTTAATGCCTGCTGGGTGCCGGGTACTGACCATGCCTCGATAGCAACCGAAGCAAAAGTTGTTGCTAAACTGAAAGCGGAGGGAATCAACAAAAATGATCTTACCCGTGAGGAATTTTTAAAGCATGCTTGGGAGTGGACTGATAAATATGGCGGAGTAATACTGGAACAGCTTAAAAAACTGGGCGCATCGTGCGACTGGGAGCGTACTAAGTTTACTATGGATGATGACATGAGCGCATCGGTAATCCGTTCGTTTGTAGATTTATATAATAAAGGTTTGATATACCGAGGTTACCGAATGGTAAACTGGGATCCTGAAGCGAAAACTACGTTATCTGATGAAGAGGTTAATTATGAAGAGCGTCAGGGAAAACTGTATTATTTACGATATAAAATTGAAGGTAGTGAAGATTACCTTACTATAGCCACAACGCGCCCCGAAACGATATTGGGTGATACCGCCATTTGTGTAAACCCTAATGATGAGCGTTACAGCCACCTGAAAGGTAAAAAAGCCATTGTACCTATAGTTAATCGTAGTATCCCGATTATATTTGATGAATATGTGGATATGGAGTTTGGTACAGGTTGTCTTAAAGTAACTCCTGCGCATGATGTTAATGATAAAGAGCTTGGCGAAAGGCATAATCTTGAAATTATAGACATTTTTAATGACGATGCTACGCTGAATAGTTTTGGGTTACATTATGAGGGTAAAGACCGCTTTACAGTTCGTGATGAGATAGCCAAAGAGCTTGAGGCTGCCGGGCATATGGAGAAAGTTGAAACCCATATTAATAAGGTAGGGACATCTGAAAGGACTAAGGCGGTTATAGAGCCACGACTTTCTGACCAGTGGTTTTTGAAAATGGAGGATCTTGCCAAGCCGGCTATTAAAGCGGTTTTGGAAACAGAGGAAGTAAAACTGTACCCTAAGCGTTTTGATAATACCTATCGTCATTGGATGGAGAATATTCGGGACTGGAATATATCGCGCCAGTTATGGTGGGGGCAACAGATACCAGCCTACTACTATGGTGAGGGTAAGGAAGATTTTATAGTTGCCGAAACGAAAGAGCAGGCACTGGAATTGGCTAAGGCTAAAACAGGAAATAATGCACTTACTGTTGAAAACTTAAAACAAGACCCTGATGCATTAGACACTTGGTTTTCGTCTTGGTTATGGCCTATGGCTGTTTTTGGTGGTATAATGAACCCTGATAACGAAGAGTTTAAATATTATTATCCTACTAACGACTTGGTTACAGGTCCTGATATTCTTTTCTTTTGGGTGGCACGAATGATTGTTGCCGGATATGAATATACGGGAGAAAAGCCTTTTAATAATGTGTATCTAACAGGATTGGTGCGTGATAAACAACGCCGTAAAATGTCGAAATCATTAGGCAATTCACCCGATCCGCTTGACCTGATTGAAAAATTTGGTGCCGATGGTGTTCGTGTAGGGTTATTGCTTAGTGCATCGGCAGGTAATGATATTATGTTTGATGAAGAGCTTTGTAATCAGGGTAAAGCCTTTTCCAACAAAATATGGAATGCGTTTCGCCTGATAAAAGGGTGGGAGGTAAGCGATACAGAGCAGCCCGACCACAGCAGGAAAGCTGTAGCGTGGTATGAAGCTAAGTTGCAAAAAACACTTGCCGAGATTGAAGACCATTTCGAAAAATACAGAATATCCGACGCCCTGATGGCAATATATAAACTGGTATGGGATGATTTTTGCTCGTGGTTCCTGGAGATGATTAAGCCTGCATACCAAGCTCCTATAGACAGGGTTACTTATAATAAAGCTATCGAGATGCTGGAAAATAACCTGAAACTGTTGCATCCGTTTATGCCATTCCTTACTGAGGAGATATGGCAGTATATTACTGAAAGGAAGCCGGAAGATGCGCTTATCGTATCGGAATGGCCGGAACTTAAAGCTGTTGATAATGATATTATAGCAGGTTTTGATGTTGCCGCCGAGGTAATTTCGGGTATCAGAACGATACGTAAGGATAAAAATATTCCGTTTAAAGATGCTATATCGCTTAAAGTGGTAAATAATGATAATACATCAGATTATTTTGATACTGTAATAATCAAATTAGGCAATATAGATACCCTTGAATATGTAAGCGATGCTGTAAACGGTGCGCTAACGTTTAGGGTAAAATCTAACGAATACTTTGTTCCTGTAGCGGGTGCTATAAATGTAGAAGAGGAAATAGCAAAGCTAACCGAAGAGTTGAATTATAATAAAGGTTTCCTGAAATCGGTACAGGCAAAACTGAGTAATGAGAAGTTTGTAAATAGCGCACCTGAAAAGGTGGTAGCCATGGAAAAGCAAAAAGAAGCTGATGCATTGGCTAAAATAGCGACTATAGAACAAAGTTTAGCTGCTCTTGCTAATTAGGAAGATAAAACGAATTATACATAAAAAAAGGGCTGCCATTGGCAGCCCTTTTTTTATGTATAATTCGTTTAAATCAGTTATAATAAGTTATCTCTCTTTTTTCAATAAATTTATTTTCACCATTTATAATAATTATTTTTTCTGTCCAGTTACCCTTATCGTCATAAGTATATATATATGTTCGGGTATCTACAGCATTTTCGGTACTGTCTGTCATAATTAATTTTTCCAGAAGTCCCTTTTCATTATAGGTATAACTCACTTTCATATAAAGTTCATTATTTTTTTCTACACTTAGTGCTGTTTTGTTGCCTTTATCATCATACATAAAACGTTCAATAGTTTGAGTATTATCAAAGTTATCTATAGTGGTTTTTATTTCAAGCTCACCTTTTGGGTTATAGCTCATTTTTTCCATATATTCTATTTCTCCGTTTCCGTTGGTAACTTTTTTAACAATTAGCTTATCATTGTTATATTCATATTCCGTGGTATATATTATGTTGGAGTCTTTATCATATCGGGATTCTGCTACTTTTTGATTCTTATTGTTGTATTTATAGAGGTTTTTTATCTGTATAAATTCAGTACCCAAATAAAGGTTTTCCCCAGTAAGATTTCCGTTTTTGTCATATACATAGGATATCTTGTCTATAGGATTGTTTTGCCGGTTGTAGGTTGTTTTTTCTGCAAGTTTTCCTTTTTTATATTCCATCGCTTTACGATCAATCTGGCTATTGTCAGGATTTCTTCGCGTAATGGCGGTATTATGTTTTCCTGTTTCATCCCAAGAAAATTCGGTTTTAATACCCGGATTGTTATTTACATATTGTATTTGTTCCAATTTTTGCTCCCTCCCGTTATAGGTAATTTCCTCATACGGTCCGCCCTGTGCATTTAGTTTTTTTTCCAGTATCAGCATACCTTCTTCATTAAAAGTAAGCTCAGTATCATGATCTGTAGGATTTTCATGCTTTACTCTTCCCGGTTCGAGATTATTATTTATTAGCTCGTTCGATTTTGTAAAAACAGATTTTACGCTGCCTTCCAGTTTATAGAAAGCCCAGTCTGTAGTAGTTCTGTCAAGTGGCTTTACTCCTTTATCATTACAGGCAGTCAGTAATAATACAATTGCAGCAAACGGATATATGTACTTCATTTTAAATTATAGTTAAGTATTTCAAAAATCTGCTTTTTTTTTCAAACGGACAATAGTATATAAAAGAAAATCCGCCATGGAGGCGGATTATTCTCTATTCTTGATTATACTATTTAGCTATGGCAGCATCATATTTTTTACCCACAGCTTCCCAGTTTATTACATTATAAAAAGCTTCAATATATTCAGGTCTTCTGTTTTGGTAGTTCAGGTAGTATGCATGTTCCCATACATCAAGAGCAAGTACGGGCTTGCCTGCTATACCTGTATTTGGCATCAATGGGTTATCCTGGTTAGGCGTATCGCCTATTGCCAGCTTTCCTGTTTTATCAACAACAAGCCATGCCCAGCCCGAACCAAACTGTTTTGCGGCAGCATCAGAAAACTGGTTTTTAAAGTTTTCAAACGAACCAAAATCTTTGTTTATAGCCTCTGCAAGCGCGCCCTTAGGCTCTCCGCCACCGTTGGGGCTCATAACTTCCCAGAAAAGGGTATGGTTATAATAACCGCCACCATTATTCCTTACGGCTGTATTGTTCATATCAAGCCCTTGCAGTATTTCTTCGATGGTTTTGTTCTCAAGGTCAGTACCTTTTATGGCGCTGTTCAACTTATTAGTATAGCCAAGGTAGTGCTTAGAGTAGTGCAGTTCCATAGTTTTAGCGTCAACATGCGGTGCAAGAGCATCATACGCATAGCCTAATTTAGCTATCTGAAACGTGCCTTCGTCAGCTTTTACATCATCAGGATTACCCATTGCAGGAGCTTCTTCCTGTGGTGTTTCGGGTACTTCAACCACTTCTTTCAAATTATCTTTTTCTTTACATGATTGTA
Organism: Flavobacterium salilacus subsp. salilacus; assembly: GCF_004634195.1. Taxonomy (GTDB): domain Bacteria; phylum Bacteroidota; class Bacteroidia; order Flavobacteriales; family Flavobacteriaceae; genus Flavobacterium; species Flavobacterium salilacus. The sequence goes on from NZ_SKBP01000003.1 coordinate 7,354, forward strand.
ACGACGCTATTATTACTAACGCTGAAAGGAAAACTTTTACTTTTTTCATAATTACATTTATTTAATTACCGAGTTAATAGTTTCTATATATAATTTCTTTGCTTCGTCTGCCGATAAGTGTTTTACCTGCATCCAGGCATTCATTTTAAAACCGTCTCTCAGGTCAAAAGTTTGAAATTGCCGTAACTGTTCTTTTCCTTGTGTTGCCTGCTTATAGTAGGCATATATCCTTAACATAACATCGGGCGGTAATGCCTCGGTCATATTGGATGCTTTTTCATAAGCCTCCAGAAAAAGGGTATCAAGATCCTTCTCCTGCATCTATTCTTTTATTGCTATTATTGTTTTTCCTCCTATGGCTTTATCGTTCAGGTTTACCTTTATAGCTGTACCGAGAGGTAAAAACAAATCTACACGCGAACCGAATTTTATAAACCCCGCATCCGTTCCCTGTATTACCTGCATATCTTTTTTAGCATAGTTTACAATACGCCTTGCCAATGCTCCGGCAATTTGGCGGTACAGTATTTCACCAAAAAAGTGATTTTCTATTACCACTGTAGTACGCTCGTTTTCTTCGCTCGCCTTCGGGTGCCATGCCACGAGGTATTTACCCGGATGGTATTTGCTGAACTTTATAAGCCCACCGATAGGATAACGTGTTACATGGACATTGATAGGCGACATAAATATAGATACCTGTAACCTCTTGTCTTTAAAATACTCAGGTTCAAATACTTCTTCTATAACTACAACTTTACCATCTACAGGCGCTATTACATGGTGGTCGGCTATGGTTACCACACGTTTTGGGTTTCTGAAAAACTGCAATACCAGTATCAGGAATATAAATGCAGCAACTTGTATTGTTTTTAACAGCCATATATTTGTGATATACTTATCTGCCAGTATTACGGCTACTAAAGTTACTGCTAAGGTAGCAATAATGATTTTGGCTCCTTCTTTATGAAACATAATTTATGATTTGATAATACAAAAATAAGAAAGGTATTGCAAATATGATGCTATCCAACCTATCTAATATTCCGCCGTGTCCCGGCATTATATTGCCGCTGTCTTTTACTCCGGCAATTCTTTTAAATTGTGACTCTACTAAATCGCCCAAACTCCCGAAAATTACGAGTATTACAGCCGTTCCCATCCATACTATTGGCGATAAAAACAGGTAGTACCGGCTAATGATATAGCTTGCAATAATGGTAAATATTAAACCGCCCGCAAAGCCTTCTATAGTTTTTTTAGGCGATATACGTTCGTAAAGTTTATGTTTACCCAGTGTTTTACCCACAATATAGGCAAAGGTATCATTTGTCCACATTAAAATAAACATTCCTGTTATTATATACGGATTATATTTCCCCTCTATGAACGGAAGTTTTATAATGAGTAAAAAAGGAATAATTACATAGCCTGTAATAACTGCAAGTTTACCCCTTTTATCTCGCTGTGCGGGAGTGCCTTTTTTAAAAAGAGATACCAGCAGCGGAACTAAAATAAATATAGATGCAGCAACGAGCAATATGTTATTAAGAGGTTCATTATTGATGAGATAGCCAAAAATAAAAAAGCCTGTTACTGCCATGCCTATAGGCGCAATAACGTTAAGTTTTACTAAACGGCAAAACTCTGTTACGGCAATAATTAAAAAAATACCGAATAATATTTCAAAACTAACAGGCGAGTAGAGGGTAGCCGCTAAAAGCAGTATAATATATATAATGCCCGAAAGTGCCCTAACGATGCTTTCATTCATGTTACAGGTCTTCTAACAGCAGGAGGTAAAGATTTTTTGCAGAGCTTCCATAGTGCAGGAAATCTTCTTCTTTTGCTTTTTCAAAATATTTAATAGTAGTGATGTTAGTAGGATATTCTTTACTGTACTTATTTTTTATTACCCTGAGCCCATCACTTTTAGTAGTTACAATTTGGCTGGTAGTGGCAAATATTACAATGTTTGCAGGCAATTCGTTGGGTTTGTTTTGTTTTATTTGATTGGATGATAAGAGTACCGATCCTTCATCGGCTATTAGGTTTTCGCATCCTGCTAATATAAATTTAGGTTCTTTAGGATTGTCATACGTCAATTTGTTTTCATCCAAAAGGCTAAATAGTTTTGGGTCATAGCACAAAGCCTCGCATTCAAACCAATCATTCTCTTCGAGTATGTTTAAAAACTGCTCATGAACCTCTGACAGACCATCGCAATAAAGAAATTTACCGCCATTTTTTTTGAAATTTGATGTAAACATCTCATCAGCAGGTAATTGTTCTTTAGGGAGAAAAGGACTGGATTCCAAATTTTTTTCTTCATTTGTAACATCATTCGCACCGCCAAAAATTTTTTTGAAAAGACTCATATACTATAAAATTCCCTTTATTTATTCAGAAGTAACCCAAAGATAAAAAAATCTTAATTCAATCATGTGATTGAATTAAGATTTTTATAAATTTTTATGTTATAATTAGTCTTAAACTTCTGTAATGACCTCTGCTTCTGTACTATCGAAAGGACGTTTTCCAAAAATTACTTCAAGGTCATCTTTAAATATAACTTCTTTCTCTATCAATATATCAGCAAGCTTAATCAGTTTGTCTTTATTTTCTCCTAATATGGTGATGGCTCTTTGATATTGCGTTTCTATTAAAGTAGATATTTCCTCATCAATAGTCCTTGCTGTTTCTTCAGAGTAAGGTTTAGAAAAATTATACTCAGTTTGTCCGCTGGAATCATAGTAGGTTATGTTACCCAGCTTGTCATTAAGCCCATAAATGGTAACCATAGCGCGCGCCTGTTTAGTAACCTTTTCTAAGTCGCTCAATGCCCCTGTAGATATTTTATCAAATATAACCTTCTCGGCAGCACGTCCTCCCATAGTAGCGCACATTTCGTCAAGCATCTGTTCAGGTCGCACTATAAGGCGTTCTTCTGGTAAGTACCATGCTGCGCCAAGGCTTTGCCCACGCGGCACTATTGTTACTTTTACCAAAGGGTGAGCGTGTTCCAGCATCCAGCTAATGGTGGCATGACCTGCTTCGTGTATGGCAATGGCTCTTTTTTCCTCTTTAGATATAATTTTGTTTTTCTTTTCAAGACCACCTACAATCCTATCTACCGCATCAAGAAAATCTTGTTTATCTACTGCTTTTTTATCTTTTCGGGCAGCAATAAGTGCAGCCTCGTTACATACGTTAGCTATATCAGCGCCCGAAAAACCGGGAGTTTGTTTCGCTAAGAAATCAGTATCAAGGCCTTCCGATTTTTTAAGAGGTTTTAAATGTACTTCAAAAATCTCTTTTCGTTCACGGATGTCCGGCAGGTCAACATAAATTTGTCTGTCAAAACGTCCTGCACGCATTAATGCTTTATCCAGTACATCTGCACGATTAGTTGCGGCAAGTACTATAACATTTGTATTTGTACCAAAACCATCCATCTCGGTAAGTAACTGGTTCAGTGTATTTTCACGCTCATCGTTAGAGCCGGAGAAGTTGTTTTTACCTCTGGCACGACCTACGGCATCAATTTCATCAATAAATATAATAGCAGGTGATTTTTCTTTAGCTTGCTTAAACAAGTCACGCACTCTGGATGCACCTACACCTACAAACATCTCTACAAAGTCAGAACCTGATAGTGAGAAGAAAGGTACTTTGGCTTCGCCCGCTACTGCTTTTGCCAGTAAGGTTTTTCCTGTTCCCGGAGGTCCTACAAGTAGTGCTCCTTTCGGTATTTTACCACCTATATTGGTATATTTTTCAGGATTTCGCAGGAACTCTACAATTTCCTGTATCTCCTCTTTAGCTCCTTCAAGTCCTGCAACATCTTTAAAGGTAACTTTGATATCATTTTTCTCGTCAAACAGTTTTGCTTTTGATTTACCGATATTAAAAATTTGTCCGCCACCTCCGGCAGCACCTCCGCCAGACATACGGCGCATCATAAATATCCATAATGCCACAAGTATAAGTATGGGCAGCAACGTTAGTAAAACATCGCCCCACATACTTTCCGGCTCAGGGTTATAATCATTTATTTTACCTGCCTGCAAAGCTTCGTCCAGTTTTTTCTGGAAAAGTTCAGAGTTACCGATTTCAAGGGTATAATGCGGACCTTTTTTATTAGGCTTATCAAAAATATCTTTACTTACTTTTTCGTGCTCTTTTTTGGTAAGAGCCTCTTCTTTAAGAAATACTTTGGCTGTAGATTTATTAAAAACTACTTTATCTACCTCATTGTCGTCCATAAATTTATAAAATTTAGACAATGATGTAGGTTTAGGGTCGTTCCACGTAGTGCCGCCTCCAAAAAAGTTTATAGCAAGGAATATTACTAATATTCCTCCATAAATAAGCCATGGGCTTACACGGGTTTTATTGGGTTTATTATCTTTTGACATGAATAGTTATATGCTTGTTAATAGTTGTTTCCTATAGATGTAATTCTTGCATCACCCCACAGGCTTTCTATATTGTAGTATTCTCTTACGTGTTTCTGGAAAACATGAACCACAATGTTCACATAATCCATAAGTACCCACTCGCCGTTATCTGTACCTTCTACATGCCACGGCTTGTCTTTTAATTCTTTTGAAACTGTTTTTTGAATGGAATGAACAATCGCGTTCACTTGTGTATTAGAAGTACCGTTACAAATTACAAAATAGTCGCAAACGGTGTTATCAATAGCTCTTAAATCCAGAATATCTATATCATTTCCTTTTACCTCTTCTATGCCCTTGATGATATTCGTTAGCAAATCATCGTTACTTATACTTTTTTTCGCCATTTAAAAAATTTATATATATCGCAAAGTTATCATTTTTTGTATTTACTTTTGAACCTTAATGCAAGTTTAAAAGGTTATTCCTTATTATTTTTAATGAATATAATCAAACTCAGTGCCATTCATTCTACCAACGACTATTTAAAAGAGTTATCCGCTATGCGGCACGTGGATAACTTTACTATTGCAATAGCAGAACACCAAACGCAGGGCAAGGGACAAATGGGCACCCGATGGGAAGCAGAGCACGGTAAAAACTTAACCTTTAGCGTATTGGTGAAAGATTTACTGCTTGAAATAAACGCTATTTTTTATCTTAATGCCGCAGTAGCCGTTAGTATTGTTGAGACGCTCGAAAAATTTAATATGCCCGGACTGGCTATAAAATGGCCTAACGACATTTTGGCAGGCAATAAAAAGCTGGGCGGCATACTTATAGAAAATAACATTAGGAGTAATGGCGAAATACACTCGGTAGTAGGTATAGGCATTAATGTAAACCAAACTGAATTTGAAGGGTTGCCTAAAGCAACATCATTAGCTTTAATTGCTGCAAAGGAGTTTGATAAAAACGATGTAATGATTGCCGTTGCCGAAAACCTGAAGCGAAACCTGTCGCTATTATTACATAAAGATACTGATGCCATATGGGATAAATACTTGCTAAAGTTGTATAAAAAAAATGTTCCTATGACTTTTGAAAGAGAAGGCATGAGGTTTATGGGTATAATAAAAGGGGTGTCTAAAAGTGGCAGCCTTGAGGTGCAACTGGAAGACGATAGTATTGCCCATTATAAAGTAAAAGAAGTACAATTATTATACTAAGATGGATTTATAAGTCTTGTTCCTCCTCCTCATCTTCAAACTCGTTAATAAGAAAATCAATCACAAGTTCTACAATATCACCATTTTCATTTAATCCCCAGTAGGCAGGGTAGTAGCCATCGCCCCAACCGGAGGAAAACATTATGGCATTATTATCAGAATCTTTATTAGGGCGGTGGTCGTTCCAGTCGCCTAAAGCTCTGGAAAATTTATTTTTCCCTGAATATTCGCTAAACTCATCGGCAAGAACCGCATCATAGTAATTAGCCTCAGGATCTTTTTCCTGTAGTTCGTCTATTTTTGCAATCAACTCTTTATTAGTTTCTTCGTCAAGAAAACAAGCTAACCCCGATTCTACAGGGAAACCGTAAAATTCATCTTCATTAAGTTCTTTTATTTCTTTGGCTGTAATATCATCAGTAAGTGCGAGTATCCATTTAGCAGCCGTTTCAGGTCTGAATTTTATTTTAGCATACGCTATTCTGTGGTGTAATGCATCAATTTCGGACACGTAAATAAAAACAGGATATTTGTCAGGCTCTACTGTATGGGCAAAAGGTCTTTGCTCTACCGTAAAAAATGGATCGGCAACAATAATTTTACCTGTGGGGAGGTTTACATCGCCTATATGAATTTCAATAAGTTCCTGATCATTCATTTCGTCATTAAGTTCGAATTGAATTTCGTAGTCTTTTATATTTTTCATAGCCTAACGTATTTAGTTTAAATCTAACTGTACTAAAGTACAAAATGTTTAACCGGATAAAGTAATACTGCAATATTTTTTACTGAAACAGGGAGTTGCTCTTAATCTTCGGTAAAAGAGGGATCGACACTTACAGGTATTTTTAATGCAGGGCTTAATGTGGGTATTATTTTTCGCATGGTAGCTATATCGTTACCGGTGGGGTCTATAAAATACCATTTGGCACCGTTATCCATAGATACGGCTATAAGTACGGCATTGGCAGTAACTGTTCCGTTATCTACTTTCATGTCAATCATTTGTGGCAGTGTGCATTGCAGTTGTCCTTCATATTGTATTATTTCTGAAGGTGCGCCATAGCTTACATTTTTAAAAGACACCCCTTCTGATTTTATCTGATCAAAACTGCGGGCTATTTCGCTTATCATTTTTTCTTTACCTCCCATCATTATAACAATGGTAGGATGGGTAAACTCTGCAAAAGCATCATATTCTGCACTTACGAATGCTTTTCCCATTTTATCGGCTTCCTGTAAAATTACGGTATCCATATCCCCGTTTGCAGGTTGTCCTTTTGCAGCAGGCATAACTAACAGAATTATAAATAATAAAAGTATTCTTTTCATAGTATTGATAGTATTATCTGTAATTTGCCTAAAAGTAACAAAAAAGCCTTTAAATATTTATATTTAAAGGCCTTTATCTGTATAATTTATACTTTTTTTATAATTTATGCATGTTATTGGCTAAGGTTTCTATAAACTTGCTTATAGGTCCTTTTACCATCATAGCCATCATGGCATTAAACTCACCTTCAAAAAATAATTGTACTTCGCTCGAAGTATCGGATAGTGCATTTATATCACCCGTAAGGGTAAAAGGAAGTTTGTCGCTGGCAGCTCCTAATACTATTTTGTTATGAGGTGTTTTGTCTTTCATTTTCAGTTTTATCTCCGGCATTCCTTTAAGACCAAAAATAAAAGAGTCATCGCCTGTAACTTCAAACTTTGCAGTATTTTCGGGCATCAATTTTTCAAAATTCTTTACATCAGATAACGATTCGAAAATGTATTGTGCCGATTTTTCAACCGTAACCTTTGGACTTTGTAAATTCATAATATTGTTGTGTTAGTTATTTAGTACCATTTATGTTTATTGTCCCCACTCCGATGGGTTTTTACGCCATTCTTTCAGCGTTTCCTGTTCTTCTTGGGTAATATAATTTTTGGCAACGGCGAGTTGCAGTAAAGTATCATAATTGCCCAAGGTATTTAGGGTAATATCAGCGTTTTTAAAATTCTCGACAGATACATCAAAACCATAGGTAAATATAGCAACCATGCCTTTTACATTAGCTCCCGCAGCTTTAAGCGCTTCTACAGCTTGCAGACTACTGTTTCCGGTACTTATAAGGTCTTCTACCACCACTACATTTTGACCTTCTTCCAAGTAGCCTTCTACTTGGTTTTGACGACCGTGTTTTTTAGCCTCCGGGCGCACATATACAAACGGCAGCCCCATAAAATCGGCTACCAGCATGCCTATGCCTATAGCCCCTGTAGCCACTCCTGCAATTACATCGGGTTTTCCGTATAATTGTTCTATATTACGAGAAAACTCTTCACGAATGTAGTTTCTTACTTCTGGAAATGAAAGGGTTATCCTGTTATCACAATATATGGGCGATTTCCATCCGGAAGCCCATGTAAAAGGATTTTTGGGATTTAATTTAATTGCGTTTATTTGCAAAAGCAATTCGGCTGTTTTTTCGGCTGTAGCTGTGTTAAAAATCATATTACAAATGTATAAAGTTTTTGTAAACGATAAACCTCTTTTTTTAACAAATAAGGTGGAGAAGGAAACCGATTTTCAGTTGTTTTTACTGGAAAGCGTAGATATAGAGCAGCTTATCGTGAAGATGTTTAATAATAAAGTAAACAAAGCTTTTTTATACTACCCTGACGAAAAAGAGATATTAAAAAAGATGAAAGAAAAACTGCCTGTTGCCAAAGCGGGAGGCGGTTTTGTATATAATGATAACGGCGAAGTACTTTTTATTTTCAGGAACGGTAAATGGGATTTACCCAAAGGAGGTACGGAACGTGGCGAAGAAATAGAGGAGACGGCGATACGTGAAGTAGAGGAGGAAACAGGGGTTAAAAACTTAAGAATTGTAAAAAAATTACCGAAAACATATCACGTTTTTAAACGCAATGGGCAATATAAACTAAAAATTACCTATTGGTTTGAAATGAAAACGTCCTATAAAGGCAAGTTGCAAGGACAGGTAAATGAAGGTATTGAAAAAGTGGAATGGCTAAATCCTGAGCAGGTAAAAGTGGCTCTTACCAATTCATACGAAAACATAAAACTACTTTTTGAAGATATGGTATTGGTTAAGGAAGAATAACAGGGCCTAATTTTACTAACCACAACCAGAATCCTAATGCACAGCCAACAATACCCGAGCATATAAAAGTGAGTCTTTTATTTTTCGGGATAAGGTAAAACGTAATCCATAGTAATAGTATAGCTCCTATAGTTGCCGTTATTAAACCGATAGTTGGCTTAGGCAGCTCTAAAAACATTGAAAGTCGTGGTTCGTCACCTCTTGTAGAAAACTTTTTACCTAAAAGAACTGAAGTTATTGAAACCAAAAAGTTTAATACCTGCCTTGCCCAGAAAAAAGCTAATATTACTAATACCCAATCTATAAATTTTAAACCTTCGAGTTTTATTTTTTTTCTCCGATAAAATAATAGCACAAGCCCTAAAGTTCCTGTAATTATGGTTTGTACAGGGCCTGCAAGCGTGATTAAAAAATATTTTTGTTGCATGCCTGTAAACCAATTTGTAAAACGCTCCTTTTCGGGCGATGATTCTTTTGAAACTATCTTTTTTTTATTATTATCATAGAATGCTTCCATTTCTGCCTGTTCGGCAGACTCTCCATAACTTACCGAACCATAATGTAATGTAGGATTAAAACCAAAATATTTAGCGGCAACATAATGCCCCATTTCATGGGTTTGGGTTCCTGCTATTGTAGCAAGAACAAACCCTAAGAAGAGATAAATAGAAAGACGCGGTTTAAATGAAAACTCCATACTGATTTTATGGAATTATTTTACCCTTACAGAATCCGGAACAAGAATAGTATAATCGCCACCATTGCGTAAAACATCACGCACTATACTCGAACTGATGTAGGATGTTCTTGCTGCTGTAAGCAGGAATACTGTTTCTATTTTCGACAGCTCCCTGTTGGTATGGGCAATAGCTTTTTCAAACTCAAAGTCAGCAGGGTTACGCAGCCCGCGCAGTATAAATCCGGCACCTACTTTCCTGCACAAGTCTATTGTTAATCCCTCATAGGTTATTACCTCTACTTTTGTTTCGCCCTTAAACGCTTCTTCTATAAAACGCTTTCGCTCTTCTATCGGGAACATATATTTTTTCTCTGCATTAACCCCAATGGCTACAATTACTTTGTCAAAAAGGCTTATTCCTCTTTTTATAATATCGTAATGCCCAAGGGTGATGGGGTCGAATGATCCGGGAAATACAGCTATTTTCATATTACTTTATTTCAAGACAAGCATAATCGGTATATTCAACTTTGCTTATAAAGTCCTTTATTATTACTGCTTTGTCATTTATCAAATTTGCCAAAAACTCAGTAGTTGTGTTACCCAGTCGTAACCAAATTATTTTAGGAGGATGCCCTTTAATATTACTGAAATCGAAAAAATCAGAATCGAAGGTTATAATCGTATAATCATTTATTCTTGCAAATTCCCAAATTTCAACATCTGTCGCGTTCTCTAATTGTAATTGACGAACCTGCTTTGCTTCGGGAAAGGCTATATTTATTTTAGAAATTATCCTGAACGAAATATTTTGGTCGAAAAGCAATTTCACGATGCAATACTTATTTTATGCTCTTTATCTGCGGCATAAGCAAAACAAGCCTTAATTTGATTTTTATTCAATTCAGGAAAATCCTCAAGCACTTCATCAGTAGTCATACCATTGGCGAACCAACTCAAAACATCATATACAGAAATTCGTGTACCAATAATTATTGGTTTGCCAAACCTTACACTCGAATCTATAGCTATATATTCCTTATAGTTAATCATATAGCAAATATATCAATTATTATTTAAAGCCTGTTCTATGGCATTGCCAAAAAGTTCAGGCAGCGTTATCCCCGCTGCACGTGCTTGTTGTGGTAGTATGCTTTCGGTAGTAAGTCCGGGTACGGTATTTAATTCTAAAAGATGTGGCTCATCTTCCACAATAATAAACTCACTACGCGAAAATCCTTCCATTTTCAATATTTCATAAATGCGCTTGGCAATAGCAGCTATCTTTTCCGTCATTTCATCTGATATGCGTGCAGGGGTAATTTCCTGCGACTTACCCAAATATTTAGCATCATAATCAAAAAATTCGTTTTCAGACACAATTTCAGTTATTGGCAGTACGGTAACTTTACCTTTATAGTTTATAACGCCTACCGATACCTCTGTACCGTCAAGAAAACTCTCTATCAATATCTCACTATCTTCTTTAAAAGCCTTCGCTATCGCCGGCATAAACTCCTCCTTTGTCTTTACTTTAGAGATACCAAAACTTGACCCTGATTTATTAGGTTTTACAAAACAGGGTAAACCTACTTTATTGAGTATAGCTTCCTGATTAATAGCGTCACCTGTATTAATATAATGAGAAACCGCTGTTTTTATACCATAAGGTTTTAAAACCGATAGTAGGTCACGTTTGTTAAACGTTAGTGCTGCCTGATAATAATTGCATGAGGTATGAGGCATACCCAACAGTTCAAAATAAGCCTGAATAAGCCCGTCTTCGCCCGGTGTACCGTGTATGGCATTAAAAACTACATCGAATGTTATTACAGGACCATCATAATTTACCGAAAAATCGTGTCTGTTTATAGGATACTCATTTTCATCATCGTCCACCATAACCCATTTGTCTTTCAGGATGTGTACCCTATAGGGGTTATATTTCGATTTATCCAGACTACGGTACACTACGTCTCCGCTTAGTAAGGATATTTGGTATTCGCTGGAATACCCGCCCATTATAATGGCAACATTTTTCATTGGCTATCGTTAAATAATACAATATTAGTTAACACAAAAATATCATTATTTATTCAAAGTTATAAGTTTGGTATAATTTATATCTTTGCCAAAACTACATTACATGAGCCTTAAAAATTTTGTGACCAGCAAAACCTTTGCTATACAACTTGCCATTGCGTTGGGTATTATTATAATAACGGTATATGCAGCACTGAAATGGTTGCAAAATACCACCAATCATGGGCAGGAAATACCTGTGCCAAATCTCGCTAAAATGTCGGTGGAAAAAGCAGGGCAGTCGCTCGAAGCCATAAACCTGCAATATGTAGTACTCGATACTATGGATTTTAATAAAGACTATCCGCCTTATAGTATAGTGCAACAGGATCCGCTGCCTAATGTAAATGTAAAAGAAAACCGAAAAATATACCTTAAAGTAAATGCCGGAGGGTATAACGACATACGCTTGCCCGATTTAATACAAAAAACCTACAGACAGGTTGTGCCTAACTTAAAGTCAGCAGGCTTACAGGAAGGTAAAAAAACATATAAACCCTATCTTGCTAAAGACGTTGTACTGGAAATGTGGCAAAATGGCAAAAAACTGAAAGCAGGCGATATGGTAAAAAAAGCCTCCAAAATAGATTTGGTATTGGGCGACGGAAAAACAGGCTATGAAGAAGATTCTGAAATGGAAGATTCTGATATAGAAGAAACAGATGTTAATGGAGCAGACGAAGAAGAAAATAAAACAAATTAATGAGTAATCCCGATATAGAAAACGATTTACAAGAAGAAGAATTATACGAACATCACCGTTTTGAAGCCGGTAAAGGGCAGTCGCCCCTGCGTGTTGATAAATTTTTGATGAACCTGGTAGAGAATGCTACCCGTAATAAAATACAACAGGCTGCTACGGCAGGGAATATTTATGTAAATGATATTCCTGTAAAATCGAACCACAAGGTTAAAGCTAATGATGTGGTGCGTGTGCTGTTGTCACACCCGCCCTACGAACATTTATTAGAGGGAGAGAACATTCCTATTGATATTGTATATGAAGACGACCAACTACTGGTAGTTAATAAAGAGGCAGGTATGGTGGTACATCCCGGGCATGGCAACTACTCGGGTACGCTGGTAAATGCACTTGCCTATCATTTTGATAATTTACCGCTTAACAGTAGTGAAAGACCGGGACTGGTACACCGAATTGATAAAGACACCTCCGGTTTACTGGTTATTGCCAAAACCGAACTGGCTATGGCATACCTTACCAAACAGTTTGCCGATAAAACATCTGAAAGGGAATATGTGGCATTAGTATGGGGTAATGTAGAAGAGGAAGAAGGTACTGTAGAAGGACACATAGGGCGACACCCTAAAGACAGGATGCAAAACACGGTATATCCTGATGGTAACGAGGGTAAACCTGCTGTAACGCACTACAAAGTACTGGAGCGTTTGGGCTATGTTACGCTGGTTTCCTGTAAGCTGGAAACGGGACGTACCCACCAGATACGGGTACACATGAAATATATAGGGCATACCCTGTTTAACGATGCCCGCTATGGCGGAGATAAAATACTGAAAGGTACTACGTTTACCAAGTACAAACAGTTTATAGACAACTGCTTTAAAACATTGCCAAGACAGGCACTACACGCCAAAACATTAGGTTTTGAACACCCTGTAACGAAAGAGTTTATGCGTTTTGATACCGAACTGCCACAGGATATGGTAGATTGTATTGAAAAATGGCGCACCTACTCGCAATCAAGAGATTTGGAGGGGGAGGAGTAGTTAAAAGTCATTTTTATACTTTTGGTAATTATCATTGTTTTTCCAAAAAGCATAGCATTTTTTCATTTCTTCAATTTCAAAACTTTCATCTGCTTTATACTCTTGCCATGTTTTATCGCCATAAAGTTGGGCACATAGTTTATAAAATCCATCGCCTTGTTCTCGGTCAGGTCCTTTATGAATTATTAGAGAACTTAATAACGGTCGACCTCTTTCAAATTCGTGATATGAAATTTCACCAAGTAATTCTCCTATTAACTCTCTATCAAGTGGGTTTTTAAAATTTAAGTTGAGTTGTAATTGCTCGTTTAGTTGCGAATAGCTCCAAGGAGTTTTTAATCTAGCTAATTCTATTAGCTCTGTGCGTATTTCTTTTTCCATAAGTTCAGTAAATTAAATTAGTTAAGTTAAATTTAATAAAAATAATTAATATTTAGATTATTTTCTTTTTTTTAGAATTAGATTAATTTAAGCATAAAAAAACCTGCCTTACTTTTGTAAGACAGGTTTTTTATATATAAAACAATTATTTATGCTTTTGCAAACTGTAATTCAATATGTAGTTTTACCTCTTCACCTACAAGTACACCGCCAGTTTCTAAGGCAGCATTCCAGGTAAGCCCAAAGTCTTTACGGTTTATTTTTCCTGTAGCCGATAACCCTGCTTTTACATTACCCCAAGGATCTTTTGCCGTACCGCCAAATTCTACATCAAGGGTTATGGATTTTGTAGTTCCGCTAATGGTAAGATCCCCCGTAAGGGTATAATCGTCACCACTTTTTTGTGTAAAAGCTGTTGAGGTAAATGTTATTTCAGGATGTTGTTCTCCGTCAAAGAAATCACCGCTTTTCAAATGCTTGTCTCTGTCGGCACTACCTGTATCTATCGAATCAATCTCCGCGCTGAAATCAAATTTTGCATTCTCGAAGTTATCACCTTCCGTTACTGCTGTAGCGTCAAATTTTTTAAAACTACCGGATAGGTTAGTAAACATCATGTGCTTTACTTTAAAAATAATTTCTGAATGTGTTGGGTCTATTACCCATTTTGTTGTACTCATAATTTTTTGTTTATTTAAGATTAATAGTATTTAAGAATTAAGAAAGTTGTTATAACTCTGTTCGTAATTCGTAATTTACAATTTATAATTGTCGTAATGCCATAGGTACTTCCATAAGCAGTATTTCGGCATCCTGAGAATCAGCTTTTAGCGTTATGGAGTCAGTATCCCATATACCCAGCCCATCACGGCGGTTTAGTGCAATGTTGCCAATAGTAAAGTCGCCTTCCAGTACAAAAGCATACACACCGTTACCTTCTTTTTTAATTTTATATTCGGTAGTTACCCCTTTATCAAATTTACCCATATGGAACCATGCATCCTGGTGTATCCATACACCTTCATCATCAGGGTTAGGCGACAGCACTTGTTGCAGCTTGTTGTGCCTCTCGGCTTCATTAAGTGTTATCTGGTCATAACGAGGCGCTACATTACGTTTTTTAGGAAACACCCATATCTGTAAAAACTTGGTCAGCTTGTCAGTATTACGGTTGTATTCGCTATGCTGAATACCGGTACCCGCACTCATAACCTGTATATCACCTTTTTTTATTACAGTGTTAGTACCCATATTATCTTTATGTTCCAAATCGCCTTCTAAGGGAATAGAGATAATTTCCATATTATCATGAGGGTGTGTGCCAAAACCCATTCCTGCATCTACACGGTCGTCATTCAATACCCTAAGTACACCAAAGTGCATTCTGTCAGGATTATGATAACTGGCAAAACTGAATGTATGATGAGAATCAAGCCACCCGTGATTGGCATGACCTCTGGTTTCGGCTTTGTGCAAAACTGTATTTTCCATAATTAAAGATTTAGCATTAGGTAAATGATTGTAGCCAATGGGTTCGAGTGGCTGTATCTCGTCGATGTCGTTTTTAAGGGCATTGCCCACAGCCGCCGAAGTAATGAACATTCCTGTGCCCATAAGTCCTTTTTTTATAAAATCTTTTCTGTCCATGGTAGTGGTTGTTTTAAGATTACAGTACAAATTTCGCACTTTTAAAAAGCCTGTACATTGAACTGGGACAAGAAAAAAGCCCCTAACCCCAAAGGGGAAATTATAAGGCAGTTAACGGTTTACAGTTTACAGTTAGCAAGTTATTAAACTAATGGCTACTTTCTATTCGCTTTTACCTTTTATTAACTTTTTGCTAATTTTGTTCGGACTTTACTTAAAAATTCGGCAGAAATACCTAAGTAGGAGGCAATATAGTGTTGTGCTACGCGCTGAGGCAGCGTAGGGTAGTGTTCTAAAAATTCCAGATACTTATCGGTAGCTGATTTTGATATGGTATTAAAAAGCCTTTTTTGGGTAACGGTTAAGTGCCGTTGCAACAGGATACGGAAGGCATGCTCAAAGCGGGGTGCTTTCGCAAAAAGTTCTTCTTTAGTTTCGGGGGTAAAAACCAGAAAGTCGCAGTCTTCCAGCGTTTCTATAAAAATGGCACTGGGTTCATCTTCATATATACTGAATGATATATCGCTTACCCATGCATCCTCTATTGCAAATTGTATGATTACTTCGAGTCCGTTTTCGTCAATGTAATATTTGCGTACACAGCCTTTTACCACAAAGGCTTCAAAGTTGCACATCTCGCCTTCGTGCAGCATTATGGTTTTTTTGGGTACGGTTTTGTATTCCAACAGCGAGTTTAATATATCAAGCTCTTCTTTAGTAAAAGAAACATAGCGGCTTATACTCTCGTTAATTTGGGAATACATATCCATAACAGCAAGGCTTTATGGCAAATATAATAAAATGAGGATAATAAAAAAGGAGCCATCTCAAAAGTGTCATTCTGACAAAGGAAGAATCTCTTATTTATCAAATTATTGAGATTCTTCACTACATTACATTTCGTTCAGAATGAAAAAAATGCTTATTCAGCGACTTTTGAGACAACTCCTTAGTATGAACTACTTTTATTTATGCGGCTCACTTTCATTAACGGGCTCCCAAAGCTCTATTTTATTTCCCTCAGGGTCATACACCCAGGCAAACTTTCCGTAAGATTCGTTCATGCGTTTTTCATCCGCTTTTACGCCATCTGTAATCAACTTTTCCATCAATCCGTCAAGATCTTCCACCCGCAGGTTCAGCATAAATTGCTGGTTGCTGCCAAAATAGTCGGTATCTTCTTTGAAAGGAGAAAAAACGGTTGGTCCTGCTTCCTGTTCCCATATATACCCGGTTTGCATAGAGTTGATGCCAAAATGCTTTTCGTACCATTGTGCCAGTGCACTGTTATCTTTAGAGCGGAAGAAAAACCCGCCTATGCCTGTTACTTTTCCCATAATTATGCTATTTGCGGTGTTTGTGGTTTACGTTTTAATATCGCAGCGGCTATTAATGATATTACAATGCCTAATGGTAAAATTTCAGTATAGGTTATTAATCCGGCAAGCAATGGATTATTATCATAAAGCTCTTTATATCCATCTATGGTAGCCATTTCTGTAGCTATTTTTTCTTGGGACAATCCTTCGGCTACTAAATTAGCCTGATGCATTTCGGCATACTTACCCCAAAAATTGTCGAGAATAAAATAGTACTCTACAAGCCATACCGCTACATAAATAGAGGAGGCTATAAGGCTAATGTATAACCCAATCAGAAATGCTTTTTTAAAAGATACCGCTCCGCCGTTATACTTATCTCTGTAGTTTTTTATGGCAACAAAAGTGAGCGAAAAGGCAAGTATCATGGAAGCAAACCCATATATCATGCCTTTTTCCATGTCTATCGTATCAGGATTAATTGTACCGATAACGAAACCTATCGTACTGATAAAACCGGCAATGACGCCAAATGTCCATACATTTTTTTTCATGATGTTTTTTGTTTTAATGTTTGTTGGGCAAAGTTGTATATAATCTGCCTTTTAGCACTCATCCTTTTGGGTGATTTACTAATCAATAAGGAGTTTTTAGTACTTTAGTACTATGCAATAAGTTTGAGTTGTCTTGCTTTTTCTACCGCTTGTGTACGTCGTTTCACCTCCAGTTTTTCATAGAGTTTAGACGAGTGGGTTTTGATAGTGTTGAGTGATATAAACAACTTTTCGGCAATTTCGGCATTGCTCATGCCTTTTGCCATTAGTTCCAGTACTTCCATTTCGCGGGTACTTAGGTTTAGTTCTGTTAGAGCTGTTTGATTCAGTATAAATTCTTTTTCAGGTTGCAGATAGATTGTTTTTTCTACTATGATGGTCTCTTTTTTAGGTTTGGCTATTTTCAGGGCAATCCAAATGCCCAGAATAGTAAATATAAGTGCTATGGCTCCGTTATAAACATCCTGCGTATGGCTTAGTATTAAAAAACGAAGTTCCAGCCAGCGCATTAATAGAAGCAGTACTGCCAGGGAGCAACCGTATAGTATGACAAGTTTATATTTAAAAAAAGCCCTAAACATTTTTAAAGTGTTTAGGGCAAAGATAAAATTATTTTTGCTCTTCGAGTCCTAAAGCCTGCCTTAGTAGCTGCTCAAAAGTCTGGTCATCAGGAAAAGGCATCTCGGCGTTTACCAGGTTACCTTCCGGGTCTATCAATATAAACCTTGGTATTCCTGTAACATTGTAATTTTTACTAAATTCGTTTTTGTTATTAATGTGCAATTGTAGTACTGACTTGGATTTTGATTTTGCCTCAACATACCAATCATCCATTTTATCGTCTGTACTTACTGCAACAAACTGTATGTTCTCGTTTTTATATTTAACTGCAAATTTCTCGAAGTAAGGCGACTGGTATTTGCACGGTGCGCACCATGTTGCCCATACATCTATAGCTACATATTTACCTCTCAGGTCGGCAAGGTTAACAGGTTTATTATTTATAGTAATGGCATCAAATAAAGGTGCTTGTTTGCCTTTTGCCAGCTTTTCGATAATTTGTTTTCTGTATAGTATAATATCGGTATAACGCTTATTGGAAAAATTATCGGCATATAATACCGCCAGGCTGTCGCGTTCTTTTTTGTCCGACGCCTCTTCCATACTTTTTTTAAGTTGTTTAAAAAGCATCTTGTCCTTAAAAGAGCCTGGCTCAAGCTTCGCTATGGCGCGCAATGATTTAGTATTCTGGCTCACATCTTCTGTATCTTCAGCCGTAATCTGAGAAGACACATAATTAAAGTAATCGGCATTACTCAGTAGTCCTTCATCATTTAGTGCAACCACCTTTTTCATTTCGGTTATTTCAGGAGTTTCTTTCGTTTCCTCGTTAGGGTATAGTGCAGCACGTTTTTTCAGGAAATCGTTCCACATATTCAGGTAGTTAAGAGTAAGCAGTTTTTTATTTTTCTGCTTAAAGTCATCGCGAGGCACGTAGTTATCTACTGTTTTAAATTTATCAGACTCTGCCATTGCTTCTTCCCAACCGCTTACCAGTTCTTTTGTTATAAAATCAGGTTTATCAAGATAAACATTTTCGCGTATATAATAATTTACACTGCTCCAACCTAATTGATTATCTTTTTTATAAAGATTTTCGGCAAGACGTGTACCCGTCAGGGCTATATCTGTACTTTGTTTACGTTTTTTAAAATCTAAAAAAGTACTGTCATTAGTTGCCATAGTAAGCGTTATAGACCCGATACTGCCCAAGGCAAGTTCATAGGTGTCCAATGGCATGTTTTTAGTAAAGGCATAATGAAATTTATTATCCTTTACGGTTATTTCAGCAATGGTATCGCTGATAAAAATATCCCTTATGTAAATTTTATCAATCGGCATATCAGAGTCTATTATCCCTGCAATAACGGTACGGTTATGAGGTTCCATTACCCTGGGTGTAAGGGTATAGTATAACAAACCGCCAAAAACAATAAGCACAGCAACTAACATAGCAGCACGCTTGCCGGTACAGAAAGCCAGTTTTATTTTTTTGTGCTTATACCATTCAAAGCCAATATAGAGTGCTATTATGGCACAAATACAACTTACAGCAGCAGAGTAGGTAAACCAATACCCAAGATCGCTGCCTTTTTTATAAGTAGCTATTTTGCCTAACAACTCTATTGGATACCAGTCGGGTACTACTTTAAATGCGGTTAAGAACAGGTAGGCTAACAACAGGAAGAACCCTATGAGGATAGACCATATAAAACTTGGCAGTAAAACAGAAATAATGTACTGTAATGCCGTAAAAAACAATCCTGCAATAAACAGCCTTGCCGCTACAAGCAATACTGAGCCTATTTCGAAAGACAGCGATGCATTTTCGGGTACTTCAATGATAAGGCTTGCTATATATCCAAAAAGGAAGCAGCCACTTATTAGTGAAAAAATACTGATGAGGTTGGCAATAAGTATTACCGAAAATTTTGAAAAGTATATAGAAATTTTCTTTACAGGTTGGGTTTCCATAAGCTGCCATCCGCCATTTTTGTGGTCGAGTTGTGTTATCCTGCTAACGGTTATGATAATCATTAACGGGAAAAAGAACGTGGAGAAAGGGTCAAGGCAATTCTCTATAAATTCGGTAAAATAGTTATAAGGTAGCTTATTTTGATTGGGAGTATCCTGTATTATAGTTACAATTGTCCAGATTAGCGGAGAAATAGCTCCCAGTATTCCGGCAACTACATACAAGCCTGTGCCTTTTTTCTTTATATGTTCTGCCTTTAGGGCAGTAGTAAAATTTTGCATTGCGATGGGTTTAGTTGGTATATTATTTTTGTCGTATCAGTGTCATGAACCATTCTTCAAGTCCGTTAAGTACTTTTAGTTCGTAGAGTTCAGCACCATGGTTTATAAGCTCTTTAGTAAAAGCAGGAATTTGCTCACGGTCGCTAAGCTCAACGCTAAGCTGCGAATTGCTTTCTAATGTTACCGAAGGATATGCTGCCAATAGCTTTTCCTGCCAAAGCGCAGCATCCTTAAGGGTGAATTGTATTTTGCAGGCTCCCGATTGTTCTGATAATTGTTGTATAGTACCCTCAAAACGCAATTTACCGTTACTGATGATACCCACATGAGTACACATTTTCTCAATTTCTGCCAAAAGGTGACTCGATACAAAAATGGTAACCCCTTTTTCTTTATTCAGTTTTACTAATAACTGCCTGATGTCGCGCATACCGTTAGGGTCAAGCCCGTTTACAGGTTCATCAAGTAATAGCAACTCCGGTTCATCAAGCAGTGCCATCGCAATGGCAAGGCGTTGTTTCATACCCAATGAGTACTGTTTTACTTTGCGTTTGGCATCTCTGGTAAGATCTACAAGTTCCAGCACCTCGGTAATCCTGCTTTGGGGTACATTGCGTAGCTCCGCAAGGTATTTAAGATTATTATATCCGCTAAGGTGCAGGTACAGCGCGGGGCTTTCTACCAGTGCACCAACATTGTCAAACACCTGTGGTAATTGTGTTTTTAAAGGTTTTCCAAAAAGAGAAATGGCGTCTTGCTGTTCGGGCAGTATGCCGGTAAGCAATCGCATGGTTGTCGATTTTCCTGCTCCGTTAGGACCTAAAAAACCATAAATAGCTCCTTTAGGGATATTTAATGAAATATCGTCAAGTACTTTTTTGTGCTTCGAAAATCGAAAATTGAGCGATTTAGTCTGGATAATATAGTCTGTCATTTGCAATGGTTAGTTGGTTAAATTGCTAATATAGGAAATTACTATTACAGTTGTAATAATGATCTTTGGTTAGTACTTTTGGTATATAAACATAAAAAAATGAAAATTGTTATATCGCCCGCAAAATCATTAGATTTTGAAACTAAGCTACCTACCCGTAAGCATACACAACCTGCTTTTTTAGAGCAATCAGAAATGATACAGGAAACCCTGAAAGAAAAATCGCCTGCTGATTTGATGGAGCTGATGAGTATATCAGATAATCTTGCTCAGCTCAACTGGGAGCGTAACCAGGAGTGGCAAACGCCTTTTACCACCAAAAATGCCCGCCCTACCCTATATGCTTTTAATGGCGATGTTTATACCGGGCTGGATGCTTATACTATACCTAAAGGTAAAATCAACAAGTTGCAAGACACACTACGCATACTTTCGGGACTTTATGGTTTACTGAAACCGCTCGATTTGATACAACCGTATCGCTTAGAGATGGGTACTAAACTGGAAGTAGGACCGAGTAAGGACTTATATGATTTTTGGAAAAAAACAATTACCGATACCCTTAATGAGGAACTGAAAGATGACGAATTGTTTATTAATCTTGCCAGTAAAGAGTATTTTGATGCTGTAGATGTTAAGGCATTAAAAGTACCTGTTATTACTCCTGAGTTTAAAGATTACAAAGATGGCGAATTGCGTATGGTGAGTTTTTTTGCCAAGAAGGCGAGGGGTATGATGGTAAGGTATATTATCGATAAAAACATACGTTCATTCAGCGGATTGAAAAATTTTGATTACGAAGGTTACAGTTATGATGCTAAACTGTCCAAAGGAAATAAACTGGTGTTTACACGGTAAAAAAACTAAAGAAAAACAGTTATAAATAAAATCTATATTGAATTTATTTTTATCTTATAACCAAATACTTAAAATACTTTTTTTAAAGCTTTTGTTTATGATAAAATCCAGTTTTTAATAATCTGTTTTCCTTGCGGGGTAAGTACCGATTCCGGGTGAAACTGTACCCCTTTTACATCAAACAGGGTGTGGCGCAACGACATAATGTTGCCCCTTCCGTCCAGCGAGGTAGCTTCAAGCACGGGGGGTAAATCAGCAACATTTACACTCCATGAGTGGTAGCGTCCCACCTCTATTTCTTTCGGTATTCCGTCAAACAAAGTTTCGTTATCTACTATAATTGTAATCTTGGCAGCCACGCCATGATATACTTTATCAAGGTTGGTAAGCGAGCCTCCAAATACTTCGGCTATGGCTTGCTGCCCTAAACATATACCCAGTATGCTTTTAGTACGTGCATAGGTGCCTATAACCTTTTTTAGCAAACCGGCTTCGTCCGGTACACCCGGCCCGGGAGAGAGCAATATTTTATCATAATCAGCAACCTCATCAATGTCCAGTTGGTCATTGCGTATTGTGGTTACTTCGCAATCAAACTCTTCCAAGTAATGTACAAGGTTGTAAGTAAAGCTATCGTAATTATCAATAACAAGAATTTTTTTCATAACAGAATATAGAGTGGCTACAAATGTAAAAAAACATTTTACCCCTGTTTTGATTTATTATTACTAAAAAAATACCCTCTGCCGGAATAGGCAGAGGGTATATTGAAATTCAATTTATATCTAAAGATTTAGAATTGTAAGTTTACAGTAAGTTCAAAATCATCATATATTACTTTGTCACCAAGACCGTCAAAAATACTACCTGAGTTATACTCAATGCCATATTTAGTTCTGTCAATCTTAAACTCGGTAACAGCAGAGTTTTTAGCCACAGTAATATCAAAACTTACAGGTTTTGTAATTCCTTTAATAGTAAGGTCGGCAGTAACGGCATACTTGTTTCCGCCGGCAGATTTTACTGTCTTAAATACCAGTTTAGACTCTTTGTGAGTATCAGTACCAAAAAAGTCAGCAGCTTTTAAGTGCCCTTCCAGTTTTTCTTTTCCTTCGCCTGCCTTAAGGTCTGTTACCTCAATAGATGTCATATCTACAGTAAAATTACCACCTGTAAGCTTACCGCTTTTAAAGTTAAGTACACCCTCTTTAAAGTTGATAGTACCACTGTGCTCTCCGGTTACTTTTTTACCCACCCATTCTATTTTACTTTTAGAAGTGTTAATCTTCTTGTCTTGGGCTGTAGCGGTAACTGTACTTAAAACTGCTACTAATGCAATTGCGATTGTTTTTAGATTCTTCATTTTTTTAATCATTAAAAGTTTAGTTATATATTAAATTGTTACAAATAATTCATTTTCAGTTTTTCTCACTTTTTTCATGTGCTGGAAAGCATCTTCTTTATGGCGGTATCCTACTGTAGCTACTACGGCAGCATTAAGCCCCATTTCGTCAAGCCCCAGTATTTTGTTAAACTCAGCTTTGTCAAAACCTTCCATAGGGGTGGCGTCTATTTTTAATACAGCGGCGGCTATAATAAGTGAGTTCATTGCCAGATAAGCCTGTTTAGCGGTCCAGAATTTTTTATCAGTATCGTTCAATGTTCCAACAAAATTTTCCATTGAACTTATAAAAGGAGCTATATTTTCTTTTGTAATGCCTCTTGTTGTTATGATGTTATCAACATAGTCATCTATATGTTTCTTGCCAACGTTTACCTCATTGGCAAACACAAAAATGTGCGATGCATCGGTTATACCGTTTTGGTTATAGGCTGCGGGCTTTAGTTTTTGGCGTACTTCAGGGTCTGTTATAACCAGTACTCTATAGGGTTGTAACCCCATAGATGACACACTTAGCCTTACTGCTTCTTTAAGTGTTTTAAGGTCTTCTTCTGATACTTTTTTATCAGGATCATATTTTTTAGTGGCATAACGCCAGTTGAGATTCTCTATGTAGTTATTCATTGTATCGGTTTATTTAATTTAATTCTCCTCTGAATTTTTCCAGAAGTTTGTTCAATTGTTCCAGTTCTTCATGGCTCAGGTTTTTTGAGTAGCCTTTTTCATGTTCCTCTACTTTAGGATCGAGTGCTTTTAATAATTCTAAACCCTTTTCGGTTATTGTTATATCCATTTTACGGCGGTTTTCGCTGCACACTTTGCGCGTTACCAATCCTTTATTCAGCAATTTATCAACCAATCGTGTGGTATTGCTGGTGGGGGCTATCATTCTTTCCTGTATTACAAACATATTAGCCGGTCTCCCTTTTTGCCCTCTCAATATTCGCAATACGTTAAACTGTTCCGGCGAAATATCAAAAGGTTTAAGTATTTCATTAAAATTTTCACCAATTATGTTTTGCGTGTACATTATATTCAACATGGTTCTTTTACCTATGGGTAAAGGAGCTTCTGATTTTATTACATCTTCTATTTTCATAATTACAGCTACAAAATTTGTATGTACAAATGTAATATATATTATTGTTGTATATACAAATGTTAGGTTAAAAAAGTGTTAAAGATTCCGGAACTATATTTTTTACCTTATTTTTAACTGTTTAAATAAAAAGACAATGAAACTTATATTTAGTAAACTACCAATTTTTATAGCAATATTAGCAATAGTATCATGCAAAGAGGTGAGTAATGAAGTAGTAAAGGAAGCACCTGCTCCCAGCCCCGTAAAAGTATATACAAACCAGGATATTAGTGTAAAAGCCTATGAGTACGAAGGTTTACAGTATTTTCTTAACCGGGATAATGATACTACTTATGTAATTAACTTTTGGGCTACGTGGTGCGTACCTTGTATAGAGGAATTGCCTTATTTTGAAAAACTGAATACCAAGTATAAGGAGGATAAAGTAAAGGTATTATTGGTAAGCCTTGACATGCGCAAAATGATAGAAAGTAAGTTGATGCCTTTTTTAAAAGAAAAACAACTTAAAAGTGATGTAATTGTAATGACTGATCCTGACGCTAACTCATGGATACCTAAAATAGACTCTACATGGAGCGGTGCTATACCTGCAACCATTATTTATAATAAAGAAAAGCGCAAGTTCTACGAGCAATCATTTACTTATGATGGGTTGGAAACTGAATTATTGAGTATTAAATAGTAATAAATAAAAAAGTTTAATTTTTAAATAACAAAGAATGAAAGCAAGTAAATTTTTAGGTTTTTTTACAGTAGTAAGTCTTCTTACATTAAATGTGGCATGCAAGGAAAGCTCGAATAAAGAAGAAACTGACCAAACAGCAGAAACTGTTGAGGTAGCAGATAATACTGCTGAAGAAGCTGCCGAAGAAACTCGTACAGGTTATAAAATAGGAGATGTGGCAACAGACTTTAGTTTGAAAAATACAGACGGGAAAAATGTAGCACTTAGAGATATGGCAGATGCCAAAGGGTATATTGTAATATTTACCTGCAACCACTGCCCGTATGCAAAGGCTTATGAAGACAGGATTATAGCACTTGACAAGAAATATAAAGCAAAAGGCTATCCTGTAGTGGCGATAAACCCTAATAATCCTGAAAAAATGAAAGACGACAGTTTTGAAAAAATGCAGGAAAGAGCCAAAGAAAAAGGATTTACTTTTCCATACCTTTTGGATGACGGACAAAAAATATATCCGCAATATGGCGCTACCAAAACCCCTCATGTATATATACTGCAAAAAACAGATAATGGCAATGTAGTAAAATACATAGGCGCAATAGATGATAATTATGAAGATGAAAGCGCTGTTGAAGCTAAGTATGTAGAAGATGCCGTTGACGCTTTATTAGCAGGGAAAGACGTGCCTGTGAAAGAAACAAAAGCTATTGGTTGTTCTATAAAAGCATAATATCTTTGAAGAAAAGAAATAAATTATGAATTTATCAGAACAGGAATGGTGGGAAAAAGTGCAGCAAGACAATAATGCTGTGATTCTCGATGTACGTACCCAAGACGAATGGAACAGAGGCATTATACCCGGAGCTATAAATATAGATATTTATAAAGGACAAGGTTTTATATATGCAATAGAGGAGTTGGACAAAACCAAAAATTATTATGTGTATTGCGCTGCCGGAGCCCGTAGCGGGCAGGCATGCAACATCATGAGTCAGCTAGGTTTTACTACTACTTATAATCTTGCCGGAGGAATTTCTAAATGGACAGGCGCTGTTGTAATGCCTGAATAATAAAACTAATGAGATAAAAAAAAACAGCCGAAAGGCTGTTTTTTTGTTTTTATACCGTAATAAAATTATATTTTTCTTAATTTATCACTGTCAGTAATTATTATTTTTTTACCGGATAATGCTATCAAACCACTTTTATTAAATTCCGAAAGCAGTCTTATACAACTTTCGGTAGCAGTACCTATCATACCTGCCAGTTCTTCACGCGACAGTTTAACCATTAGGCTTTTATCTTCCTCATTTATGCCGAATGTATCATGCAGATAAAGTAACACTTCGGCAAGACGTTGCTTTACCGATTTTTGCGCCATAGTTACCAAATGGTCGTCAGCCTCTTTCAGGTCACCACAAATAGTGCGCATTACATTCATAGAGAACTGATTGTTTTGGTTAAAAAACTTCATCACTTCTGCTTTGGGTATAAAGCAAACCTGCATATCATCAAGCGCCACCGCACTAAGGTTTACAGGCTCTTCACTAATTAGTGAGCGTTGCCCTAAAAGTTCTCCCTTCGAAATCAGCTTTACAATTTGCTCATTGCCGTTGGCATTCAGCTTAGTCATTTTACAAACACCGTCTTTAATACAAAAAACGCCCTGTAGTTTCTCACCTTCATTAAAAACGGGCTCTCCTTTTTTAATTGTATATAAAGTTTTACAATCAGAAAGGTTTAGTAATTCCTCTTTAGTTAAAGCCTTCAGGGAGCTGAATTGTCTCACAATACATTGTTCACATTTACTCATAACGTTCAGTACTCCTGTTAAAGTTTTATTGGTATCACAAAGATATTCAATATTTGGCATACATGACAAAAGTCATATTTTATTTTTTATACCTGTCGCACCTTTGCCTAAGGTAAAAGAGCAGATACTATGGATACTAAAAATTGTTTCCATTGTGGGTTAACTATTGAGGTTAAAGAAGAAATTGTTTTTGACGAAAAATCGTTTTGTTGCAACGGTTGCAAAACCGTATATGAAATATTCAGCACCAACGGGCTTTCTTGCTACTATGATTTTGAAAATGCACCCGGAGCAACCCCACAAGATATAAAAGGCAAATATGATTTTCTTGATAATGAGGGTATAGCCGGGAAACTTCTTGACTTTAAAGAAGAAGATACCCATATAGTTACATTGTATATTCCGCATATACATTGCAGCTCCTGTATTTGGATACTCGAAAACTTAAACCAGCTTCAAGAAGGAGTCAACAGTTCTCAGGTTAATTTCTCCCAAAAAAAAGTACGTATTGTATTCAACCCTAACCAGATTACTTTAAAAACCATAGTTCATGTACTAAGTTCCATAGGCTATGAACCCTACATAAGTCTTGAAAATTATGAAGGTAAAAAGGCTGACATCAACCGCGAACTTACCTATAAATTAGGCGTAGCATTTTTTTGCTTTGGTAATGTAATGTTACTCTCGTTTCCGGAGTATTTTGATGTAGATGAGTTTTGGCTCGATAAGTACAAAGGATTTTTCCGTTGGCTCATTTTCGGGCTATCGTTACCCTCATTCCTGTATGCAGCAAGCGGCTATTATGTCTCGGCTTGGAAAAGCATCCGTTCCCGAATGCTCAATATCGATGTGCCTATAGCCTTAGGGCTTATAGTAATGTTCATAAGGAGTACGGTAGATATAGTGTTTGGCTATGGGCAGGGCTTTTTTGACAGCCTTACCGGTTTAGTATTCTTTATGCTGCTGGGCAGGTTGTTTCAGCAAAAAACATACAATTTCCTGTCTTTTGAACGCGATTTTAAATCTTACTTTCCTATTGCTGTAACCAAAATTACTGCGGATAAGCAGGAAATATCATGCCCGGTATATGACGTTGTTGCCGGCGACAGGCTGCTTATCCGTAATCAGGAATTAATACCTGTAGATGGCATACTGATAAGCGAAGAAACAGCTATTGATTACAGTTTTGTAACCGGAGAAGCTATCCCTATCAGTAAAAAATCGGGCGACAGGATATTTGCCGGAGGCAGGCAAACAGGCAGGGTAATAGAGATGGAAGTAGTAAGCTCAGTATCTCAAAGTTACCTTACACAGTTATGGAGTAACGATGTATTTACCAAAAAAGACAATCGTAGCTATAAAACCCTTACCGATACCATAAGCCGATATTTTACCCCCGCAATATTAGCTTTGGCAGTAGCCACATTTTTATACTGGATATTTATAAATGTTAGCACGGCTTTTACTGTATTTACCGCAGTACTCATAGTCGCCTGCCCCTGTGCATTAGCACTAAGCGCGCCTTTTACACTGGGCAATGTGCTGCGTATTATGGGTAAACGCAAACTATACCTGAAAAATGCTACAGTAATAGAACAGATGGCAAAAATAGATACCCTTGTTTTTGATAAAACAGGTACTATTACTACCAATAAAAAATCGTTAATAGTTTTTGAAGGAGCATCAATAAGCAGCGAAGAAACTGCTGCAATAAAAAATTTGCTGCGAGGCTCTAACCACCCGCTAAGCAGAAGACTGTACGATTTTTTACCGGTGCAGGATATTATATCGGTAAACGATTTTCAGGAAATAACGGGGCAGGGCATACAGGGCAGTGTAGGCGACTATTTTATAAAAATTGGATCGGCTCATTTTGTAGGTCAGGATTTAGCACCATCATTTCAAACCAATGTACACATTGCCATAAACGGCAATTATAAAGGTAAATATGTTTTTAACAATCAATATCGGGAGGGATTGGCAGCACTTTTTGAAACATTAAGTAAAACCTATAAGCTAAAAATACTATCTGGAGATAATGAAGGGGAGCGTGATGCCCTTACAAAATTGTTACCCGAAGGCACAGAACTGGTTTTTAACCAAAAACCCGAAGATAAGCTGGCCTTTATAGAAAACCTGCAACAACAAGGCAGTAATGTAATGATGATAGGCGACGGGCTTAATGATGCCGGAGCATTGGCGCAGAGTAATGTGGGGATTTCCATTCCAGAGAATGTAAATGTTTTCTCTCCCGCGTGCGATGGCATACTCGATGCCGGGCAGTTTAGTCAATTAAGTTATTTTCTTAACTATTCTAAAAAAGCGGTAAAAACCATTAAGATGAGTTTTGCACTTTCATTGCTGTATAATGCTGTAGGACTGTCTTTTGCTATTGCAGGAAAGCTATCGCCGCTGGCTGCTGCTATACTCATGCCGCTTAGTACCATTACCATAGTGAGCTTTGTAACAGTAACCAGTAATTATTATGCTGAAAAGTGTAAAAAAACAGTATAAAAAACCCGAAGTATGACAAATATCATATTTTAAGAAGTAGGACTAAAGTAGCTTTGTTAACATAAATTTAAGAAGGTATGAGCGTAATCTATTTATTAATTTCCATCAGTATCGTAGTGGCTGTGGGTTTTTTCTTTGCCTTTGTAAAGGCAGTAAAAAGCGGACAGTATGACGATGACTATACCCCATCCGTCAGAATGCTTTTTGACGACGAGTTAAAGAAATCTAAAACCAAAACCAAAATTAAATAACAACACATATCATGGAAGTGCAGCAATTTTATTACGACAATAAAATAGTTAAAAAGTTCCTCTATGCTACCATTATATTTGGAGTAGTAGGAATGCTTGTCGGTTTACTGGTAGCAGCATTGTACCTGTTCCCGAACATGACCGACGGAATTTCGTGGCTAAGCTACGGAAGGTTAAGACCATTACACACTAATGCGGTAATATTTGCCTTTGTGGGTAATGCTATTTTTGCAGGGGTATATTACTCATTGCAAAGATTACTTAAAACCCGAATGTACAGTAACTTTTTGAGTAATGTAAACTTTTGGGGCTGGCAGCTTATTATTGTTGCGGCAGCTATATCATTACCGTTGGGTTATACCACATCAAAAGAATATGCCGAACTGGAATGGCCTATAGATATAGCCATTGCCTTAGTTTGGGTAGCCTTTGGTGTAAACATGATAGGCACTATACTGAGAAGAAGAGAACGCCACCTGTATGTAGCCATTTGGTTTTACCTTGCCACATTTGTAACGGTAGCGGTACTGCACATATTTAATAGCCTTGCGCTTCCTGTTAGCGGAATGAAAAGCTACTCAGTATACGCAGGGGTTCAGGATGCATTAGTGCAATGGTGGTATGGGCATAATGCGGTAGCATTCTTCCTTACTACACCATTTCTTGGGCTTATGTACTATTATTTGCCAAAGGCAGCCAACAGACCTGTGTATTCCTACAGGCTTTCTATTATTCACTTCTGGTCGTTAATATTTATATATATATGGGCAGGACCACACCACTTGTTATACTCAGCATTGCCCGACTGGGCGCAAAACTTAGGCGTAGTATTCTCTGTAATGCTCATTGCACCATCATGGGGTGGTATGATAAACGGTTTGCTTACGCTTCGAGGAGCATGGGATAAAGTGCGTACCGACCCGGTTTTAAAATTCTTTGTGGTAGCGGTTACCGGTTATGGTATGGCAACTTTTGAAGGCCCCATGCTTTCACTTAAAAATGTGAACTCTATTGCCCACTTTACAGACTGGATTATTGCTCACGTACACGTGGGGGCTTTAGCCTGGAACGGTTTCCTAACCTTCGGTATGATATACTGGTTAATACCTCGCATGACCAAAACTTCACTGTACTCTACTAAACTGGCTAACTTCCATTTTTGGATAGGTACATTAGGTATTATACTTTATACATTACCTATGTATGTGGCAGGATTTACACAAGCCAGTATGTGGAAACAGTTTAACCCCGATGGTACATTAGTATATGGTAACTTTTTGGAAACTGTAAAACAAATAATGCCCATGTACTGGATGCGCGCCATAGGCGGTACCCTGTTTGTAATAGGATTACTGGTATTAGTATATAACATTATTATGACTGTAAGACAAGGTGAACCTATTGAAGATGAACTTGCCGAAGCACCTGCACTGCAAAAAATAAGCAAAAGAAGACTTAAAGGAGAAAAATTCCACCCATGGCTGGAAAGAAAACCAATACAGCTTACTATACTGGCAACTATAGCCATACTTATAGGTGGTATTATACAAATTGTACCCACCATCATGGTAAAATCCAACATACCCACCATATCAAGTGTTAAGCCTTATACACCATTAGAGCTTGAAGGGCGTGACCTGTATATAAGAGAAGGTTGTGTGGGTTGCCACTCTCAAATGATACGACCTTTCAGGAGCGAGGTAGAACGTTATGGCGAATACTCTAAATCAGGTGAGTATGTGTACGACCACCCGTTCCTGTGGGGTTCTAAACGAACCGGTCCCGACCTGATGAGGGTAGGAGGTAAGTATAGCGATAACTGGCATTTTAACCACATGTGGGATCCGCAAAGTACATCGGCAGGATCAATAATGCCGGGCTATAAATGGCTGTTTGATAATACAAAAATGGACTACTCTGATATAGAGAAGAAAATGGAAGTAATGGCAAAACTCGGAGTGCCTTATACGGAAGAGGACATAGCTAATGCACAAAAATCTATTAGTGAGCAAGCAGCCAAAATAGAAGCTAACCTGCATAGTGATCCTGATTTTGTAAAGAGTTATGAAGACAGCAAAAAAGCTGCTGCTACAAGAGGCGAAGAGTTTGTGCCCATGAAAGAAAGAGAGATTGTAGCACTTATTGCTTACCTGCAACGCCTTGGTACAGATATCAAGATAAAAAATACAAAAACAACAACCGCTGATAATTCTAAATAACGAGCTATGCTAAAGTTTGTAAAACATAATATGGATACCATCTCCGGTATAGAGATATATCCGATAATATCGCTACTTATATTCTTTATCTTTTTTGTAGGACTATATACTTGGGTGTTTACCTATAAGAAAGAGAAAATAAGCGAAATGAGTCATTTGCCTTTTTCTGACGAGGGAGATGATAACCAAACGTTTAACTATTAAAAAACAGGAATCATGAAAAAAATAATTCCGGTATATGTAAGGGTACCCGTTCTGTTTGCCCTTGTATTTATGGCTTTAGAATATTTTATAGACTCAGGCGATAAACCTGCATTCTTAAAATATCCAATGGTATCCGTATTCCTGTTTGTGTTTCTTTTCATACAAATAGCTATAGAAATTGTTATCAGTGCTATGGATAAGATAACCTATGCGATACTTACTGACGAGCAAAAGAAAAAGCTTGCGATGGAAGAAGCCAAGGGAGTAGGAGAGAGTGAGTGGTATAAAAAACTAAAACGCTTTTTTACCAAAAGCAAATCTATTGAGGAAGAAGGCGAAATTATGCTCGACCATAATTATGATGGTATTAAAGAGCTTGATAATGTGTTACCGCCATGGTGGGTGTACCTTTTTTATGGAACTATAATATTTGCGGTTGTCTATTTGGTACGATTCCACATCTATGGCGATTATACCCAAAAAGAAGAATTTGAAACAGAAATGGCAGAAGCCAAACTGGCTGTAGAAGAATACAAAAAAACGGCTAAAGACCTTGTGGATGCCGAAACAGTAACATTACTTACTGATGCGGGAGATTTAGCACAGGGTAAAACCATATTCGAAACCAATTGCGTTGCCTGTCACAAAGCTGATGGTGGAGGTAGTATTGGTCCTAACCTAACCGATGAATTTTGGATATTGGGCGGAGGTATTAAAAACGTTTTCCACACTATAACCGAAGGCGGTAGAGACGGTAAGGGTATGGTGGCATGGAAAGGAACATTAAAACCATCTGAAATACAACTGGTGGCAAGTTATGTACTCTCTTTACAAGGTACAAACCCGGCAGATGCTAAAGCGCCTGACGGAGATATATGGAAAGAAGAGGGAGCAGAAAAGACGGAAGAAGGTGCAGAGGAAAACAAGGCAACAGAGAAAACCGAAACGGTACCGGAAGTAGCCCAAAACTAAAATTATAAAAACAATGGCAGCACAAATGGATGAGGGATTTCGTGATACAATAGCCACGATTGATGAAGAAGGTAAACGTTCATGGCTTTATCCTAAAAAGCCATCAGGCAAGTTTTATAAGTACAGGAAACTGGTAAGCTATTTTCTGCTGGCATTTCTGGTATTAGCGCCTTTTGTAAAAATAAACGGCAACCAGTTCCTGATGTTTAATGTACTGGAACGCAGGTTTAATATTTTCGGGTTTCCGTTTTGGCCACAGGATTTTCACCTTTTCGTAATCTCTATGATAATAGGGGTGGTTTTTGTAGCCCTTTTTACAGTAGCCTTTGGGCGCATATTTTGCGGGTGGATATGCCCGCAAACTATATTTCTGGAAATGGTATTCAGGCGCATAGAATACTGGATAGAAGGCGACAGAAATGCGCAGATGAAGCTGGACAAAATGGAATGGAACGCTGAGAAAATCAGGAAAAAAGCATTGAAGTGGAGTATATTCTTCATCATTTCATTTGGTATTGCCAATGTGTTTTTAGCCTACCTTGTAGGTAGCGATAAGCTTATAGCTATGGTAGAAGACGGTCCGGCGCAGCACTTGGGCAACTTAATAGCACTATTGATATTTACGGGAGTCTTCTATTTTATATTTGCTTGGTTTAGAGAGCAGGTTTGCATTATTGCCTGTCCTTATGGTAGGTTGCAAGGAGTACTGCTCGATAACAAATCAATTATTGTGGCGTATGACCATGTTAGGGGTGAAGCAGAGGCGGGACGTGGCAGAATTGTTAAAAATGAAGACCGTGCTGCCGTTGGTAAAGGCGATTGTATAGATTGTAAACTGTGTGTACACGTTTGCCCTACAGGTATCGATATCAGGAATGGTACTCAGTTGGAATGTACTAACTGCACCGCCTGTATAGATGAGTGTAATACTGTAATGGAAAAAGTAGGTTTGCCAAAAGGACTCATACGGTATGCCAGCGAAGATGAAATAACCAAAAAAGAAAAATTCACCTTTACTGCCCGAATGAAGGGTTATACAGCCGTATTACTGATACTGTTCGGAGTATTTTCGGG
Organism: Flavobacterium salilacus subsp. salilacus; assembly: GCF_004634195.1. GTDB lineage: Bacteria > Bacteroidota > Bacteroidia > Flavobacteriales > Flavobacteriaceae > Flavobacterium > Flavobacterium salilacus. The sequence goes on from NZ_SKBP01000003.1 coordinate 41,352, forward strand.
AATGCTGTTTTTAAGGAATGATGTCGAGGCTACTGTTTTGCGACTGCCGGGGCAACTATACCAGCACAAGGGCGAAAATATAAGTAATGTATTTACCTATAAAATAGTGAACAAGACTACGAAAGAGTTTAACAATGTTCACTTTAAATTAGTAAAACCACAGGGTACAGTAAAAATGGTAGGAAACGAAACATTTAATGTGCCTAAAGAAGGACTTTCACAGGGGACACTTTTTATAGAAATAAACCCTGCTTTCCTGAAAGGAGATAAAACAAAAATAACCCTTGAGGTGTATGACGGTGACAGGCTTATAGAAACAGAGACTACTAACTTTTTAGGACCTCGTACATTTAATTAAAACTATAGCATTATGAATATTAAATTCAATTGGGGTACAGGAATTGTTATTGCATTTACCTTTTTTATAGGCTTTATACTATTTTTTGTTATAAAAGTTCAAACAAATCATCAGTATGATAATGAGCTTGTTGTAGAAGATTATTATAAAAAAGAGCGCATACTCCAGGCAAAACTGGACAGAGAGCAAAACGCCGCTGACCTTAATGATAAAGTTACGGTTACGCAGGATGACAAAAATATAAAAATAGAATTTCCGAGTGATTTTGATGCCACTCAAATAACAGGAAAAGTGTCCTTATACAGACCGTCTGACCAAAAACTGGATTTTGAACTCCCCGTTTCAATTTCAGTCCCTTATCTGCTCATACCTAAAAGCAATTTGGCAGGCGGTCGTTGGGACATTTCTGTAGAATGGCAATATGAAGATACCGACTACCAGAATAGTGCTATGCTAACACTGGATTAATTTTTTTGGATATAATTTAAATACAGATGCTGTATTCAGCTTTCATATTAGGTTTACTCTCCAGCCTGCATTGCATAGGCATGTGTGGTCCTATAGCCATGATGCTGCCTGTTGACAGGAATAACCCCGCAAAAAAAGTATTCCAAATAATGCTGTACCACCTGGGCAGGCTTACTGCCTATGGCAGCTTAGGACTTGTTTTCGGTATTATGGGCAAAGGTTTGTACTTGGCAGGTATGCAACAGCAAGTATCTATAATTGCAGGTATTATAATGATTAGTATTGTAATGATTCCTGAAAAGGTATTTATGCGCTACAACTTTTCCAAACCTGTATATAGGCTAATTGCTAAAGTAAAAACGGGCTTGGGCAGTCAGTTTAAAAAACGAAGTTATAAAGCACTCTTTATAACAGGGCTTTTAAACGGTTTCTTGCCTTGTGGCTTGGTGTATGCTGCTTTATTTGGTGCTATCGCCATGCAAAATGCCACACTGGGTGTTAGTTATATGGTATTGTATGGCGCGGGTACTATCCCTATGATGAGTGCCGTAGTATATGTTTCTGGCTTCATGTCAGGGCATTGGCGCAATAAAGTATCCGGTTTAGTACCTTATGCGGCTGTTTTTATAGGCATGCTGTTTATAGTGCGGGGGCTTGGTCTTGGCATACCTTTTATATCTCCGTCAGATGCCGGTCTTTTTGTACAGAGCAATCCTGATTGTGTACTAATAAATCATTAAAAGAGCCGCTATTAACAGCGGCTCTTTCGTTTTTAGTTTGAGTTGGTTTTATACTGTCATCGAAAACAGTTTCGTTTGCGGAGCTTTACGTTTTAACCTCAAATCGAAAGCCATGCATATATTCCTTATAAAAGGTTTGCCCTTTTCGGTTACTGTTATGGTATTTTTTCCTATTATGAGTAATTCGTCGTTTTCCATTTCGTGAAGACTCTCCAGTACTTCGGTCAATTCGCTAAAGTATTCTGATTTTTCCTGCCACGATGTTTTAAAAGTACACATAAGGTTAAGTATATGTTTACGTATTATAAGATCTTCATCAGTAAGTAAGTGCCCTCTGAATACAGGAAGTTCGTTCATCTCCAGTTTATGATAATAATCCTCTAAGTTTTTTTCATTTTGAGCAAAACTGTACCAGCTATCGCTTATGGATGATACTCCCAAACCAACCATTAGCTGCGTTTTACTGGCACTGTACCCCATAAAGTTTCGGTGCAGTTTCCCTGACGTAAAGGCTTTATACATACTGTCAGTCTCTAAAGCAAAGTGATCCATCCCAATTTCATGAAACCCTTTTTGAGCCAAAAGTTTTTTGCCTATTTCATAAAGCATTCTTTTTTCTTGATCTTGAGGGAGATTACTTTCATCAAAACCACGTTGTCCGTTACCTTTTATCCAAGGCACATGCGCATAGCTGTAAAAGGAAATTCTGTCAGGGTCTAATGACTTTGTTTTTTCTATGGTATCTACAATATTTTCTATGGTTTGAAAAGGTAATCCAAACACCAAATCGTGACTTATAGAGGTATAGCCTATCTCTTTTGCCCAGAAAGTTACTTTTGCCACATTATGAAACGGTTGTATTCTGTGTATAGCCTTCTGAACCTTTTCATCATAATCTTGTACTCCAAAACTCACTCTTCGAAAACCTAAGTCATATAATTTTTGCAGATGCTGTCTTGTAGTATTGTTTGGATGCCCCTCAAAGCTAAACTCATATTCGGGAGCTTTTTCGGCAAGTTTTAAAATACCTGTAATTAGTTTTTCCAGATTTTCAGGACTAAAAAAGGTTGGTGTACCACCACCCAGGTGTAATTCTTTTATTTTTGGTGTTTCGGGCAATAGGTTGCAATATAGTTGCCATTCTTTCAGTACGGCTGCTATATACACCTCCTCTACATCATGACGTTTGGTTATCCGCTTGTTACACCCGCAAAAAGTACACATACTATCGCAAAAAGGTAAGTGTATGTACAGACTAATTCCCTCTGCAGTATTACTTTCATTAAAAGCCCGCTGCATGGTTTGTATCCATTGCCGGGTTGTAAATAACTCCTCTTCCCAATAAGGTACTGTAGGATAGCTGGTATACCTCGGGCCGGGTACATTGTACTTTTGAATTATTGAATTTTCCATAACAGTACTATTTTCAGTACTCAAAAGTAAGGGGGAGCGCAGTGCAAAAAAATGATAATTGTCATGCTACCATTTTTTATGTTTTTTATATCTTAGTGCTTTACACTGATAGCAATGAAAAAAATAGTATACATCTTTACATTACTGCTAATAGTAATAGCATGCGATGAACCAAAAAAGCAAAGCGTAATGCTTGTAAAACCTACTGTTTTTTATGAAAAAATGGCTGAGCAGAAAGGTAAGGTGGTAGATGTACGTACTCCTGAAGAATATAAAGGGGGACATCTTAAGGAAGCTGTTAATATACATTTGTATGATAAAGATTTTGAGCAGCGTATAGAAGAGTTAGATAAAGAAAAACCTGTTTATATATATTGCAAAGTAGGGGGCAGGAGTGCCGAAGCGGTTAAAATTATGGAAGAAAAGGGCTTTAACAGTATTGTAGAGCTTGAGGGTGGTATAGATGCCTGGACACAAGCAAAAAAGCCTATTACTAAATAAGTAAAAGAGCAATCGAGAGAAAGAATTATTAAACAGACTGCTCTTTTATTTATACTATTGCCGGATTACTGATTATATCCAGCCAGTCCATAATATAATCTGCTTCTTCTTTCCACGAACATAACCGATAAGAAAAGTGATTTTTATTTTTAAACTCTTTATAATCGGTTATTGAACTATTATTCCTGTTATACATTATATAATTACTATAGTTAAGCGCGGTAGGAGTTATTCTGTCTGTAGTACCCGAAATTATAAGTAAAGGTTCGCGAGAGGCAGAAAAATCTACCTTTGCACCCTTTGTAAAAAGATCCCTCATTATTTGTTTTGATTGTGGTACAACATCTTTTTGATAGGTATATTTTTGCTCTTCATAAGGAGCACCGTTTGTATAAGCATGTTGCCACTCTTTAAAACTGATTAAATGAGAATTGCTCCCTGAACTAAAAATTCCCGTTATTTTTAACGGTAACCATTTAAAAAAAAACTTTAATGTATATATACCTCTTGGCGGCATAGAGTGTAGCGCTATGCCGGCTGCCATAATGTTATGTTGCAACAGTAACTGCGCAACAAGCCCTCCCATAGAATGTCCTATTACAATAGGTTTTTCAGGCTGTTGTTCTATAATTTTCTTATAATATTCTACGATTTGCGAAAGCCTTGTGTTTGCCAATGAAACATCATTAGGATGCCTGGTTCGCAAAACTTGCGGAGTTGCATTTTTGTATGGCCAGGGCGGGGCTATACAACTATAGCCCCGCCCCTCATAATAGGATATCCATTTATCCCATGTATGATGCCCCGCAAAAGCCCCGGTAATAAATACCACGGATTTTGATTTTATAGGTTTCATCCGGTTAAATTTTTTAGTGCAGGATGTTGTGATGTTTACTATGCGAGCGTATCATGGATTTCTTCCATGCGGTCGAACATTTTTTTAGCGAACGGGCATAATGGTATTATTTTTACCCCTTTTTCACGTGCAAATGCTACGGCTTTATCCAGTAGTTTTATTCCTACCCCTTTAAAAGCAGGGTTTCCAACTGTGTGCTCTATAATAAACTTGTCTTCTCCTGCCCATACATACGTCATTAGTCCCGCTTCGGTTTTTCCATCCATTGCCTTAAAATGTCCTTTTTTTCCATCGTCAAAATGCTCAATGTTCATAGTATTTATTTTTTTAGTTTAAAGTTGGTGTTTTGTTCCGGTAGTGGCACATATCCTGTTTCGCCGGGTATGCGGGGGAATGTCTGTGTTATCCAGCGTTCCTTAGCATCTTCTATAGCCTCTTTTGTAGAGGCTACAAAATTCCAGTATATGTGTCTGGGTTCGGCAAAAGGTTCACCTCCAAAAATGTATATTGTAGTATTTTCGTTCATAGTAAATTGGCATAACGAAGTATCTTTAGCTACCAATAGTTGCTTTGGAGAGAAGGTAGTATCTTCAGCTTCTATGCTTCCTTCCAGTATATATATTGCGCTTTCGCCATACAGGCTGTCGCCAATGCTTACTGTCGTTTTTTCAGTGCTTTTCAGTTCAATAAAATAAAGAGGGCTATATACCGGCACAGGCGATTTTTTCCCAAAGGCTTCTCCCGCAATAAGTTTTGCTTTTACACCATCAATATTCCAAACAGGCATTTCATCTTCCTCTATATGGGCAAATGAAGGCTCTGTATCTTCAAGATGTTTGGGTAAAGCTACCCATATTTGAAGCCCGTGCAACATTTTTTCGGAATTCCTGAGGTAATCAGGAGTCCGTTCAGAGTGTACTATACCCTTGCCTGCGGTCATCCAGTTTACCTGTCCGGGTTTAATTTCTACTACCGTACCCAAACTGTCGCGGTGCATAATACTGCCTTCAAACAGGTAGGTAAGGGTAGATAGTCCTATGTGCGGATGCGGACCTACATCGAGGTTTTCATGGTCGCTCAGCGCGGCGGGACCCATATGGTCTATAAAGGCAAAAGGACCTACCATACGTTTTTCTCTAAAGGGTAATAATCTGCCTACTAAAAAATTACCTATATCGCTGGGGCGTTCTTCTATAATAAGGTTGATATTAGACATGAGTGTTTCTTTTTTAGACTGTTAATTTACGATATATTTTTATATAAAAACACTACTACCTCCCACAAAAACTATTGGTAAAATAACTGAGATATAGTTGTTGAGTAATATTCATGTTGTAAATAATTACTATATTGCACATCAGATAAATACAGAAAAGCTATGAAAAAAAATTACTTTATTTTCCTTTTATTATGCACTTTTGCCAATGCCCAGCAGGCATTCATAACCACTTGGAATATAGAAGAGTCTGATGATTATATTGAGATAGAGGTATTAGGAGATAATGTCAATTATACTATCGATTTTGGCGATGGTACTGTTCTTACAAACCAAACAGGTAATGTATTATATTACTATTCCTCTCTTGGTACACATACTGTTACCATGACGGGTAGTTTTCCGCATATTAAAATTCACAGTTCTTATTTGTCAACGGTAGAGCAGTGGGGTAATAACGTATGGCAGACTATGGAGAGTATGTTTGAATCTTGTAATAATTTTGTTGTTAACGCATCTGATGTTCCTGATTTAAGCCAGTGTACTAGTATGAAAAGGATGTTTTACCAAGCATATGAATTCAATTCCCCCATTGGCAATTGGGATGTCTCTAGTGTTACCAATATGTCGGGAATGTTTAGTAATACATATGCTTTCAATTCGCCTCTTGATAATTGGGATGTTTCCAATGTTACAGATATGTCATATATGTTTGAGTATAGTGATAGTTTTAATCAGCCTCTTGATAGTTGGGATGTTTCCAATGTTACCAATATGGAGAGGATGTTTTCTAACGCAGCCTATTTTAATCAATCATTAAACAATTGGGATGTTTCCAATGTCACTAATATGGGATGGATGTTTAATGAAGCATATTTTTTCAATTCTCCCATTAGCAGTTGGGATGTATCCAATGTTATCAATATGGTAAGTATGTTTGCTGATACTTTTAATTTTAATCAGCCATTGAACAATTGGGATGTTTCAAATGTTACTGATATGAGTTACATGTTTCAGTATGCGACGGATTTTAATCAACCATTGGACAATTGGGATGTGTCAAATGTTACCAATATGAGTAATATGTTTAATAATACAGATGATTTTAACCAACCATTGGGCAACTGGGATGTGTCGAATGTTACCAATATGGAAAGCATGTTTAGAAGTTTGTTTTATTTTGATCAACCATTAAATAATTGGGATGTGTCAAATGTTACCGATATGTCGGGGATGTTTAATGGTACTGATACCTTTAATCAGGATCTCTCTGATTGGAACTTTAATAATGAGGTTATTTTGGATTCGTTTGTTAGAGCGTCAGCATTAGATACCCACAATTATGATGTACTATTGTTGCGTTTCGTCCAATTACAATTGGAAAATAAATCTATGGACTCCTATTCATTGCACTACTGTAATGAAGGAATTAGAAACTATTTGATTGATGTTTTAAACTGGACTATCACCGGAGACAGCTTGGGCGAAGATTGCGAAGGCAATACCATAACAGGAACAGTATTGTATGACCAGGATGCTAACGGTTGTAGCGAAGATGATACTCCGGCTTATAACATGCTGGTAAAAGCCACTGACGGCACGTATAACTTTGCTGCTGTTACCGCTGCTACTGGTGCCTATAACCTGAGAGTACTGGAAGGTACTTATACTGTTGAACCACTAAACCTACCCAGTTATTTTACCGCAAGCCCCGCAAGCACTAACGTAACCTTTACAGGTTTTGATAACGAAGAAGAAATCAATTTCTGTCTTACGGCAAATGAAACGGTGGAAGACCTTAACATAACCCTGTTGCCTTTAGAAGAAGCCCGCCCGGGATTTGACTCCAACTATAAACTTATTGCAGAAAATATAGGCACACAAACCGTAGCCTCGGCAACAGTGACCTTTGTTTATGATGAAGCCATACAGGCGTTTGTAAGTTCGAGTGAAACTCCTGTTACTAATACCACAGGACAGCTTACCTTTACGCTAACGGATATACTGCCACTTCAAACTAAGAATATCAATATTACCATGAATACCTTTGCCCCGCCAACCGTAAATGGTGATGAAGTAATTGAATTTATAACTTCAGTTATACCCGATACTAATGACGCTACTCCTGAAGATAATACATTTACATTAGAGCAAATAGTAGTAAACTCTTTTGACCCAAATGACAAGCGAGTACTACAAGGTGAAGAAATTTTTATAGAGCAGGCAGGCGAATATCTTGATTATATCATCCGATTCCAAAATACAGGAACAGCCAGTGCCATAACTGTAAGAATAGAAGACGAGTTAAGCCCGATGTTGGACTGGACAACTTTTCGCCCTATAAGCGCGAGCCATGATTATGAATTGACATTAACCAACGGTAACGAGCTTGAATTTATTTTTAATAACATTAATCTGCCACATGAAGCAGCCGATGAACCGGGAAGCCATGGGTATATAGCCTATAAAATTAAGCCTGTTGCAGGATTAGAAATAGGTGATATCATCAATGCCAATGCAGCAGAGATATTTTTTGATTATAACCTGCCAATAATTACTAATAGCACCACAACAGAAATTGTGGAAACTTTAGGAATCCACCAGGTTGCAGCCGATGCAGTACAGCTATATCCAAACCCTGCAGGAGATATTTTAAACATCATTGTAGCTAATGGCACTCAGGTTAATGAAGTAATCATTTACAACATGCAGGGAAGACAGTTACTATCAAAGCAAAACTTTACAGAACCCATAGATGTAAGAAGCCTGAATATAGGAATGTATATGGTTTCGGTAAAAACAAACAAGGGTTTAAGTACTTATAAATTGATTAAAAATTAAAATTAATTAATATTCTTCAAAGAAAAAGCCGCAACATTTGCGGCTTTTTCTTTTGTATCACTTTTTCTCAAGAGAGAGAGTAAATTACTTATTATAAAGTGTTACTTCGTCGCGGGTAAGTACTTTATCGTTATTATAGACTTCCAATACTCTTTCTTTTGAGTTATGGTCTGTAAGCCAGTTGCTCCAAACCATAAACCAACTCCATTTTGGCTGTACATCCAGTATGTTTTTTTTGGGCAGCTCGCCAACCTCGCCCAGTGTTACAATTTTACCTTGCGCCAATTCCAGTATTTCATTATAATCTTTTTGTTCATAATCAAAATGGTAAATATCAGTAGCTATAATATCTACGTAGGCATTGCCCGGATAAAAGTCGATATAAGAAAAAGCTTCATCTTCAGGTATATCCCTTGGGGCATTAGCATTCCATACCCAAATCAGGTTGTTTAGTTTATGATGATTTACAAATCTGTCATACATAATGTGCCACAGTTTTTGATAACCGTCTTTACCTTTTTTATTACCCCACCAAAACCATACTCCGTTCATCTCATGAAGTGGTCTCCACAATACAGGAATATTAGCATCTCGTAGCTGCTTAAGGTAACCTGCCACGATATCCATTCGAGCCATAAAGGTAGTATAAAGTGGTGTGCCGGGTGTGGTTAGCTCTTTCCACTCTTTGTCGGTAACTTTTCCCTGTATGCTTTCCAGCCAGCCGAAAGGAGGCTCGTCAGTCGGTCTTCCCGCATGCCACATCAGGGTGATGATAGTTCCTTCTTTATGTTTTTGTATCGCATCATCAACTATCCGTTGTCCCGGATCTTCAGTACCATTCCATATAAAATCAGTACCCCATATGGCAGGATATTTACCTGTCATATCATGTACCATATTGTAGTACTTATCGGAATCTTGGTTGTAGCTATGCTGTCCTGACAGCAGGTATTTCCCGTTGATACTATACAAATAACTCAATAAGGCTTTTGCTTCTTTTGAAGCATTTTTATTTACAGGTGCTATTTGAGCACTTGCAATAATGGTAATAAAATAAAGGACAGAGGTATATAAATTTTTCATTTTTATAGATAATTAATTCATCCATAAAAATAGGGTTATGTTAGAGTTGAGGGTAATAGGATACTGTCAAATTAATGTACAAAACGATTAGAATAACAGTATTGCTGTTATATTCTTATTTGAGCATTAATTTCCATATTGTTTTTTTTAGACTAATTTTACGCCTTTATCGTTTTTTAGATATATTTCTTTAAGAATTAAAAACCAGTATGAGCAGAGCAGGAGCAAGCCCAAAAATAAATGTTATTTTCAGATCGTGCGATTTGGTTAATGCAGTTCATAATGCGCCAAGACCTTTTAATCTTGATAAAAAAACACTTATAAAAATTTGTTTCAAGAGCTTGTATAATGCTTTGCAAGGATTTAATTATCATATTGTGGTGCTGGGCGATAACCTTTCGCCTGAAATGAAGTCATTTTTTTCAGGCTTTGATATTGAGTTTATAGAAGGGGTGTTTGGTAATGATAATTCGATAAGGGAAACGATTAAAATTGCCGAACGATTTAATGATGATGAGTGGGTTTATTTTTGCGAAGACGACTACTTGCATACTAAAGACGCGATGCAAAAAATAATAACTCTTATTACTGAAAAGGAAACAATAATACCGGGAAATATCAGGGTAAATCAGCTTTTAAGAAAACGCCAAATCACATTATTGTCTATCCCTCGATTTTTTAAAAAACCTAATTTGGTTGTTTTCCCTGCGGATTACCCTGACCGTTATATGCAGGAGTTTAGTAAGCGTGATTTTATATTTCATACTACCAATAGTCATTGGAGGCAGGTATACGATACAACCTTTACTTTTTTAATGCAGGTAAAAGACGTGAAAAATAAAAGACAAATTTTGTGGAAGTCAGCAAATAAAGCCAATGACCGCTATTTGAGTAGTAACTTATATGGCAAGTCATTCTTTTTTAATAAGCTGTTATGCCTTTCACCACTGCCATCGGTTGCTACTCATATGCATGAACAAACCATGTCGCCCCTGCAAGACTGGGAAGGAATAGTTAATGAACTGAAAGCGGAAATTTCCTCATGATAAAAAAACTGCTGGCTGATAAAGAGGCTTTACACTATGTACTTTCTAAGGGAGGGATAAATTTTTTATTCCGAATGGTGGCAATGCTTTTCAGCTTTATAGTAATGTGGTTTATGACCAACTATTATGGCGGAACTGTTTGGGGAAACTATTCTCTTGCGCTTACGGTTATGCAAATAGCGGCTATGTTTTTTGCATTAGGTTTACCCAATGCTTTTATAAGCTTTTCCGGAGCATTTACTTCTGCCGAGCAATCTAAAGGGTTATTAGTAAAGTCTATAAAACTGGTACTGTTATCATCTATAGTACCCGTATTGCTTTTTTCGATGGGTGCCGGTTTTATTGCGTCGTATATTTTTGAGAAAGAGTATATGTACAACTATATACTCATTATTGCATTAGGCGTGCCCTGTATGATGGTTCACGAAATTATGTGCTATTACTTCATGGCGGTAAAAAAGTTTATACTCTACGGGCTTTCTATATTTATATTGCCTAATGTGTTTCTTATTACTGCATTACTATTCTTGTATTACAATAACATAGGCGATTATTTTACTTTTTATGCCTATATAGGAGCTTATCTGGTTACGCTTATTATTGGGCTTGTTTATATTTTCGGGAAAAGAGCCAAGATTATTTATCCTGATATAACAAAACGTGATATTTTCAGAAAATCGTTCCCGATGATGATGAGTGGTATTTTTCTGCTGTTGTTAAACTGGACAGATATGCTCATGTTAGGGCGCTATGTAACTTCCGAAATGATAGGAATTTATAATACGGCTTTTAAAATAGGGTATCTGTCGCTCTTTTTTGTAGTATCAATGAACGCTGTAATACTGCCTAAAGTATCAGAATTGTACCATCAAAAAAATACAGTAGAGATGAAAAAGGTAGTACATCGCTCCACACAATTAGTTATATTGCTGACATTGCCGTTGGCTTTCGGACTTATTTTCTTTCGAGATATGATACTCGGCGTGTTTGACGACCATGCCGGGGTGGGAGGTGTTACTTTAACCCTGATTACACTTGGAGGTTTATATAACGCTATGACAGGAAATGTTGACCAGATATTAAATATGACTAATAACCATAAGAGCGTTAGTGTAATTTTCTTTTCAGGATTTGTCGTCAATGTGATACTTAACCTCTTCCTCATTCCTGCCTATGGTATAGAGGGCGCAGCAATAGCAAGTTTAGTTACCAATATTTATGTAAATACCGTATTTGTAATTATCATCCGCAAAAAACTGGGCTTTTATACCTTTATATAGAGACAAACAGGCAAATAACATCTGTTTTTCATCATGTAACGGTAGTTGTTACAGCGAAAAAAGCAGCTAACCAAATCATTCCCGAACACGTGCATAAATGTGCACCAAGTATATACTTACTGTACCGTTTCCCCACTCCATGCGTTAATACCGCCCTTAAGGTCATAAATCATGCTAAAGCCCGCCTTTTCCATTTTTCGCGCTGCCATATTACTTCGGTGACCGCTCCTGCAGTAAACATATATTGGTTTATTTTTGTCGAGTTGCTGAATTCTTTTTTCAAAATCAGCATTACTCACATCAACGTTTTTAGCACTTTTGATGTGCCCCTGCCGGAATTCGGCAGGCGTTCGTACATCAACCAGTTGGATTTTATCTTTCAACGCTGAATCCAGCTCCTTAGCCGTTATCTTTTTTACATTATTTTTTTCCTGCCCTTTACAGCTTAAAAATAAAAGCGGGCAAAAAATTAAAAACAGTATCCTTTTCATCGTTATTTTTTATTTCTGTTTATCGAATTTTTACCGGGTGTGCAGGTACCGGAGTTGCACCCGGCGTTAAACAGCGGTAATAAGCACATAATAGCAGCCAGACCAATAAGCAATAAAGAGCCTGACATGAAAGCCTGGTATAAAAGAGCTACCCCTATCAGCAGGCGTACTATTCTTATCAGGCTCCAATTATTAAAAATTGCATCAAACATTATTTAAACAATTTTTCCTGTCCAACCGGAGATACCACCCAAAAGATTATAAGTTTCCTTAAACCCCATTTCCTCCATCACCTGGCAGGCATTGGCACTCCGCTGACCGCTACGGCAGTACACATAATAATTTTTATTTTTATCCATATTGCCCAATGCCGCCAGGAAGCTGTCTTTTTGGAAAATATCCAGGCATTGTGCATGTTCCAGCACGCCGTGTGCGCATTCATTTTCGGTACGCACATCAAGTACAACAGCATTAGAGTCGGAAGCCAGTTTCTCTTCCCATTCTTTCTGAGATAAATTTTTCATGACTTAATGATCGTTAAGATTTTACCGTTTCGTTCCCCTTTTCATTCCACTCCTTCATCCCGGCAGAATAATTTTTCACTTTAATACCATGTTTCTCAAGCAGCGATTGCGCTATGGCAGCCCTGTCGCCACTCTGGCAGTGAATAACCACCTGCTTATTTGTATCAATCTTATCGAGGTTCTTTTCCAGTGTACCTACAAAAACATTTTCAGCACCTTTAATATGCCCTTCCTTATATTCGCTTTCACCACGAACATCCACTATTTGAGCATCATCCTTATCAATATACGATTTAAAAGTTTCTATATCAATTATCTCGCTATTCTCTGTTTTTATGTCAAGAGAAGTTATATCCTCTACAAAGCCGTAGATATTATCCAGCCCAATCCTCATCAGTTTGCGGGTAAGGTCGTCCATTTGGCTTTGGTCAGCTACCAGTATAAATTGTTCTTCATAATTAAGAATCCATCCACACCAGGTTGCAAAGGAATTATTGCCTTGTATGTTAATTGAATTTGGAAGATGTTCTTTGGCAAAATCAAATTTGTTGCGGGTATCAATCACTTTGATGCCCTTATTGTAGGCATCGGTAAACTGCTCTTTTGTCAGTTTACTATGTTTTGGAACTTCGATAAGCAGGGGTCGGGATACTTTATTGAGATGTTTCATCATGGCAAAATATTTTGGAGGCTCAGGTTGCCCATCTAAAAGGTAATCCACAAATCCCTGCTCATTATTTTCATATTGAAAAGCCCAGTTCCGTATCATTTCATAACCTACCGTTGAGCTTGGCACTGCTCCCAGTGCCTTGCCACAGGCAGAACCGGCACCATGTCCGGGCCAAACCTGTACATATTCAGGAAGCGTTGCAAAACGCTGTATAGACTCATACATCTGCTTTGCGCCTTTTTCCTGAGTGCCGGTAAATCCGGCAGCTTTCTCTAAAAGGTCAGGACGACCTATATCGCCCACAAATACAAAGTCGCCGGTAAATATCATAATGGGTTTATCGGTAGCAGGATGGTCGGTCAGCAAAAAGCTGATACTTTCCGGGGTGTGACCCGGTGTGTGCAACACCTCCAATGTAAGGTTACCTACTTTAATGGTATCGCCATGTTTTAATCCAATGTGGTCAAACTCATATTGCCAGCCTTCACCACCTTCATCCGACAGGTACATTTTTGCTCCTGTAGCGGCTTCCAGTTCGCGAGAGCCTGCAAGGAAATCGGCATGAATGTGTGTTTCGGCAATATGGGTAATTTTCATATTGTTTTGTTTGGCAATCTCAAGGTAAGTGTCAATATCCCTTTTGGCATCTATTACAATAGCTTCGCCTTTTGCCTGACAACCTATAAAGTAACTGGCCTGTGCCAGTGATTTATCATATACGTGTTGAAAATACATAAGTGTTATTTTAAGTTGATATTAATCTGACTTTTAATTTAAAAGGTAAAGTTACCAATGTTGTATAGCCTGTGCAGTAACAAAAGTTACATAGGGTATATTTATTTTAAAAGTTCAATAGTATTGCGGTTAAGTTTTATGATCCCTTCATTTTCAAGGGCTTTCAGAAGGCGGGATATTACCACACGCGAGGTGTTAAGCTCATAGGCAATTTCCTGATGGGTGTTGGCAATTACTGATGACCGATTTACTTTTGCTTTCTCCCTAAGATAGTTCAGCAGGCGCTCGTCCATCTTCATAAAGGCAAGATTATCTATAGCAGAGAGCATTTCACTAAGTCTTTTATTGTAACTGCTAAAAACAAAGTTGCGCCAGCTTTTGTATTTACCCAGCCATTCCTCCATTTTTGTAATGGGTATCATGGCTACAGTACCATTAGTTTCGGCTATAGCGCGTATTTCGCTTTTAGTATCGCCAAGGCAGCATGCCAAGGTCATGGCACAGGTGTCGCCTTTTTCGAGAAAGTAGAGTAGTAGCTCACCTTCGGTACGGTCTTCACGCAATATTTTTATAACACCATTTATAAGTAACGGCATCTGCCGTATATATTGCCCAATTTCAATCAGATGGTCGCCTTCATTAAAATCCATCAATGTTGCAACGCTTTCAATTTCTTCAATCAGCTTGGGTTCAAATATTGTGCTGTATGCTTCTTTGAGTAATTCATTCATAATTTAGAAATAGTTGGCATTTCTGTAAAGGTACAAATTAATGAGGTAGTTTGTTTTTTAACAGACCATAGACCCATGTGCCGGCAACAGCCCCGCCTATTACAATGAGGATGGGAAAAAAACCGGCACCAAGCAGTGTAAACATAGGACCCGGGCAAGCACCTGCAAGTGCCCAGCCTAAGCCGAAAATAATTCCCCCGAACATATAGCGGGCGAAGCTTTTTTCTTTGGGTACAAACTCTATCGTGCCGCCTCCCATATGTTTAAGCTCACGCCGTTTAATAATTTGTACTACGATAATGCCAAGCATAAGTGCCGAGCCAATTATACCATACATATGAAAAGATTTAAACTGGAACATCTCGTAAATGCGAAACCATGAAGCGGCTTCTGACTTGAACATAACGATACCAAAGAAGATACCTATAATTAAAAAAACTAAGTTTTTCATTTGTTATAATTTTTAAAAATTAAAATTGCTTATTACATTTAATTGACTGTAGTCACTTACGTTAAACACATCAGCCGGGGTATGTACATTTTTATTTTCACGCCATACATACATTATGGCAATATCCAGCCCTTGCAAAAAGTCTTTAAAACTATACTGCAACCTGCTGTTTATTTGGTAATAATCATCGAGCCCGTATTTATTGAACTGATAATTTTCTGCTCCCGGACCATCAATACCTGTGGCATCCATACCCACTGTTAGCCCTTTTTCTTTAAGTGAATATTGAAGGCTTATTTTTACCACATCGGCATTACCGAAACCTTCAATACGGCTACGGGGCATGGAGGTATAAAACTGGTCGCGACCAAACTCTTTAGGGAAAAGATATCTCCCGCTATCAAAAGCTTTTGTATAGGCTACAGAGGTTTCAAAACCAGAGTATTTATAATCTAACATAATACTGGCTACCTGCCCGTTTTCGCCGGGCTGTATATAACGGTTGGTATAAGGCAGTTTTTTTTGCGTGTTATAAGGTATTTGATAGGAATACTGAATGCCTGCAGAGAAAAATTTACTATGATAAAATGCTTCTGCCCAAGCAGTATTCAGTAAATCATCTATATGGGTGTCCCAAAAGTTGAGATTAAACCTGCCAAGCGTTTTGTTTACCCCTATAAAGGCTAACATATCTGTTGCAGTATATCCTTCATAGGCTGCATATTTACCGTCAGGCTGATATCCGTTGTTAACTAATCCTATTGCTTTATGCATTTTAAACCATTCGGTCATGCTACGGGGTGATACCCCGTTAAGCCCCGATACATCTACAGATAATGTTGAGTCAACAACAATATGGCAGTTAATCCCTTTAAAAGCAAAACCTTTCATCCTTCCGTCACTTTTATTAATAAGCGGATGGTATTCCAAAGGAATCTTACCTACTGCTATGTAAGAGTTTTTGTAACGGTATTTAAGGAATAATTCTTCCATTCGGTCAAGGTCATAATAATTATCAGGGTTATTAAGGTCAAAAAGTTCCTGTTCCCATTTTGATGATTTATCGGTTACGGAGTCTGTAGCATTAAGGTTAGCCCCAAAAGTCTTAAACGTAAACACTCCCGAAATACCCACCTGAAAACCATTAAACTCTTTAGTAGTATAGCCTATTAGCCCACCTGTGGCATTGGCATGATAATTTTTTAAGTTATGGTTGTTTGTTGCCATAAAGTAATTACGGATATGACCTTCTGTTTTCCCGCCTTCAAAATAATGCAGCAGGCTTTTTTCCTGTGCTTGCGCTGTTATAACTGAAAGGAGTACAATAGCCAGTATCCGCATCGTCTAAAATAGTATTGGGAACAGCAGGTGCACCATAATTAGCCCACCGATAAAAAAACCTATCACAGCAACAAACGAAGGTAACTGTAGGTTGCTCAGTCCTGATATGGCATGCCCTGAGGTACACCCCCCTGCATAACGCGCACCAAAACCAACTAAAAAACCACCCAAAACTAATAGCCCAAGTGTTTTAGCCGAAGAAAATGCTTGATTGCTAAAAAGTTCTGTGGGAAGATAGCTGCTGCCGGCACTTTCAAAACCTTTTTGCTTTAGCTGTGCTATAACATCAGGATTAATATCCGGCACAGGGTTGTCTGACAGAAAGTGCATTGCTATAAACCCTCCTATAATTGCGCCCGCCATAACAAAAAGATTCCAACGCTGTCCACGCCAGTCAAAACAAAAGAAATCGCAGTTTTTGCCTGCGCCCAGCGCAGCACATACCGTACGAAGGTTAGATGACATGCCAAAGTTTTTCCCGGCAAATAACAGCGCAGCCATGGTTGCTGCAATAAGAGGTCCGGATACATACCAGGGCCAAGGTTCATAAATCCAGCTCATACTTTATTAATTTTAATGAACTGCAAAATAAAGCACTATGGCAAAGCCAGTCAGTATCTTTTGTTACACAGTAAAAATGTGGAGTGTTAAAACATCAGATGTTAAAAATATGTAAAGTGTAACATTTGTTACAATGTGTTTTCGATATAATGGTTTACTTTGGAGAATAAAATTATACTGTTTGATGAAATTGCCTGTTAGACACATACATATACTCACTTTATTGCTTACAATGGTCATAGCGACACCCTGTAGCATTAAAAAACTGTATGCTGATTTTGTAGGTATTGAAACATCTCATAAACCTAACAATGGCAATGTAAAAGTGCAGTGCCATGTGTTTGTTGCTGACGAAAAGGAAAATGGTAAAGAAGAGACAGCCCTTCTCACTTCGGGTTTTGAAAGTTTTTATTTTACCGCTATCCCGCAGGAATCAAATAGTATTACAACTCCCGGTTTTTTCTTTTCACTTAAAGAAAAAGTACCCACTTATTTACTTTGCCGCAGCTTACTGATTTGATTGATAGGTTTTCTACTTAAAAA
Organism: Flavobacterium salilacus subsp. salilacus; assembly: GCF_004634195.1. Classification (GTDB taxonomy): domain Bacteria; phylum Bacteroidota; class Bacteroidia; order Flavobacteriales; family Flavobacteriaceae; genus Flavobacterium; species Flavobacterium salilacus. The sequence continues at coordinate 59,201 of NZ_SKBP01000003.1, forward strand.
ACCTATTTTAAATTAAATCAGTTTATATATGACTAAAGACGTTAACGTAAACGGCTTCTCTGTATTATTATTCAGAATAGCCCTCAGTTGTATTTTTATACTTGCGGGAATATCGCACCTTGTTCAACCTGATAAGGTTGCAACCCATATCAATACAGCCACTTTTAAAGAATTTGCAATATTTTTCGGAGATGCCAGGCTGCTTGGGTTGTTATCCGGCTATGTGCTGCTTGTATTTGGCGTTGCCTTTATGCTGGGTATCTATACAAGGTACTCTGCTTTGGTACTTGCAACCATTCTTATCCCTATTACTATTACGGTACAATTGGGTAACGGCTTTTTACACGGCCCGTTATGGAAAAACGTAGCCCTTTTTGGCGGGTTACTGTTTTTCATTATCAACAACCCACACAATTACAACATTATCAATGCAATCAAATTTTCAAAATCATGAAAAAATTAATTATGCTGCTGTTCTTGGCATCAATATCCTTATTTCCTGTAAAAATAAACGCCCAAGACTTAACCGTTGCACAGGTTGAAAACTCAATTAAAAAAGATGGAAAATATGCCATGCTGGTACGTAGTGCAGAGCATTTAAAAGCTTCTGTTAAAACAGCGACCGGACTTATAAAGGAAAACCCACAGTTGGACTTCCAGATAGTAGTTTGCGGTGAACTGGTAAAGAATCTTGTTAATGATAATGAATTACGCCAGCTTATGGATAAAGCTAAAAGCGGAGGAATAACAATATTGGCTTGCGGCCTGTCAATGGATAAATTTAATATTACTGTTAAAGACCTTCCATCATCAGTTATGGTTACCCAAAACGGTCTTGTTTATATCTTCGGGCTTCAGGAAAACGGATATAAAACCATAACATTGTAAAAATAAACCTGCTGCATTTGCAAAGTAATTAGCATGTAGCACTCACTTATAGTATTATGACAACTACTTATAAAAAAATACTATTCTTTATATTAATGGCATTATGCTTCACGTCATACATTTCCGCACCCCTGGCTTTGGCAGTCGGTATAGCCTTTGCTGTTTTTGCAGGAAACCCATACGCTCAGGAAAGTTCCAAAACGGTTAAGTACCTTTTAAAAATAGCGATTGTAGGTTTGGGTTTCGGGATGAACTTTTATAACGCTGTTAAGGCGGGTAAAGAAGGTTTGCTCTTTACCATTAGTACCATAGTACTGGTGTTAAGTTTGGGATACCTGCTTGGTAAAATTTTAAAAATAAACCCCAAAACATCGTATCTCATCTCATCTGGTACTGCTATTTGCGGAGGCAGTGCCATAGCTGCCGTAGCACCCATTACGGGTGCCAGTCAAAAGCAGATAAGCGTGGCATTGGGCACAGTTTTTACTCTGAATGCGCTTGCTCTACTGCTGTTTCCTGCCATAGGACATTTTATTGGGCTTACCCAGTACCAGTTCGGATTGTGGAGTGCCATTGCCATACACGATACCAGTTCGGTTGTGGGTGCAGCGTCAGCCTATGGTGACGAAGCCCTGCAGGTAGCTACCACTGTTAAACTGGGTCGTGCTTTATGGATCATTCCGTTGTCATTGCTTACCGTAGCCATCAACAAGAACAGTACAGGTAAAATCGCCATTCCTTATTTTATTTTGCTGTTCATTGTTGCCATGATAGTGAGTACAATGCTCCCCCAGTACCAAGATGTTTACGGTTGGATAACCTTTGCAGCCAAAAAAGCACTAACGGTTACTTTATTTCTTATAGGTACGGGGCTGTCGCTCGATACTATAAAAGCAGTAGGATTTAAGGTGTTTTTACAAGGTGTATTGTTATGGATAGCTATAAGTATCCTGTCACTGGTAACCATTACACTCATTTATTAATTTAAAATTTAAGATATGAAAAACTTTTTAATTGCATTAATAATAGTGACAACTCCTGTAATAGCAACAGCACAGGTAAAAAAAGAAGAAAAACATATGGTGGTTTTCCAGATGAGCAGTGCTGATACAGAGGAACAGAAGGGGCTTATACGCAACCTCAGCCATCTTTTGGAAGGCTGGGGCGATTCTTTTGAAGCCGAAGTGGTGGCACACGGACCGGGCATCAGTTTTGTAACCAATGAATCTGTGGTGGCAAATGAAGTGAAAGGCCTTGCCGCAAAAGGAATAAAGTTTGTAGCCTGCGAAAACACCATGAAACAGAAACATATCAGGCATTCCGATTTGCTTGAAGGAGTCACTACAGTACCCATGGGGCTTGCAGAGATAGTGCTGAAGCAGGAGCAACGCTGGTCTTATATTAAAGGTAATTTTTAAATTTAAACTATAATGAAAAAACGAAGAGATTTTTTAAAGTCGATGGGGCTTTTGGGACTTGGCACTGCCATTGCCCACCCACTGTCGGCATATGCTGATATACAAGAAAGTAAAAGTTGTGAACCAAACTATTCAGGAATAAAACATAAGAATGGTAAAAAACAGGTAATTTCCATATTACAGACTACTGATGTACATTGCCAGGTACACCCGCATGATGAGTTGTTTTGGGAAAATGATGATATAGTTTTTCGCAAGACAGGCGGGTATGCCAATGTAGCGGGAATGCTTAAGATGTTAAGAGATCAGAACCCTAATAGCTATACCATTGATACGGGAGATATGTTCCAGGGAAGCGAACTTTCCGTAGAAACCACAGGAAGAGCATTTGTACCTGTACTGAATGCTATGGACTATGATTTGTACCTGCCGGGCAACTGGGAAGTGGTATATGGAAAGAAAAATATGCAGGATTTGATGGGTTCCCTTACCGCACCTAAAATATGCACAAATATGTACCATGACCTGGGCGGTGGAAAAAAGGGCGAACTGATATTCCAGCCATACCAAATATGGCAAGTGGCAGGTGTGAAAATAGGATTTTTGGGCTATACCGACCCATTGGTGCCCAAAAGGCAGTCGCCTATTTACAGTAAAGGAATACTTTATACACCACCGGAGGAGAACCTGGAACATTATGTAGATGTCCTGAAAAACCAGGAAAAATGTGCTTTTATAATTGTTATAGCCCATTTGGGGCTTTCTCAGCAAATTGCGCTTGCCAACAGGGCTGAATGCGAAGGCGTAAATTATATTTTGGGCGGCGATACGCATGAGCGTGTACGCAAGCCCATAGAATGCAGGTATGCCAAAGTGGTAGAGCCCGGTGCTTTTGGTTCTTTTATAGGTAAACTCGATTTAACTGTAGAGAATGGTAAAGTAACAGGGGACAGCTATGAACTTATGGAAGTTACAGCCAGCAAAATAAAACCAGATACTGAAGTGGCAAAAATAGTAGCGGAAAATGAAAAGCCCTACCAAGATGAGATTAATAAGGTAATAGGTTACAGTACTATACCGCTGTATCGCTATTTTGTGGTTGAAAACCCTATAGATACCTTAGTACTGGACGGGCTGAAATGGAAGTTTAAGGATGTTGATATAGTACTTTCTAACGGTTTTCGTTTTTGCCCGCCAAATGCCACGCCCGATCATACCGGAAATATCCCGATTACAGAAGGCTATCTGTACGACATGCTTCCGGTAGACAGTACAGTACGTACAGGAAAAGTCACAGGGACACAACTGCAAAAATGGTTGGAAAAAGAACTGAATAATGTGTTTGCCGAAAAAGCGGAAAAACGTTTTGGAGGATGGGTAGTAAAATTTAAAGGTATGGAAGTAACCTTTAATGCCTTTGGTCGGGAAGGCAAACGAGTACAAAGCGTAAAGATAGGTGGTAAGCCACTGGAACCGAATACAACTTACAGTGTACTGGCGTGTGAAAGAGAAGGAGACCCGGAAGATATGCTGTGCCGTATGAAAAATGTGAAGGAGGCACACAATACTGCCTACACATTGCACAGCGCCCTCACAGAGTACCTTAAGGCAAACAGCCCGATAATGCCTGTGCCTGAAGGCAATGCGGTAGCACTGGATGCGCCCGTAACATTGCTTTCCCAAGTTACGGGTGTTGATTACCGGTTTACTTAAAAATATAAAAAAATCAGCGGCTCATAGCCGCTGATTTTTTTATACATCTTCGCCTTTCAGCATTTTGTTCCAGTAAAGGTAAGGCAGCATATATTTTTTTAGCAGCCACAGCCTCCAGTGTTCTTTATAGCTTTTAAATATAAGCATCTGCTTCAGTTTAGGGTCAGGCGTAAATTCGCTCTTATAATTAAATTCGGCCAATACCATTTTTCCATATCCGGTTACCAGCGGGCATGATGAGTAGCCGTTGTAGGATTTGTCATCTGCTGGTTGTTTCTTAATAAGTTTCACTATATTCCTGAGTACTACCGGTACCTGCTTGCGTATGGCTGCCCCCGTTTTGGCTGTAGGTAAACCGGCTACGTCTCCCAGCCCAAATATATTAGAATACTTTTTATGCTGAAGGCTGTTAATATCCACATCCAGCCACCCGGTCTCATTAACAAGGGTTGATTCTTTAATAAATTTTGGAGCGGTTTGCGGGGGTGCCAGATGTAGAAAATCGAAAGGCAGCTCTATTAATGATTCGCCCTGCATTTTTTCACCCAGTATGTTACCTTCATTAACAATACATTTGTTATCCTCTGGCGCAACATTTTTAAAATAGACTATTTTCCGGTCAGCATCAATTTTTACCGGGGCATAAAAGGGTTTAAAATGAATATTATAACGATGAATAACCTTCATCAGTGTTTCTGCCACGATTTTTACCCCGAATATTACTGAACCCGGCGTGGCAAATACTACATTGGTTTTATCAGAGATACCTTTCTTTTTAAAGTAATCAGCCGCCAGGTACATGATTTTTTGGGGAGCCCCGCCGCATTTTATTGGAGTTGTGGGTTGTGTAAATACCGCATTACCGCCTTTAAACTGTTGTAAGCGTTTCCATGTATATTGCGGATCGATATAATTACTGCATACCACTCCTTTATCAACAGCATCCTTTAAGCCTTCAATCAGGCTCAGGTCATTTACAAGCCCGGGGGCAACGATAAGATAGTCATAAGATATAGTACTGCTCTTAGCCGTTGAAACTGTGTTTTCTTCGGGATTGAGCCCTGTGGCAAAATCCTTTATCCAGGTTACACCCTTCGGGATAAAATCACGCATGAGCCTCGCGGTTTTATTATAATCATAAGCTCCTGCACCCACAAGTGTCCAGGCGGGCTGGTAGTAGTGCGTTTCTGATGGCTCAATGATAGCGATATCCGTTATGCTGTACTTTTTTACCAATTGCGCAGCAGCCATAATGCCTCCGGTGCCTCCGCCGATAATAACGATTTGGTATTTTGATTTCATACTCCTTAAGTTTTACGTAAAGCTATGCAGATGAAATCATTAAATGTGTAACAAAAGTTACATACGTTGTTTTTATGGTATTATGCCAACGAATTTTAGTTTGAATCCAAGTCAACGCTATAGAATATGAAACCATCTATTCGACCCAATTGACAGTACAAGGATTTGACGAAATTTTATGTATAAGAGACAAAGAACATCTATTCTTTCATCGTTTAAGGATTTTTTAAAATTATATCCAATTTATCTTAGTTTACAGTTGATAAAGTTTTTCACAATTTGTTTTTTTTAAAAGATAAATACTATCGCTTTAATCCACATTTAAGAATAGCTAATTCAAATTGCCCTAACGATTTAGATTTCCTTTTGAATGCCGTATTAACCAATACTACCAATCTGGAAATCGGCTTCTGTTATGATCTGCATTTACAAAATGCTACACTCCCTGAACTTAAAGAAGATGAAATGTACACACTGGTGCCGGCATTCCCTTTAGGTGGCAGTAAAGAAAGTTCGAGAATTGAAATTGTAAAAATGCAAATTCAGCTTGATATACTGGCACAGTTGTATGATCATAAAACATCAAAATAACAACCATGAAACCATCCGGATTTTTAGACAATCTCGAATAGATTAATCATGCTTAAAAGACTTGGAATTATACCTAAAAAAACATAAAACCTACTTAATTTTATTAAGTAGGTTTTTTCTTTCAGTGGAATCGCCGGGAATCGAACCCGGGTCCAAACAGGCAATTCAAGAGCTTTCTACACGCTTAGTTTCCGCTTAGGTTTTCGATAGTGTGCAAGGTCGGAAACGACCACATACTACTTAGCTTCTTTAGTTTCAAGACCTCTGCAAAGCAAAGAAGTCCCTATGTTTACTTTTACGGTTCCCCTTAACAAAACGCCGTAAACCAAGGCTTTTTAGGAGAATCTCGCTTTCCTACCTTGTAGGAACGAGGCTAATCGTACTATAAATTCGGATTATGCAGCAAGAGCGTAGTTATTTTCGCCGTTTAAAATTGTGAAACATTATTTACAGGATATGTTTCCGTTCCTGGCGTGCTTACCATTCAATTCGACCTGCTGTCAAAACCAGTCGACCCCAAGTAAATACTATCATTTTATTATTCAAAAATGATACCATTTTATTAAAGTGCAAAGATAACAAAATAGTTTTTAGGTTTCGTTCAATTTCCCTTATATTTGATGCCATTATCAAAAACAATATTACGGCATTATCAAAAGATTGTACTATCTTTTATAAAACCTGTAAAAACACACTATATACATTATACAGATAATGAAATTTGGGATTATAAAAGAACGAAAATCGCCACCCGACAGAAGAGTGGTTTTTACACCCGAAAAACTGGCAGCACTTTCGCAAAGCTACTCTGATGCATCAGTAAAGGCAGAAGTATCGGATATTAGGATATTTAAGGACGAAGAGTATGAATCGGCAGGTGTAGAAGTTGATGATGATATGACGGACTGTGATGTTTTGATTGGGGTTAAAGAAGTACCGATTGACTCGCTTATACCGGATAAAAAATATTTTTTCTTTTCGCATACTATTAAAAAACAGCCTTATAACCAAAAATTGTTGCAGGCAGTACTGGATAAAAACATAGAGCTTTATGATCATGAAACCATAGTTGATGCCAAAAACAGGCGACTTATTGGTTTTGGGCGATATGCCGGTAATGTAGGAGCGTATAATACTATAAGAGCTTTTGGGATAAAATATGAGCTGTATAACCTTCCAAAAGCAGAAACATTGCGGGATAAGGATGCTCTGATTACAAAACTCAAGCGAATTATTTTACCACCGATAAAAATAGTACTTACCGGTAAAGGTAAAGTAGGAATGGGGGCTAAGGAGATATTGGATGGTATGAAAATGAAAGAAGTGAGCGTAAATGATTACCTCACTAAAAGCTATGATGAACCTGTATATGTACAAATTGATGTTTTGGATTATAACAAGCGTAAAGATGGTGATATAAGAAATAATATCGATTTTTATAACAATCCGACAGAGTACGAATCTAATTTTGAAAGGTTTACTAAAGTATCAGATATTTTTATTACAGGGCATTTTTTCGGTAATGACTCTCCCAACATATTAACGCGTGATATGTTGAAATCCGGCAGCAATAAAATAAAAGTAGTAGGAGATGTATCCTGCGATATAGGAGGACCAATTGCCTGTACCCTTCGCGCCTCTACCATCGCCAATCCATTATACGGATACAATCCGTCGTCAGGAGAAGAGGTTGATATCCATCATCCTTCAGCCATAGTAGTAATGGCGGTAGATAATTTGCCTTGCGAGTTACCTCGTGATGCGAGCATTGGCTTTGCCGAAATGTTTTATGACAAAGTTGTACCTGCTTTTTTTAACGGAGATAAAGACGGTATTTTAGCACGAGCTAAAATAACCGAAAACGGAAAACTTACAGAACGCTTTAAGTACCTGAAAGGGTATGTTGAAGAAAAAATATAAAAAGCTCCGCATTTTGCGGAGCTTTTTGTTTTAGTAAACTTTTTTAATTATTGTCAATCTTGAATTTACCTTTTTGTTTTGAAGTAAGGTTGTATGTTATACCGAAGAACCACCCGATACGATATTGATCTGAAGTTAGTTCGAAATTATCTCCAAATTCAGTTTCGGGATATACCGTTCTGTTTTTAAAACCTCCTTGATAGTTTTCTTTTAGTGATTTGACTAATTTAAATGCCGGACCAGTAGTAAAAATGAATTTTTGCTTTTTCCCCCATAATACACTAACTCCGGGAAAAATAGAATTTAACTGGAAAGTCTCCACATTAAGTGATGCTCCTAATGTTAAACCGAAAGTCAATGGTCGGCTACCTCTCAAACTGGCATGAAACATACCGGCTAAATTGGGGCTAAAGCGGTTTCTGTCTGTAACTACAATTTGTTTTCCGTTAACTGTATTACCATCAATATCTATATAACTTTCGTTTCTTAAACCGTATTTCTCATTATCAAACCCCATATCAATTACAACACCTGTACTAAAGTCAAATCGTACCCCGCCTTTGGTATATTCCATATAAGTAAATTCCCTGTTGTCGTTATATTCTGCCATATCATTTTTATCTCTGTGGGTAATATTTACTTTAAAAGTAACATAATCTTCCTGTGGTTGTATAGGAGATGAAGCCATTTCATAACATTTGTCATCACGCAATATTTTGTCCATGGCCATCACTTTTATATAACTTTTTGAAAGTTCTGTAGGGTTGATTGCATTCTTGATTTTATCTACTTCATTTTTGATAATTTGATATTTAAGTCTGATGTTCTCGGCTGCGTCTTTTGTCAATTCATTCATAAGATTCCAATCGTTATAAACAATATTATATTGGGTGTAAAAACTGTTTAATAAATTTTCATACTCAACAATTTTCTCTTGGTTTAATTTGTTTTTAGAAATAAATATTCCATTTTCTAGATTATCAATATACTTTTTTTTTGTTAATAAAGGATCTAATGCAAGAGTTCTAAATGTAGCATAGTCTCGCTCCAATTCAACCATTCTTTGATATTCCTTAGTTATAGTAGTGTAATTATTAATAAGATTAGTAAATGCTTGATAAAGTTTTTGATATAATTCATTTGTTGTTTTTAAAGTTTTTTGTTCATTTTCTATATCAGCAAGTGTAGATTCGATTTCATCATTTAGTTTTGTTTTAATTTTATCCAAATCTGTTTCGGTAATACCTAACAATGTATTAATTCTATTTTTAATAATTTCTTCTTCTTGAGCTAAGTTCTCTGATTTTAGTGAGTCTTTCAAAGATTCTATATCATATAATTCTACTAGTTTAGGTCTTAATTCTTCTAAGCTTTTTAGCTTTAGATTTAAACTTTCAATTTTATTTTTTATCAGTATAGCTTGGTTAACACTGTCTTCTTCAGTTTGGTTTTTAAATGAATCTTTGTTTAAGTCAAGAGATGGAATATTCGCTTCTGTAATAATCTCACTTGAAGCCGAGCTCTTGTTTTCAGAAACAATACTCTTAATTTCATTGTTAAAATATTCATCGGCAATAGCTACATCTTCCGATTGTATTTTTATATCATAAGCAAGCCTGTTGATATTTTTAATTTTAAAAACCAAAGGTTCACCAACTCTTGGATGTACATTAGATTTTGTATATTCCTTAGTCTTAAAATTATATATAATGGTTTGTGTAGTATCGATATAAGACATTTCAGAATTTTTTATTGCTTTTTTTCCTATCGAATCCAGCACCTTTTTAACAGACTTTTTTTCTTTTACAGCTTTTTTAATGGCAGTATTAAGTGAATCTGTTTTCTTGTTCAGCTTTATCATTGTTTCATCTTGTGCATACATTGCACAGCTTACTATTAATGTAAGCAATAAAATAATTTTTTTCATGGTCTAATAATTTTTAGGTTTGGTGTTTTTTAGTTTAGCTTATTGTTAAAAAGTATTTTAAAATATCTAAGTTAAAAAATTTAACATTTATCGAAATACCTATTAATAGGTATTTTTTAACATAATTAAGACTGAAATATCTTACTTAAAAATAAGATTGTTTTTTCTTTTTATCATATCCTCACTGCAAACGTTTGAATATTGGCTATTTTTGAATATAACCGCTTAAAACACTTGCTTTTTTTGCAGATTAATGAATTGCTATAAATAGGGATATATGTATATTTATGAAATTTTTAAATCACATGAGAATCTTTTTTACATCACTATTATTTTTGTTTATTGGGTATGCATCTGCCCAGTCCGTACAATCACCATCACAAAACATTGTTACTGAATTTAAGCTTGACCAATCAGGTAAACCGTATTACTCAGTAACCTATAAAAATCAACCCGTTGTAGCAAAAAGCTATTTAGGATTTGATATTAAAAATGAACCTGCCCTTACTGATGGTTTTACCATTACAGGAACAAAATCAGCTTCGGTTAATGACAGTTGGAAACCTGTATTGGGCGAAGTAGCTGTTATACAAAACAAGTATAACCAGCTCACTGTCATGCTTCGTCAGGAAAGTACCGGCAGGCTGCTTAACGTTATATTCCGCGCGTTTGATGAAGGAGTTGCTTTCCGATATGAGTTTCCTAAGCAGGATAAAATGAACTACTTTGTTATTGCTGCTGAGAATACAGAGTTTAACCTTACCGGAGATCATAAAACCTTTTGGATTCCGGGCGATTTCGACAGCCAGGAATATGTATATAATGAAACGTTGCTGTCTGAAGTAGATAACGATAAACTGAACCTTAATAACGGCATTGCCGTAAAATCGATAGGCGGGAGGCACACCATACAATCCCCCTTAATGATGAAATCCGAAGGCGGACTTTACATTAATATATTTGAGGCTGCGGTGGTAAATTATCCAGTAATGCACCTTAACCTCGACCCGAAAACATACAAATTAAAATCGCAGTTGCCACCAAATGCTATAGGCGATATGGCTTACTTACAAGCACCCGCAGTAACCCCTTGGCGTACCATAATGGTTAGCGATGATGCCCGTGATATTGTAGGGCAAAAAATGATATTAAACCTTAACGAACCTTCTAAAATAGATGATACCTCTTGGATAAAACCCATGAAATATGTAGGCATTTGGTGGGAAATGCACGTTGGTGTATCAACTTGGGATTATAGTGGTACTCAGGATGCTTCACAAAAGAAGCCAACAGCACCCAAACCACATGGAGCGACCACCGAAAACACTAAGCGATATATAGATTTTGCTGCAAAGCATGGCTTTGACGGTGTATTGGTAGAAGGTTGGAACACAGGCTGGGAAGACTGGTTTGGCAACTGGAAAGAAGAAGTATTTGACTTTACCACACCTTATCCGGATTTTGATGTTAAACAAGTAACAGAGTATGCCAAAAAGAAAGGTATAAAAATGATAATGCACCACGAAACATCAGGTTCCGTAGCGAATTATGAGCGCAGGCTGGACAGAGCTTATAAATTCATGAAAGATTATGGTTACGGAGCTGTTAAGTCAGGCTATGTGGGTAAAATTATACCACGTGGGGAGTTTCACGATGGGCAGGCAATGGTAAACCATTTTAACTATGTGCCACAAAGAGCGGCAGAATATAAAATAATGGTTAACTCGCACGAGTCGTCAAGACCAACAGGCGTGCACAGAACCTGGCCTAATTATATTGCTGCCGAAGCAGCTCGTGGTAATGAGTTTAACGGATGGAGCAACGGTAACCCACCGGCGCATGAAACGATATTACCTTTTACCCGTTTACTGGGAGGCCCCATGGATTATACCCCCGGTATTTTTGAAGTAAAAATGAATGTATATGACCCTGCTAAAACAGAGCAGGTACACACTACACTCGCAAAGCAGTTAGCATTATATGTAACTATGTACAGCCCGCTGCAAATGGCTGCCGACCTGCCTGAGAATTATGAGAAGTATCCTGATGCATTTCAGTTTATAAAGGATGTAGCTGCCGATTGGGATGATACTAAAGTAATGGAGGCAGAACCGGGCGATTACCTGACTATTGCCCGTAAGGCAAAAGGTACTGAAAACTGGTTTATGGGAGCAATAACCGATGAGAATGCCAGAAAAACAACACTTACGTTAGATTTCCTTACTCCCGGACAAAAATATAAAGCAGTTATTTATCAAGACGGTAAAAACGCTGATTGGAAAAACGATCCTATCAACTATGAAATAAAAACTATGAATGTTACCTCTAAAACAAAACTGAAGCTTAATCTGGCACCGGGTGGCGGTACGGCTGTTAGTTTTGTTCCTGTACAATAACACACAATTCTATTCTATATATCTATTATTCACATTAATTATTCATTAAATTATGAGTACAAACGAGACAAAAACCAATTATCCTGCCTTATATACCCTTATCACGGTATTCTTTTTCTGGGGTTTTATTGGGGCATCCAACGGTGTTTTTATTCCATTTTGTAAAGCTAAATTTGGCTTAGACCAGTTTCAGAGCCAGCTTATCGATTTTGCCTTTTATGGAGCTTATTACATAGGCGCTTTACTTTTATTTATATTCAGTACCCTGAGAAAGAAAGATATACTTAATGCCTGGGGGTTTAAAAAAGGTATTATTAACGGTTTGCTTATCAGTACTGTGGGGGCAATAGCCATGATATTTGCAGTAAAATCGGGCGACTATTACTTTATACTGGGCGCTTTATTTATTGTGGCACTTGGTTTTTCGTTACAGCAAACATCTGCACAACCTTTTGCAGCATCCTTAGGAGAACCGCATACAGCCAGTAACAGGCTTAATCTTGCAGGAGGTATTAACTCTTTCGGTACGACCATCGGACCAATTGTAGTTTCATTTGCATTATTTGGAGTAGTATCAGGCGTTAATATTGAGGAATTTGCCCAAAGGGCAGAATCACTTGACAAGATGGAGATACTGTATATGTTTGTAGGGGCATTATTCCTTATATCGGCAGGTTTATTCTTTTTTTCGAAAAAACTGCCATCAGGTAAAATCGAATCGGTTTTTGAGCCTGCCAAAAAAGCAATGAACACACTGATTGCAATCACGCTTATTCTTATTTGCATTTTCGGGTATATTTTTTCCCGTTATGAAGATCCTGAGTTTATCACCCGATTTATAGAAAATAAAGAGAAGGACTTTTTAGGGCTTGGTTTAACCATAGCTACCTTATTAGTAATTGTATTCGGGTTACTGTATGCTAACGGTGCTGCACAAAAAAAACCGCAAGGGTGGGGCGCTATGCGTTACCCTCAACTGGTATTGGGTATGCTGGGTATCTTTACCTATGTAGGGGTAGAGGTAACCATACAAAGTAACTTAGGAGAACTATTGGGTACTCCCGAATTTGGAGAGCTTACAGGCTCGGCTATTGCACCTTATATTTCTATGTATTGGGGAAGTTTAATGATAGGGCGTTGGGCAGGTGCTATTTCGGTATTTAACCCTTCTAATACCATGCGTAAAGTATTGCTTATTGTAGTACCCTATATTGCTTTTGGTGTAGTTTTAGGCGCAAATGCTGTTTCCGGACAGGATATAACACCTTTATATGCTTATGCCGCTATTGTACTGATACAAATAGGAGGTTTCTTTATGGGACAGGATCATCCTGCAAAAACATTAATGATTTTCGGACTTTTGGGTATGTCGGCTATGCTTATAGGTTTATTCAGCACAGGTACTGTAGCTATTTATGCCTTTATGAGTGGCGGACTGTTCTGTAGTATCATGTGGCCGTCAATCTTTGCATTGGGTATAGCCGGTATCGGTAAATATACCTCGCAGGGTTCGGCATTTTTAGTTATGATGATTTTGGGAGGTGGTATTATCCCACCGTTGCAAGGTAAAATTGCCGATATTATAGGCATTCACCAATCCTATTTTATTCCGGTACTATGTTTTGCTTACATAGCCTTTTACGGATGGTATGTAGTTAAAATACTTAAAAAACAAGGTATCGCCGAAGAAGTAGAACTGGGCGACGCTCACTAAAAACATTTTGTTATAAAAAATTTAACCGCCTTACTGTTGTGAGGCGGTTTTTTATTACTCTAAAACATGATACCTTTGGTAAAAACATACAATATGAAAAAAGTACTGATTGCACTAAGCACAATAGCGATACTAACTGCTTGTAATGATAAGAAAAAAGATACTACCGAAGAACCGGCAGTAATAGAAATTAAGGATACTGTTGCTGTTGATAATACCGAAGTGACTGCGCCCGATGCTTCGATAGTAACGCCTGCTGACGGAGATGTAATAACGGTTGAGGGTAAAGTAACTGAAGTTATTAATGGGAAAGATGGTTATACTGCAAAAATATATAGCCCATCCGGAGAGGTTTTTTCGGCTACTATAAGCATTCCTAACATGGATAATCCGAAAGATTTCCGTAAGGTTGAGGTTGGCGACATGATTACAGTAACAGGAGATGTTGTAAACCTTGAAAGTGATGTACTTATAAAAGTAACTCAACTTAAATAAATAGCTTCGGGGCATAAAGCCCCGAAGTATAAAAACAGTAATTAACTGTGAGTGTTGCTCCAGTCAATTTTTCGGGATACATACATAACAGTACCTAATATCAGGAATAACCCGATGCTGCCTACCAGCAGGGCATAGTTTTCCAGTTGTATTATTACGTATATAAAAGTGTACAGCGCGCCCAGCGATGCAGTAATCAGTAGTGGGAATTTTTTATTTTTCAGTATTGATATGGAGTAAAGCCCTATCATTACTATAACTGCTGCGCCTGCTATGGCATAAGCAAACTTGAAGGAGCTATGCTCAGTAATCGAAATCAGTAAGGTATAGAACATAATAAGAGCAAGCCCTATCATACTGTACTGAAAGATATGGATGTTTATTTTACTGATAGTTTGTATCAGGAAAAACACCAAAAAGGTAAGCCCGATAACAAGGAAACCATATTTGGCAGCTCTTTCACTTTGCTGGTATTGGTTTACAGGAATTACAAAATCAACATCAAAACTATATTCACTCAGGTTAGGCAGTTTACCAAAATGTTGCTGTACAAAAGGTCGGTTCAGGAACGATATTTTCCACTCGGCAGTAAAACCACTCTCGGTTATATTTTTATTTTCAGGGATAAAATCGCCCTGAAACCCCGGTGAAGTCCAGTTCGAAGTCATTTTTGCAGTAGTTTGTTTACCAATGGGCACTATTCGTATATACTCGCTGCCGTTATAACTGATATCAAAATTAAAAGGTACCGATTTAGTATTAAAAAGTTCTTTAACATTAAAGCTTTTGGTGGTTAATGCAGCATTATTAGTACTTACAGCCCCATATTTGGGTTCTATTGATATCGATTCAAAATCATTTGATGACGGTTCAAAAATATATTTTTGAGAACCGATGTTTATGGCAACCTCTCCTTTAATGCCTTTAATGTTATTGGTTTCGATAATTACTGTGGCTTTATCCCACTGTATATCTGCATCTGCAATACTTTCGGTGCTAAAATCGGGCATAGCATAGTTTCCTTTAAAATTCATCTTAGAGCTAAATAAAACGGACTCATAGTTACTGCGATGTTTTTCTTCGGTAGTTACATTTGCCGTTGCATTAAGCTCATCCGGAAAAAAATAAGCATATTCAGTATTTGCGGTCCGATTTATAGTTACCCGTTTTGTCTTCTCGTCAGTAACCTTAGTTTCGGTATAGGTGGTATAGGGCACTTTTAGCACAGGACCGTAAAAGTAAACGCTGCCACCCCACTTTTCGTTAATATCGGTTATTACCTCTTTTTGCCTGTCCGAGCGTTCTAAAATCAGGCTCTTTACATACTCCAGTGGTATGAGCAGCACGAGTGTTAATAACCCCACCATTATAATTTTTGCGGTGGCAGAGTGAAAGAAATTCTTAGGGTTTTGATTGGTTTCCATAATGATTTGATTTTTGTTAAGTGAAAAGAATGTACAAGTATGCTATTGCAACAGGGATATTGATAAGTTGTACAGAGGTATTAATGAGTATTTCTTTTTGTTGTTCTTTATGTATAAATGATAAGAATATCATTGTGATAAATACCGCAATATTAATAAGGAAAGCAGCGATGACATACCAAAAACCGAGTTGGGCTATATTGATCATGTATTTAAACAAAAATGCTATAAGAAAAAGGAATGTACCTATAGTAAACGATATTATTGCTGTCCATATAGGTACAGATGCAATGCCTGTCATTTTAAATGGCAGTTGTTGATTTATTTCACTCATAACTATCGAATTAAAAAAGTGTCCTTAATTCGTTCCAATGGCAGGTGCAGCATCCTGTAATGATCTAAATCATAAAAGCGCAGGGCATTTTTACCTGCTTTATATTGTGTATAAAAATGCTTTATGGCAAAAGGGTAGGCAAGTAACCCCACCAGCATTTCAGACAGCGTGTTGAGGCTTACATCGCCATTGCCAAACAGGTAGAAATACATACCAAACTGCTCTTTTACGGATGTGTCTTTGGTAATCAAGAGTCGGTATATGTCTTCTTTCTCCAGTGTTGTACACGGCTTAAAGCCTTTATTAAAAAGATATTGCCCCAAGTGGAACCCTAAGCTGTTGCTTGGATAGTCTATAAGTTCGATGGTGTTTACTGTTGCTTTTTTGGGTCGGAATAGATTTTTCATGATTTTTAGTTTTAGATTGTTGTATTCACTTTGAAATTCAAAGTATAGCTATAAATTTTTTTATTTATCAGTAGTATAGTACAAATGGAAGAGCAGGAGCAGAAAGCAACCAAACCCTAAGGTAATGCCCAAAGGCGTAGCACTGGTAAAACTTTGCAGCAGGTCGCCGGTAAGCGATAAAGGTTGACTGAGAACATCCCAACTGTTGTATCTGAGGAAACGCCCTACATAGATGCCGAACCCACTCAAAAAGCAAGTTATCGCTATACTGAACCACGCCAGCAACGGATTACTTTTTATACTAATGATATTGAATATATGTTTCATAGATGCCAGCCCTGCCAGTATGCCCCCTGTGGCAAACGAGATGAGCAACAGTACATCATACCAAATGGGTACTGTGCTTACCTTTTTTAGATGGATGAAGTCGGTAATGATGTAGGGGGCATTGGGCAATAGTAACAACCAGCAGAGTAGTAACGGATAGAAGTACATTTTCTTTTCCATCAGTTTTATGTTATTAATCATCAGTACTGATACTACTAATGGCAGATAGGCAAGGAATAGATTCCAAATTAAAAAAGAGTAAAACATGGAGTGGGTTAGCTTTGCCCTTACCAATAGTAAAGCGGTACAAAACAGGGCTAAATAGAGCAGGGCATAATGCTGCCTAAAGGTGTTGGAGAGCGTTAATCGGAGTGTTTTCATATTGTTTATTTTATATAAAGTACTTTGAAATTCAAAGTTTAAATTCAAAAAAATATCAGTCTTTTTTTATCAGTTTTTCCAGAGCATCAATGTGGTCTTTAAAGGCTTTCCTGCCTGCTTTTGTAGCCATATAGCGTGTGTTGGGTTTTTTGCCTATAAACTGTTTTTCTATCATAATATACTCTTCGGCTTCCAGGGCTTTTGCGTGGCTTGCCAGGTTACCGTCGGTAACGCCCAGCAATTCTTTAAGGGTGGTAAAGTCCGCATACTCATTTACCATAAGTATGCTCATAATCCCCAAGCGTATGCGATGATCAAAAGCCTTGTTAATATGTTGCAGTATGTTTTTCACTACTTTTCCTTTCGGTCATATTTAAAATACATTACAGTACCATATACTATGTGGCATACGCCAAAGCCCAATGCCCAAAACTCCAGCCCATAACCCATATAGTAGGTAGCTACCAGCCCTATAACTATTACAGTAAGCCCCAAATAACGAACATCCCTCAGGGTATATTTACTGGCATTTACACAGGCTAACCCATAAAATATAAGTGTTATGGGCGATATAAGCCCGTAATACCTGTTTTTAATGAGCAGTATTGCAAATATACCGCCTGTTACCAAAGGTATAAGAAAGTTGACCAAAAGCCTTTTGGAAGTACTGTTCCATACTGTTTCACCTCTTTTTTTAGTTTTAACAGCAGTTAATATATAGGCGGTAAGTACCGATAGTATCAATACTGCTATAGCTATGAGTATAACGGCTTTAAACGAGTTACTTTCTATCGTGATGTACCTGCCATAATTCAGGTTATATATATACTTTCCGGCAGCAGCACCGGCTAAGGCATAAATGCCTGCCATAATGCCCGAAAGCCCGCTAAGGGATAAAAACTGTGACGACTTGTCCATCATTTTCCGGATGTCCTGTATGTCTTTTAAATAATCTTTCTCTGCCTCCATAATAAAGTACTTTGAAATGCAAAGTAAAATTATTTTTACTCATGTACCAAATATTTATTGTATTATTTTTTAGGGAAATAAAAAAAGGTGCGTAATGCACCTTTTTAATGTAGTTATAATGTTTTTTATATCCTGAAAATTCCGCCAATAGCTATCGATCTTTCAAAAAAAGCAAAATGCTGCGATGCGCTGTCACTTCTGGAGTAGGTAGTGCGTATATCGTGCATATCAATATACCCGCCTTTTAATTCTCCCTGAATAAAGAAGTGTTTTAAAAAAGTAATGTTCAACCCTGCTTTTGCCGAAACCCCGTAGCCGGAAACATGAAAATCATCATGCCTGCGCATGCCCAATACTTTAGCATTGGTTTTCGGGTATAACACACCACCCCCAATGCCTTCGGTTATGTTTATCTGTATAAGGTCGGTATTCGTAATATAGAGGTATTTAGACACATCATCAACCCTTGCAAATTCGGCATTTATATAATTAAGTCCGTCAGTATGCTCAAACGTAAGAAAATCCTCCGTAAGTTCTATCGGTTCATTATTATAAGTCCTGTTATAGGCAGAGCCTTCTTCGCTTTCAGGAAGGTTAATATAACCATTTATCTCAGCTATTTGATTTTGTGTCATTACATATTTCATATGGTCTATACCTAATGAAATACTGTAGTGGTCGGTTATAAAAAAGCCTAGTTTCATGTTGGTTTGCGGTATCGTCATCCTTAACGGATTTAAATAATCCATGTGCCAACCTTTGGGCTTGTCATGCGCTTTTACATTGTTCAGGGTAAAATTATAATTATCACCCTTAAAGTTAATATCTGATTTGGAGTACGATTCTCTGTTTCCTCCCCAAGATATAAAGAACTTATGTTTATTGTGTGCCGTGTATTTTTCTACGTTTATTGCCTTATCTTGGGCAATGCTGTACTGTGAAAAAAGACAAAAAGAAAGTACAACCAAAAGGAGCGGTTGTTTCACTGTGTATGTAATGGAATGTTAAAACTGATTTATTGTATTTCGTATAGCCACCAGCTTTTGCATAAGGCTTTCAAAGTAATCTAAGTGCAGCATGTTTGCCCCGTCGCTTTTAGCATTAGCAGGGTCAAAGTGTGTTTCTATAAATATACCATCTACGCCTACGGCAATACCTGCTTTGGCTACGGTTTCTATCATATCAGGTCGTCCTCCGGTAACTCCCGCCGTTTGGTTGGGCTGTTGCAGGGAGTGGGTTACATCCAGTACTGTGGTGGCAAACTGTTGCATGGTAGGAATGCCCCTGTAATCTACAATCATATCCTGGTAGCCAAACATAGTACCCCTGTCGGTTACCATTACATTTTCGTTATTGCAGTCCAGTACTTTTTGTACAGCGTGTTTCATACTCTCAGGGCTCATAAATTGCCCCTTTTTCAGGTTTACTGTTCTGCCTGTTTCGGCAGCAGCCACTACAAGATCAGTTTGACGTACCAAGAAAGCAGGAATCTGCAATACATCTACATACTGTGCTGCCATAGCGGCATCCTCGTTAGTATGAATGTCTGTAATGGTAGGAACACCAAAGTGTTCAGATACTTTTTTGAGTATTTTTAAGGCTTTCTCATCACCAATACCGGTAAAGCTGTCTATACGCGAACGATTTGCTTTTTTGAATGAACCTTTAAAAACGTAAGGAATTTGAAGTTTATCGGTAATTGTAACCAGTTTTTCGGCTATACGCATAGCCATTTCTTCACCTTCAATAGCACAAGGACCGGCAAGCAAAAAAAAGTTGCCACTGTCGGTATGTTTTATTTGGGGGATATTATTTATGTTCATCGTTATGATTTGAATTTAAAGGCACAAAGATAAGGATAAAAAGATTTCCTTAATAATATTCTTACAGCATCTTCTTTATACCAAAACCCGAAGGCGCTATTATTTTTCCCCTTTCATAGAGGTTAATATGAATACGCTTTGGTTCGGCAAGACCTTCCCATGTTACCTCATATACATCCAGTAATCCTGCGCCCATATTATTTTTCTCCGAAGGAAAGGGGCAACAGCTATCTACACGTTCGTAGGTTATGGGTTGCCCTTCTGGTCCTGATAGTGCGCCAAAATATCGCTTTATATTAATATCAGCATTTTGAATGGGCAAAAAACCGAGATTGACAGGATAGTCAGGGTCATATCCATATTTCTTATCGCTGCTTATTTCGGTAAGTACAAATGTTTTTTCTTTCGAGAGTCCGGGCATCGGGGCTTTATCATCAATATTTTTAATGGTAAGCCGTGTGCTTATGCAGGATGTTGCCAAAGCCAAAGTAACACAGGAAAGAAACAAATATTTTTTCATAGCTATTATAAATAGATACCAAAGTTATAAAAATATTGATTAAAGCTATAACGAAGTTATTTGCGAATAAGTGTCATATTAGTATCATCTGAGGGGATATTTTCTATTTTTGTAAAAATTTATAATTATGTATAGTTTTTACGGCACTTGGTCCTGGTATGTTTCAGGGCTGCTGATAGGGGTAGTAATGCTCTTGCTCATCTACTTTGGTAAAACATTCGGGATGTCGTCCAACCTGCGCACAATGTGTTCGGCTTTTGGAGCGGGCAAAAATGTGGCTTTTTTTCGTTTCGACTGGAAAAGCCAACGTTGGAACCTGGTTGTAGTGCTTGGCGCCATGCTTGGCGGATATATTGCCACTACCTACCTGAGCGATGGCAGCGGTGTAAACCTGAACCCGCAAACGGTAACCGAATTGCAACAAATGCATATAGATGCTCCTGAAGGGAAATTATTACCCGATGCATTAGTAGGGGAAGAGGCACTACAATCGCCTAAAATGCTGGCTATATTGTTACTGGGCGGACTATTGGTTGGTTTTGGTACACGCTATGCCGGTGGGTGTACCTCAGGGCATGCTATTACAGGATTGAGCAACC
The DNA here is from genome assembly GCF_004634195.1 of Flavobacterium salilacus subsp. salilacus. Classification (GTDB taxonomy): domain Bacteria; phylum Bacteroidota; class Bacteroidia; order Flavobacteriales; family Flavobacteriaceae; genus Flavobacterium; species Flavobacterium salilacus. The sequence continues at coordinate 80,349 of NZ_SKBP01000003.1, forward strand.
TGCAATTACCATCGCTTATAGCGGTAATAGGCTTTTTTATAGGAGGGCTTATTATGTCATGGTTATTATTACCACTATTTTTTAATTAAGAAATTCAAGACATGAAATTTATAAAATATTTGTTGGTAGGATTAGTATTCGGTATTGTACTTACAAAATCGGAAGCGGTATCGTGGTATCGCATTTACGAAATGTTCCACTTCCAGTCATTCCATATGTTTGGTATTATCATGACGGCGGTTGTAGTAGGCGTAGTAGGCATACAAATCATAAAAAGAGGTAAAGTAAAAGATATTACAGGGCAACCTATAAACATACCTGATAAAGAAAAAGGATTTACCAATTACATTATTGGCGGCATACTGTTTGGCTTAGGCTGGGGCCTTGTAGGTACTTGCCCTGGACCTATGTATATACTGATAGGAGCAGGCTTTTGGGGTATAGGTGTAGTACTACTGGGCGCTTTAGTAGGAACTTATTTATATGGCGTATTGAAAGATAAGTTGCCGCATTAAAACATTTAAAAAAGTAATTAAAAATGAAAAAGGATGCTCAATCGAGCATCCTTTTTAGTAACTAACTTAAACAATAAAACAAAATTTACTTCTCATAGACTTTCACATAGTCTATAATGAATTCCTGTGGGAATATTGTATCATCTACTTCAGGACCACCAAAGTTGCCGCCTACAGCAACATTTAGTATAAAATAGAAAGGTTGATTGTAAGGCCATACTGCTTCGGTTTTATATTTCGGGGCAAAAGTATATACAAGCTTATTATCTACGTAAAAAGCAATATGGTCTTTTGTCCAGTCTATCGCATAGGTATGGAAACCTTCTTCGATATTTTCAAAAGTTGTTTTTTTGGTATTAATAGTATTACCATGACTATCCTGCGTGTGCAGCGAGGTAAACACCATATTAGGTTCTTTACCTACATATTCCAAGATGTCAATTTCACCTGCCATAGGCCAGCCTACTTGTTTTATGTTGCTGCCCAGCATCCAGAAAGCAGGCCAAATACCATGCCCTGTAGGTATTTTGGCACGAGCCTCTATATAACCATATTTAAACTCTTTATTGCCTGCGGTGGTTATACGTGTAGAGGTATATTTTTCACCGTCTTTCTTTACCGTAATGGTAAGCATTCCGTTTGCTACCTTATGGTTATCTGTAGTATATATTTGGCGTTCATTATTACCCCATCCGCAAATGTTGGGGCAACCGTCGCCAAGCTCATAATTCCAAACCTGCTCGTTCAGGGCATTCCCGTCAAAATTTTCTTCCCATACCAATTTACCCCTTTCCTTCTGCATCTGAGCGTTTGCAAAAGCAACAGTAAACAGGCATAATACTATTATTTTTTTCATGTTATTTCGTATAAGTAAAATTACTTTCCAGTGCAGCATCAGAGCTTCCGCCTACATACACTTTAAAATCTCCGGCTTCCGCTTCCCATTTTTTATTTGCCGTATAAAAGGCAATAGTTTTTTCGTCTATGGTAAAAGTTACCGTTTTGGTTTGCCCTGCTTTTATAGGTGTAAGTTCAAAACCTTTCAGTTCTCTGACAGGGCGGGTAACTGATGCAAAAAGGTCGTGCAGGTATAACTGTACTACCTCTTTACCGTCTGTGTTACTTGTATTTTTTACATCTACTGATACGGTTATGTTTCCGCCCGCAGTCAATTTATCAGTACTTATTTTTAAGTTAGAATACTCAAAAGTTGAGTAGCTTAACCCGTAGCCAAAAGGGTAGAGGGGGCTGTTATGCACATCAGTATAATGCGACCAGAAAACACTTTCAGGACCTTCTTCAGTAGGGCGTCCTGTATTTTTATGGTTGTAGTAAATAGGTACCTGTCCTACATTACGTGGGAAACTCATAGGCAGTTTACCACTTGGGTTGTGATCGCCATACAGCACCTGTGCAATAGCATTACCGCTTTGCGTACCCAAATGCCAAGCTTCTACTATAGCGGGTATGTTTTCGGCTGCCCAAGGTATGGTTAGCGGTCTTCCGTTGTTCAGTACCAATACAATATTCGGGTTGGCTTTATAAACAACTTCTAACAACTCTTGTTGTACTCCCGGCAGTCCTATTTCGCTGCGGCTTCTTCCTTCACCGGTTTGCAGCCCGTGCTCACCCAATATCATAATAACCACATCAGCACCTTTGGCAGCGTTTACCGCTTCTGCAAAACCGCTTTTGTCAGTCATGTTTATTTTTGTATTCAGGGTAAACTCAGGATTGCCCAAGGCAACATCAGCGCCTTTGGCATATACCAGTTCGTTGCCGTTATATTGTTTTAATCCTTCCATTACCGATATAGCAGTGCCATCATCAGCACCAATTCTCCAACTGCCAAGCGGGCTTGTTTTATCGTTTGCCAATGCGCCTATTACGGCTACCTTTTGCCCCTGTTTTTTTAATGGGAGTATATTGTTTTCGTTTTTAAGCAATACGATAGATTTTTTCGCCATATCCAGCACGCCATCGTGAAATGCTTTTTTGCCTATAGTTTGCTTTTCGCGGTTTTCATCGCAGTATTTATACGGATTGTCAAACAGTCCAAGCTGAAATTTAACTTTTAGTATGCGACGTGCTGCGTCGTTAACTTTTGCTTCGTCAACTTTGCCTTCTCTTACCAAGTCTGCAAGATGCTTTACATATCCGTAAGACTCCATATCCATGTCCGAGCCTGCATTGGCTGCATGTTGGGCTGCTTGTTTTAAATCTTTGGCATAGCCGTGATTTATCATTTCTGCCATAGAGCCCCAGTCCGATACTACGAAACCGTCAAAGTTCCATTCGCCTTTCAGTATATCTCTTTGCAAATAGGCGTTACCTGTTGCGGGTATGCCTTCAAGCTCATTAAAGGAATTCATAAAAGTAAGCGCTCCCGCATCGGCTGCTGCCTTAAACGGTGGCAGTATTATATTGTGCAGTGTATTATCGCTTATATCAACAGTATTATAGTCCCTGCCGGATTCGGCAAAGGCATATCCTGCAAAATGCTTGGCACAGGCAGCAAGGTTAAACTCGCTAAAGTTACCCTGAAAACCATGTACTCTTGCTATGGCTATTTGGCTGCCTAAGTATGGGTCTTCGCCCGAACCTTCCATAACACGCCCCCATCGGGCATCGCGTGCTACATCTACCATAGGAGCAAACGTCCAGTTAAGACCCGAAGCTGCTGCTTCGGCTGCGCCTATTTCTGCCGATTTTTTTATAGCTTCCATATCCCAGCTTGCTGCTTCGGCAAGTGGTATGGGGCTTATGGTTTTATATCCGTGAATAACATCATAGCCAAACAATAGGGGTATGCCCAGTCTGGTTTCTTCTACGGCTATTTTTTGTAATGCTTTTACATCTTTTACACCTCTTACATTGAGCATAGAGCCTACCCATCCTTTTTTAAGGTGTTCATATTTTTGTGCGGCTGCACCATTTTGCGGTGCAGGGCCTGTAACATCCCAAAAACCATTATATTGATTCATTTGTCCCACTTTTTCTTCGAGGGTCATCAGGCTTAGTATCGAATCTACTTTTCGGTCTATAATTGATTGGGGTGCCGGTTTGGTTGTATCAGGAACAATGTTTTGCTTTGTTGTATTACAGCTTAGCGTAACAAATAAAGTTGCAAGTACACCATGTTTTAGGAAATTGTATTTCATTATACTTTTTAAAAATATCAATGAGTAAGAAGATTGGTTTAACCAATCTTCTCCTCATTGAAATGTGAATTAGAAAAGATGCGAAATTTATTATTCTTGGTACACTCTTACATAATCAACTTCCATGCTCGATTCTGTAAAGGCAGGGTCTATAGCACCACCAAAGCTACCTCCCATTGCTACATTGAATATGAGGAAGAAATCCCAGTTGTATGGTACTTCGGATGAGTTAGCAAAAGTTTTAAATTCATTACCATCTACATAGAATCGGATGAAATTCGGACTCCAAGTGATAGAATAAATATGGAATTCTTCTGAAACGCCCTCTACAACTACAGAGCTTGTATTTGCATTACCGCCCGAGTTGCCCGGGTAGTGTAATGTACCGTGAATTGTGTTTTGGTCGTTGCCCACATGTTCCATAATATCGGTTTCGCCACAGGCGGGCCAAGTATTGGTTTGATAGTTAGAACCCAGTAGCCATAGTGCGGGCCATGTACCGCCACCTGCAGGCAGTTTTGCGCGTATCTCTACTTTACCATAGGTAAAATCAAAATTGTTATGCGTGTTCATACGTGCAGAAGTATAGTTAAAACCACTAAAACTTTCTGCTTTTGCAGTAATTATAAGGTTTCCGCCTTGCACTACGGCATTTTCCGCACGATAGTATTGTGATTCGTTATTACCCCAGCCATTAGTACCATTACCAATTTCCATATTCCATTTTGTAGGATCCGGCGGACCATCAACATCAAATTCGTCACTCCATACCAGAGTGTCATATACCGGTTCGTCATCAGAATATGGAGGTTGTGTAGTAAATATATGATACCAAGCCAGTGCCGGATCATTACCCATAACAGCTCGTACGGTCATTGTGTTTTCTGTAATTTCCAGTATTTCATAAGTAGTTGCACCAATGTAATAGCCCATAAAACCACCATCTGAAAATGTCATTTGTGTACCTGTAGAAGCATCTTCGGGTACTACCGATTCGGCAGGACCTAATACTACTGTTTTTTCGCCCGAAGTGTCAAAAGGCTGACAAAGGTCAGACGGAGCAGGAGTACCGCCCACACTGTTATAACTTGCATTAAAGAAGGTGCTTCCGCCATTATCAAGTGTATATTTTAAAATTTCACCGTCTTTGGTAAATGTCAATACATCTTCGTAGATACAGCTACTTTCTGCAGATCCTGCTTTTTCAAAAGGTGCTGCGGCATAATAGCTTGGCCATGAATTATTTTCAGAATCATTATTTGGACCCACTCCAAGGTGTCCGGCAGTTGCTGCTGCCCAGTACCACACTTTGCTTGTACCACCTGTAAGCAGCTCCAATGTCTCAGGGTCATTAAAGTTACTTAATACATCTTCTACCGTAAAGGTTAAGCTGCTTGCCACACCACCTTTTCCGTAAGCAATAACTGTAACTTCATAAGAGTTAACCCCGCTGGTAGTAAACCTTTTGGTGTATTCTCCACCGGTTACCGTTGCTGATGATTGGTCGGGGAACATAAATTTATAGCTTATAGCATTATCTGCATGTGCTTTTAAAACTACATTTCCTGAGCCGTCTCCGTTTGGAAATTCAGCCGATTGACCAACTATCTCATAGTTTGCTGTTAAGTTGGTAGGGGCATCCAGATTACCAAATGTTTTGTCGTCGTCTTGACAACTGCTTACCAAAATAAGCAGCATAAGGCATTTTCCTAAAATTGTTAATGTCTTTTTCATAATTTTTAATTTGATAATTGTACATCATCAAAGTAGTATGACTCTCCTGTTCCGGAAACTCCGAAGTTAAAGAACAGTACTATTTGCTGATAGTTATTAGCATTATTTATATCCGAGAAATCAAAAGTGAGTTCTTCCCACTGGTTTGCAACAGTGGTATTTGTTTGTTTTTCAATATCAAGTGCAGTGTCATGAGGATTCATGTTTTCAAACTTCATCAGTACGGGTATGCCTGCTGCGGGCGACCATACTTTTATTTTTACCTGCTGCATGGCAGAAAAATCAATAGGCTCATCCATAGGTATGGCTATACCTGCCCAAGTTTCTGAACCTGCATTTTTAACATACTGTCCTACATTAGCACTTACATTTATTCCTGACGCATTGGGGTTGGCTACTTTGCTGCCGTTGGCACCGCCAAAGTTGTTCCATATAATATCCTGGGTTGCGCTCTCGAAAGTAAGCGGAAGCTCAACAGGATCTGAACCGTTAAATAATTCAATATCATCAAAATAATAAGTGTCTCCGTTACCGTTGTTACCGGCGTTGAAGAATAGTACTACTCTCGAATATTCTGCGGTTGTACCTGCACCTGAAAAGTCGTAAACAATCTCTTCCCACTGGTTGGCTACTGTGGTTACAGCATTAGCTCCATAAAATATGCCCGCATCCTCTGCGTTTTCTACTTTTATTATCATAGGTACTCCTGCTGCGGGCGACCATACTTTTATTTTGATATCGTGCTGATTTTCAGTAAAATCGATAGGTTCATCAAGGGTTAAGAAGCCTCCTGTAAATACGCCTCCTCCCGGAGTCATAGAAGCTACTTTGCTACTGGTATTAACTCCTGATGCATCAGGGTTATCTATTACTGCCGAAGTGTTACCATTAAAATCAGTAATGGTATAGTTAAGACTGGGAACTTCGAATGTAACAGGCAGTGTAAGCGGGTTGGTAATAGTAACTTCTTCAGTATATACGGCAGTTGCCGCACCACCACTATAGGCTGTTACCGTAACTGTATAGGTGCCTATTTCGCTATAGGTATGGTTTACCGTTTGTCCTTCGTTAAACTGCTCGGCTACTTGTCCGGGATCTTCGCCATACGTAACGTCAAAAAACGTTTCATAATCGGCAGTAGCACTTACGTTAATTCTTAACGGATTACCCAAAACGGTCGCTATGGTCACATTAATGTTTTCGGGAGCAATAAAAGTAACGGTAAGCGGTAGTATAACCTCTGTACTGGCTCCTGTAACGCTATATCCTACGATTTTAACGTCATACTGCCCTTCGGCATACGTATGTGTGGTTTTTTGTCCTACATCTACAGCGGCAGGCTCTGCCGTACCATCGCCATAATATACATCAAAGCCAACTACACCTTCGCCATGCGGAGCTATGGTAACCAGCCCTGTATTATCTTGTGTAATGGTAAATAATGCCGATAGGTTTTGTGGGGCTGGAGCATTATTTACAAACGATAAATCGTTTTCATCTTCACTACATCCTGCTAATATGGCAATGAACAGGATGCTGAATATTAATTTTAGTTTTTTCATATCTCTTATTTTTTAATAATTTGGATTTTGTTCCCAGTTTCCGTTAGAGAATTGTATCTCTTCCAGTGGTATAGGGAAAATTTCATTTTTACCTGCAACAAACCCATCGATTTCCTGCGCAGCTCTTTCGGTTCTTACAAGGTCGAAGAAACGGTGTCCTTCGCCAAACAGTTCTCTTCTTCTTTCTTCTAAAATAAAGCTAAGTAATGTTTCGCCGCTTGCTGTAAAATCATGGTCTGTATCGCCAAAAGCTCTTCTTCTCACTTCATTTGCATATTGTCTTGCCTTAACATCGTTACCGGATCTGTTAAAAGCTTCAGCAGCCATAAGTAATACATCGGCATAACGGATAGCTCTGTAATTGTTAGGGTTTGTAAGGTTAAGGTCGCCCGCAGCTTCACTGCTTCTTACTCTGGGTATGTATTTACGGTTAAAGTAACCGGTATCGTTATAACCGGGACCATAACTAACTTCGGTACCTGAATTTTCGGCAATCCACTCTTCCATGTTTAGTATGGCTACATCTTCTCTTAAATCGCCTTCTTCAAAAATCGCCGCTCCTTCGGGGGTTGGAATATTAAAGCTGAAGCCTGAGGTAAATAATGGACCTACATAATTTCGAGGGCCGCTAAATCCTACGGCAACGTTACCTTCTACACATTGAAGACAGTCAAAACTTGCTCCTTGTATGTCGGTATATTGTACTTCAAATACTGATTCCGGTCCGTTTTCGCCTTCAAATTCAAATATTGAGTTGTAATCAGTTACCAGTGAGTAGTTACCGGATGTTATGACTTGTTCTAAAACGGCAGCGGCTTCGCTGTATTTTCCGTCATATAAATATGCTTTTCCAAGCAAAGCCTGTGCAGCGCCTCTGGTAGCTCTTCCTACTTCAGGGGCTTGTACGGCAAGGTCTTCTATAGCTAACAAAAGGTCTTCCTGAATGCTTGCATATACTTCTTCTTTTGTAGCGCGCGGTATAGAGGTTTCATCGCCAAGTGCAAATCTTGCATCGCCTTTAAGCGGGATACCGCCAAACCATTTTACCAGTTCAAAATGATAGTAAGCTCTAAGAAAACGTGCTTCGGCTATAATTTGCTCTTTACCTTCAAAGTCGGTCTTATCTTTAAATTCTAAGATATAGTTTGCTCTGTTTACACCGGAAAACATCCAGTTCCAAATATCTCTGAGGTTTGAATTTACAGGGGTATGAATCATTTGATCTACCTGTTGCCATCCTATAACGTCATTAGCACTCTCTCCGCCTGCAAGTGTGTTATCCGAAGCGATTTCGCCTAAAATAACATTAGGATAGCTGGCATGCAAAAGGTCGTATGCTGCTATAAGCGCATTATAATAATCGTCTTCGGAGTTAAAATAATTTTCTGAAGTTATTTGGTAAACAATATCCCTTTCCACAAAATCATCACTGCACGAAACTGTTGATGCGGTGAATATACTAAGAGCCATAACGGCTGTAATTATCTTTCTTTTCATTTTTTTTCAATTAAAAGTTAACATTTACTCCAAACAAATAGGTTCTCGGTACAGGGTAAAAACCAAAATCTATTCCTGATGACAGTGGTTGCCCACTTGAAGCTCCGGGATCATATCCTTTATATTTGGTAAATGTATATAGGTTATTTACACCCGCATAAAGTCTTAATCTTGAAACACCTGCTTTTTCAGTAAACTCAGGGTTTATTGTATAGCCTAACTGTACGTTTTGTATTCTTAAGTAGGAAGCGTCTTCTACAAAATAGCTTGAGAATACATTATTTGACGTTGCAGATGTTGTTACTCTCGGTACGCTGTTGCTTGTACCTTCACCTGTCCACCTGTCCAGTGTATAATTAAGTCTGTTTACATCGTTTAATGTTCTTTCATAATTTCTTACCATATCATTACCCACAGAGGCAAAAGCATAGCCTACAAAATCGAAACCTTTATAGTTAAGCTGTAGGTTAAAGCCCATAACAGCATCCGGTATAGGGTCGCCTATGTTAGTTCTGTCATCAGGTGTAATAACACCGTCACCGTTAACATCAACAAATCTCAAATCTCCGGGTTGTGCCGGCGCTCCAAGTGCTGTTTGTGAAGGGTGTGCAGCTACTTCTGCCTGATTTTGAAAAATTCCGTCTGTTTGGTATCCATAAAAGTAACCTAATGGTTGTCCAACTTCCATACGGGTAGCTCTGGTACTCAGACCAAAAATTCCACCTTCAACAAAACCGGTACCGTTATTTACTTCGGTAACTTCGTTATGCAGGAAGGTAACATTATATCCTACTTTGTAAGTAAAATCTTCACCAATTTGATCCTTGTAGTTAATACCTACTTCAAAACCTTTATTTTCTACCGATCCTGCATTGGCAGTAGGGTTTCTTCCTCCGGGACCATATGTTCCCAGTATTCCTGATACCGGTATATCGGTTATTAATAAATCTTTCTTTTTATCAATAAAATAATCGGCAACGATATCAATTTTGTTATTAAGCAACTGTATATCCAAACCTACGTCGAATTTTTGGGCTTGCTCCCAAACTAAATCTTCATTTGGCAATCCTCCTATGGCAAAACCGTTAACTAAATTTCCGTTAAGCACGTATGTTGCTTCACCATCCAGTAAACCTACATAGCGGTTATCGCCTATACGGTCGTTACCCAATATTCCGTAACTGGCTCTTAACTTAAGGAAGTTAACTACTGTGTTTTCTTTATAAAAAGCTTCATCAGATATTACCCAACCTCCTGTTACAGAAGGGAAGTAGGCTACACGATTGTTTGGACCAAAACGTGTAGATGTATCTCTTCTCAGCATTCCTGATAACAGGTATCTACCTTTATAGTCATATTGTACTCTGGCAAAGTAAGAAAGCCTTCTTTCGTCATATTTATACGAATCGGCAGTTTTAGCTTCCGAAAACCCTGTGGTAAGCCTTATATCGGCAAATTCCCATGAGTTATTGGGCACATCAAAACCGGTGGCAAATAGTCCTTCTCCAAAGGTTTTGTATATAGTAGTACCTAATGTTCCTGTAAAATTATGAGCTTCATTGAATGATTTCTTATAGTTTATGAATGCATCAAAAGTATAATCATTATCATTTATACTGTTTTGGTTTACAGTGCTTCTCACATTATCAAATACTTTTCCTCCATAAGAAACTTCTTTATTGAAGGTTCTTCCGTTTGAATTTGCAGTATTAAAACCTATTCGCGCCGTAGCGGTTAAGTTGGATGTGAATTCATAGTCTAAACCGAATGTACCGTTAAATTTTCTTAGGTCATAATCGTTAAAAGTGTTATCTATTTGTGCCAGCGGATTGATTATCTCATTACCAAGATTACTTCCCGGTATATTGGCACTACCTGTTGGTAATACCGTAAAATCGCCATTCTCGTCATAAGGGCTGTAAATAGAAGGGGTATTAATTGCATTAAATAACACGGAACCTAATGTATTTTCGTTAAATGACTGTCTGTTAATGTCAGTATAAATTACGTTAGTATTTAGTTTTAGGTTTTTTAGCAAGTCTGCTGTCATACCAATACGAAACGTATTACGGTCAAAATGCGACTTACTGCCTCCTATAATACCATCTTGGTCAAAATTAGAAGCACTGATGCTGTATGTTACTTTATCTCCACCGCCTGTTGCCGTTATATCATGGCTTATCATCGGTACGCCGGTATCAAAAACTTCATCCTGCCAGTCAGTACCCGCACCTAATGCCGAAACGTTAGGGAAGGGCAGTGGCTGTCCGCCGTTAGCATAACTCTCGTTTAAAAGGAGGGCATATTCTGTTGCATTCAGCAATGGTAGTTTTCTGGATGTTTCCTGTAAACCTATGTAGCTGTTATAGCTAAGTTTAAGTTTGGTGTTTTTCTTTCCTTGTTTGGTAGTAACAAGTACTACACCATTAGCTCCGGCAGTACCATATATGGCAGCCTGTGCATCTTTAAGTACTGTAATATTCTCTACATCATTAAAGTTAAGATCGCTAAGCTGACCTATGTAACCATCTATTAATACTAAAGGAGAAGCATCATTATTAGAAGCGATACCCCTTATTCTTATATCGAGCGCTGCACCGGGCGCGCCTGATTGTGTAGTAACATTAACCCCTGTTACGGTACCTTGCAGTGCCTGCTCTATCTTTACAGGTCTTAAATCTTCAATAGTTGCAGCACTAACTACGCCTACCGCACCTGTAACTTCTCTTCTTTTTTGGCTGCCATAACCAATAACAACCACTTCATCAAGTGTTTTAACACTCTCGGTCATGCTTATTGTAATGTTTTCGTCAGATGTAGCAACTTTCTCAGTGCTGTTAAAGCCTATGAAACTAAAGACTAATGTTGATCCAGAAGGGACCGAGAGGGTAAATTTACCATCAATGTCCGTTACTGTGTTTGCAGCAGCGTCTTTAACTGTTACGTTTACTCCGGGCATAGGCAACCCGGTTGCCGCTTCATTTACCGTACCACTTACCTCGACATTCTGCGCGAAGCAAAAAGATGAGATTAGCATAAAGGTAATTAAGAATAGTTTTGACTTCATATAAATTTGGTTTTTGTGATAATATAAAAATATGACACAATATTTTAAACAGTTTAAAAAGAACCTTTACAAAAAATATACAATCCGTAATTTTTATGGGATATTTCAGAAATATAAAGGTCAAAGCACTATTAACAGTGTTTTAAGAGGTTTTATATGTGGCTTAAAATAAATACGAAAACCTTGTAATTAGGTGCTTTGTTGTGGTATTGTATAGGTATATGAAGTGTTTGTTGAGGTTTGCTACAATGACAGAATGTACTCAACAAGGCTTATTTCGTGAGATAACTCCATTTTCTTTCGCAAACGATATCGCTTTATCTCTACACTCCTAACGGATATGTTGAGTAGGGGCGCTATTTCTTTGGAAGATAAATTAAGTCTTAAATAGGCACACAGTCTTAAATCGTTTGGTGTTAGGGCGGGGTGTTTTGCTTTTACCTTCTTAAGGAAGTCTTTATCGGCATTATTAAATGCTTCTTTAAACATATCCCAAGTGTCATCCTCGTTAATATTTTTATTTATGGTGCTTATTACTGACTTGATATTCCTATCGCCGTCAGTAGTTTTTTTCAAATCATCCTTAATCATCGAAAGCAACTCATTTTTCTTGATAAGATTCATGGTAGATACTGCCAACTCGCGATTTTTGTTTTCAAACTCCTGTTGCAACTGTTCGTTTTTAATTTTCATTACTTCCTGTTCATTTTCCAGTTCTTTTATTTCCAGTAGTCTTTCGTTTTCTTCAATAAGTTTTTCTTTTTGCCTGTGGTAGTAGTTTTTATAAGCTTTATTTATAAAATAGGCAGCAATGAGGGCTAATATTAAATATACTATAAGCGCTATAGTGGTAGCATACCAGGGTTTTAAGATTGTAAAACTGTATTGAGCAGTATTGGATATAGAGTTGCCTGTTCTTGCTCTTACTTTAAATGTATAGCTGCCGGGCGTAAGGTTTTTAAAATTAGCAAACGGCTTGGTGCTCCATTCGCTCCATTCTTCCTGGATACCTTCTAAAAGGTACTGAAATTCGGCATTAATGTATTTATTGTATTCCGGAACGGCATACGAAAAGGTAAAGTTGTTTTCCGAATGTTTAAAACTACCTTCGGCATTTATAGGGTTAGATATCCCGCTTTTATTCATAATGTTGCTCGAAACATCTGTAATAGAGACATTGTATTTGTCGAATTTTAGGTCGCTCAGGTTTATGGTATAATAACCGTCGGTAGTACCGATAAGGTATGTGTTTGAAGTTACTTGAGTGATATTTTCATATCCTACCATAGAGTTAGTAAGCGACGATGGAATGGGGATTACACTATGTGTTAAATCGGTATTTAGCTTGCCTGATGAAAAATAATTGATATAATTTTTTGAAAAAAACCAAAGCCTGTTAGTTTTATCGGCAGTTAGCTTACCTGAGGTATATTCATCTTTCAAAAAAATATCAGTAAGTCTTTTATCCTTATTAAACTTTTTGGTAGTTATGTTTAATTTAAAAATTCCATCTTTAGAGGCATAATATATAGCATTGTTATACTTACACAGGCTGGCGTTTTTTCCTTTTACGGGGTAGTCATAAGTAAAAACAGTATTGGCTTTAATATACTCGTTATCAATGTTTATCCTGAAAACACCTTTGTATTCGTGGCTTACATAAATATCGTTATTACTGCTTACTTCGAAATAGCGACTTGAATAATCAAAACCTTTTATCCAGTTCCTAAACTTCCAAGTGTTGTTTGTTTTCTCTATAACCGATATGCCGTGATAGTTGCCTTGCAGTAACAGATTGGGGTTGTTCGGATGATTTTCAAATTTCCATGTTCCCGAAGCGGAAAATATCTGGGTAGCTACACCGTTATTTATAATATAGGTACCGGAATCGTGACAGCAAAACAATGTCCCGTTATAATCATAAAGTGACCAAACCTGACCTTTGGTGCCGGATATGAACTTAAAGCTTTCTATGCCTCCGTAAGTTTTATAAAACAAACCCTGGTTTGTGCCTACATACAGCATATTGTTGTGATGAATAGAGGTATATACTGTGCCCAGAAAACCTGTATCATCTACAAAGCTTCTTACTGCCGACTGCAAATTGATACAGTTGATGCCATTATCCAGACCAACCCACAGGTTTTTATCACGATCTTCATAAAGCGATAATGCTGTATTATTGCTAAGTCCTTTATTTTGAGTTATATGGTATTTTAAATAACCATCTTTACTTAATATGAATATACCGTTTGATACTGAACCGAGTGCAAAACTTCCATCATTCAACATTTTACTGCTGTATATGCTGCTCGATTTCAGTTCGTCGTCCGCCTCTGTAGCCCAGGGTGTTATTTTATCGTCATGATATTCATAAAAACCATGATACTGCGTTTGTAATAACAAATGTTCGCTTCTCGGAAAAATACTTACAATTTTATTTCCCCTAATAATTGGGTCATCACTGATAAGTTTACTTTTCCCATTTTCAATTTCATATAACCCTGTACCAAAGGTTTGGTATAAAATAATATTATTTACAATAAATACCTTATTTATACCCGCATTCGATTTTATTATTTTAAACGACTCATCTTTTGCATTGTATATAAATATTTGGTTGAGCGACTGGAATATAATCCAGTGGTCATATTCTATAATATTCCAAAACTGCTCATCATCCAGTATCTTGTTTTTTATTACTTCGCTTAGCGAAAAGTATTGCAGTTTACCGTTGGGCTGTCGTTCCCAGTAGCCAAATTCCATATAACATCCTGTATAAATACGATTGTCAATACATTTTACAGAACGCATTATGGTTTCGTTTGGGGTAGGATATAACGTCCAGTCATTACCGTTATACTCCATTAACCCTTCATTATTAGCAAAATACATAAACTGATTGCTGTCCTGGCTTATCATCCAGTTTTGATTACCTGCGCTATATGTACTGGTATTGTATTTAATTATGGGAGGTAAATCTTGCGATTGTACATAGAGGGGGAGGATAAAGGATACTATGAGGATGATTTTTTTAAACAAAATCTATAGGATTAGTTAACGATTATTTTACGAATATACCTAAAATGGGAGTAATTATATTTTAGGAAGTCCAAAATTTTTAAACTATCAATAGCATATTATATAAAAAACCGCCTTGTTTTAATCAGGCGGTTTTTCCAACATGAAAATAACAAATACTTATTTTTTTACAAAACGTGTTGTGTTTTCTTTTCCGTCAATAACAATGTTTATGATATACATACCATTAGTAAGCGTTGAAACATCAACAGTAGCAGTTGATTGCGCAGGAGAAGCCTCCATTACTCTTTGTCCTAAAAGGTTATATATTTTTACATTTTCAACCCTACCGTTATCAGTTGCTATGTTTATTACGTCAGTTGCAGGGTTAGGATAAATAACCATTCTGTTTTTTACTACTTCTTTAACGTTTAAAGCTTCTGAGCCTACTACTGCATTGCCAAGTGCAGCTTCCTGATTAGGATTAGCATTTACACCTGTTACCGAGTAACCATATTGGAAGATAGCAGCACCTGCCACAGTACCCGTTTGAGAGGTAAGGCTAAAGTTTTCGCCACCAACTAATGGGGCAGTAAGGTATTGTAGTAACTGATAGTCAGTGCTTAATATTTTAATGAAAGCAATACCGTCATAACCCTCTGCAAGTGTGTTGCTTATAGTACTTCCTGTAAATGTAACAGTTTCGCCTATCAAAGCATTGTTTTCTACATAAGTGTTTCCTTCAAATACTTTTGCACCCGTTTCTCCGTTAGCCCAGTAAGGGTCAGTTCCGTCTCCGTAAGCACTAAAGTTAGGATGTAATATAAGGGTGTTATCATCAGTGTTTACTACCGTTTTAAGGTCGGCAACAGCCCATTCAGAACCACTAACATACGTTGTACCATCAAGCTCAAACCAGTTTGCATAGGCAACCAGAGTAGAGGTCGCATCTACCGTTACATTAGTTCCTTCAGGATCTACCCCCGATGTTTCGGCAGTTACTACTGCATTACCAAGAGCGGCTTCCTGAGTAGGATTGGCATTTACACCGGTTACTGAATAACCGTACTGAAAAATAGCAGCACCGTCTATAGTAGCTGTTTGAGAGGTAAGGCTAAAGTTTTCGCCTGTAACCAGCGGAGTGGAAAGGTATTGCAGTAACTGATAATCGGCACTTAATATTTTAATAAACGCAACGCCTTCATATCCGTCAGCAAGCGTGTTGGTTATCGTGCTTCCTTCAAAAGTTACTGTTTGCCCTAATAAAGAGTTGTCTTCTATATAGGTATTTCCTTCAAATACTTTTGCTCCGTTTTCTCCGTTAGCCCAGTAAGGGTCAGTACCGTTTCCGTAAGCACTAAAGTTAGGATGTAATGTTATGGTGTTTTCGGCTGTGTTTACAACCGTTTTAAGGTCGGCAACACCCCATTCAGAACCATTAACATACGTTGTACCATCAAGCTCAAACCAGTTTGCATAAGCAACCAAAGGAGCATCGGCTGCTACAGATACTGTGGTTTGTGCCTGCACAGTATTAATGGTTAGTAAAGACACTCCCAATATAGCTGATGCCTTAACAAAGTTTCTTTTTAATTGTAATTTTAGATTCATAAAGCTTTTTAATTTAGTTTTTATAAATGTAATCAATCAACGAAAACGTTGTAAATTATCTGCCTATATAGAAACTCTACAAACTCTAAAATTTATAGCAATATAATGTGTTATATACTATATTTTATATGTTTTTTTATAAAATTATCAATTACATTATCTGTAAAAAGATATGCTTAGTATGTTAATGTTGTGGTAATGTATAGGTAATATCAACCCGCCTGATGCTGTGTTGTAGTAGGTATGCATTCTTTTTATTACCATACATCAGTGGTATGGTAGCTGTTTTTTATTATTCCAATTTTAATAGGCGTATTATATCATAGCAGCGATATTGCTATATGCAGGCAAATAAAAAGGTGCTTATTAAGCACCTTTCTTTTTTACTATACTATCTCGGCACTAAGACCGGCTTCCAGCAGTTGCGTACACTGCGGTTTCAAGTCGTCATACGTTCCGGTTTTAACGGTGCATTTACCTTTATAATGCACAATAATCGAACACTGTTCTGCCTGTTCGGCAGTATGGTCGCATACTTTTATTAGCGTATCAATTACATGATCAAAAGTATTAACCTCATCGTTATACAATACAATTTCATTGTTCAGGGAAACGCTTTCTTCAAGCATTACTTCTTCTAAAACTTTTTCTTTTGTACTCATCTTTAATCAATTAAATCTAATAATTGCTAATTTACATATTTTAGGGCAACCCAATTATTACGTTGGTGTTTTTTTATCAACTTTAACCCTTTTTCGGAACATGATGCATCAATAAACGGGATATCCTCTTCATAAAAACCGCTTAAAAAAAGTATCCCGCCGGGATTAAGGCAATCAACATAGCGTTGCATATCGTTAAGCAGTATATTACGATTTATGTTGGCAATAATAACATCGTAGTTTTTATCCTCAAGCAAAGCAGCATCACCTTCATAAACGCTTATGGATGTGCAGTTATTACGCTCGGCGTTTTCTATCGAATTCAGGTAGCACCAGTTATCTATGTCAATAGCATCAATAGGGCTTGCACCTTTCATTTCGGCAAGTATAGCCAGTATTGCCGTACCGCAACCCATATCAAGGGTTTTTTTTCCCTCCATGTCAGTTTCCAGCAAATGCTGTATCATCATAAACGTAGTTTCGTGATGCCCGGTGCCAAAACTCATTTTCGGTTCTATTACAATGTCATACAGAACATCTTTCTTTTCGTGAAACGGCGCACGCACATAACAAGTATTATCTACCTCAATAGGTTCAAAATTCTTTTCCCACTCCTCATTCCAGTTTACCTGTTCAATTTCTTCAAAAGTATATTCAATCTTAAACTCATCCGATTCCAGTATTTGTATATCATCAAGTATGTTCTTGTCCCAAAACTCCTTTTGTATGTAAGCCGAAACCCCCTCATCCGTTTCTATAAAACTTTCAAAAGGCGTTTCTCCAAGTTCTGCAATCAGTATTTCAACTCCGGGTTCTTTAGGAAGTACGGTAAAGTGGTAACCCATGTATATGTTAGACATATTTTTTAATTTTTGCAAAGGTAATATATGCTTTGCAAAAATTAATATTAAGTTTGCGGCAAAGTAAACATAACATGAATAAACTGTTAGTTATTATTTTGTTTTTCTGTTGCTTTTCTGTTAATGCACAGGTAACTATAGAGCGTACAAAATCTGATAACGATCTTAAACTTTCGGCTTTGCCCTATTACAGTTATGGTAAAGGGGTAGGACTAACATCGCCCGATAGCCTTTTTCAGTTCAATATCCGCTTCAGAATGCAAAACAGAATTACTTATATGCAGGAGGAAGAGGAAGAAAGCACAATAGACGGGCAGATACGCAGGCTAAGACTTCGTTTTGACGGTTATGTGGGCGACCCCAGATTTTTGTATGCTATACAACTTTCTTTTGCCCCCGGCGATGTAGGAGAGGTGCGTGAAGGCGAAAATATTAATATAATCAGGGATGCAGTAGTGTTTTATCGTCCAAGCAATCATTGGAATATTGGTTTCGGGCAAACCAAGCTGCCGGGTAACAGGCAAAGAATAAACTCTTCCGGGGCGTTGCAGCTTACTGACAGAACGATTAATAATGCACGATTTACTATAGACAGGGATTTTGGTTTTCAACTGCATAACCTTAATGAATATTACGATAAGTTTTCTTATAATTTTAAGGGAGCTATAAGTATGGGCGAGGGCAGAAACGCTACAGATGAGCCGGATAATGGCTTGGCTTATACCGGTAAAGTTGAGCTTTTTCCACTCGGAGCATTTACTCATGACGGTACTTATTTTGAAGGTGATTTGGTACGTGAACAAAAGCCTAAAATTTTAGTATCGGGGGCATACCAGTTTAATAATAAGGCAAGGCGTACGCAAGGGCAGTTAGGTAACGACCTTTTTGAAAAACGAAATATGCAGTCGATACTGCTCGATGCGATGCTTAAATATAAAGGGTTTTCGTTTCAAACGGCTTACATGCAACGTGTAGCCAACAACCCGGTAACGGTAAACCCTGATGATACCGAAGATATTGAATTTGTTTTTACAGGACATGGGGTTGATTACCAAATGAGTTATATATTCCCCTCTGATATTGAGTTGATAGGGCGATTCTCTACTCAGAAAGTGCATGAAGACATAAGCCTTTATGTACCCGATACCAATCAGTATAGTTTGGGTGTTACGCGCTATATATGGGAACACTCCTTTAAAGCGCAGGCAGAATTTACCTTTGATACGCTGAGCTATGCAAACGGCTCATCAGGTCAAAACTGGTATGTTCGTTTTCAGATAGAAATAGGGATATAAAGTAATAACTATATCGTTATATTTTTCCTAAATTTGCAATGTATGTTTTAATACAACAGATATATGTTAGAGGCAGCAAATACAATCGTTACTACAGAGTTAGAATATTATTTCAGTAAGTTCAGGCAGCATATTATTGGTATAGACCAAGAGTTTGACTCACCGTATGGGAAACAAAAAATTATATATACTGACTGGACTGCCAGCGGAAGGCTATACCGCCCGATAGAAGAAAAAATAATTAACGACTTCGGTCCTTTTGTAGCCAATACCCATACCGAGACAACAGTATCGGGTACTGCCATGACCAATGCCTATCACGAAGCACGCCACATAATAAAGCATCATGTAAATGCCGGTAGTGATGATGTGCTGATTACTGACGGTACAGGCATGACGGGGGTTATCAACAAATTTCAGCGCATACTGGGGCTGAAAGTACCCGAAAACCTGAAAGCACATACCAATATACCCGAAGAAAAAAAGCCTGTGGTTTTTATAACCCACATGGAGCACCACTCTAACCAAACCTCATGGCTTGAAACTATTGCCAAAGTAGTTGTTATACCCGCCTGCCCCGAAGGACTTATTTGTTTAGACAGTTTTGCAGCCTTACTGGAACAGTATAAAGATTATACTTTAAAGATAGCCTCAGTTACCTCGTGTTCCAACGTTACGGGTATTAAAACGCCTTACCATCAAATTGCAAAACTGATGCATCAAAACAACGGTGTATGTTTTGTCGATTTTGCCTGTTCGGCACCCTATGTAAAAATAGATATGCACCCCCAAGATGAAGAGGAAGCACTGGATGCTATTTTCTTTTCTCCGCACAAATTTTTAGGAGGTCCCGGTACATCGGGGGTTATGGTTTTTAATAAAAAGCTGTATAAAAATATGATACCCGACCATCCCGGTGGTGGCACAGTAAGCTGGACAAACCCCTGGGGCGAGCACAAGTATCTTGATAATATTGAGGAGCGTGAAGATGGGGGCACACCCGGTTTTCTTCAGGTTATAAAAACCGCATTAGCTATACGCCTGAAAGAGCAAATGGGGGTAGAGAACATACTGAAACGCGAAAAAGAAATTACCGATTATATTTTTGCCGAACTGGGCAATGTTGATACTATAAATATATTAGCCCCTCAGCATACGGAGCGGCTTGGGGTTATATCTTTCTTCATAGATAATCTGCATTTTAATCTGGGTGTAAAACTGCTTAATGATAAGTTTGGCATACAAACGCGTGGCGGATGCAGTTGTGCCGGTACCTATGGGCATTACCTGCTGCATGTTGATGAAGAAAAATCGAATTATCTTACCAATAAAATAACCGAAGGCGACCTGATACAAAAACCGGGTTGGATACGAATGTCAATACACCCGACAACTACAAGTACTGAGATAGCTTATGTATGCAACAGTATAAAAGAACTTGCAGCAAACCATGAACATTGGGGAGAGGAGTATGAATATAACAGAAATACTAACGAGTTTGTGCATAAAAATGAATCGCCCAACGCTGTAAGTGCAAACATTAAGCAGTGGTTTGAGCTATAGGGGCAGGATCGTTCTTGCGGTGTTTAAAACGTTTGTGTGTCCATAAATAATATTCAGGAGCTTCCAGTATTTGTTTTTCAAGCAAATCAATAAACTCATCCATTATTTCATAATTGGGCACATCTTTAGGGTTTTTGTTAAAGCCAATAAATTTAGCTTTATAATAGCCACGCTTTATTTTGCTCCCTTTTACAAACATAACATTCATATCCAGTTTTTTGGCAAGTATCTCAGCACCTACATGCACAGGCACTTCCATCCCGAAAAAATCAGTCCAATGGATAGCGCTTTTCAGTTTGGGCGATTGGTCACTCAAAAAGCCATAATAGCCTAATACTCGATCACGTTTGTGTCGCAGCATAGCAGGTATGGTGCTTTTGGTATCTATAAGCTCACCTTCAAACCTGCCGCGTATTTTTCGTACCAGTTTATCAAAGTGTTTGTTGCGTATGGTTTTATATATACCAAAGCCTTTATGCGTGGTAAGAGATTTGTTCATAACCAGCAGCCACTCATAACTGGCATAGTGCCCGCATATAAGCGCAATACTCTTTCCCTTTTTCTCAAACTCTTCTACCAGCTCTATATTCTCAAACGTAAACCGTTTTTTCATTTCTTTTTCAGATATGGTCATGGTTTTAACCATTTCTACCAATGTATCGCAAAAGTGACTGTAAAACTTTCGTTCTATTTTTCGGCGTTCGGTAACACTCAGGTGAGGCAGGGTAAGTTCAAGATTTTTTCGCACAGTACCTTTACGGTATCCTGCTATACGATAGATGATTAAGTAGAGTACATCAGATAAAAAATACAGTATCCTGAAAGGAAGTATGGATATTATATAGAATAAAGGATATAAAAGTATATAAGCTATTAACTGCATTTATCTTTTTTGCAAATATAGTTTTTATTATTAATTAATCTTTTGTTATGATTTTTCTTTGCCGGAATAGGCTAACATTAGTTAATTTTACAGAAAAATACTATTTAATGAGTTTAAATACAGATCTTGTTGTATGGCTGCTGATAGGGGTAAATGCCATTGTGAGTTATAAAGGGTTTAATGATATACTTTTTTTTAGAAAATATGAGTTCCATATAGGCAGTATAAAGGCAGGAGAGCAGTACCGCATGATAACAAGTGCTTTTTTGCACGGCGATATGATGCATCTTATTTTCAATATGCTTACGCTTTACTTTTTTGCCCCCATAGTTATATTTCTGTTTGGCGTATTTCCTTTTCTACTTATTTATTTCGGTAGCCTTATAGCGGGCAGCTTATTAACTTTATATTTTCATAAAAACGATTATTCCTATCGCGCTATTGGGGCATCCGGTGCAGTTATAGGCGTTTTGTATTCGGCTATACTATTAAACCCGACTATGAAGCTTTACTTGTTTTTTGCCATACCCATTCCGGCATACATTTTTGGTATAGGCTATTTATTATACTCTATATATGGCATGCGTGCCAAGAATGATAACATAGGGCATACCGCCCATTTTGGAGGTGCTATAGCGGGTTATCTTATTACACTTGCACGCGAACCTGAAATGTTGCAAAACAATACATTAATGGTAGTTTTGCTGGCGATACCTATCGTTATATTGTTTGTTTTAGAACGTTCAGGAAAATTGTAACGTAAAACTGGCATACCTTTTGAAATTCTTACTAAAAACAATAAAACCACTATGAAAAAAATTGTATTAGCCCTACTTGTTTTAACGAGTATCTGTGCGGGGGCGCAAACAGTAACCGAAAAAGCACCAAGCCAAATAAATGTATCCGGTGAAGGGCAGATAATGGCTGTGCCGGATGAGGCTGTAATTACCATTGGGGTAACCAATAACGGTACTGATGCTGCCGAAGTGAAAAAAGCGAATGATATTGTTATAGATAAAGTTATAAAATATCTGAGGAGTATTAAAATGCCTGAAAAAGATTATCAAACCCAAAGGGTATATCTCAACCGTAGTCAAGATTATAAAACAAAGAAGTATTCTTTTACGGCTTCTCAAACAATGACTATTTATTTAAGAGACCTTTCAAAATATGATGCATTGCTGATGGAGCTGACAGATGCAGGTATTAATACTATACAAGGCGTTGAGTTTAAAACATCAAAACAGAAGCAATATGAAAGCGAAGCCCGTATAAAAGCGGTAGCTGATGCTAAAATGAAAGCAGAAGATTATGTGAAAGCAACCGATATGTATCTGGGATATCCGCTATTGATTAGCGATAATACACAAACCAATTATCCGAGACCTGCAATGTATGCTATGGAAATGAAGTCGATGGCGGCAGATGCATCACAGGAAACATTAGCTGTAGGCGAAATAGCCATAACTGCAAATGTTAGTATAACCTATGAGATTAGTTATTTAGATATTAAAAAACAAGTAGATAAATATAGGGATATGCAAAAAGATTAGAAGTGAAAATGCTTATATCTTGATATGTAAAAATCCTGAATGCTATAGCATTCAGGATTTTTTATATTATTTAAAGGGATCAGATCTCTATGTTCTTTCAATTCTATAACTTCTACAGATTTTTAGATTATCACATTCCGTTACACTACGCTCGCAGCCGGCATCATTTTGTTATCTTCTTAAATTAAAAGGTATAAACAGCCCCAATAAGATTACCGCTAAAAGTCAGCGTAAATGAAGTTTGCAGAGGTTTTTTATTATTGTATTTTTCATCATACTTTCGGTCTAAGTAAATATCTATTGCCTCTACCACAAAATAACTGGTAGCCCAGCTTAAAAAAACATCACTCGCCCAGTGGGCATCCGCATAAATTCTCGAAATTCCCGGCACTACACCTATAGCATAAATACCTGCCTTAACCCAAATATTCTCAAACTGTTTGGCAATAACATGGGCATTAGTAAACGTTAGCACACCATGTCCTGAGGGGAAAGACCGATATTTTGCACTCCCTCCGAAAGGGCGAAAATGATTTTTACCCAAATCAGATCCCGGTCGTGCCCTGCCCACAGCAGATTTTGTTAACTGTTGTAAAAATCCCGTTGTAGTTGCCGATGATATTAAAAGCACCCCGGTACGCCTTAGTTTCGGATTCTTAGTAAATAATCCTGTTAAATATACTGCGCCTGTAAAACCATAGTTGTTCTGCGGGCTGCCGGCATACCATCCGTAATCCAGTATAGCCTGTGGCACATCCTCTTTATGGCTCAAAAGCTCTTCGCGAATGTTATCATCCACAAGGTATAAACCATAGGTACCTGCTGCTACACCGCCCAATGTTAAAAAATCGTCCCCCTGCCAGTGCAAAGGTCTGGTGTAGGTATAACCCGCCCCCATAAAAACGTTCCCTATATCATAGGTAAAATCCTGCCACATTGTTTTATCAGAACGGTCGGGAACTGTAAAATTATTTTGGGCAATTGATAAATAGGGTAGAAAAAGGGTAAGGATATAAAATAAAAATAGTCTCTTCATTTTTTTGTAGTGCTAAATAAAATCACAAAGGTAAATGATAAAAACAATATTTGTTATTCCCGTTGTTTATTGTATTAAAAATTTCATATTATAACATCGCTAGTGTAGGAAAGATTTTTTTTTTCAGTTTATGCTAAGGGTTTTTGGCTATTGCCATATATCATATTTTCAACACTCAGCCCCTGATTGGGGGTTATAAAGAAAAGCAAGGGATATTCTGTAAAGTATTTTTTATGAGGCTCGCCTCATAAACATATTGTTTTATAAGGCTTATTATTAAGGTCGGCTTTTAAAGACCGACCTGTTTAGTGTTATTTAAGGTTACGGAACAATTAACGGAATTATTGTTTGGCAAACTTTTCAAGTTCTGTATTGAACTTTACCATTTCTTCGATAAACAGCGCATGCCCACTGTTCTCAAACTTGACGATATAAGAATTTTTGATGCCTTTATGCAATTCTTCGGCAAATACAAAATCACAAAGTTTATCTTTTGTACCATGGAAAATAGCTACCGGCACCTTGATTTTTGACAAAGAGGGGCGCAGGTCAAGGTCACGTAAGGCGATAATTGACTGTGTAGTAGCATAAGGCGATGCATCGGCACTAATATTTGCCAGCCATTGTGCCATACCGTCAGAAATTGCATTTTCAGAAGCGGGGAAAGCTTTACCAAAATCTTCAATAAGCTGTTGCCTGTTAGTCCTTGTTACTTCAATCAGTCCTGCCGCGGCTTCATCTGTAGCGCCATACGGGAAACCTTCACGCTGTTTCCACGAGGGGGCAGCTGCGGCAAACAGTGCCAGTTTAGATACATGTGCGCCATCATATTTAGCCATATAATGCAACACTACAGCCCCACCCATAGAAAAACCGCCAAGTACGGCATTTTCTACCTTTAATTTATCCAGTACTGTTTTAATATCATCCGAAAAAACATCAAAATCATATCTTCCGTAAGGCCTGTCAGATTTTCCGAACCCCCTCATCGATATCCCTATAACGCGGAATCCTTTTTCTACAAAATACTGGTACTGATATTCATACATTTCATCATTAAGCGGCCATCCGTGAATGAGTACAATAGGTTGTCCGTTACCCAAATCGGTTACATGCAGTTTTACGTTAGGCTCAACTTCTATATACTCTAATCTTCCCGCTGATGCGGCAGACCTTTTGGACTGTGCGGTTACCTGGTTAAATACAAATACACTTAAAATACTAAGGGCTAAAATTAATTTTTTCATTGTTTTATTTTTTTAATGTTATTACTAAATGTTTACAGTGCAAAGATGAAGAGAATGCACGTGCCGAAAAATGGAGAAAAGGCAGGTATGATTGTACATTTTTCCTTTTGTAGCAATTATAAGCACATTGATGCATACATAAATGTGCATAACCCTAAAAAGAGCCTGTTTGTATTTTGTGCATATAAGCGTGCCCGCTTGCTGTAAAGCCGAGTAAATTCAATTTGAGGAGAATGGGTAAGCCGTGATTAAACAGAAGAAAAAAGGGGATAATTACCTGTGTAATTAAAGTTGTGGCTTATCCGGAATATAATAGTATCGGTGTGCGGGCATCAATCTTTGTTGGTATCTGTAAATTTTTTTGATATAAGTGCCTTTAGCCGTTCCTGGTGTGTATCTCCCCAATCTCCTAAAGTGCCGATAACAGGAATAAGGCTTTTGCCAAACTCGGTAAGGCTGTATTCTACTTTTGGCGGTACAACCGGATAAATTTTACGGGTAACGAGTTCATGGTCTTCCAGTTCTTTAAGCTGTACATTTAAAACTCTTCGTGAAGCATCGGGTATTTTACGCTGAAGTTCGCTTGGTCTTTGGTGCCCTTCATTAATAAACCATAATAAACGCATTTTCCATTTGCCATACAATACCTCGCCGATAAGGTCGAGTCCGCAGTTAAGGTTCGGGATTATTTTTCTCTCATACATAAAGCAAAATTAAGCCTATGTACCCTAATGTGCAATACGGGATAAATTTATCCCTATGCAAATCATAAATCCGTACTTGTGAGAAACTTACATACTTCTGAAATTTGTACAAAACAAATAAAAAATGGAACAGTTAAGTAATTATAGCAATGAGCTATCCGGTAAAATTGCCTTAGTAACAGGCGGAACCAAAGGAGCAGGAAGAGCCATTGCCGAACGTTTAAAAAATGCCGGAGCAAAGGTAATTATTACTGCAAGGCAGCAGCCTGAAGTACCGAATGAGGACCTTTATTTTATTTCGGCTGACCTTAGTAAGACCGAAAGTGCGCACAGGGTTGCCCGCGAGGTAATTGAAAAATTTGGTAAGCTGGATATCCTTATAAATAATCTTGGAGGCTCTGAAACTCCCGGAGGAGGATTTTCAGTATTAACAGATAAGGACTGGGAGGAAACCTTACAAACCAACCTGTTGGCGCCTGTAAGGCTGGACAGGGAGTTTTTACCTCAAATGCTCATTCAAAAAAGTGGTGTTATCATACATATAGCATCCATACAGGGCAAATTGCCTTTACACGATTCTACTTTGCCTTATGCTGCTGCAAAAGCAGGACTTATCAATTACAGCAAAGGCTTATCAAAAGAGGTTTCTCCTAAAGGCATAAGGGTATTAACCGTTTCGCCCGGATGGATAATGACAGCATCATCAGTAAGGATGATGGAACGGATTTCTGAAAGCTCCAACATTTCTATGGAGCAAGCCACACAAAGTGTTATGGATGCATTGGGAGGGATTCCAATCGGACGACCTGCACAACCTGAAGAAGTTGCCGAACTGGTTGGTTTTTTGGTCTCTCCGAGGGCAAGCTACCTTACCGGTACAGAGTATGTAATAGACGGAGGTACTATACCTACTGTTTGATATTGAGAACTGTCAATACCGGTAGCAGGATAAAATGGTGTCTTACATAGATACCCGGTATCCTTGATGAAGGAATTTAATAGAAAAAAATGTATTAATCGTAAAAATTGATAAATTATGAACTTACCAAAAGTAATCGCAGATTTATTAAAAGCACAGGAAAACAGAGACAGTGCTGCTTTTGTGGATTGTTTTACTGAAACTGCAAGGGTTTTTGACGAAGAAAAAACACATACAGGTAAAGAAGAAATTAAGGCATGGATGGAAAAGACTACCGGAGAATACAATATGGTAATGAATCCGATAGGCTTCGAGGGTGATAAAGAAGCAGGGGTTTTTATAACAGAGGTATCGGGAACATTTCCGGGCAGCCCTATTGTTTTTAAGTACAATCTTGAGTTCGACGGAGATTTTATCCATTCACTGGAAATCACTACTTAATTGTAATAAAAAAGGTTTAGTCCTGGGTAGCAATGCAAACAGGACTAAACCTATATTTGTTTCAGACTATTGGAGAAATATATTCTATACTGTATTTTCACGGTGAAATTATTCAAAGTCCAAAGTGTAGGAATTAATTATAATATATTAGCCTTTACAATGATAACCGGTAAATATTACTTATACTTCTTATTATGTCTGTTTGCTGTAAGTAATAGTATTTACGGTCAAAACGATGAAAGCTTGACGATAACCTCCCTGGCAGACCGTGTACATCCTGCACCGGAAGCGATTTTTGATAAGTTTCGTCAGGCAGGCATGCATCCGGTGAATCATCTCCTTACACATGCAGAAAAGGCAAAAGTGACGGAAGCATTTTCAGAATTACCACCCCTGCATAGTTCCTATTGTTAATATGTAGTCATTCTTCTTTTAATATATAATCGTTGCAATAGGAGGGAGGTACAGCACCACAATAAATATCGGTCGGAATTTAGTTAAACAGTTAAGTGAACTGGTAGTCTCCCCAAAAAATATCTTTCAACGTGGTATAATAGTCATAGATTATTTATTACCTTCCTATCCATATTAAAGTTAGTTATTTAGTATTTACTTTGAGTTTTTCAAAACAGTATTTACATTTAGACAATGTCAACACAGCTATTTCAATCCAATTACCAGCGTTTAGGGTTCATCCCTTTTACATCAGCTTCTATTGAATTACTGAACAGTCATCAGTTTGATGGGTACATTAAGATAGTATATGCCCCGCAAGGAGTGCGGGTAAATATTGACTTTAATGATTACCATACAGAGGCGCCTACACTTTTTTTTATCAATAGTAACCAGTATGTAAAGTTTTTTGATTTGGGAGTTGGTGAAGGATATTTTATGTATTACAACCGGGATTTTTATTGTGTACAAATACACGATGCAGAGGTGGCGTGCGATGGATTGCTGTTTAATAATATCTACCAAATGCCAAAAACGGTATTAAATACCAAAGAAGATAGCATCATACAAACCATTTTAGTACAGATGGAAGAGGAATTTGAATTGGATGCTTCCACCCGGGAAGAGATGCTGCGCATTTACCTGAAGCAAATTATCATCCGGGCTACCCGTATTTGGAAGACCCAACATCTGGGTGTTCTGGAAAGTCAACCCTATCAGGAAATTGAGTTTTTTAGAGAGTTTAGCCGTTTGGTAGAAATACATTACAGATCGAAACACTTGGTAGCCGATTATGCCGAATTATTAGGCATAGCCCCCAAAACCCTAACCCATAAGTTTAAGAAGTTTGAATTACCTGCCCCCAACGAGGTTTTGAAAGACCGTATTTTACTGGAGGCAAAGCGATTGTTAATACATACCGGTTTAAGTGCCAAACAAATCGCGTATGATTTAGGATATGATGATCCTGCTTATTTTAATCGACTTTTCAGCAAGAAAATAGGCGATGCCCCTAACATTTTTCGCAAAAAATACCTCGAAAGGAAAAATGTACAATTAGAATAGGGTTATATCCATTTTTAGCAGCTTTACACGGTTATATCTTTGACCTATCAAATTAACTGATGGTTTAATTAAAAAAATAAAAGATATGAAACGTAAAGCACAGGCCGTTTGGAACGGCAGTATTAAAGAAGGAAAGGGGCATTTAACTACAGGGAGTACCGTTTTAAACCAAACCCAATATTCATTCAATAGCCGATTTGCCGAGGGAATTGGTACCAATCCGGAAGAATTGTTGGCAGCAGCTCATGCCGGCTGTTTTAGCATGAAACTAAGTTCAGACCTTACCGAAGCAGGGTATGAGGTTACCGAAATTAAAACCAATTCCACCATAACCTTAGATGGAGGTAAAATAACCCTTTCAGTATTGGACTTAGAGGCAATTGTTCCGGGAATTGATCAAGCTGCTTTTCAAAAGATAGCTGAAAATGCCGAAGCTACCTGTCCGGTAAGTGGCGCTTTCAATTTTGAAATTATCCTGAACGCACAGTTAAAAAAATAATCAATAACCTTAAACATACAGTAATGAAAACAATATATCCTATTTTTAAAACGCTAGTTATAGCTTTAGTAATAATTTTAACAACAAGTAACGTTATGGCACAAGTAGAAAAACGTCCGTACCACGGACAACAAGACCCGCAAATAAGTAAAGGCATTAAAGAATTTCTCAACGCTTTAAATACGGGTGGTGGCGCACCACTGGAAACCTTAAAGCCTCAAGATGCAAGGCAGATCCTGGTGGGAGCACAAAAATCTGTAGTAGTAGATTATTCCGGTATTGAGGAATCTGAGAAAACAATTACGCAGGACGGTTATACTGTTACCCTGCACATTGTAAAACCTAAAGGTGCTAAGAAAGATATACCGGTATTTATGCTTTTTCACGGAGGCGGATGGGTACTGGGTGATTACCCCACGCATAAAAGACTGGTACGCGATTTAGTAGTTGCCAGTGGTGCAGCAGCCGTATTCCCTGACTACACCCCATCTCCGGAAGCACAATATCCTATAGCCATTAATCAGGCATATGCCGCCACTAAGTGGGTAGCAGCGCACGGTACAGAAATAGGAATAGACGGCAAAAACCTGGCGGTTGTTGGTAACAGCGTTGGGGGTAATATGGCCGCAGTGGTAGCCTTAATGGCTAAAGACAAAAAGGGTCCTGAAATTAAACTACAAGTGTTGTTATGGCCTGTAACCGATGCTGATTTTACCCGACCATCTTATACCTTATATGCTCAGGAACGTTTTTTAACTACCCCATTAATGCAATGGATGTGGAATAATTACTTACCTGATGTAGAGAAGCGTAAAGAAATTTATGCATCGCCCGCTCAAGCTAGTTTAGCCCAATTGCAGGGTTTACCACCCACATTGATCCAATTAGCAGAGAATGATATTTTATATGATGAAGGACTGGCTTATGGTAGAAAATTGGATGAAGCGGGAGTACCCACAACCGTTACCACTTACAACGGAATGATTCACGATTATGGGTTATTAAACCCTATAGCAGACGAACCGGCTGTAAAAGTAGCCATATTACAAGCAGCGGTAGTTATTAAAGAGGCCTTAGTCAGATAAATAAGTTATTAACCATAGGGTACTTTACTACCGGCTTGATAAGAAAGGGATAATCACAACGGTTATCCCTTCTTGTTTTTATTTATAAGTAAGCAGCCAAAGTTTATTTCATCATATAGGTAAGAGCACCACCATCAACAGTAATATCTGCACCGCTTATAAAGCTTGCCGCATCGGAACAGAGGAAAAGTACTGTGTTTGCAATTTCATCGGCCGTACCTAAACGCTGAAGTGCGGTAGATGCCGCTAAATTTGCTTTGGCTTCAGGAGTAGCAACTCCATCCAGTCCCGGTGTTTGTATTGGACCCAGGCTAACAGTATTAACACGAATTTTTCTTTCAGCAAGTTCATTTGCTGCAATCTGGGCAATCTTGTTTATTGCGCCCTTTGTAGCGGAATATATACCGGTACCTGCACCGCTGGCAGTTGCCACTATGGACGATGTAAATACCACCGATGCACCATCAGCCAAGTGTGGCAGTAACTTTTGAAGTGTAAAGAAATGCCCTTTCACATTGGTGTTAAACTGTGCATCAAAATCAGCTTCAGTGGCATGTTCAATTGGCTTAAACGTGGCAATAGCTGCGTTTAGAAAAAGTACATCCAGTTTTTTTCCGTTTTCCGCAACATAGTTTTCCAAAACTGATATACCATCCAAGTTGGAAGTGTCCGATACTAAGGTCTTTAAATTCGGACTGTTGATTGCTGAAGCAGCCTTTTGCAGGTTGTCGGCGCTTCTTCCGGTAATTACTACGTTTGCCCCTGCATTAATAAATGCTTTTGCGGTAGCTAAACCTATTCCGGTACTACCGCCTGTTATTACTACATTTTTGTTTGTTAAACTCATTTCTGAAATTTTTAAATTATTATGATACAAATTTAGAGGAGTTTAATTTATTAATGTAACTTTGTAACTAAAAGTAACAGTAACTATAGAGTAACCAGGTAACTTATGACAGAAAATGTATGCCACAAGAAGGAAATAATGGCAATCCATGATACTATGGATGTGTTGGGCGGTAAATGGAAAATATCCATAATATCTACCATGTGCTATTACAACAAAAGGCGTTTTTCCGATATCTTAAACGACCTTAACGGTATATCTAACAAACAATTAAGCAAGGAGCTGAAAGAGCTGGAACAGAACAAACTTATCAAACGTACCGTGTTGGACACCCAACCCGTGTCAGTACATTATAACCTTACGGAATACGGATGGTCTTTACAAAGCCTTATTCATGACCTTGCAGCTTGGGGCGTAAAACACAGGCAGGTAATAATAGCCGAGTAAGTACAGAATCATTTAAAAATATGGAAACAACAAATAATAAAACAGCCTACTCGATACTGGATCTTGCCATTGTATCGAGTGGTGTAACAATAGCCCAAACATTTAAAAACAGCGTTGACCTTGCCCAAAATGCGGAAGAAATGGGGTACAAGAGGTTTTGGTTGGCAGAACACCATAATATGGTACACGTAGCCAGTGTGGCCACATCGGTGCTTATAGGTCATATAGCAGGAAATACCAAAACTATCCGTGTAGGTTCGGGAGGTATTATGCTGCCCAACCATTCACCGCTTATAGTGGCAGAACAGTTTGGTACACTTGGCACACTATATCCTGACCGTATTGATTTAGGCTTGGGCAGGGCGCCGGGTACTGACCAGCTAACGGCACATGCCATACGGAGTGACAGGATGCAGGCGGTTAATAATTTTCCCGGTGAAATTGAGCAGATACAGGCGTACTTTTCAAGAGAGAACGAATGGGAGCCTGTACGGGCTGTAGTAGCCGAAGGTATAAACGTTCCCCTGTATATTTTAGGCTCCAGCCTGGACAGCGCACACCTTGCCGCAAAGATGGGATTGCCTTATGCCTTTGCGAGCCATTTTGCCACCGGGCTGCTAAATGAGGCTTTACATATTTACAGGAAAGAATTTCAGCCTTCACCATACCTTGACAAACCTTATACCATTGCAGGGGTTAATGTAATTGCGGCTGATACCGATGACGAAGCCGAGAGGAATTTTACCTCTGTAATTCGGATGTTCCTGGGGATACTGACAGGAAAAAGGGAGCCTTTGCAACCCCCTATGGAAATGACCGATGAACTGATGATGATACAGCACAACCCTGCAGTACGCGAAATGCTCAAATACTCTTTTGTGGGCAGGAAAGAAGCTGTGGCTAAGCAGGTGGACAAGTTTTTGCAGGAAACCGGTGTAGATGAGCTTATGGTGGTTTCTAACATGCATGCGCATCAGGACAGGATAAACTCGTACCGGATTTTGTCGGAGATCATAAAGGAGCGAAATAATTAATAAACAGGGGTATGAAAAAATAGGATTTTTATCATTCGGGCAATGGGGGTGACCATCCTTCCTACCAAACCCGCACGGTGGCCGATGCATTACTGCAATCTATCGACCTGGCTTTTGCAGCAGAAGAAATAGGATTGAATGGCACTTATATTTATTAATATTCTTGAATTTCAAGAGTGCACAGCACCGAAATTAATTACTGCGTAAATAATGTTTTAATCTCTTCACCACTTTAAAGTCTCTATTTTAAACATTGGTCAGATTCAGCAAACAAAAAGGTTAAAAGGCGTATGTCTTAGTAATTCAGTAGCTTTTGGCAGCTAATGCATTCCTTTGCTTCTCTTCATCCGTATTCATTTTTTTGAAGCCAAACCCTGGTGCTCACACGTTTTGTTTAAATTTTACCTTTTACCTTGTTTCTGTGGTTCTCGCCCCAATGGCTTAATTCAGCCAGAATATTTTTCAGGGTATGGCTATAGGCAGTAGCTTCATAAACAATTCTTACCGGAGTTGTGGGGTACACATTACGTTGGATGAGGAAATTTAATTCCAGGTCTTTCAGTTCATTGGCCAATACTTTTGGCGAAATGCCTTTTATTTCTTTCTGAAGTTCATTAAAGCGCTTTGGGGACTGCATAAGACAAAGTACTAAGGGCAATTTCCATTTTCCATTCAGCACATACATCGCATCAAAAACGTTTTTAAGCGCTCCCGCACATTCTTCCCTGCCGGGAAGTGTTTTGTTTTCAATTGTTTCCATATAGCAAAGATAGTGACTTCCCTAAAAGTAACCGCTTTCCATTAGGTAACTACTATACTCTACATACTCTACAGCGATACCTTTGTTCTTGAAAATAAATCATTTTATACCTATGAAACAAATCCTTCATATTAAATCAAGCCTGATGGGTAAGGATTCCTACAGCATAAAATTAGGAGACGCTATAGTGGAACAAATTCAGGAAAAATACCCCGACAGTACTATTGAAGAGTTAAACCTGGTAGAGAGCAAATTGCCTCATCTTACCCCGGAGGTGTTAAGTACATTCTTTATCCCTGCAGGGCAAATGACCGAAAAAGACTGGCAATCTATTCATCTTTCCAACCAACTCGTTGAGCAGTTAATGAGAGCTGATATTATCGTAATAGGCGCCCCGCTTATCAATTTTACAATTCACTCCTCACTAAAAGCATGGATTGACCATATCACCCGGGCTGGGGTCACTTTCGGATATGGGGAAGATGGCCGTCCTGTCGGAAAGGTTACAGACAAAAAAGTATATGTAGCCATGGCATCCGGTGGTATTTATTCAGAAGGGCCAGGCAAAGCCAACGATTTTGTTGCCCCTTACCTGAGAGCCTTTCTTGGTTTTCTAGGTATGACCGACCTCACAGTATTCCGGGCCGAAGGGCTGAAAGTACCCGGCGTCAAAGA
Source organism: Flavobacterium salilacus subsp. salilacus (assembly GCF_004634195.1). Taxonomy (GTDB): domain Bacteria; phylum Bacteroidota; class Bacteroidia; order Flavobacteriales; family Flavobacteriaceae; genus Flavobacterium; species Flavobacterium salilacus. Next base: position 114,545 of record NZ_SKBP01000003.1, read on the forward strand.
AACGGCTATGGAAAAAGCGATAGCGGGTATTGTAATTGAATAGTTGTTTTATCTGGCATTGTATGGCAAAATGAACGCCTTTGGGTAACCAAAGGCTTTTGTGCTTTTTTATAAATTCTGATGAAGTGCAGGGAAATAAAAAAACCTGCAAAATCATTGATTTTGCAGGTTTTTTGTAAATTTTAAGCCTTTTTGTGGGGAGAGCAGGATTCGAACCTGCGAAGACATAGTCAGCAGATTTACAGTCTGCCCTCGTTGGCCGCTTGAGTATCTCCCCAAATTTCCATTTGCAATATCACAAAAACTGTATTGTTAATTGCGGTTGCAAATATAGTGTTGTTTTTTTATTAAACAAATATAAATTTCTCTATTTCTGTAAGTATTATATAAACTATTGTAGGTTAAATAAATAAAAAATCTCCATAGGAGATTTTTTATTTATTACTGTATATTAAAAGAGGGGTTATTCGCCCAAAAGCTCTTTTACTTTAGCTTTTAGCTCTTCTCCTCTAAGGTTTTTAGCAACTATTTTTCCTTTGGCATCCAAGATAAAAGTAGCCGGTATCGACTGTACGCCATATTGTTTTGCAATAGGGTCTTCCCAAAACTTTAGGTTAGAGATATGGCTCCAGGTAAGGCTATCTTCGGCAATTGCTTTTTTCCATGCTTCGCCATCTTTATCTAAAGATACTCCTATGATGTTAAGCCCTTTGTCATGCAATTCATTATACATGGCTACAACATTAGGGTTTTCCATTCGGCAAGGTTTGCACCAAGAAGCCCAAAAATCGATAATGGTAACTTTGCCCATAGCATTTTTTAATGATACAGTGTTGCCTTCGGGATTAGGAGCGGAAAAATCGGGAGCTGTACTGCCTATGCTTGTGGTAAACAGATTTCCTATTTCTTTACCTTCTTTTGTGTTTTTTACTTCAGTATCAAGACCGTCATATAATGCTTTAATCTCAGATTCTTCCAACTGTCTTGACCTCATTAATTGGTCAATTATGAAAACATTTATATATGCTTTTGGGTTTTCCTTTACAAACTTAGTGTTAGATGCAACTATGTCCTCCAGGCTTGAGTTTTTCTTCTGATGATCTTTCATCAACTCAGAGTAGTTGTAAAACTGCTCATTATTGAATGTTCCGCCTATTTTTGAACTACGCAGCGTATCTTTATTTATGGCTATGGTAATATTTCCTTTCTCCAGTATAAAAGTTGCTTTTTGTGTAGGTATTCCTTCAATAGAAAGAAATGATAACGATGGCGCAGATACGGTATCTTTAAATACAAACTTTCCGTTTTCTATTTTTACGGTATCCACAGGCATAATACCCATATAGCCTCCTTGTTTTTCAAGGATTATATTTTTGCCGTCCATAGAGGCATCTGCTACAGTACCTGTAATTTCATATTCATTTTCGGCTAACTTATTACAAGATATAAAAGCTGCTGAAAAAGCAAGGAGTAAAAGAATTTTTTTCATAATTATTATTGTGGTTTTAATGCTGCAAAAGTATTTAAAATTCGGTTTGTTACAGCTTTCCCCCGAAAGTTAATTTTAATGCTCACTGTTTATGCAGGCTCTGCAGTATTGAGCGTTGTTTTTACAGCAGTATTTTTAATACCGCCAAACCCTTTTTCTATATTAATCATATTGTGGTAGCCTCTTGCTTTTAATATAGAAGCCATTATTACAGAGCGGTATCCTCCGGCGCAATGCAGGTAAAAATCTTCCTCTTTAGGCACTGCTGCCAGTTGCTCGTTTACAAAGTCCAGAGGTATGTTTACAGCATCCGGTATATGGCCATTGTCATACTCACTTGGTTTGCGCGAATCTACTACTATTTTCTTATGCTGTGCATAAGCTTCGGCAAATGTTTCGGGAGTTACCGAACGGACACTATCTGTTTCATAACCTGCCGATACCCATGCTTTCATACCCCCACTAAGATAGCCAAGCGTGTTATCAAAACCTACCCTTGCCAGTCGGGTAATAGCTTCGGTTTCTTTACCTTCGGGTGTTACCAATAGTAAAGGCTGTTTAACATCGCGTATTAAAGCACCTACCCATGGGGCAAAACCGCCGTTAAGTCCTATAAATATACTGCCCGGTATATGTTGGTCTGCAAAATCAATTTCGTTTCTTACATCAAGTATTATAGCTTCTGATGTTTCTGCTGAGGCTTTAAATTCTTGTGGTGTAAATGCCTTGAGTCCTTTGCTTATTACGGTATCAAGACTGTCATATCCCTGTATATTGAGCATTACATTTTGAGGGAAGTAGGCGGGTGGGGCGCCCAGCCCGTCAAGAAGCTCTTTTATAAACTCCTCTTTAGTCATATCGGCACGCAGTGCGTAATTTGTCTTTTTTTGGTTACCCAGCGTGTCAGTAGTTTCTTTACTCATGTTTTTACCGCACGCGCTTCCTGCACCATGGCTTGGATATACTGTAATATCATCCGGCAGGGGCATGATTTTATTCCGCAATGAGTCATATAAGTGCGATGCCAGCACATCCTGCGTAAGTTCCTCCGTGAGGGCTTGCGCCAAATCAGGACGACCTACATCGCCAATAAAAAGTGTATCGCCTGTTATTATACCCTGCATTTTGTTGTTCTCATCAATAAGCAGGTAGCAAGTACTCTCTAATGTATGACCGGGCGTGTGTATCGCTTTTATAGTATAGTTACCAACTTTAAACTCCTGTCCGTCAATAGCGATAAGCGCTTCAAAATTAGGCTCTGCTGTTGGTCCATATACAATCTGCCCGCCTGTTTTATCAGCCAAATCAATATGCCCTGATACAAAATCAGCATGAAAATGTGTTTCAAATATATATTTTATGGTAGCATTGTCTTTGGCAGCCCTTTCAATATAAGGTTGTACTTCTCTAAGCGGGTCAAATATAGCAGCCTCTCCATTACTCTCTAAGTAATATGCAGCTTGGGCTATACAGCCTGTATAAATTTGTTCGAGTTTCATTTTAACTAAAAAATTGTATAACCACAAATATACCAAAATCTGTTTTGGCAAAAGACTAAATATAGCTATCCTTGCTATATTATGTTATATTTAACTAAAACCAATATTTTGACTCATTATAACCTTATTTATTTACAGTATTGTATATAATGTATTTTCCTGAGGTTTATAATTGTTAAAATTGATGCAATGATAATTTTAACGAGGTGTTTTTAAAAAATTATCAACACAGCCTATTAGGTTATCATAAACTTGCTATATATTTGTATGCTTTTTTAAAAGCTAAAAACTAACAGTATATCAACATAAGGTTGTAACTTAATAATATATGGCAACAGCAGTAAAGCCCAGAGTGGGCATGTATGAGAATGTTAAAAACCAGTTTGAAAAAGCTGCGGAGGTTATGAAACTGGATGAAAGTGTAAAGAAAATCCTATCCATAACCAACAACGAAATAGTTGTACATTTTCCTGTAAAAATGGATAATGGAACAGTAGAAGTATTTACAGGATACCGTGTGCAGCATAACAATGCCTTAGGTCCTTATAAGGGAGGATTGAGGTATCACCCAACGGTAGATATTGATGCTGCAAGGGCACTGGCTACCTGGATGACATGGAAAACATCTTTAGCAGGGCTTCCTTACGGCGGGGGCAAAGGAGGGATACAAATAGACCCAAAACAATATTCGCAAGCCGAACTGGAAAGAATAACCAGAAGGTTTACTTATGCTCTTGGCGATAATATAGGGCCGGAACACGATATACCCGCACCGGATGTTAATACCAACGCACAAATGATGGCTTGGATAGCCGATACTTATATGTCAACCAAATCGCCATCGGAGCGTTCTAAAAACCAACACGTTGTTACGGGTAAACCTGTAGGATCGGGCGGATTGGAAGGTCGAGACAGGGCTACGGGCTTTGGTGTAGTGGTAACATTAGAATCTTGGGCTAAAGTGAAAGGGACAAGTCTTGAAGGTAAAAAATATATAGTACAGGGCTTTGGTAACGTAGGCTATTGGGCTGCTCACTTTATGCACAAAAATGGTGCTATATTAGTTGGAGTACAGGATGCCACCGGAACAATATATAACCCCGAAGGGATAGACCCTGAATCGTTATTCCGTTACCAAACGGAAAATGCTACTATAACCGGATATACCGGTAGTCAGGATTACAAAACAGAAGATTTTTTTGGTATTGAGTGCGATATTATTATTCCTGCTGCATTGGGTAACCAAATAACGGCAGAGAATGCAGCAAGCATTAAAGCACAGGTTGTTGCCGAAGGCGCCAATGGTCCTGTTGATACTGATGGTGAAATAATATTACTTGAAAAAGGAATAGACATGATACCGGATATTCTTTGTAATTCAGGTGGCGTTATCGGTAGTTATTTTGAATGGCTTCAAAACCGTAATGGTGAGATATGGACTATGGATGATGTGATTGTAAAGCTGAGAAAAAAACTCGAAGATGCTTTTAATAAAGTTATCACTACATCAGTACAATATCAAACCGATTGGAGAACGGCAGCTTACATACAGGCTTTAACCCGTATAGAAATGGCATACAAACAAAGAGGTATATTTCCTTAATGTATATTACTTTATAATAAAAAAGGGTATCCGTTTTAGGATACCCTTTTTTATTATACTAATTTGTATATTTCTATTTTCCTCCCATAAAATCGTCACCACCTTCTCCTTGCTGTTCGCCACGTTGCTCACGTTGTTGTTTGTCATTTTTACCGGTGTTAAAGCGATAGGTAAATGACAGGGTTACTTGTCTTTCCCTCCATTGCATTTCGGTATAAGAATCTACCTGGGGAAGGCTGGTACTAAGCTTTCTTTTTCTGGAGTTAAATATATCGCTCACATTAAGGCTCACAGTAGCTCGCTCTTTAAAGATATCTTTACTTATGGCGGTATTTGCTGAAAAGATGCCCTTGTAATCGCTTTGTGCATTTTTACTGGGACCTCTGTAGTCAGCATTAAGTTGCCAGTCTATTTTTAACGGCAGATTTACTTTTGAGTTTATACGGGTAAACCAGCTATAGTTTGTGTTATCAAAGTTTTGAGTTACTATTTCGCCCTGAAAATCGGTATAGGTATAATCGCCATCTATTTCGTTTCTGAAAAAGTTGAAGTTAGTATTTAATCTCCACCATCTGTATGGCGTGTAGTTAATGTTAAATTCAAAACCGAAACGATACTCTTTGGCAAGGTTAATAGGTGTGGTTAATATAACCGGTGTTCTGATATCCGCGCCATCAATAATTTCGACAACCTCATTATTTTCGTCAACAATATCAGCTCCGCCTACTGTTTGAGTTACAAAGTCGCCCGATTCTCTGCGTACAAACTGGAAAGAGTCGTCAGTAACGTTGATATATGCCGAAGTACCAAATGTAATTTTATCCCATTTTTTAAGGAAGCCCAAATCAAATGCATTCGTCATAGATGGATTAAGATCGGGGTTACCCGTAAAGATATTAATGTTACTGGCAAGGCTTGAAAACGGGTTGATGAAACGCCCTCTGGGTCTGTTTATACGACGGCTGTAACTAAGGCTTACGCTTGTACCTTCGGTAAACTCATAGGTAAGAAAAGCACTCGGAAAAAAGTTATTATACTTTTTGTTATTATAATCATCATTACTAAGCAGGTTTACTTCTATATCAGAGTCTTCCCAGCGTAATCCTAATAAGTACGAGAATTTACCAAACTTAGAGCCATACTGCATATATACAGCATTTACATATTCTTTATATTCCAGCAGGCTGGTGTAGTTAGGATCTGTAACCCAAACACCACTTTCCAGCGACTCCGTTTTAGCATTTGTGGTGAAATCAACAAAACTACCGCGATATCCTGCTTCAAACTGGCTTCCTTCGTTAAAAGGCAATACATAGTCGGCTTGTATCAGGCTTCGTTTTTCGTCTTCATCATTAAGGGTTCTTTGGTAGGTATTATCAACATCGGGGGTAGTAGTACCCAGTACCACATCATCTATTTGTGCGGTTTCATAATCTGTATTTTTTGCATATGATCCGTTTATGGTAAGCTCATGTCCGTCCTCATTAAATTTCTTTAAAAGATTGGTAGAAAACTGAATGTTGTCATCTTCTTCATCCTCAAGATTATAACGGTAACGGGTTTTATCATAGGTACCATCAGCAGTATAATAATCATAATAAGTATCAGTTGGGTTATCGCCATCACTGCTTCTTAGGTTAACAGAGTTTGTCCATGTAGTGCTTTTATCAAGAAATAAATCGATACCAAAACTGGCATTATACCCTTTTTGCTTTCTTTCGTTATCTCTTTTTTCATTTACAAAGCTGGTGGTGTTACCCTCCTCATCAAAATATTCAGCATCGGTAAAATAATTTCCGGGGCTGTTTCTGTAATTGTACCCTAAATTGGAGAACAGGTTATAGTTGTCGCTCCTGTAGTTAAGGTTAGCACTGATACCGTGATTATCAGGATAACCGGTATTTGCGACTATAGATCCGTTAAAGCCATTCGCCTTTCCTTTTCGTAATACAATATTTATGATACCACCGCCACCTTCGGCATCATAACGTGCAGAAGGGTTGGTTATAACCTCAACCTTTTCCACAGAGTCCGCAGGAAGCACCCGTAACACTTCAGCAATATTACTACCGGCAAGATTCGACGGTCTTCCGTCTATCAGTATCGTTACACTCTCATTACCTCTCAGGCTTACATTACCCTCTACATCTACTGATACCGAAGGTACATTGTCCAGTACATCACTTACGGTTCCGCCTTTTACAATCATATCCTGACCTACATTATATACCCTTTTATCGAGTTTAATATCAACGGTAGAACGCTCGGCAACAATTTCTATTTCGTTTAGCAGTGTGGCATCAGGCGCCATAGCCGTAGTGCCAAGATTTACATCAGCATTTATAGCTTTATTGTTGATAACAGTTGATTTGAATGAAATAAAATCGAATTTTATATTGTATGTACCGGGCGGAACTTCTATGCTATATCCACCGTTTACATCGGTAAGACCGCCGTTTACGGTTATATTATCTGTTGTTTGTATGGTTACTGTTGCAAATTCGAGTGGTTGTTTATTCTCCTGTTCTATAACTTTCCCTGTTATTTTTACTTTTTGCTGTGCAAATGTAAATGCAGACGACAGTACAAGAAACAGTACAAGTGCAGTATGTAATTTTTTCATGAAGTATATATCTATATAAATGTATAAATTTAGTAGCCTGTAAGACCTCAAAAACTATGACAGGTTTAAAGGTTTAATATTAAAACTTTGTTAAAGTATTGATTTGATATTTTCGGCAGGGCGTGCTATTACTGCTTTATTACCATTTACTACTATGGGGCGTTCTATAAGGTTGGGGTGTTGCACCATTGCCTCAATAACAGCATCATCGGTAAGTTCTTTACCTTTGTATTGCTCTTTCCAAATGGTTTCTTGTTGCCGAACAAGCGCTATGGGGCTGATGCCCAGTTTTTTGATAAGCTCTGTAAGTTCTTGTTTGTTTAATGGCTCGTTCAAGTATTTTATAACAGTAAAAGGTTTATCTTGTAGCCCCAGTAATTGCAGCCCTTCACGCGATTTGCTGCATCTTGGGTTATGGTATATTGTTAGCATAAATTCTTTTTTGCAAAGAAAACTATTAATAATCAAAATAGAAGTATATTAGTCCAATTCTAAGATTTAATTAACGAATGTTTATAAAAAAGGCGTACTCTAAGGATTTTGACTTTGTAAAATACCTGCCCATACCTTTAGTTTTCTTGGGGCTTATTGTATTAAACTATGTAGTTATTGCGGTGCTTAATATAGATGTAGAGCAGCTATTGCGCGAAGAGATTGCTAAAAAAGGAGCGAACAGGGTATTTATAGAAGCTTTGCTACCTATGGCTGTGCTTTTAGGAATACTGTTACTATGGGTAAAGTATGTGCAAAAGCAGCGTATAACGAGTCTTACTACCGCGCGGGAAGATGTGGACTGGAAACGTATTTGGTTTTCCTTTGGGCTGTGGGGCGGAATTACAGTATTGCTTACAGGTATTGCTTATGTAACCGGACCTGAAAATTTTGAATTCAACTTTAAACCCATACCTTTTGCCATACTCGCCGTTACCGCTATACTGATGGTACCCCTCCAGACCAGTTTTGAAGAATATCTTTTCAGGGGATATTTAATGCAGGGCATTGGCATAGCTACCAGAAGCAGATTGATACCGCTTGTGGTTACTTCAGTATGTTTCGGACTTATGCATATAGCCAATCCCGAAGTAGGCAAACTGGGGTATATACTGTTACTCTATTATGTAGGTACGGGTTTTTTCTTAGGGATTATAACACTAATGGACGATGGTATAGAACTTGCCCTCGGTTTTCATGCAGCAAATAATCTTATTTCGGCACTACTGGTAACTTCTGACTGGACTGCTTTTCAAACAGATTCTATACTGAAAGATATGTCCGAACCATCGGCAGGATTTGATATATTCATACCGCTTGTTATATTATATCCAATTCTTTTAGTTATCTTTAGTAGAAAATATGGCTGGAGTAACTGGAAAGAAAAGCTTACAGGACGTATTCAACTAACCCAAGATTAACTAAAGCGATATAACTATGAAAGAGCCGGATTATCATTTTGTACACAACAGTTTTAAACTGAATGGCTTTCATCTTACTGAAGATGATTTGTGCCGAATAGCCTATAGTTTTATTAAAGAAGGAGAACCTTATGAAAGGGCTGTGGGCGATTTTATACTCGACTGGTTTGATAATAAAGACTATATAACCATGCAAACTTCCGGCACAACGGGTTTGCCTAAAATGATAGATGTAGATAAACAGGCAATGGTAAACTCGGCATTGGCTACAGGACGATTTTTTGACCTCGATCCTAAAATACAAGTGTTACATTGTTTGCCCACGCAGTATGTAGCCGGAAAGATGATGCTGGTAAGAGCCTTTATACTGGGGTGGGAGCTTGACCTGGTAGAACCTGTAGCAAACCCTTTAGAGCGCGGCGATACAGTATATCATTTTGCTGCAATGGTACCTTTGCAGGCACAACACTCGTTAAATCAATTACACAGGGTAAAAAAACTGATACTGGGCGGAGCTAAAGTAAGCCAGGCATTATCTGAGCAGTTGAAGGAAGTTTCTACTGAAATATATGAAACTTATGGCATGACCGAAACCATAACGCATATAGCGGCAAAAAGGGTAGGAGAAGAGGCTTTTACGGTATTGCCTAATGTGAGAATAAGTCAGGATGAAAGGCAGTGCCTTGTGATTGACCCTTATATGATATGTGACGAGCCTGTAGTAACCAATGATATAGTTAAGATAGTTAATGACCAACAGTTTATATGGCTGGGCAGGTATGATAACGTTATTAATAGCGGAGGGGTAAAACTTTTCCCCGAACAGATAGAGGAAAAACTTTCCGGACGTATACAAGGGCGTTACTTTGTAAAGGGTGTACCCGATGAAAAACTGGGCGAAAAACTTGTACTGGTTGTAGAAGGCAGTCCGTATGAAATAGATAAAAAAGTATTTTCGAAACTAAACAAGTTCGAAAAGCCGAAAGAGATATTATTTATAGAAAAATTTGCCGAAACTGCTTCGGGTAAAATAATACGCGATAAAAGTATGGCAACTGCCTAAAGCTTTTGCACTTTTATATAAAACTTATTTGCGAGGACCTCTACATCATCGAGGTCTTCAACTTTATCTATAAACTTATCATCCCATGTAGTAGTAGGTTGTAAGCGTATTTCATTATCATTTACAACAATATCTACAGGCATGGCAAAATCCTTTTCATCGGTTTTCCAACGGTAGCACAGTAATCCTTTATGCATTTTAAACTCAAGCACCGGTATAGTTGTATGTTTAAGATATTGGTTAAAAACAGGGGTAAGGTTTATACCGCTTTCGGTATTAAAAAAGTTTATTACCGTTTCGCTATCAATAATTTGTTTACGATACGTGTTGGCATATTTCAACAACATTGCCCACCATTTATCATCGTCATTAACAATATGGCGCAGGGTATTCAGCATCAATGAACCTTTAAAATACATATCGCCCGATCCCTCCTTATTAACCCCAAAAATCCCGATTATGGGTTTGTCATTTTGCACATTCATACGCTGTCCGTTAATGTACTTCATGGCTTTTTCATACCCATAACGGCACTCTACAAATACCGTTTCCGAATAGGTCGTAAAGCTTTCATGTATCCACATATCGGCAATATCGTTACTGGTAATACTGTTGCCAAACCATTCATGTCCGCTTTCATGAATAGTAATATAGTCAAACAGCATCCCCACACCGGAATAGGACATATCCATACCCCGGTAGCCTTTTTTGTAATTATTACCATAGGCAACTGCGCTCTGGTGTTCCATACCCAAGTAGGGCGTTTCTACCAGTTTATAACCATCTTCATAAAAAGGATATTTCCCGAATTTTGATTCAAAACATTCTATCATTGGTTTTACTTCTTCAAAATGCTTACGGGCTTTTTCTTCATTATCTTTTAAAACATAATAATCTAAATCCAGCCCGTTGATGTTGTCATGTATATGAGCATAGTCGGCTATGTTCAGGGTAATTGTATAGTTATTTATAGGGTTTTTTACTTCCCAGTCCCAACGGGTATAGCCATTGCCTAAATCTTCGCTGCCTGTAAATCGCCCGTTACTCACATTCATCAATCCGTTTGGCACAGCCACTTTTATGGTTGCACCGTTGTCAGGCTCATCCGTTTGGTGGTCTTTTACTGGATACCATAGGCTCGCTCCCGTACCCTGCACCGCAACGCCTATCCATGGTTTACCCTGATTGTCTTTACGAAAAACGAAACCGCCGTCCCAAGGCGCATTACGTGCTACTACAGGTTTACCACTATAGTAAAAGCGCAGTTGTTGCTCACTCCCTTTTTTCAGTTCGTTGTAAAAGGTTATGAATACCGCATCGTTATCTCTTTTATAAGCAAGTTTTTTGTTGTTGTAAATAATACTATCAACCTTCATATTTTCAAAAAGGTCGAGTTGAATGCGCTTCGTGTTTTCAACTATTTTAAAAGTAATGTTATTATACCCACTAATATATCGTTCATCAGGATTTACAGTTATATTGAGGTCATAGTGTTGCACATCAAACGAGGTGCGTTCAGGTCGTAAACCACCTTGCAGGCTGTCGCGCCTTGTATAGGTTTGTGCGTTTGCTGTTATAGCAAATGTTATGAACAAGAATAAAATGCAAAATTCCCTCATAATATTATAATTTTTAAACAAAAAACCTGCTGAACAATCAGCAGGTTAAGATATGAAATTTTACTTTATATTTTTTTATTATACCTGTATTACTCCAAGGTTAAATTGTTTTTCGATAGGAGCGTGGTTAGCCGCTTCTATACCCATAGATATCCATTTGCGGGTATCCAGCGGGTCTATAATAGCATCTGTCCACAGGCGTGATGCTGCATAGTAGGGCGATACCTGCGCATCATATCGTGCTTTCATTTTATCAAACAGTTCTTTCTCTTTCTTTTCATCTATTTCTTCGCCTTTAGCTTTTAGTGCCGATGCTTCTATTTGCATTAATACTTTGGCTGCCTGTGTACCGCCCATTACGGCAAGCTCCGCACTTGGCCATGCAAATATCAGTCGTGGGTCGTAGGCTTTGCCGCACATGGCATAGTTACCTGCGCCATAAGAGTTGCCCACTATAACGGTAAACTTAGGTACTACCGAGTTACTAACGGCATTTACCATCTTGGCACCGTCTTTTATAATACCACCGTGTTCTGATTTTGAGCCTACCATAAACCCGGTAACATCCTGAACAAATACTAACGGTATTTTCTTCTGATTGCAATTGGCTATAAAGCGGGTAGCCTTATCGGCACTGTCCGAATAAATAACACCGCCAAACTGCATTTCGCCTTTTTTAGATTTTACTACTTTACGTTGGTTGGCTACTATGCCTACTGCCCAACCGTCTATACGGGCATAGCCTGTAATAATGGTTTGCCCGTAGCCGGCTTTATATTCTTCAAATTCGCTGTTATCGGTTAATCGTTTGATGATTTCCATCATGTCATACTGCTCTGCTCTGGATTTTGGCAGTATGCCGTAAATATCTTTTTCTTCCAGAGCAGGCTTTTCGGCTTTTATGCGGTTAAAGCCTGCCTTGTCATAATCGCCTATTTTGTCAACGATATTTTTTATAGTATCCAGCGCATCTTTATCGTCTTTAGCCTTATAGTCGGTAACCCCCGATATTTCGCAATGCGTAGTAGCCCCGCCTAATGTTTCATTATCAATAGTTTCACCGATAGCTGCTTTTACTAAATAGCTTCCGGCAAGGAATATGCTGCCTGTTTTATCTACTATAAGAGCTTCGTCGCTCATTATAGGCAGGTAAGCACCTCCGGCAACACAACTGCCCATTACGGCTGCTATTTGCGTTATGCCCATACTGCTCATTATGGCATTGTTTCGGAAAATGCGCCCAAAGTGTTCCTTGTCAGGAAATATTTCATCTTGCATGGGCAGGTAAACGCCTGCACTATCAACAAGGTATATGATGGGCAACCTGTTTTCCATTGCTATTTCCTGAGCACGCAGGTTTTTCTTTCCTGTTATGGGAAACCATGCTCCGGCTTTTACAGTGGCATCATTAGCCACTACCATACATTGTTTGCCTTTTATATAGCCAATTTTAACCACAACGCCACCTGACGGGCAACCTCCATGCTCGGCATACATACCGTCGCCAACAAAAGCTCCTATCTCGATACTTTTACTGTCTTTGTCTAAAAGATACTCTATACGTTCGCGAGCCGTCATTTTGCCTTGCTCATGCAATTTGGCTATCCTTTTTTCGCCACCGCCCAGCTTTACCTGTGCCAGCTTACGTTTCATATCAGATAGTAAAAGTTTGTTATGGTCTTCGTTTTTGTTGAAGTTAATATCCATGGTATAATGCTTGGTTTTATTGATACAGTAATTTTGGATTGCTAAAATACGAAATCGTTTGATATTTGATATACTATGGTAACTCTACTTGATAAAAATATATTTTTCAGGCGGGAGTAATAAAAAAGAGCAGCACTTAAATAATGCTACTCTTTTTTATCGTGATATATTGTTGACTTATTGGAATCCTAAGAATACTAAAAGGTCTTCTCGAATGGCTGCATTTACGGTAGAAGCTAATATTAAAGAGATTACAAGACCTATTGTTGCAAATAAAAAATCTTTACCGATGATGCGCATGGCTTTCGTTTTATGTTTTTTACCTTTTTTAAGTCGTGCAAGGTTTATGGCTATTTCCCTGCCTCCTATAAGCCCCAGAAAAACCCAAGTGGTACTCATAGGTACAGTACTGATGAACAGTTTATAGATAAGGATAAGGGCATAGGTAAAATCAATAAGTGTTGCTGCCCTGACATCTGAAATACGTACTTTTTCGCTTACTACTTTTTGGATTTTATCTCCTCTCAGGTAAAATAGTAAACCAAGCCCCATGAATATCACTAAACTGAATATGATAAACTGTCCTGCGTCAAGCCTGCGGGGCAGGAATACTGCTATGTTAGCACCATCCTGCATTACCCATACCGACCATAGCATACCGCTTACCAGCCATTGGGCTACCATCCACATAGGGTGTATTTTTCGACTTTTAAATTTTTTGCGGATATATTTATATCCAAAGTACCATACTATTATAGATACTACAAAGGCTATAAAATAGCCCGATACACTTTTGGTTACCATGGATATGATACCGTCGGATGAAGAGCTGAATACACTAAGCATTAAAAATGTGGTAGATACCGGCATTCTTAAGCGTGTTAATATAAGCAGCACCAAAGGCGCCATGAGCATAAAGAACGAGAAGTTATCAGGATGGGGGTAACTGCTTGTTCCATCAGGTTTTAAAAGGCGTTGGTAGGTAACATCGCCATCAAAAATAACCCAGCTTATGGTTACCGTTATTAAAAATAATGTTCCTACATAAATCCAAAGGATGTACCACTTTTTATCTTGGTTACTTTCTATAAATGTTCCTAAAGATTGTATGCTGTCGTTAGATACTGTTGCATAGGCTGCGGTAAGAAAACCAATCCACATTGCTATTTGTGGCTGCCCGTAGAACAAAGCACTAAGTATAAAGATGACTAATATTAAAATTAAGAAATATTTTTCGTTGGAAAGCCTGCCGAATATGCCGGTAGGAGCAATTGATTTTTTTTTGTGTCTCATTTTTGTAAATGGAGGTTTAAACGCATTGCAAAAGTAGGGCACAATGCTTTTTATATCTTATAAGCCATTTTAAGTAATTGTTAAGCGATTCAGGACTTGTAAAAATTTTATACTTTTTTACCCAGAAGGTTTATAAATAGTTATATGATACAGAAGTATACTGTGTTACTAAACTTTTTATATTTTTAAATATATATTATCAAGACTAATTGAATAACTTTTAATTTTCAATTAATTAACTATATAATAACATTCCATGATTACTTTTGCTGCTTAAAACTATTTAAATGTCTATAAACAACATCTTTCAATTTCTTGTGCCTAAAGACAAGAAATTCTTTCCGCTATTTGAACAAGCAACTCAAAATTTAGTACTACTTGCAGAGAAGATGCACGAGGCGGTAAACACGCCAAAGGAAGAAAGAGAAGTATTTTTGATGGAAATAGAGCGTCTTGAAAATGTAATAGAAGGTATTACTCATCAAACCAATCTGGAACTTAGCCGCAACTTTATAACTCCTTTTGACAGAGAAGATATACATTCCCTAATATCTTCCATAGATAATGTGGCTGACTATTTATATGGCGCTGCCAACAGAATGCGTCTTTATCAGGTAGAAAATATCAGTAAATCTATAAGAAAAATGACTGAGATAAACCTCGAAGCCTGCCAGCTTATACAGGTTGCCGTTGCCGATCTTAAAGATATGAAGAACCTGAAAGGTATAGCTGATATTTGTAAACGAATTTATAAACTGGAAAGCAAATCAGATAATGTATTTGATAAGGCAGTAGCGGATATTTTTGAAAATGAAACAGATGCTATAAATATTATTAAATATAAAGAAGTATTGGCAGCACTCGAAACGGCAACAGATAAATGTAAAAGTGTAGCAAATGTTTTAGAAGCAATAACTGTAAAACATTCATAAAAACCACTTTTCAATCTGTTATTTATGACTTTACTTATTATAATCATAGTCTTAGCTCTTGTTTTTGATTTTATTAATGGTTTTCATGATGCTGCTAACTCTATAGCAACTATAGTGGCTACAAAGGTGCTTACACCGTTTCAGGCAGTATTATGGGCTGCTTTTTTTAACTTTCTGGCCTATTTTATTTCAAAATATTGGATAGGAGAGTTTAAAATTGGTAATACCATTGCAAAAACTGTTAGTGAAGATTTTATAACCCTCGAAGTTATTTTAGCAGGTATTATAGCTGCTATAACATGGAATTTACTTACATGGAAACTGGGTATTCCCTCATCATCATCACATACCCTTATCGGCGGTTTTATGGGGGCAGCACTGGCACATGCTTTTACTGTTGACGGGGCTGACTTGGCTACTGTAGTAAATTATGCTAAAGTAATACCCATAATACTGTTTATATTTATGGCACCATTAATAGGTATGATTGTAGCCTATTTTATCACGGTACTTATATTGAACATTTGCCGTAAGGCAAACCCTTCCAGAGCTGATAAATGGTTTAAAAGGCTGCAATTGGTATCATCAGCATTGTTCAGTCTTGGGCATGGTGCTAACGATGCTCAAAAGGTTATGGGTATTATTGGGGCAGCCGTAATATATTATCATACACAAATAGACCCTATGATAGAGTATCAAACTGCTGCCGACCCGTTTAAGTATTTTGTGCAGCACTGGGGCTGGGTACCGCTTACCAGTTTTGTTATGATTGCGTTGGGTACTATGAGTGGTGGTTGGAAAATTGTAAAAACAATGGGTACTAAAATTACAAAGGTAACATCTTTAGAAGGGGTTGCTGCCGAAACAGCAGGGGCTATAACGCTTTATACTGCCGAACATTTTGGTATTCCGGTATCTACCACACATACTATTACAGGTTCTATTATAGGAGTAGGTATTACCAAAAGGGTATCGGCTGTACGCTGGGGGGTAACTATTAGCTTGCTTTGGGCATGGATATTAACAATACCCGTGTCTGCTGTAATAGCGGCATTATTATACTATATTATCAGTATATTTTAAAATAAACTAAAATACGTATTAATAATTGGACAGAGGTTGTATTACAACCTCTTCTTTGTTATAGCATATAGGTAATGATACAATAAATGATGTTCCTTTATCTTTACCTCCGCTTATTGCTTTTATTGTACCGTTATGCAATTCAATAAACGATTTTGATATTGACAGCCCCAGCCCGCTGGAAGTTTCTTTTCCCGTAGGTTTAGAACTCAGTTTGGCAAACTTGGTAAACAGTTTTTTCATATCTTCATCATTAAGCCCCTGACCTTCGTCATGAACCTCTATTTGTACCATTTCATCAACCTTGCGGGCTATAATGCCAATAGTAGCTCCTCTGTAGGAATATTTTATAGCATTACTGACTAAGTTGTGCATAACGTCGGATATTTTAGCCCTGTCAGCATTAATGCGGGGTAAATCATCATCACAATTTAATTGTATTACCTGATCTTTTCTGCTGGCAAGCAATTCAAAATTGTTCAATATTTTAGTAAATACTTCTCTTAAATCTACCTGTTCTATAGCCAGTATTGTATCGTTATTTTCATCCTCTTCCGATTGTTTTAAAAGCTCGGTAAGTTTAGCTTGTATTCTGGAAACAGACGATTTTATCATAATCGTCATTTTGTCCTTCATACCGCTGTCTTTAGTAAGTATATCGTTGGCAAGGCTTATCGAAGCAAGTGGGTTTTTGATTTCATGCAGCGCAATATTCATCAGGTTTATTTGCGACTTTATCCCTTTACTATAGCGTAGCTTGTTTTCCAGTTTGTCTATAATAATTCTTGATAAAGTTTTTAACATGCTCAGTTGCTCATCCGTAGCTTCTCTCGGTACAGAGTCCACTACACATATTGTTCCCATATTGTACCCTTCGGGCGATTTTAAAGGAGCTCCGGCATAAAATCGTATGCCGTCTTTATCACTTACATAGGGGCTGTCCATCAAGTCCGGATGCTTGTAAGTATCATTAAATACAGTAACTTTATTATGTAATATGGCAAGGCTGCAAAGGCTGTGCTTACGGTCAACTTCGTTAAACGGCAGGCTACTTAAATTCGATTTAAAGAATACCCTGTCCTCATCTACAAAAGATATAAAAGCATTAGGAACACCAAATATTTGAGAAGCCAGTAAGGCAATATTATCAAAAGTGTCTTCGGAATGTGTATCTAATATTTGATACTCATGCAACTTTTCAAGTCGCCGTGATTCGGTTTCCGGAATAAAATTTAATGTGCCTAAAATCATCTTGATTATTAAAAAGATTTTTTTTAAGATTTAACAAGTAATAATCCCGTACCAAAATACAATAAATTTCAAAACCAAATACATTTCGGGAGTCTTATATCCAAAAATGAAAGCAATTCATATATTTTGTAATATATTTCTTTACTATTACTCATTACGGGAAGTAAAATATAAAAGGAACATCCTAAAGCTTTTTTTAAGATGTTCCTTTATTTGTTATTTGGCTTTATGGTAAATACTATTCTTCCTCTCTTTGCCCCATCATCATAAGGTAAGCTTTCAGGAATTCGTCAATATGTCCATTCATAACACCATCTACATCACTGCTTTCGTGTTGTGTACGTACATCTTTAACTAACTTGTATGGGTGCATTACATAGTTCCGAATTTGCGAACCCCACTCAATTTTCATTTTTCCTGCCTCTATTTCATCGCGTACTGCCTGGCGTTTCTTAAGCTCAATTTCATACAATTGCGATTTTAAAAGCTGCATCGCTTTTGTTTTATTATCAAGCTGAGAACGTGTTTCGGAGTTTTCGATAATAATACCGGTAGGGTGGTGGCGCAGCCTTACAGCCGTTTCTACCTTATTTACATTTTGTCCGCCCGCACCACTGGAACGCATGGTTTCCCACGATATATCTGCGGGGCTTATTTCAATCTCAATAGTATCATCGGCAAGCGGATATACATATACTGATGCAAATGAGGTATGGCGTTTGGCATTACTGTCAAAAGGGGAGATGCGCACCAAGCGGTGCACCCCGTTTTCACCCTTCAGGTATCCAAAGGAATAATCGCCCTCAAATTCGAGTGTTACGGTTTTTATACCCGCAACCTCACCCTCTTGGTAGTTAAGTTCTTTTATTTTGTAGCCTTCTTTTTCGCCCCACATCATGTACATACGCATCAGCATGCTCGCCCAATCGCAACTCTCTGTACCACCTGCACCTGCTGTTATTTGTACCACCGCACTCAGGCTGTCGCCTTCGTCCGATAGCATATTTTTAAACTCAAGGTTTTCCAGATGGGTAATAGTATGTTGGTACTGGCTGTCAAGCTCTTCTTCGGTGGCATCGCCCTCGCGGAAAAACTCATACATAACCTGTAGCTCTTCGGCTAAAGCATTGGCTTTCTCATAGTCTTCCACCCATTTTTTCTTAGAACGAAGCTCTCTTACAATACGCTCGGCTTCCTTAGTATTATTCCAAAAATCAGGAGCAAAAGTCTTTTCTTCTTCATTAGTAATTTCTATCAACTTCCTGTCGATGTCAAAGATACCTCCTCAGCGCACCAAGGCGCTCCATAATACCTTTGATTTGTTCGGTATTTGTCATAAATAATGTAGTTTTGTGGTTACAAAAGTAAGCTATCCTTTCGATACTATGGAAATAAATTTAGTAAGTGATACCGTAACCAAACCCGGTCATGAAATGTTGCAACAAATGTTTCGTGCAAAAGTGGGTGATGATGTTTATAAACAGGATGTTACAGTAAATGAGTTGGAGGAAACAGTTGCGGATTTGTTCGGAATGGAGGCTGCTTTATTTTTCCCGTCAGGCACTATGGCAAATCAAACTGCCATTAAGTTACACACCAATCCCGGCGACCAGTTGATATGCGATAAATGGGCGCATGTTTATAATTACGAAGGTGGCGGAGTATCTTTTAACAGCGGGGTATCGTGCTGCCTGCTGGATGGTAACAGGGGTATGATAACTGCGGAGCAGGTAGAAGCGGCAATAAACCCGCCTGACTTTTACCACAGTCCGCTTACCAGCTTGGTATGTGTAGAAAATACTACCAATAAAGGTGGTGGCGCTTGTTATGATATAGAAACGCTTGGAGCGATAAAAATGGTATGCAAAAAGCACAACCTCAGCTATCATTTAGATGGTGCCAGGCTTTGGAACGCAATGGTTGCCAAAAAACAACACCCAAAACAATTTGGCGAACTCTTCGATACCATATCGGTTTGCCTTTCCAAAGGGCTGGGCGCTCCGGTGGGTTCATTACTTATAGGTGATAAAGAAACGATGGACAGGGCATTACGCATCCGCAAAATATTGGGTGGGGGTATGCGTCAGGCAGGTTACCTTGCAGCAGCGGGTTTATATGCCCTGCAACATAATGTGGGCAGGCTGGAAAACGACCACAAGAGAGCCAAGCAGCTTGGCGAGGTATTGCAACAGCAGGTTTGGGTAGAAAAGGTAGAGCCTGTAGAAACCAATATTGTTATTTTTTCGGTACATCCGCAGTATAACGAAGCGGTTATTATAGAAAAACTAAAGCAAAAAAGCATCTTTATAAGTGGTATGGGCAAGGGTAAACTGCGCATTGTTACCCATTTGGATTATAAAGAGGTTATGCATCAGTATGTATTGGAAACGTTGAGTAAACTTAGTTTTTAGGCAATAGGCAATAGGCATAAGCCAATAGCCAATAGTGATAAGGCAATAGTAAAAAACACAACTCTCATTGCGAGGAGGGACGACGAAGCAATCTGATAAAGATTGCCACGCTCCGTTTCACTACGCTCGCAATGACAGTTTCGATAATTGTTACTTATCACGAAAACATATCCATACCCGGTATGTTCGGCATACCTTCTTTAGCCACTGCGCCAAGTTCGGCTTCGTTTACTGCGGTAGCTTTTTCTATTGCTTTGTTCATTACCAGTATCAGGTAATCTTCAAGCTGCTCCTTGTCCTCCAGCAAACTATCGTCAATAGTTATGGTTTTAATCTGTCTGTTAGCTGTCAAGGTTACTTTCAGCAACCCGTCATTACTCTGCTCATCTACCAGTACAGTGTCCAGTCTTTTTTTAGTTTCCTCTATCTTTTGCTGGGTTTCTTTAATTTTACCCATCATTCCCATAATATCTCCAAACATTTTTATGAATTTTATTAATTGTTTATGGTACAAAAATATTAAATTGCATGGTTATACGCTAATTCGTTAAATAGAATGAAGAAACTCTTACTTTTAAGTTGTGTTTGTATTATTTTTGCCTGCAAGCAGGAAAACAAAAATAAATCAATGACTGAAACACACACGCCTCCTACGGCAGCCATTCACCCCAAACAACTTGAAAAGCACGGCGATGTGCGTATCGATAATTATTACTGGCTTAACGAAAGAGAAAATCCTGAAGTAATAGATTACCTGAATAAAGAGAATGAGTATTACCAAAAGATGACTGAACACACCAAGAAGTTCAGGGAAGATCTTTATGAGGAAATGAAGGGCAGGATAAAAGAAGACGATTCATCCGTGCCTTACTTCTACAATGGTTATTACTACATTACCCGTTACGAGAAAGGTAAAGATTACCCAATATATTCCCGCAAAAAAGACAGCCTTGATGCTAAAGAAGAAATAATGTTCGATTGCAATGAAATGGCAAAAGGGCATTCATATTTTAACCTTAACGGGCTAAACGTGAGTGAAGATAACCAATGGGTGGCTTTTGGTGTTGATACCGTATCGCGCAGGCAATATACCCTACAGGTAAAAAATTTATTTACCAACGAAATACAGCCTGTAAAAATAGAAAACACCACAGGAGGCTCTACATGGGCAGGTGATAATAAAACATTGTTTTATACCCGTAAAGACTCTGTTACCCTGCGTTCTGAAAAAATATACAAGCACAAGTTGGGTACACCCGCAACTGAGGATAAAGTAGTATATCATGAAAAAGATGATACTTTCTCTGTATTTGTGTATAAAGAAAAATCTAAAAAATACTTGGTTATAGGCAGCAGCAGTACACTTACTACGGAGTTTAGAACGCTTGATGCGAAAAAGCCTGACGGCGAGTTTAAAATATTCCAGCCCAGAGTACGGGGTATGGAATACAGTATATCCCATTATGGCGATAAGTTTTATATTGTTACCAATAAGGATAAAGCGACTAACTTTAAACTGATGGTTACTCCTGAAACCAATACCGGTATGGAAAACTGGAAAGACCTGATACCGCACCGTAAAGATGTATTGGTAGAGGATATTGATATTTTTAAAGATTATCTGGTAATTTCCGAGCGTTCTAACGGATTGAACAAAATAAGAATACGCCCATGGAAAGGGGAGGAGTATTACCTGCCTTTTGAGAGTGAAACTTATACGGCAGGCACATCGGCAAATCCGGATTTTAATACAGATATACTGCGCTACAGTTACCAGTCATTAGCCACCCCATCTTCGGTTATCGATTTCAATATGAAAACGCAGGAAAAAACCGTTATGAAGGAGCAGGAAGTACTGGGTGGTAAGTTTGATAAAAATAATTATACAGAAGAGCGCGTTTGGGCAACTGCCGAAGATGGTACTAAAGTGCCAATTTCTATGGTATATAGAAAAGGAATTGAGAAAGACGGTAACAACCCACTCCTGCTTTATGCTTACGGCTCATACGGGGCATCTATGGATCCTTATTTTTCATCGGTAAGGCTTAGCCTGCTCGACAGAGGTTTTATTTATGCCATAGCGCATATAAGAGGCGGAGAAGATTTAGGGCGCGAGTGGTATGACAATGGTAAATTGCTTAAAAAGAAAAATACATTTACTGATTTTATTGATTGTTCAAAATTTGTAATTGCTGAGGGGTATACCTCAAAAGAGCATTTGTATGCCGAAGGCGGTTCTGCCGGAGGGCTGCTTATGGGAGCAGTGGTAAATATGGCTCCGCAATTATATAACGGCGTTATAGCCCAAGTACCTTTTGTAGATGTGGTAACTACTATGCTGGATGACAGCATACCGCTTACTACCGGCGAATATGATGAGTGGGGCAACCCTAACGAAAAGGAATACTATGATTATATGAAATCATACTCTCCTTATGATAATGTAAAGGCGCAGGATTACCCAAACATGCTGGTAACAACGGGGCTTCATGACTCTCAGGTGCAATACTGGGAACCTGCCAAATGGGTAGCCCGCTTGAGAGCGCTGAAAACAGACAATAATGTATTATACCTCGATACTAATATGGAAGCAGGGCATGGAGGGGCTTCAGGACGATTTGAAGCCTTAAAAGAAGTTGCTAAAGAATATAGTTTTTTGTTAGATTTAGAAGGAATTAAAAAGTAATTAAATTTTTTTTGTTAGCTTTGCATGGTTTTGAGGTTAATAAAAACTATGTGCACAGTTTACCTTGATTAACTTATTTTTTATGAAAGAAGAAATAAAAGCCTATAATAATGTATTGGAATTAATTGGTAACACACCGCTGATTAAAATCAATAGAATTACAGAAGGATTAGAAGGGAATTTTTTTGCTAAAGTAGAAGCTTTTAATCCGGGCCATTCAACCAAAGACAGAATTGCATTATACATTATTGAGGAAGCCGAAAAAAGAGGCATACTAAAACCGGGAGATACTATTATAGAAACTACCTCGGGCAATACTGGTTTTAGTGTGGCAATGGTAAGCATTATTAAAGGCTATGACTGCGTTTTGGCAGTAAGTTCTAAATCATCCAGAGACAAGATTGATATGCTGCGTGCTATGGGCGCAAAGGTATATGTATGCCCTGCACACGTATCGGCAGACGATCCTCGCTCTTATTACAATGTTGCCAAAAGACTGCATGAAGAAACTAAGGGCTCGGTATATATCAATCAGTACTTTAACGATCTTAATATTGATGCTCATTATAAGACTACCGGACCGGAAATATGGGAGCAAACTAACGGGAAAATTACCCACCTTGTAGCCTGTAGCGGTACGGGAGGTACTATTTCGGGAACAGCACGTTACTTAAAAGAGAAAAACCCCAACATTAAAGTACTTGGTGTAGATGCTTATGGCTCTGTATTGAAAAAGTATCATGAAACCAGAGAGTTTGACAGCGAAGAGATTTATCCGTACAGAATAGAAGGTTTAGGGAAAAACCTTATACCTACGGCTACTGACTTTGATGTTATTGACAAGTTTATAAAGGTATCTGACGAAGACAGTGCCCATGCTGCACGGTATATAGCCAAAACCGAAGGTCTTTTTGTAGGATATACCAGTGGTGCCGTTTTGCAAGCGGTAA
This sequence comes from Flavobacterium salilacus subsp. salilacus, assembly GCF_004634195.1. GTDB lineage: Bacteria > Bacteroidota > Bacteroidia > Flavobacteriales > Flavobacteriaceae > Flavobacterium > Flavobacterium salilacus. Next base: position 138,166 of record NZ_SKBP01000003.1, read on the forward strand.
GGCAGTATTCGGAAGAAGGAGAATTTGATGCTACCAGTAACGTAGTACTAATATTCCCCGATCATGGTTCGCGTTATATGAGTAAAGTATTTAGCGATGAATGGATGAGCGAACAAGGCTTTTTTGACAGCGTTAACCTTGAAGCTGCTCAAAAAATTGAATTTATAAAATAGAACACACACTTATCAATATACAAAACCATCTTTTTTCGAGGATGGTTTTTTGTTTTTAACAGAATGTACCGGAAGTAAAAAAAAGAGCCATCTGTTAAAGATGGCTCTTAGCGAAGTGAAATATAAAATCAAAACGTTTTAAACTCGCCCGATCCTATTTTTTTAAAATCCTGTTCTGCGGGATCTCCTGTAAAAGTTATCGTTCCGGAACCGCTTATCCGCCCTTTTATAGCTTTGTTACTCTCTGCCTCTATAGTACCGGGTCCGGATATAGTTGCATTTACCGTATATGACCTTAAGTAATGTGCATCAATATTACCTGAACCTACAACTTTACAAGCAAGGCTGTCAGTCCTCCCGTTTAGTTTAATATTGCCCGAACCGAGTACTATAGCTTCTGCCTTTTCGGCTTTTACTTTTACATCTATAGAACCTGCGCCATCTAAGCGTACTATTATATTATTTGTAAAAGTATTTTTTCCTACAATTTCTCCACTCCCCACAAGTGTTATTTGGTTCAGGGTACTATAAGGTACTGTAATTTTTACGCTGTTGTTTTTGTGAGGTTGTAGTTTTATACTGTCTGGCAAGGCAATAGCCAGTATGCCGTCGCTTGTTGTAGTAACTTGTAAAAAAGCTATAATATTTTCAGCACCATCCAGCTTTATATTACCCGCGTTTTTACTCTCTGTAAGTTTTACTTCAAAAGGTCCTCTTACGACTATTTGATTAAAGTCGCCCACTTTTCGAATTTCTTCTGTTGTTTTTTCACTACCTGTTATTACTTGTTGTGCTGTTACAGATAGGGCAAAGAAACCCATGACAATTAGAAAAATTGCTTTTTTCATGATAAATGTTTTTTGATTGATGATTGATTTATCTCCTTTTTAAAGGGAAATTGATGATTGATTTTTTACTTTGTTTATTACTGTTAGTAGGTTATATTTTTAAGACGATAGTAGTTTACTAATGGTTGTATAAGGTTATATTTTAACCCATTTTATATCTCCGTATGTGGATTTGATATAAATTTTATTATTGCTGTTGCCCCCGTATTGACCTATATGGTGCGAGTTAAAATCTTTATCATGTATTGTAGTGTATTTAAAATCTCCTTTGTCGCCACTCGAATTGGAATATTCTGTTAAAAGTTCAAAGTTAAACTTCGAATCATGCATATACAGTAGTGTTACATCTGAATAAGAACTATTAATGCTTACATTCTTAACCGATTTGTCCAGAGCCATTTTTATATCTCCATATTCTATAGCAACATGAAGCAGTTCCTCCACTTTTTCAACTTTAAGATCGGAATAGGTTGACTTGCCTATAATACGTGCAGATTTACCAATTGTTACATCACCATAATCCGAATTATAGTTTAGTTCTGTAATTGTACCTATTTTAATCTCAGAGTATTCACTTTTCACTTCAAAATTTTCAGTTTTTGTCAAAATAAATTCAGAGTGCTGAGCTTTTATTTTTATAAAAAAACCTGCTATTAGCAGGTTTTTTTTGTGTTTACAGAATTTTAGATTAACAATTATCCAAGCATTTATCCCTAACCCATTTAAGCATATGTATATTAGACCTATAATTTGAAAGTAGCTCAGCATAATTTTCAGGCTCCTCGTTACATTGTCTTGTTAAAATCCTAGAAAAGGCATTTACTCTACTTTCGTAAAAATCCCAACAGTCTTTTACGCAATTACTAGCAGGGTTTGTAGGACTTTCTGGCTGCCAAGGTATAAAAATAGTGGTGTCATCGTGATCTATTTGTGCATATTCACTAAAAAAAGTAGTATTGGCAGATACTACTTTCTCAGCAGTACTAACTATAGATCCGTATTCATTTACTGCCTCATTATAATCTACAAAGCTTGTAGTGTGGATATTCGTAGAAATCCATGACATCATTTTACTTTCATTATCAATATCAGCGATGTCTCCATTATAATTCATTTTTTGTGTAAATGATTGTGTTTTGGATTCGAGGTCAATATAATCTTGTGAGGAAATCATAGCATTAAAGAGAGTCTCTAAGTCATGACCTCCTGATTTTAACTGATAATCACTAGTAAGTTCAGTTTGATTAGCTTCTTGTTCTGTACTCTCATTAGAACATGAGATACTTAAAAATAAAACGAAGATTGCAAAAAATGTTTTTTTCATGATAAATTAATTTTTTAATGGATTAATAAGGTCAAATATACTTAAATACAGAAAATGAACATTAACTTATGGTTAAGAATCAATATCTGATAAGAAAAATAATTTTTATTGTGATAAAATAACGTTAATACAACTTTTATGTTTTATTAATACGTTTTTTGTTTTATAAAACATTATAACATCGCTTTATAGTAAGCGTTATATATTTCATATTGGGCATTGGTATTACCTTTTTTGCAAAGGGTAATCAGTTCGTTTATATTGGTAGTGGCAGTTATCAAGCTTTTAAACGTTCTATTTATTACAAAGACAGTACAGATATTAAAATGTTACAGTACGCTGAAATTTTTTTTTAAATCTATGAATTTCTATATCAGCGTAATAAATTTTGCATCAATATATTAATCCATAAAAAAAGCTGCCTGTATTGCAGGCAGCCTTATAATATTTTTATTGTAATAATTGTTACTACTCTTTCATAGTGTGGTAAACATTCATAACATCATCATCTTCCTCTATTTTTTCGAGTAGTTTCTCTACATCGGCTACTTGTTCTTCGGTAAGTTCTTTAGTAACTTGCGGAATTCTCTCGAAGCCCGAAGAAAGTATTTCTAATTCTCTGTTTTCCAATTCTTTTTGTATTGCTCCAAAGCTTTCAAACGGAGCATACATTAAAATCCCGTCTTCGTCAGCAAAAATTTCTTCTACACCAAAGTCAATCATTTCAAGCTCAAGCTCTTCTATATTCTGTCCTTCGGCAGGAATACGGAAGTTGCACGTGTGGTCGAACATAAACTCTACGGAGCCTTGTGTGCCCAACGTACCGTTACATTTATTAAAATAACTGCGTATGTTGGCTACGGTACGGTTGTTATTATCTGTTGCGGTTTCTATAAGTATGGCAATACCATGCGGTGCATAGCCTTCAAAAAGCACTTCTTTATAGCTTGCCGTGTCTTTATCAGATGCTTTTTTAATGGCACGCTCTACATTTTCCTTAGGCATATTGGCAGCCTTTGCATTTTGTATTACTGCCCTTAGTTTTGCGTTACTTTCGGGGTTTGGTCCACCTTCTTTAACTGCAATTACAATATCTTTTCCTATTCGTGTAAACGTTTTGGCCATTGCCGACCAACGTTTCATTTTTCTGGCTTTTCTAAATTCGAACGCTCTTCCCATATTTTTTATGTTTGCAGCACAAAAATAAACTTATTCATCGTTTTTTCAAAAACAATTACAGTCGATTTTTGTAGTATTCCTACTGTATCTTTAGGTTTATAAGATCGTTTATTACATTTACCCCTTCATATACAAAAAGGTTGGTTTTAAGCGAGTTTATTTTATATTCGTTTATACTTTTATAGAAATCATCGGTAGCTAAAATCGCTGTTTTATCAGATGCCGGCGCATTTATACCCAAATCATTTTCTTTATTGGCAAGTAGGTTTATTTCGCTCCATAGCGCGTCCATAGCATGAACATCGTCAAAAACAGCATCGAAGGTTATAGGTAACGGAGTTTTATCTTTTTCATATAAAGCATCGATACGCTTGTTAATAGATTGTATAGAAATAAATGAGGTATCGGCAGCAACTCGTTTTTTACTCATGGCAATAACTTTATTCAGCGCTATATCCGGCATTTGCTTAAATTTCAGTTTTATATCGAGTGTGTCATTTTTCATAGCGGTAGGAAGGGTGCTTTCCCTTGGCAGAAACTTCTCAAAAAAGTCGGGCAGGGGTACATCCGGCACAATACCGCTATATTGGCTGCTTTTGCCTGTAACGCGGTAAAATTTATCTATGGTAACCTTCACAAAATCCGTATTCTTTTTCTCTTCATCCAGTGGTAATATGGTTTGCATACTGGCTTTACCCATAGTAGTATTGCCTACTATTATAGCTCGATTATAATCTTGCATAACGCCTGCAAAAAACTCGCTTGCCGAAGCCGAGAAGCTATTTACAAGCACTACCATAGGGCCGTCATACAGCATACCGCGGTTGTAATCTTTTATAACATTGTTATAACTGTTCCTGCCGGCTATGATGGTAATAGGGCCAAAGTTAATAAACATGCCTGCCATGCTTATTACCTCGTCCATAGAGCCGCCTCCGTTATACTGCAGGTCTATAATAAGACCTTGTATATTTTGTTTCTTCAATTTAAGCACTTCTTTGGCTACATCATCTGCACAGCCTTTAAGGCTGGTATGGTCAAAAGCCGAATAGAAACTGGGTATTTTTATATATCCTATAGGGTTAACATCGCCCAGTATATAGCTATATACACTGTGATCTTCGGACTTCATTACTTTTTTTTCCAGTTTAACCAAATAAACAGTTCCGTCTTTTTTGCGCATTGTAAGCTCTACATCGCGGTAAGTATCCGAAAAAACGATGTCAATTATTGCCTCCATCGAAGCGCATGAAACGGTATGTTCAATATCATTAGCAGCCAGTTTTAAAATTTGGTCGCCTTTATCTATTTTGTAGGTTTTATAAGCAGGACCGCCGGGCACAATTTCCTCCACAATAATTTCTTCCTTTTCATTAAGGCTTACATATAGCCCCAAAGAATAATTTTCGGAAGAGATACCCGAAATAAAGCTGCTTTTTTCGCTATAATTAAAATAGGTAGAGTGAGGGTCGAAATAATTACAAAATACGGAGAAGAATCGGTTATACATGCTGTTGTTAAACCCCTCGGTAGGGTTTAGTAAAGCGTTTATTTTACATAAATAGGACTCTGTTATTTTGCTTTTCGACAGCGCACCCAGTTCGGGCAATAATACTTTTAAAGAGTCTTTATTCTTACCCAGTTTGGCTATATCTTCCAGTATGTCAAAAGTTATTCGCTTACGGATAAAGTTCTTTATTTTATCTGCTTTCTTATTATAAGGAAAAGCTTTTTTGGAATAAAATATAGTATCGGCAGTAGTATAGGGCAGGTTGGTGGCTGTAAGTTCTTCTACTATAATTTTATTGCGGTTAAGCGCAGCTTGATAGATGGTTATAAAATCATCAAAAAACAAACAATCTTTGTTTTTTAAATAATCGTCCAGTTTATATTTATGCAGTGCCAGCTTGTCATAATCTTCCTGTAAAAACAGTATATGGTTATCATCAAGCTGTTCTATTACAGTATTAAAAACATAAACCGATAAACTGTCGTCTATCGGTTTAGGCTCAAAGTGGCGCGATTGCAGAACGTTGTTTATCTTAGAAAAAACATCGCACGCTCTTTCATGATGCTGCGCTTTCGCATTCAGCGAAAACAGTATAGCAAGTGCGATAATTTTTTTCATAGGCGTTATTTTTTATAAAACGGGAGCTTTACCACCTTTGCAGGAATGTCATTCTTCCGAATCCTGATATATATTTCGCTGCCCTCAGCGGCATATTCAGTAGGTACATAGCCCATGCCTATACCTTTATTAAGCGATGGCGACATAGTACCCGATGTTACTATACCTATTACATTACCTTCTTTATCAGTAATTTCATAGTCATGCCTTGGTATTCCCCTTTCAGTCAGTTCAAAAGCTACCAGTTTGCGGGTTACACCTTCTTCTTTTTGCTTTTTAAGCGCTTCGGAGTTGGTAAAGTCTTTTGTAAATTTAGTTATCCAGCCCAGTCCCGCTTCCAGTGGCGATGTGGTATCGTTAATATCGTTACCATACAGGCAAAAGCCCATTTCCAGCCTTAAGGTATCACGCGCGGCAAGCCCTATAGGCTTAATACCGTAAGCCTTTCCGGCTTCAAAAACTTTATTCCATATTTGCTCAATCTCGCTGTTTTTGGCATATATTTCAAAACCACCACTACCGGTATAGCCTGTAGCCGATATAATAACATGCTCTATACCTGCAAAATCGGCTACTTCAAAATGGTAATATTTTATAGCAGCAAGATCTACAGAGGTAAGCGACTGCATGGCCTCCATAGCCATAGGACCTTGTATGGCAAGTAACGAATAATCGTCTGATATATTACGCATTTCTGCGCCCATATCATTTTTACCCGAAATCCAGTTCCAGTCTTTCTCTATATTCGAGGCATTTACTACCAGTAAATACTGTTCCTCTTTAATACGGTATATAATAAGGTCATCTACAATTCCGCCCACTTCATTTGGCATACAGGAGTATTGCGCACGACCTATGGTAAGCGTCGAAGCATCATTACTGCATACTTTTTGTATCAAGGCAAGTGCATTAGGTCCTGAAAGCAGAAATTCGCCCATGTGCGATACATCAAAAACACCAACACCGTTTCTTACGGTTTCGTGTTCAACAGTTACTCCTTCATATTGTACAGGCATATTGTAGCCTGCAAACGGAACCATTTTAGCTCCCAGTGCTTCGTGAATGTGCGTAAGCGCAGTATTTTTCATTGCGTTTGTTTATAATTGTGTTTGATGATGCTAAATTATTGAAAAACTTACTTTAAAAATAATGAATGGTTGATAATATTTAATAGAATGGTATAAAATCAGTTTAAAAACCTTGTAATCCTGATTTTATGTAATAATTTTATACAATCAATTCCACACCACCATGAAAATTTTTGGAGCTGCCGAAGTGAGGAAAGCAGACGAACTTACCTTACATAACCAGCAAATAACCTCAACGGATTTAATGGAGCGTGCTGCTACACAAGCCTATTTATGGTTAAAAATTAAATTTCCTGATAAAGAAACCCTGTTTCATGTTTTTTGCGGTCAGGGTAATAATGGCGGTGACGGTTTAGTAATAGCCCGCTTATTGAAACAAGATAACTATCATGTGGTGCTTGATATCATAGAAAGTGCAGGGAAACCTTCTGCAGATTTTTCCATCAACCTGGATAAGGCTAAAGAGGCAGGGATAACAAATAACCACAAAAAAGAATACCAATATACTAAAGGGGAATTAGTTATTATAGATGCTATATTCGGGATAGGGCTTACTCGTGAGCCTGATGATGCAGTAAAAACAACTATTAATGAAATTAATAACAACAGTTCTGCAACTGTAGTATCAATAGATGTTCCTTCCGGGATGTTTCTGGACAGGAAAACCGAAATAGCGGTACAAGCAGATTATTTACTTACGTTTCAGTTTCCTAAACTCGCATTTTATTTACCCGACAATTATAAATATTGTACCATTATTGAAATATTAGATATCGGGCTGGACAAACAATTTTTAAAAGACACTCCCTCTGATTATTACCTTACCGATAGGGCAGAAGCCATAAAAAGATTTAAACCCTTATTGCCCTATGCCCACAAAGGCACACAGGGGCATGCGCTGATAATAGGAGGTAGCTATGGCAAGATTGGGGCTGCGTGCCTTTCGGCTAAAGCAGCTTTAAAAACAGGTTGTGGACTGGTTACGGCATATATACCCGAATGCGGATATAATATTATGCAAACCTACCTGCCGGAAGCAATGGTACTGACAGAGGGTGAAAAACATTTGCATAATATAAATTTTGACATAAAACCAAATGCTGTAGGCATTGGTATGGGAGTAGGGCAGCACCCTGAAACACAGACTGCCCTGTACAATTTTCTCAAAAATAATACTGCGCCGTTAGTAATAGATGCCGATGCGCTTAATATCCTTTCAGCAAATAAAGAGTGGCTTAAACTCTTGCCCGAAAATACAATACTAACTCCGCACCCTAAAGAACTGGAAAGGCTTATGGGGAGTTGGGAAAATGATTTTGATAAGTTGGAAAAACTCAAGCTTTTTTCTATACAACACAAGGTTATTGTAGTGGCAAAAGATGCCCGTACCCTTGTGGTACAGGGGGATAAGGTTTGCATAAACGCGAGCGGTAATGCAGCTTTGGCAACAGGTGGTAGCGGCGATGTATTGGCAGGCATTATCACATCACTTGTAGCGCAGGGATATGCCCCTGTTGATGCTGCTGTTTTTGGGGTTTATTTGCACGGATTAACAGCCGATATTGCGGTTAAAGAAATTAGCGCCCAGACGTTTACAGCATCAGATATTGTTGAATATCTGAGCAAAGCCTATAATAATATTGCGGCAGAGTACTAATTAAATGAAAAATTCACAAAAAAGTTGTTTTTTAATTAAGGAATAGTGAATTTTGCCCTTTTAAACACTTCTTAAAATGGAAACCACACACTATATAAGCTCCGATATATTATCCCTCGAAATTGTACAGGATATCCTCTCTCAGGATAAAAAACTTGCCCTCTCTGAAGAAGCCAGGATAAACATCCAGAAGTGCCGTACCTACCTTGATGATAAAATGAAAGAACATGATGAGCCTATTTATGGTATAAATACCGGGTTTGGCTCGCTGTGTGATGTAAAAATATCAAATACAGATCTTTCTAAACTGCAAGAAAATTTGGTAAAATCGCACGCTTGTGGTACAGGTGACGAAGTGCCGGAAGCTATTGTAAAAATAATGTTGCTGCTGAAAATACAATCGTTAAGCTACGGTCATTCAGGAGTACAGTTGCAAACCGTAGAACGATTAATCGAGTTTTATAACAATAACATACTGCCTGTAGTTTATACGTTAGGCTCGCTTGGTGCATCGGGCGATCTTGCTCCATTGGCGCATCTGTCGCTACCACTATTAGGCGAAGGAGAAGTTTATGCTGATGGTTTCCGCCAACCGGCTCATAAAGTATTGGAAAAAATGGGATGGGCACCTATAGTGTTACAATCTAAAGAAGGACTTGCCCTGCTGAACGGTACACAGTTTATGGCTGCCTATGGTGTGTATATATTGCTTAAATCTACCAAGTACTGCTATTTAGCCGATTTAATAGGAGCAGTATCTTTAGAAGGGTTTGACGGTCGTATCGAACCGTTTAATGAACTGATACACATGGTACGACCGCACAAAGGACAAATAATTACCGCAAGACGTTTTAATGAACTACTGGAAGACAGCGAAATTATTGCCCAGCCTAAAAAACACGTGCAAGACCCTTATTCTTTCCGTTGCATACCGCAGGTGCATGGTGCTACTAAGGACACTATTGATTATGTGAAAAAAGTATTCCGTACCGAAATTAACTCTGTTACCGATAATCCGAATATATTTATAGAAAGTGACGAAATTATATCGGGAGGTAATTTTCACGGACAGCCTTTGGCATTAACACTTGACTTTTTGGGTATTGCGCTTGCCGAATTGGGAAGTATATCCGAAAGACGTACGTATCAGCTTATTTCAGGATTGCGTGGATTACCACCGTTCCTGATAGCTAACCCCGGATTGAATTCAGGGTTTATGATACCGCAATATACCGCAGCCAGTATTGTGAGCCAAAACAAACAACTTGCCACACCGGCAAGTATAGACAGCATAGTATCGTCTAACGGGCAGGAAGACCACGTGAGCATGGGGGCAAATGCGGCGACTAAAACCCTTAGAATTATTGAAAACTTAGAGCGTATACTTGCCATAGAGCTTATGAATGCCTCGCAGGCGCTGGAGTTTAGGCGACCGCTTAAATCGAGCGAGTTTATAGAGATGTTTGTAAAATCATATCGTGAAGAAGTACCCCTGTTAGAAGAGGATAGAATATTGCATTATGATATAGAAAACACAATAGCTTTTCTTAACAATATAGAAATTGATGATAGCGTATTTGAATAAATAAAAAGGAGTTGTCTCAAAAGTGTCATTCTGAACGCAATGTAATGGAGTGAAGAATCTCAATTGTTTGATAAACAAGAGATTCTTCCTTCGTCAGAATGACAAAAATAGTTGTTTAAGCACTTTTTAGACAGCCTCTTTTTTTATGGAGTATTTATACTCATTCTTCAGCAGGCTGTACATGATGGAATCTTCCATTGTTCCGTCCACATTATAATGCTCCCGTAAACGCCCTTCATAAACAAATCCGTTTTTTTGTAACAGTTTAAGCGAAGGCTCGTTATACTCGGCTATCAATGCTTCAACCCTGTGCAGTTGCATAATTTCAAAACCGTATTTTAAAACAGCGGCAAGAGCCTCGCTCATATATCCTTTTCTTTTATGGCTGTCATCGTTGATGCTGTAACCTATTTCGGCGCGGCTGTGTTTAGGATACCATGTATGGAAACCACACCAGCCTACAGCGGTTCCTGTTGCTTTCTCTGTAAGCACAAAATTGACAAAAGTGCGGTTATAAGTTACTATTCCTTTGCTGTAATTATCTTTTTCTTTAGCAAAGTCTTCATCAGTAGCAGTGCCGAGAAACTGTTTTATATCCTCATCGTTTAAATTTGTGAACAAATAATTATAAATTTCAGGCGTCAGCTTTTTAAGCACCAGTCTTTCGGTTATTATTTCATCAACTTGCATGGCTTTAATGTTATTTGTCTTTGGCAATAAAAACCTCATCCCTGCGCTTAAATTTGGGGCTGTTTGCCACACGTACAAGTTGTACATAAGAACTATCAGTTGCCGGGATTATTTTTACGGTCATAGTGCCCAGCTTGAGTACCTCTTTGTTTTTTTGTACGGTAGTTGCGGTAGGAGTAAGGGTATAGGTACAACTGTCAACCCATTTAATGGCAAAGTGATATTCTTCCTGAGTGTTCTCTATTTTTTCTGTTTGTTCGTTATCTTTACGGGTAATGATGCATACTTTTCCGGACTCTTTATCCGTAAACTTAAAAGTACCGTTTCTAAAATCTGTACAGTTACTTTGGCTGTACCCGTAAAAGCAACTTGTAAGTATGCAGATATATAGAGTAATTTTTAGCTTCATTAACTTACTTATTTAAGAAATCAACTGTATTTCTTTCTCGTACTATTTTAATTATAAATAGTAGTATTGCGAGTGCTTTACCTCCCATACCTATAGTCAGCATAATACTCGCATAGGGCCAGTGCATCAATTTAAATAATGCCCCGATAACGAGTATTGTAAACGAGATAAGGAATACTATAATAATATGCCAGTTTTTCATAACTTCTATTTTTTATAAAATATAAATCGAAAGCAATCCTGCCAAAGCAGGCACTGCCTGTACATACAATATTGTTTTTTGCACGGTAGCCGCGCCATATATTCCTGCTATGGCAACACAGCATAAAAAGAAGGTAGCCACATGGATGCTCCAAGCAGCATCTGTAATACATAACGACCAGATTAGCCCTGCGGCTAAAAAGCCGTTATACAACCCCTGGTTGGCAGCCATAGGTTTGGTAGGTGCAAACAATTCGGGCGGAAATTTCCTGAAAACTTTTTTAGCCCTTGTCATCCAGCCAAACATTTCCAGCCATAGTATATAAATATGTACAACGGCTATAAGGGCAATGATTATTTGAGATAATAGCGTCATGAGCTACAACTATTTTTATCGCACCATTTTAAAATTTTTCTCAATAGCGCGTATCATTTCACTTGCAATATCTTTTTCGGTAGCCCCTTCAATACCTTCCAGTCCGGGCGATGAGTTTACCTCCAGAAGCAAAGGTCCTTTCGCAGAACGTATAATATCTACACCGGCTACTTTAAGGTTCATGGCTTTTGCTGCTTTAACGGCTATTCTTTTTTCCTCTACAGTTGCTTTTACTACCGATGCTGTCCCTCCCAAGTGTATGTTGGCTCTAAACTCGCCCGGTAATGCCTCACGCTGTATAGAGGCTACTACTTTTCCGTCGATTACAAAAAGGCGTATATCCTTGCCATCTGCCTCTTTTATAAATTCCTGCACCAGTATGTTTGCATTTAGGCTTTTAAAGGCATTAATAACACTTTCGGCAGCCTTTTTGGTTTCAGCCAGTACTACGCCTTTGCCCTGTGTGCCTTCCAGCAGCTTTACAATAAGCGGAGAACCGCCCACCATTTTTATAAGGTCGTTAGTATCCAAAGGAGAGTTCGCAAACCCTGTAGTAGGTATATCTATACCGTTATTTAGTAACAACTGTAATGAGTACAGCTTATCTCGCGATTGTGTTATGGCGGTAGCCGAGTTTAGACAATATACTTTTAATGCTTCAAAATGACGTGTAAGGGCGCAACCGTAAAACGTCATGCTGGGGCGTATGCGCGGTATAATGGCATCAAAATCATTAAGCACCCTGCCCCCCCGATAGTGTATCTCCGGAGTATCGGCATCCAGTTTCATGTAGCAATATTTCAGGTTCAAAAAGTGCATTTCGTGTCCCCTCATTTCTCCTGCCTCAATAATACGCCTGTTACTGTACAATTCAGGATTACTGGCAAGTACGCCTATGCGAAGTCCTGTGCGTACCTCTTCGTTTTTTTCGTAATATTCTTTTAGTTTTTCGATAGTAGGTTGCCCTAACAGGTATTTTTGTTCAGGATCTACCAATATACGTCCGCTCATAGCTTCGCGCCCAAGCAGCATCCTGAAACCCATAGAGTCACGATTGGTAAGCGTAAGTTCAATTTGCCATCGCGAGTCGCCCACTTGTATTTCCGATTGTATCACATAACGTTTTTCGCGATAGCCACTGGAGCTTTTTACAATACGTTTATCTACCAACGGAGCTTCGCAGTGTATAATTGTCCTGGTATTATTTTGTATGGGATTGATGTCAAATTTTACCCAATTTTCAGCATTTTTCTGAAAAGGTGAAATATTAATGGCATGCAGGGCAGAAGTTTTAGCTCCCGAATCAACACGCGCCTTAATAGTTGGTATGCCAAGTTCAGGAAAAGTGCACCACTCTTCACTCCCTACAATTACTTTGTCTAACATTTTGTATTAAGATTATTCAAACTAAAGTACTACTTTTTTTTACAGAAAAAAGTAAACGACCGTTTTTTCTGTAAAAATTAGCAATTACTAAACATAAGCAAAAAAATCCCCGCAGTCTATTAGCTACGGGGATTTTTAATATAGGATGTAAAAAAACAAATTATTTATTCAGCAGGCTTTTCTGCTTTTTTAATGGTAACAACAAGTTCTTTTCCATCTTCATCAAGATCCATGAATATCTCATCGCCACCCGATATTTTCGATGTAATAATTTCTTCGGCAAGAGCATCTTCCACATACTTCTGTATGGCTCTTTTCAGCGGTCTGGCGCCATATTGCTTATCAAAACCTTTTTCGGCAATAAAGCTTGTTGCTTTTTCTGACAGCGTTATGGTATATCCAAGCTCTTTTATCCTGTCATACAGTTTTTGAAGTTCTATGGTAATAATAGCATCAATATCTTCTTTTTCAAGCGGATTAAATACTATAATATCGTCTATTCTGTTAATAAATTCAGGAGCAAAGGTTTTTTTCAGGGCAGCCTCTATAACACCTTTGGCATAATCATCAGCTTGTGCCTTTTTGGCAGATGTTCCAAAGCCTACACCTTGCCCAAAGTCTTTTAACTGTCTTGCTCCAACATTCGATGTCATTACAATAATAGTATTTCTGAAATCTATTTTTCTGCCCAAGCTATCGGTAAGGTAACCATCATCAAGTACCTGTAACAGCATGTTAAATACATCCGGGTGAGCCTTTTCTATCTCATCCAGCAATACTACGCAATACGGTTTTCTTCTCACTTTTTCGGTAAGCTGTCCGCCTTCTTCATAGCCTACATATCCCGGAGGTGCACCCACAAGGCGCGATATGGCAAATTTTTCCATATACTCGCTCATGTCGATACGCACCAATGCGTCTTCAGAGTCAAAAAGCTCTTTGGCAAGCACTTTGGCAAGCTGTGTTTTACCTACGCCTGTTTGCCCTAAGAATATGAAAGATCCGATAGGTTTGTTAGGGTCTTTAAGCCCTGCGCGGTTACGCTGTATCGATTTGGCAACTTTACCTACGGCTTCATCCTGCCCAATAACTTTACCTTTTATGAGTTCCGGCAGTTTTGCCAGTTTATTACTTTCGGTTTGTGCTATACGGTTTACAGGTATTCCTGTCATCATGCTCACTACATCGGCAACATTATCTTCGGTAACGGTAACGCGGTTATTTTTAGAGTCTTCTTCCCATTGTTCCTGGGCTATGGCAAGGTCTTTTTCAATGCGTTTTTCGTCGTCGCGAAGTTTAGCCGCTTCTTCATACTTCTGTTTCTTAACGACCGAATTTTTCAGCTCGCGTACTTCTTCAAGTTGTCTTTCAAGATCAAGAATTTGTTTCGGTACATCAATATTAGTAATGTGCACCCTTGATCCTGCCTCGTCAAGCGCATCAATAGCCTTATCCGGCAGGAAACGGTCGCTCATGTACCTGTTGGTCAGCTTTACGCAAGCCTCAATAGCTTCGTCTGTATAAGTAACACTATGGTGGTCTTCATACTTGTTTTTGATGTTGTTAAGTATGGTAATGGTTTCCTCTACTGATGTAGGTTCTACAATCACTTTCTGGAAACGTCTTTCCAACGCACCGTCTTTCTCTATATACTGTCGGTATTCATCCAGTGTGGTAGCACCAATACATTGTATTTCGCCCCTTGCTAATGCCGGCTTAAACATATTGCTGGCATCCAGCGATCCTGTAGCGCCTCCTGCACCTACTATGGTATGTATCTCGTCTATGAAAAGGATAATATCATCATTCTTTTCCAGTTCATTCATTACAGCCTTCATACGTTCTTCAAACTGTCCGCGGTATTTAGTGCCTGCCACAAGACTGGCAAGGTCTAATGTTACCACACGCTTGTTGAAAAGAATACGCGATACTTTCTTTTGAATAATGCGCAGCGCAAGCCCTTCGGCTATTGCCGATTTACCCACACCCGGCTCACCAATAAGTAAAGGGTTATTCTTTTTTCGTCTGCTCAGTATTTGCGACACGCGTTCAATTTCTTTCTCGCGCCCTACAACAGGATCTAATTTTCCTTCTTCTGCCATTTCGGTAAGGTCACGACCAAAATTGTCCAGTACAGGAGTTTTAGATTTTTTGTTTGTTTTTGCGCCGGAAGAAGGATTGTTGAACGAACTTTCGCGCATACTGTCATCCTGTCCTGCATCATCGTTAAATGATTCTGCACGAGGTAGGTTTTCTAGATAATCTTCTTCGTTTGATGTCATATTGATAAATTCTTCTTTAACAGTTTCGTAATCAATTTTAAGTTTATTAAGTAATTTGGTAGTCGGGTCATTTTCATTACGCAATATACATAACAAAAGATGCGCTGTGCTTATAGACGTGCTCTGGAAAACCTTAGCTTCCAGAAAAGTAGTTCGCAGTGCTCTTTCTGCCTGTCGGGTTAAATGAAGGTTTTTCTTTTCATTGCGCTCTGCATTAGGGTTTGCAGGGCTTAATATCTCGACTTTTCTGCGTAAATGATCCAAATCAATCGAAATGCTGTTTAATATGGAGATAGCCTTGCCGTTGCCGTCTCTCAAGATACCCAGCATCAAGTGTTCCGTACCAATAAAGTCATGCCCCAACCGTAAAGCTTCCTCTTTACTGTAGGTAATTACATCCTTGACTCTTGGTGAAAAATTGTCATCCATAATATGCATTTGTATAATGTAAATATAACTATTTACAAAAGATTTTACAAAAACCGTACCTGTATGGAGGTACTGACATGCTAAGTGACAAAAAAAACATCACAAATAAAAACGTTTTTGCATTACTTTATCAACTGTTTTATGTGGTTTCAATGTTAATAAATTGCAAAAAAATATTAATTAAAGCCTTATCAATGCTAATAAAATTGCGTATATTGGCACGTTTTGTAATAATATAAAATTTTAATATAACTACTTATGGCTGAAGGAGAAAAGTTAATCCCAATTAACATTGAAGACGAAATGAAGTCAGCCTACATTGATTATTCAATGTCGGTAATTGTTTCAAGGGCGCTTCCTGATGTTAGAGATGGCTTGAAACCCGTACACAGAAGAGTACTTTACGGAATGAATGAATTAGGAGTATTTTCTAACCGTGCCCACAAAAAATCTGCAAGGATAGTGGGAGAGGTGTTAGGTAAATACCATCCACACGGCGATACCTCTGTATATGATGCAATGGTGCGTATGGCACAGGAGTGGAGTTTACGTTACCTGCTGGTTGACGGACAGGGTAACTTTGGATCTATAGACGGCGACAGCCCTGCCGCAATGCGTTATACAGAGGCAAGAATGCGCAAGATATCAGAGGAAATAATGGCTGATATTGATAAAGAAACTGTAGATTTTCAATTAAACTTTGACGATACATTACATGAGCCTACTGTAATGCCTACCAGAGTACCTACATTGCTTATAAACGGAGCATCGGGTATTGCGGTGGGTATGGCTACCAATATGCCGCCACACAACCTTACTGAGGTGATAGACGGTACGCTGGCTTATATTGATAATAACGATATTGAGATAGATGAACTGATGAACCATATTAAAGCCCCTGATTTTCCTACAGGAGGCGTAATATATGGTTATGACGGTGTTCGTGAAGCCTTTAAAACAGGTCGCGGAAGAGTTGTTATAAGAGCTAAAGTAAATTTTGAAGAAGTAGATGGCAGGGAGTGTATTATAGTTACCGAGATACCCTATCAGGTAAATAAGGCAGAGATGATTAAGAAAACTGCCGATATGGTTAACGAAAAGAAAATAGAAGGTATTGCCAACATCCGTGATGAGTCGGACAGGAAAGGTATGCGTATCGTTTATATCCTGAAACGTGATGCCGTGCCAAATGTAGTACTCAATACATTATACAAATACACGCAACTGCAATCATCCTTTAGCGTAAACAACATTGCTCTGGTAAAAGGCAGACCGCAAATGCTTAACCTGAAAGACCTGATTCACTATTTTGTAGAACACAGGCATGATGTGGTGGTAAGAAGAACAAAGTTTGACCTTCGTAAAGCTGAGGAAAGAGCTCATATACTGGAGGGGCTCATTATAGCTTCGGATAATATTGACGAGGTTATCCGTATCATCCGAGGTTCTAAAGATGGTGAGGAGGCTCGTGCAAACTTAATAGAACGATTTAAACTTTCGGAAATTCAGGCTCGTGCTATCGTAGAGATGCGTTTAAGACAGCTTACAGGACTGGAGCAGGATAAACTAAGAGCAGAGTATGAGGAAATCATGAAATTGATTACTGAGTTGAAAGCTTTGTTAGAAAGCAAAGAGCTTAGAATGAACCTTATTAAAGAAGAACTTGCCGAAATAAGGGATAAATATGGCGATGAACGCCGTTCGCAAATAGAATATGCAGGAGGCGATGTGAGTATAGAAGACCTTATTGCCGATGAAAGTGTGGTAATTACCATATCGCATGCCGGGTATGTAAAGCGTACTCCGCTTAGCGAATACAAAACACAAAACAGGGGAGGAGTAGGACAAAAAGGAGTGACTACCCGCGATCAGGATTTCTTAGAGCACCTGTTTGTAGCTACCAATCACCAGTACATGCTTTTCTTTACTCAAAAAGGAAAATGTTTCTGGATGCGTGTTTACGAAATTCCCGAAGGAACTAAAACCAGTAAAGGACGCGCTATACAAAACCTTATTAATATAGAGAATGACGATAAGGTAAAAGCATTTATTTGCACGCAAGACCTTAAAGACGAAGAATACATCAACAGTCATTACGTAATTATGGCTACTAAAAAGGGTATTGTTAAGAAAACATTGTTAGAACAATATTCCCGACCAAGGCTTAACGGTATTGCAGCTATTACCATACGGGAAGATGATGAACTGCTGGAAGCTAAACTTACTACAGGCGAAAGCCAGGTATTACTTGCCGTGAAGTCAGGCAAACTCGTTCGTTTTGAAGAAGGTAAAACCCGCCCCATGGGTCGTAACGCATCGGGTGTGCGAGGTATTACCCTGCAAGATGATAATGATGAGGTAATAGGCATGGTTTCTGTAAATGATATGAACAGCGAGATACTTGTGGTATCTGAAAAAGGATACGGAAAACGCTCCAGCCTTGAAGATTACAGAATAACCAACCGAGGCGGTAAAGGTGTAAAAACACTTAATATTACCGATAAGACCGGTGCGCTGGTATCCATAAACAGTGTTACAGATACGGATGATTTGATGATTATAAATAAATCAGGTTTAACCATACGCATGCAAGTGGCAGACCTTAGAGTTATGGGGCGCGCTACACAGGGTGTACGCCTTATAAATATAAAAGGAAACGACTCTATTGCTGCGGTTACTAAAGTGATGCGTGAGGAAGAAGCTGTAGATGAAGCTGTTGAAGGAATGGAAGAAGCGCAAGATGCCCAAAACAGCATAACAGGCGATATAGAGCCTGATACAGAAGATACTAACGAAAAACAGGAATAATTATAAAACACACGATTATGAAAAAATACCTAATAGCAGCATCTTTATTGCTTTCTGTAAGTGTTTTTGCTCAAAAAGACGAACTGAAAGCCTTAAAGAAATTAACGAGTAAGGATGAAATGCCTAATATACAAGAGTTTAAAAAACTTCTTGATGCAGCAGAGGCAAAACTTGAAAGTGCTGACGAAGAACAAAAAGCAGATTTTTACTATTACAAAGGTCAGTTTGCGGCGTTACAGATGATGACAAACCCTGCAACAGCTCAAAAAAATTTGGATATAGCTATAGAAAGCCTTAATAAAGTAATAGAAATAGAAAAAGGGCTCAGAAAGCAGCCACGTACCGAAGAGATACGTCAACAAGTATATCCTGAATTAAGGGCGGCACTTGTAAACCAGGCATCGGCACTGGGTAAACAGCAAAAATATAAAGAAGCCTATCCTTTATACGAAAAGGTATATAGAATAAGCCCTAAAGACACGGTATATTTATACAATGCTGCTGCCTATGCGGTAAACAGCCAGCAATATCCGCAAGCTTTGGAGTATTATAAAGAACTGCAACGCATTGGTTTTACAGGAAGTGTACTTAATTATACTGCCAAAAACCTGGCAACAGGCGAGGTAGAATATTTCGGCGATAAAAAAGTAAGAGATCTGTATGTTGCCAATAAAACGCATGCTGAACCTTCCATATATCGTGAAGAGTCTAAAAAAGGAGAGATTATTAAAAATATTGCTTTAATATACATTAATCAGGGAGAGAAAGAAAAAGGAATGGCTGCGATAGCTGAAGCTAAAAAAGCAAATCCTAACGACACTTCGCTGCTAATGGCTGAAGCGCAAATATACCTTGAAGCTAAAGACTATGAAAATTATAAAAAGGCAGTAACTCAAGTATTAAATCAAGGTTCTCAAGACCCTAACTTATATTTTAATCTGGGTGTTACCAGCGCTAAATCAGGGCAGAAAGAAGAGGCAGCTTTATACTATAAGAAAGCAATTGAGCTTGACCCTAAATATATGGCAGCATATCAAAACTTGGGAATATTGCAGCTTGACGGTGAAGATGCCATTGTGAAAGAGATGAATAGTCTTGGTACATCAAGTAAGGAAATGAAGCGTTATGACGAGTTGAAAAAGAAAAGAGATGATATGTACAAGCAAGCTGTTGTATATCTTGAAAAAGCACATGAAATAAAGCCTGATGATGAGAATATAAAAAGCATACTGGGTACTTTATATCAAGGACTTGAAATGATGGATAAATACAAAGCACTGAAAGCAGAGTAATAAAAACCCATAAATAACAAAAATGCCCCGCTATGCGGGGCATTTTTGTTGATATATAACACAGGGAGGATTATCTCAACTGTGCTCCGGCATCCTTTTCAAGATTTAGCCTTATTTTGTTCATTATTTTATCAATTTGCTCATCAGTAAGCGTTTTGTTATTGTCCTGCAATATAAAGCTAACGGCATACGATTTTTTGCCTTCAGGCAAATTATTACCTTCATATACATCAAACAGGTTAATGTCTTTTAATAACGATTTTTCTGTTTGTCTTGCAATAGCATATATACTCTCAAAGGAAGTGTCGCTATCGACTAATAAAGCCAAATCACGGCGTACTTCAGGAAATTTTGATATTTCGGTGTATTTTATTTTCTCAGAAACGAGTTTTATAATTGATCCCCAATTGAAATCGGCAAAGAAAACTTCTTGCTTGATATCAAATTCTTTAAGAACAGATTTTTTGATAGTTCCCGTTTCTACAAGTATGTCCTGCCCAATGGTATAGGCAAAACCTTCCGCAAAAACATCATTAGTCAATGGCTGTGTTTGGGTTTTGGTAATACCAAGCCTTTCCAATACCATAGTAACCATACCTTTAAACATAAAAAAATCAGATGCCTTTTGGGATTGTGTCCATGACTCTGCCACGCGATTTCCTGTTACGGTCAGTGTAAGGTGTTTGTTTTCATCATACCCTGATGGCAGTTTATGATATGTTTTTCCAAACTCAAACAGCTTTAGGTCGGAACGTCTTCTGTTAATGTTAAATGAAACCGCTTCCAGCGCACTGAACAGTAGTGATTGCCTCATAGCCGAAAGATCGTTACTCAGCGGATTCAACATCAACACATTAAACTCTTCTTTAAGGCTTTCTGATAACTTCACATAGTCCGGAGTAGTAAGCGAGTTTGCCATCATCTCGTTAAAGCCTAATGCTACTAATTGATTGGCTACAATATTTTGCAGTTTATAATCTTCGGTACGTGTAGCGTTAGATATAGATGCGTTTAGCTTTTGGGTAAAGTTGATATTATTATATCCATATACCCTTAGTATTTCTTCAATAACATCAATTTCCCTTTCAACATCCACCCGATAAGCCGGTATTACCAGCCCAAGCCCAATTTCGGACATGGTGTTTATTTTAATATCCAGCGATACTAATATTTTCTTTATTGTTTCTATAGGAATTTCTTGTCCTATTGTTCTTTTTACATGTTCAAAGTTCAGGAAAACAGTATGGTCTTCCACTTTTTTAGGATGAAAATCAATAACATCAGATGTTATTTCGCCTCCTGCGGTTTCTTGTATTAACAAAGCAGCTCTTTTAAGGGCATACTGGGTAATATTCTGGTCAATACCTCTTTCAAAACGGAAAGAAGCATCAGTGCTTATACCGTGCCTTTTAGCTGTTTTTCGTACAGATACAGGGTTAAAATAGGCACTTTCTAAAAATATAGAAGATGTATTTTCGTTAACGCCTGAATTTTTACCGCCCAATACACCGGCTATACACATAGGACCGTTTTCGTCGCATATCATAAGGTCTTCTTCATGCAGTGTTCTTTCTACATCATCCAACGTTACAAATTTAGTACCCGCTTTTACCGTTTTTACAATTACCTTGTTACCCCTTATTTTTCCGGCATCAAAAGCATGCAGCGGTTGCCCAAGTTCATGTAAAACATAGTTGGTAGTATCTACTACATTATTTTTGGGTGTAATACCTATTGCTTTTAGCCTGTTTTGCAGCCATGCAGGCGATGGTTTTACTGTAACCCCTGATATGGTAACCCCGCAATATCTTGGCGCAAGTTTACTGTCTTCTACCGCAACATCTATTTTCAGGGTGCGTTTATCTACCCTAAAGTTACTTACAGACGGGGTAATCAATTCGGTATGAATATTCTTTTGGTTCATTCCCGCACGCAGGTCGCGTGCTACGCCCAAATGGCTCATGGCATCGGCACGGTTGGGGGTAAGTCCTATTTCAAAAACCTCATCGGTTTCTACGTTAAATATCTCGGCTGCAGGCGTACCCGGTTTTAAATCTTCGGGCAGTACCATAATACCATCATGGCTTTCGCCAATACCAAGCTCATCTTCGGCACATATCATACCATGACTTTCCTCACCGCGTATTTTTCCTTTTTTTATCTGAAACGGATTTCCTTCTTTGTCATACAGTGTAGTACCTATGGTAGCTACAGGTACTTTTTGCCCTACAGCTACATTGGGCGCTCCGCATACAATTTGTAAAGGAGTACCATCGCCAATATCAACAGTAGTTATGCGTAATCTGTCAGCATTAGGGTGTTGTACACAAGTAAGTACATGACCCACTACTATACCTTTCAGTCCACCTTTCAACGATTCAAAGTTATCTATACCTTCCACTTCAAGTCCAAGGTCGGTAAGCAGGTTGGCAGTTTCCTCAGATGTCGATTCTAATTTTATGAATTGTTTTAACCAGTTATAGGATATACGCATTTTGGTAATTTGTTTTTAGAGCAAGCAAAGATAAGAATTACCCCTTAAATAGTTTTGCTGTAATTGTTATTTAAAGAAAATATATGCTGCATACCGTGTGTTTTTTGTTGTAAAGGTAAAATCCTTACATTTGGTTTTCTAAATACCGCACATGAAAAAACTCTGTACAGCCCTCTTTTTAATTGTAACAGCCTTTACACTTAATGCCCAGGTAAACAGCCCGAGGCAGTTTTTACCTAATTACGGTAAACATGTTACCTATTATGACCAACTGGAAGATTATTTTGAGCAGTTGGTACAGCAGTCTGACTATATAATGCAGCAGCCTTACGGAGAAACTCCGGAAGAAAGGGCTTTGAATGTATATTTTATTTCAACCCCCGAAAATTTAAAAGAACTGCAAAACATAAGGGAGAACCATTTGTACAGTATAGGCATGGCTGATAAAAAGCCGGTAAGTGTTCAGGATAAAGCCATTGTATGGCTCAGCTTTAATGTACACGGCAATGAGCCTGCGGCAGCAGAGAGCGCTATGAGCGTAGCGTATGAACTGGTAAACCCCGAAAATGTGGCAACCAAAGAATGGCTGAAGAATACTATTGTAATACTGGATCCATGCCTTAACCCCGACGGGTTTGCCCATTATACCAACTGGCTACGTTCCGTAACGGGATGGAACACTCACCCCGGTGCTGATGACAGGGAACACATGGAGCCCTGGCCCGGGGGCAGGCAGAACCACTATGCTTACGACCTTAACCGTGACTGGGCATGGCAAACGCAGCCTGAAACCCAACAGCGTATGCTGCTGTATAATGAATGGATGCCTATGGTGCATGTAGATGTGCACGAGATGGGGTATAACGAGCCTTATTTCTTTCCGCCCGCAGCAGAGCCTATACATGATTTTATAGCGCAGTACCAAAAAGATTTTCATAACAGTATAGGTGAGAATACATCAAAAAAGTTTGATGCCAAAGGCTGGAGTTACTATACCCGTGAGCGTTTTGATTTGTTTTATCCGAGTTATGGTGATACCTACCCGTGTTTTAACGGTGCTGTGGGTATGACCTATGAGCAGGGCGGCATAAATGCAGGACGTGCCATAAAATTAAGAAACGGTACTATACTCACGTTGCAGGACAGGATAGATCATCATACTATGGCAGTACTTACAGCTTTAGAAACGGCATCTAAGCAAAAAGATAAGCTGGTTAAAAATTTCAGGAATTTTTTTAAAGAAAGCCGAGAAAACCCGAAAGGTAAGTACAAGTCTTATGTACTGAAAAACAGTGGTAAAACACTGCAAATGACAAAACTGTTGGAGCGAAATAAAATAGCGTATGCTTATGCTGATGAAACCAAAAAAACATCCGGTTACCATTATCAGTCCGATAGTGATAAAGATTTTACCATAGAGCCAAATGACATTATAGTAAGTGTAAACCAGCCTAAAGCAGTACTCACACAAGTGTTGTTTGAACCTTACCAGCATCTTTCGGATAGTTTGTCTTATGATATTACCGCCTGGGCATTACCCCATGCCTATGGTATAGAAAGTTATGCTCTTAAAAATAATCCTTCTGTACAAACAAAGCCACAGGTAAGCCATAAAGGCAAACTGGAATATGATAATGTCTATGCATACTATATTCCTTGGAATGGGCGCGAATCGGTAAAAGTACTGGCTTCACTACATCAAAATAACATACAGGTGCGCATGGCACAAAAAGAATCGTTATATAGAGGGATTAGGATAAAAAAAGGGGACCTCATTGTTTTAACCAGTGATAATAAGATACGGGAATCTTTTATACCTACTATGGATGTACTACTTGCTGATAAACCTGACTATGAGGTTATAGAAAGCGGTTTTTCTGTTGAGGGGGCTGATTTGGGCGGAGAGTACTACGCATTGTTAAAAGCTCCGAAAGTAATGTTACTCTCCGGGAGCGATATTAGTGCTACTGACTTTGGGCAGGTGTGGTTTTATATGGAACAAATAGTTAATTATCCTTTAAGTATTGTTGAACTTCAAAATTTTGACAGGATTAATTTTACAGAATACAACACGTTGATTTTACCTGATGGTAATTACAGTTTTACAGCAACGCAAATAGCGGAAATTAATAGTTTTATTGAGCAAGGCGGAAAAGTCATGGCTATGGGCAAAGCATTGGGTGTTTTTGAAGACGCTACCGGTTACAGCCTTACGAAACGTAGTGCTGAAGATGACAATACTGTTGAAACAGACAGCGAGGAGCTGCAAGATTTTAGTGACCGACTTTTAAATTATGATAATCTGGAACGCGAAGCTATATCTAACGTTGTGCCGGGTGCTATTATTGAAAATATATTGGACAAAAGCCACCCCTTAGCCTACGGGTTGGGAGACAGCTACTATAGCCTGAAGACGGATGCCTCTCGTTATAAACTATTGAAAGGTGCTGAAAATGTAATATATGTACCTGCCAATTATAAAAGCTTTGGCTTTATAGGGCATAATCTGAAAAAGAATCTGGAAAACACAGTTACATTTGCCGTAGAGCGCAAAGGAGCAGGGCAGGTAATTTATATGGTAGATAACCCCCTGTTTCGTGGTTTTTGGGAAAATGGGAATTTGTTATTCAGTAATGCTTTATTCTTAGTCAACTAAAATGTTGTTTATTTTGCGCAGTCCAGCTTATCTATTACCTGCTCCAGCATCTCTTTGGTTAGCGGTTTTGTTTTAAAATCTGCCAAAATTCCCTGTGTATGGGCTATTGCCTGGTCATCTGGGGCATCGGGTGTGCCTATCATAACCACAATCATGCTGGTTTGTAGTTTGCAATCCAGATTTTTATAATGACTTATAAATTCCCAGCCATTCATGCCCGGCATATTGATATCTAAAAAAATAAGTTCGGGCAATACAGATGAACAACAATTCATTAAATAATCAAGTGCTTCCCTGCCGGATTCTTTTGCTATAACATGGCTTGAAGCATTGTTTTTCCGTATTACCCTTTCATGAAAAAAATTATCAATCTTGTTATCGTCTATAAGCATTATACAGTTCAGTTGTCTCATCCTTTAAAATTAAAAATAGTAAATTTAAATACTGTACCTCCTTCAGCGCGGGGTTCTGCCCAAATTTTCCCGCCATGCATTTCAACAATTTTTTTACAGTTGGCAAGACCTATCCCGTGTCCCTCATACTCATCAGTCTTATTAAGACGCTGAAATATAAGGAAAATTTTTTCACAATACTCAGTTTCAATACCTATTCCGTTATCAGTAACCGAAAAGCGGTAGTAACCTGTTTCTTTTTCACATGAAACACTTATTTCAGGTAATTCGTCAATCCTGCAAAACTTTACTGCATTGTTTATAAGGTTTTGAAAAAGTTGTTGCAGTTCCGTTTCATAACCATTCATTACAGGCAGTTGCCCCACTACGGTTACCTGTGCTTTCTTATGGGTTATTAAGGTGCTTAAATCGTTAATAACATTTTTTACTAATTGGTTACAATCTACCAAAGTCATTTTTTTATTACGACCCAATTTTCCGAAATCGAGTAAAGACTTTACAAGTATAGTCATGCGACCTGTTGCTGCATCCATAACTTTCAGGTATTCTTTAATTTCTTCATTAATCTGCTCAGGATAGTCCTCTTCCAGCAATTTTATGTAATTAGAAACAGTGCGCAACGGTTCCTGCAAGTCATGAGAAGCTATAGAATTAAATTGTTCCAGTTCCTGGTTTTTAGATTGTAATTCCGCTACTTGTTGCTTAATGATGTCTTCATATCTTTTTCTGTCAGTGATATCAACAATAGATGTTAAACAAACAACCTCGTTCCGTATTTTTATAGGTATAAACACCATTTCGGCAGGAAACTCACTGTTGTTTTTCCGGATGGCTATTATTTCTTCTTCGTCAGTAACTCCATAATGCACCTTTATCCGTTTTTTAAAGAAATTTACCCTCCATGTATCATAATCGTCATGCATTTTTTTGGGCAGTATCAGTTTAAGAGGTTTACCTACCAACTCATTCTTTTTAAAACCATACAAAAGCTCGGTTTGATTATTAACCATCACAATGCTTCCTTCCTTATCAGATATAACCAATGCATAGGGCGCAGATTGTACAGCCAATTTGAAGTTTTGCTGGGCTGTATTCCTTTCCGCTTCCGCTTTATTCAGTGCTTGCGATGTTTCCCAAATTATAAAAAGCCCTACCATCATTAAAATAATTGTTTGTACGGCACTGCCAAACTCATGGCTAAACCAATGATATCGATGGTCTAACAGATGGAGATAACCTAATATTATTATAGCTATCATAAGCTCTGCAAAAATTCGGCGCGCCATAATATTGCCAATTTTTTTGCCTGTAAAAATTCCTGTTAAACCTAACGTAGGATATACTAAAGCAATTGAGGTGGAAAATAAAAAAAAGCCGAAGGCAGCATATACTGACATGGGCTTAAAGGAAAAAGTATAAAGTTCAGGAACGCCCGTGAGATAACCTATTATAACGACAAATGAAATTAAGGTGACAGTATTAAAAAAATAGGCAGATATTTTTTTTGCAATATAATTGTTAAAAGTTCTGCTGATAAGTCCCAGCGAAATGAGGATAAAGCAAAAGCTTGTTTGCGGTACCATACCAAAACGTATCCAGTTGATGGAGTAATAGTCTAAAGCATCTATCAGTGCCAATACTGAACAGCCTATAATGGTTAAAGACAGTAAGTGTGAACCAAAAACAAGGTGCCTTTTTTTCATTAGCTGAAAAATTGAAGTTATACCTAAAAGTTTAAAGCAGACTGCTGAGTTTAGAGCCATTGGCAAATTTCCTATTTTTTCGGGGGAGGCAATCTTTAATTGTAAGGATATATAAAAAATTATCATATAAGTACCCAATAGTGTTATTAGGACAGAAGAAGCCATTGCCAGTTTTTTAAACCTACGTTTTTGGTATTTCATTTATCGAATAAGGAATTTTAATTTGCTAAAATAATGTTTTTAATTTAAACAAACTTTGTAAGATACAATGCCATCTTGTCATATTCTACTGTCAATTTACAGCTTATTTATTGCTTGGCATAGTCATTGACTACTATGTAACCGAGTAAATACATAAACAAAACAAATTCAGAAATAAAACTTTTAAACAAATGAGTAAAATAATCGGAATTGACTTAGGGACAACCAACTCGTGTGTAGCCGTTATGGAAGGCGGGGAACCGGTGGTAATATCTAATGCTGAAGGAAAAAGAACAACGCCATCAGTAATTGCTTTTGTTGAGGGCGGAGAAATCAAGGTTGGTGACCCTGCTAAAAGACAGGCAGTAACCAATCCTACAAAAACAATATCTTCTATAAAACGTTTTATGGGTAATAAATACTCAGAAAGTACAAAAGAAGTAGGCAATGTACCTTATAAAGTAATAAAAGGAGATAATGACACCCCGCGTGTAGATATCGACGGGCGTTTATATACACCACAGGAGTTGAGCGCAATGACACTCCAAAAAATGAAAAAAACTGCCGAAGATTATCTTGGGCAAACCGTAACCGAAGCAGTTATTACAGTTCCTGCTTACTTTAACGATGCACAACGTCAGGCTACTAAAGAAGCCGGAGAAATTGCAGGACTTAAAGTGAGAAGAATTATAAACGAACCTACTGCGGCAGCACTTGCCTACGGACTTGACAAAGCAGGGAAGGATCAAAAAATTGCAGTATATGACCTTGGAGGAGGTACATTTGATATCTCTATCCTTGAGTTAGGCGATGGTGTATTTGAAGTACTATCTACAAATGGTGATACACACCTTGGCGGTGATGATTTTGACCAGGTAATTATCGACTGGCTTGCCAACGAGTTTAACAGCGAAGAAGGTATAGACTTGCGTAAAGACCCAATGGCATTGCAGCGTTTAAAAGAAGCTGCCGAGAAAGCAAAAATTGAGCTTTCGTCTTCTACTCAAACAGAAATTAACCTGCCGTATGTTACCGCTACAGCATCAGGACCTAAACACTTGGTAAAAACATTAACAAGAGCTAAATTTGAGCAATTGGCAGATGAGCTTGTAAAACGCTCTATGCTGCCATGCGAAAAAGCACTTAAAGATGCAGGATTAAAAACATCAGATATTGATGAGGTAATACTTGTAGGAGGTTCTACACGTATCCCGAGAATACAGGAAGAAGTAGAGAAATTTTTTGGTAAAAAGCCATCAAAAGGCGTTAACCCGGATGAGGTTGTAGCCATAGGTGCTGCTATACAAGGTGGTGTACTTACAGGAGATGTAAAAGATGTGTTACTGCTTGACGTTACTCCGCTTTCACTGGGTATCGAAACTATGGGCGGTGTAATGACTAAGCTGATAGAAGCCAATACTACAATACCTACCAAAAAATCGCAGGTATTCTCTACAGCAGCCGATAATCAGCCATCTGTAGAAATACACGTGTTGCAAGGTGAAAGACCAATGGCTACCGATAACAAAACTATAGGTCGTTTCCACTTAGACGGTATTCCGCCTGCACCAAGAGGTGTACCACAAGTTGAAGTAACGTTTGATATTGATGCCAATGGTATCATCAAAGTATCGGCTACTGATAAAGGAACAGGTAAATCGCACGATATACGTATTGAGGCTTCTTCAGGATTAACGCAGGAAGAAATAGACAGAATGCGTAAAGAGGCAGAAATTAATGCCGAAGCTGATAAAGCAGCTAAAGAAAAAGTTGACAAGCTGAACGAGGCTGACGGAATGATTTTCCAAACGGAAAAACAACTTTCAGAGTTTGGCGATAAACTATCAGATGCCAACAAGCAGCCGATAGAAGCAGCGCTTGAAGAGCTTAAAAAAGCCTACGAAACGAAAGATGTAGCTACTATACAGCCTGCACTTGACAAGATAAACGAGGCTTGGAAAAACGCATCGGAAGAAATGTATAAAGCACAAGCAGAAGGCGGTGCTCAAGGTGGTGCACAACAAGCACAGCCGGAAGGCGCGCAGCAAGCCGGTGGCGATGATGAAGTACAGGATGTTGACTTTGAAGAAGTAAAATAATTCTCATCTAAAGATTTTTAGATAAGAGATTATAGATAATAGAAAAACGCCCCACAATTTTGTGGGGCGTTTTTTTTTATATCTTATACGGAATAAATCCATCTATAAAAATAAACAATTAAAACCAATAGACTATGAATAACTTACCGACATTCTTTAATTATACAGAAGAAGGACCCACTGATAATGGGTATGAAACAATACAAGACTTTTTTTTAAGTTGGACATTAAGGTGTTCAAAAGATAAATACAAAGAGGGGAATGGTTTACTTAATTCTTATGCCAAGAGAGTATTGTATTCTTTATTATATGGCAATAATAGTAAAGATATCGAAGATAATATCTATAAAGTTGATTTTGATAATGGTTTCGAAGATTTTAAAGTTATCGAAGTAAAAACGAAAAGACAATATAAAGGGGTTGACCTACTCGTAGAAGTGGAAGTTTTATTAAACAATAAAAGAGAGAAATATATTTTAAATATTGAAAATAAATGGTATACTAATGTATCAGATTATCAATTGACAAAGAATATTAATTCTATCAGTAACTATAAAAATTTTAATTTAGAAGAAATACAATTAATTAATATTGTTATTTTTTGTGACGGGGCTATTTATGGTAGGAATGTACATATATGCAGGAACAACAATTATAGGTTTACTAATATTGATGAACTTAAAGTATTAGCAGGGATGTATGACTTGGGAAAAACAGGTAACGAACTATTTGATACATATTGGATAGATATTTTTAATCAAAAAGAGAATTAAATTGCTGAAAGTAAATTTTCGATAATAAAAAACGCCCCACAATTTTGTGGGGCGTTTTTTATTTATTTTCAAATTGTCTAACAAATCCAACAATCCAACAATCTAAATGTCCAATTATCTAATTAATCAATTGTGAAGCCCAACCCTTCAATATAACCTTTATTTTGGAAACAGTTTTCATATTTACAATTTTCAAGATATTGATTTAAAGCCTGTTGTGTTTTTCCTCTGTCGGGCATATTTTCGCGGATATTTTTAAAAGAGCTGCGGTCGCTTTCGGCATATTGGGTTATCAAATCATAGTTTTCGGGTTGTTCAAAATTCATGATGCCTTTAGTATTATCCATTTTTTTGTAAGGCCAAAATGCCCAACTGATTTCGTTTTTATCGAGTAGCGTTCTGAAATCCATAACCCATTCATCGGTATTTTCACCTGTTTCGCCAATATAGATAGGTACATTATGCCTATCGCGAAAATCAACATAATTTTGAATAGCCTCTTGGTTTACATCAAACCAGTATTTATGAAATTCATATACAACATTATCATCCGGTAGTTCTTCAAATACGCCAAAGTCGCCCGCCCAAATAGCGCCGTTCAGGAAAATAATATGTTTTTCATCCACCATCCGGATGTCCTTAATCATCCGCTTATACAGTAAAAACAGCCTGTGGTTATAATCAGGAATTTCTTCTTTAAAATAATGGGCAAAAGGCTCATTCACTATATCATAACCTATAATTATCGGGTCATTTTTATAACGTTCGGCTATTTTTACCCATACCGCACTCATTTCATCCTGCGACGACTGGCTGAAAAATAACCAAGGATATCCATAACTGTCATCTATATTATCGCCTGTTTGTCCGCCCGGAGCACAGTGCATATCGAGCAACACATACAGGTTTTCCTGTCGGCACCAGTCCAATATGCGGTCAAAGTAAACAAAGCCAGAGTTACGTTTGCCCATATACAGGTCATTTGTAAATAGTTTATAGTGAAAGGGGAGGCGTATATGGTTACAACCAATGCGTTTAAGATACTTAATATCCTCATGTGTCATGTAGTTGTCCAAGTAGCGATTCCAAAAGGCAGCAAGACTGTCAGGGCCAATCATTTCATGGAGCAGCTCATCAATTTTACTGGGAGAGCTAATTTTTCCTGTTTTAAACATATACCCTTCGGGTACAAGCCAGTTGCCGATGTTAGTGCCTTTTAGTGTGATGGGAGCACCTTTTGCATCAATAATAATACTGCCTTTGGTTTGGAGTATTTTATCGGGTGATGGTTTAGATTTGTATGCTGTTGAGCACGATGTGCAAAGCATTATCAGTGCCAGATACAGGCATAGCGTGATGTAATTTTTGTTCATTTCGGTAAAATGATTTAGAATAGATGCCCTAAAGATAAAAATTAGTAATCATCTTTTCTGAACCAATTACCTATACTGTGAAAAATACGCCCGAAGAAGTTTTTTTAATCTCCCGGAAATCAAAACATCTTTAAATTACTTTTATATTATTTTTTTAATAACCCTTAGTTTATGGGTATGCCTGCGGGTATCAATGTTATAAATGCCCAAATGGTCTAAACGGTCTATACGTACCTTGCCATGCGCATGTATAATGTAGTTATCTTCCATAATAATACCTACGTGTATTATTATGCCCTCGTCGTTATCAAAAAAAGCAAGGTCGCCCGGTTCGCTTTCCTCAATAAAGCTCAGGGCATCACCTTGTGTGGCTTGTTGCGAGGCATCGCGCAGCAGTTTATAACCATTTAGCTTATATACCATTTGCGTAAAGCCGGAGCAATCTATACCAAAAGGCGTTTTACCGCCCCACATATACGGAGCATTAAGGTACATAAAGGCAGTGCGAAGCAGGTTGTGTTTGCCTGTAACCCCTGTCGTTTTTAAGCCCTCAAAGCTATAATTTTCGGTATTGATACCGGAATGATCTAAAAAAGATAGGGAAGACCCAATGGGTATGGGTAATAATTGATTGTTTGGGGCTGTTATATATTCAATAAGGTCGGCATTTAATACAGCCGGCGCTTTGCTGAGATAATTGTAATCAGCTTCGGCTACCGCCCTGAATTGTTTATTGTCTATCCATCCGGTATAATTATCAAAAGCCAGTTCAATGAGTGACCATTTCGGATTTTGCTCTAAAATCCTGAAATGCTCTCCGAACAATACCTGCGATGTCATTTCGCTTCGGTCAGAGGGCTCCAGCCGTAATGGTACAATGGCAAGGTTACAAATACCAAACATCATTATAATTTAATAAATTTTTATTTTCTATCGGTTATAGCCAAAAAATTGGCGTTGCCTCATCCAAAACCACAAATATAGCAGTTAATTCTGAAGCAACGCCAATTACTGTTGTTGTTTTAGCCTAAGTTAATAACCTTTTTACGGCTCACTTAGTATAAAACACTATGTGTCTTTAGGCTACACGCAAAATCTTTTCCATCTTACGTCCTTTTGCCAATTCATCTACCAGTTTGTCAAGATATCTTGCCTTTTGTGTTAAAGGGTTCTCAATCTCTTCTATACGATATCCGCAAATTACACCGGTAATAAGATGTGCATTAGGATGTAAAGATGCCTCCTGAAAGAACTGCTCAAAAGTTACTTTTGCGGCAATAAGTTTCTGCAATTTTTTGGCATCATAACCGGTTAACCACTCAATTACTTGCTGCAATTCTGCTACGGTTCTTCCTTTTTTCTCCACTTTTGTGATATAATGCGGATATACCGAAGCGAATGTCATTTTTGCAATACGCTCATCGTGACTGCTCATAGCCTCTTATGTTTTATTCTTAAAAACAGTAAAATAGATTATGCTCTTTCAATAACAATAGCCGAAGCACCACCGCCACCGTTACAAATAGCTGCTGCACCTGTTTTGGCATTGTTTTGCTGTAATACATTGATAAGTGTAACAATGATTCTTGCGCCCGAACATCCCAGTGGGTGACCTAATGATACCGCCCCGCCGTTTACATTTACTTTGGCAGCATCAAGCCCCAATATTTTAGTATTGGCAATACCTACTACAGAGAAGGCTTCGTTAAACTCGAAAAAGTCAACATCTTCTTTACTGATACCGGCTTTATCCAATGCTTTTGGTAATGCTTTTGATGGCGAGGTAGTAAACCATTTTGGTTCTTGTTCAGCATCTGCATACGACTTAATGTAAGCTAACGGTTTAAGTCCAAGCTCGTTTGCTTTTTCTTCGCTCATAAGTACCAATGCTGCTGCACCGTCATTTATAGTAGAGGCATTAGCGGCTGTTACTGTACCATCTTTTGTAAAAGCAGGGTTAAGCGCAGGAATTTTATCCATTTTCACATTAGTGTACTCCTCATCTTTAGTAACCATAACAGGCTCGCCACGACGTTGTGGTACAGCAACCGGTACAACTTCGTTGTCAAATTTACCTTCGCTCCACGCTTTTGCAGAACGCTCGTAAGAGTTGATTGCAAAAGCATCTTGTTCTTCTCTTGATATATTATATTCAGTAGCACAAAGATCGGCACATACACCCATAGCGTTGTTATCATACGCATCGCTAAGTCCGTCTTTTTGCATACCGTCTGTCAAAGTAGCGGGACCAAATTTATGCTCAGTCCTCATGTGTACATAGTGGGGGATAAGGCTCATGTTTTCCATACCTCCGGCAACTATTATTTCGGCATCGCCGCACATAATGCTTTGTGCGCCCTGCATAACGGCTTTCATACCCGATGCACATACTTTATTAATAGTTGTTGCAATAACGCTGTCAGGAAGCCCTGCATGCCTTGCAGCCTGCCTTGCGGGAGCTTGCCCTACGCCTGCCTGTACTACATTACCCATTAAAACTTCGTCAACCTTATTGGGGTCAAGGTTTATTTTTTCTAACGCTCCTTTTATAGCAGCGGCACCAAGCATCGGTGCCGGTACTGTTGACAGAGCGCCCATGAAACTCCCTATTGGCGTACGTACAGCCGAAACAATTACTACTTTCTTATTTTCCATTATAAATGCTTTTGTTTGTTGATATTGCGAAATTAATGATTTTTATGGTTTATAAGAATAAACTATTTAAAAATCTTCTTTAAATAAGGGTATGTGTTGTGAATGATTTATATATATTACTTTTTGATATGAAGTACACTTATGTTAAAGTCATAAATACAAAGTGCAATTTAAGTACATTTTTATCTCGAAATACATCAAAATATCTCAGTAAAAGTATAAAATATCAGAAATGAAAAATGTATAAAACAAAAAAACCACTGATAAACAGTGGCTTTGTGCTGTGATCGCGACAGGATTCGAACCTGTGACCGCCTGCTTAGAAGGCAGGTGCTCTATCCAGCTGAGCTACGCGACCCTGAATCCTGCGGATTGCAATATTTTTGTGTAGTCGGGGTGGCAGGATTCGAACCTGCGGCCTCCTGCTCCCAAAGCAGGCGCGATAACCGGGCTACGCTACACCCCGAAAAGAAGCGGAGAGACAGGGACTCGAACCCTGGCGACGGTTGCCCGTCGACAGATTAGCAATCTGCTCCGTTACCACTCCGGCACCTCTCCTTTCTGCAAAAAGGCTTACCCTTTTTGCGGTTGCAAATGTAACTTATTTATTCAATTAACTGCAACTATTTTTAAAGGTTTTTTAATTTTTTTTATGACGTTTAATTAAAGCCTTTAACACTCAATGCTCTACAATAACAGTAAAAAGGTGTTATTGTATGCATTTTAGGTAATTCATGAAATATTTATCGGGAAAATATTGTTTTTTCATTGTTTCGCTGTTCAGCTCGCTGCGAATGGGGTAGTCAATAGTTTCAGTAGTATATTTTACTCTTATAAAGGTTATAGTCGATTTTTCAAGTTCTTCCAATGAGCCTTTTGTAAACAGAAAAGTACTTGATAGTATCCTGATATTGTTTTTTTCCATACTATCATACACAAGTCCCGCACATTGGTTATCCAGGGCATTAATAAGTGTTACCACTTTACCGTTAGTAAGTTGCAGGTGTATCTTGGATGTTTTGTCAAGGCAGTATAATTGCGGAAAATCTTTACTTTTTGATAAAAGCTGAAAGTTGAGCAGGGGCGTACCGCCACTATTGGTGAGCGAAAAGAAAATAAACTGCGAGCTGTTGCCAAATACTTTTTCATACATCATCTGTTCTCCCGTCGTTTTCAGTTCTGTACCATCTTCAGTATTTTCAACAGTATAATTGCAATCCGTTTGGGCTATAGTGGTTGTACTTACAGCTATCAGCAGGATTATAAACCAATTTTTCATTTCGTTATATTTTGGCACAAAGTAACACAATTTTATCATTTTGTATGTTGGTTGTAAAAAAAGCATACGTGTCGCCGCCATCTTTTATTTTCCATTTTTTTTGTATCTCCGCAACGGTTTGCGGAAAGTTTCGTACTGTCACGTTCATTTTGCAGCCTTCTATGTGCTGTTTTATTTCTGCTTTTTGATAGGGAAGTATTTTTTTAACCATAAATCGCCTGCCTGTAAAGGCAATCAGATCATCGGATGTATATAACTGCGAGTGTTTGTGTAGCTTATCAATTTTAAAATGGGTGCTTACGGCATCAAATGCCCCCGATTTCATTACGGCGCTATTAGGCTCATACAGGTATTTTTTAGGTAAGGCATACGTAGCTTCGGCATCATTATCCCATTGTGTTACGAAAGTTGAAGTTTCTTCTTTAGTTATAGATACAGCTTCTATAACGGGTGTTCCTGTATAGCCTTTTTCTAATATCCAGAGCAGTTCTTTAACCTCGTTATGTATTGCCACTATATGTATTGCTTTAACGGAATGAAGCTCGGATAACCCCGCCGAAATATCGAGCAGGGGAGCGGTTTTTATCATGATGTTTTTACTGTACTTAAAATAGAAGTCCAGCAGTTCAGGAACATTAGGCAGGCAGTCTTTCAGGAGGAATACTTTTCCTTTCGCATCGCTTCTGCGTGATGGGTCTATATACATCCAGTCCCACTGCCTGTCCAGTAGCTTTAATGTTTCGGTACTGTCACCCGGTATGCATTCAATAGTATCGACTCCTAATAGTTTAAAGTTATGAGATGCAACAGCCGAAAGCTCCGGGTTGAGTTCGCAGTGCGAAACATGATTTATGTTTTTTGCAAAATAATAATCATCGATACCAAAACCTCCTGTAAGATCAATAAGGCTTTCGCCTGAAACAAGGTTGGCCTTATACTGTGCTGCTGTTTCGGATGAGGTTTGCTCTATCGATATTTTTTCGGGATATATAATGTTGTTGGTGTTAAACCATGTGGGCAGCTTTTCTTTCGCTTTTTCGCGGGCTGCTATTTGGTTTACTATTTCGCGCCATTCCACATAGGGGAACGGGTTTTTCATCAAGGCAAGTTTGGCTATGGGCTTGCCTGTATTTTCAATTATAAATTGCTGTATTTCCGGCTCTGATAATTTTGGGTTCAATCTATAAATCTTTTGTTAGCATACGTACTATAGTGTTTTGCGGAAAGAACTCTTTGGCAACTACCTTAATAGCTGTATATAGCGGTACGGCTATAATCATTCCTAAAATACCAAATACGAACCCACTGGCAAGTATTACTAAAAATATCTCTAAGGGGTGCGATTTTACACTGTTTGAGAATATAAGGGGTGTACTCACATTATTGTCTATAATTTGTGCAATACTGTAACCAATAACCACATATAGGGTGGTAGAGAGCATTTCGCCCTGCGTTTCAGGTCCCATAAGCCCCAGCATAGTAAGTACTATAACCAGTACCGTTGCAATAAGTGGTCCTATATAGGGTATAATATTAAGCAATGCTGTAAGAAAGGCTATAATTACAGCATTTTGTACTCCGAATATTAATAGTACAATAAGATAGAGTATAAACAGAACGGTTATTTGTAATATTAAACCGATAAAGTACCGGCTTAGTAAATTATCTATTTTTCGCAGAGAGTTGAGTATTTTTTCTTCATGGGCATCCGAAATCAGTTTTCTAAATCCGGTATCCATAGCTTTTTGATCTTTCAGGAAAAAGAATGTGATAAATAATACTGAACCTAAACCAATACCAAAACCGCTAAGGATATTTAACAGCGAATTGATAAAATCCGGTATAAAATTAAAGTTGAGCTTAGAGGTAAGGTCGGCTTCTTTAACTAATTGTTCGGTATTTATATCATAGTCAGAAAAATAACCGTTTACTTGGGCTATTAAGTCCGTAACATCCTGTTCCAGCTTTGCAGTATCCAAAAGTGAGAGGTTCTCACCTTGCGTAATGATAAGCGGAACAAAAAGCATGATAAAACCAGCCATAAGGCATATAAAAAGAAACAGGGTGGTTACCACTGCCACAACATGAGGAAACTTTAATTTGGTTTTCAAAAACCTGATAACGGGACTTGCTATCATGCTGACTATTAAAGCTATAAAAAGGTAAATGAGTACCGATTGTATTTTATAAAGGAACATTACAAGTATAAATACCGCAACAATAACTGCCAGTGCTCTTAATATTCCGTTGGCTATAACTTTAGATGTAATCATAGTAGGATGTTTTGTGTTTCGAATGTATGAAAAATATTGCTAACGAACTTAGCATTAGTAAAGATTATGATGGATTACCAATAATGCCATATAGTGCGACAGCAACAATATTTACTGTAATTAAGCAACTATTGTTATTAATATTTGAAAGCGTAGTTAACAATATTAGCTCCCATTTTTAGTGCTTTTTCGCGTACCTCACGCGGGTCGTTGTGCACCTCTTGATCTTCCCAGCCATCGCCAAGGTCGCTTTCAGATGTATATAGCAATACCAGCCTGCCTTCAATAAAAATACCCCAAGCCTGTGGCGCTTTGTTATCATGCTCATGTATTTTGGGCATACCCTGCGGGAATGCATACGGACCTTTAAAAATTTCGTGACTTGCAGGTACTTGTACCAACTCTTTATCAGGGAAAACTTTTTGTATCTCTTTACGGATGTATTTGTCCATACCGTAATTATCATCAATATGCAAAAAACCGCCCGAAGTAAGATAATTACGCAGGTTGGTAACATCGTTGGCACTAAACACCACATTACCGTGCCCTGTCATGTGTACAAATGGGTAGGAGAACAAATCCGGACTGCCAACTTCTACTGTTGCTGTTTTGGTATTTAGTTTAGTGTTAATGTTCTGGTTGCAAAACTTAGCAAGGTTGGGTAATGAGGTAGGGTTACCATACCAGTCGCCACCACCCGAGTATTTAAGTACTGCTATTTCCTGTGCCATAAGCAGGGCAGGAGTAAGCAGGAGTATGTATAGGAGTTTTTTCATTTGGAGTATCAGATTGTGAATGTAAAGATATAGAAAATATTGTTTGTGTCAGGATCGCTTCGTGCCTCGCGATGACATACTGTTACTCCTTCTACATCATTGCGAGGAGGAACGACGTGGCAATCTAAACACTATTTCTCATTCACAAAAGCTACGCTATGCGCTGCTACAATCGCAGCGGTTTCGGTACGCAGGCGGGTATTGCCCAGCGAAACGGGTATATACTTTTGCTGTAAAGCAAGTTCTATTTCTTTGTTAGAGAAATCGCCTTCAGGACCTATTAGTACGGTTGTTTTTTGCAAGGGTTGTAACTCGTTTTTAAGGAGTTTTTTGTCGGTTTCCTCGCAGTGGGCTATAAATAATGCTCCCTCATGCTCTTGGTTTACAAAATCTTTAAACGAGGTAGGTGCATTCAGTTTTGGCAGGTGGTATTGTAATGATTGCTTCATGGCACTTTGCAATATTTTTTCAAAACGCTCAGCTTTAAATATGGTGCGTTCGCTGTGTTCGCAAATAAGCGGAGTAATTTCGCTGATGCCAATTTCGGTAGCCTTTTCTAAAAACCACTCATAGCGGTCATTCATTTTGGTAGGGGCTACGGCAAGGTGCAGGTAATAGGGCAGCGGTTCAGATTTTGCTTCGGCAGTAATACTTACCAAACATTTTTTATCGGCTGCAAAGGTTATTTCAGCAGTAAAAACACTACCCTTACCGTTGGTAAGTTGTATCGTATCACCTTCCTTTTTGCGGAGTACTTTTACTATATGTCGGCTTTCCTCTCTGTCAAAAGTAAAAGTAGTATCGTTGCTGTTTATATCAGGGTTGTAAAATAATTGCATAGTTATAGTGGTATTCGGGCTTTTGATACTACGGAAGCATCGTTAAAAAGTTGCTGACGGTATTTATGGTAGCCTACTATGCCTATCATTGCAGCATTATCAGTAGTGTATTCAAATTTTGGTATAAAGCATTTCCAACCGTATTTCTTCCGGGCTTCCATGAGCGTATTGCGGATACCGCTGTTTGCCGATACACCACCGCCTATAGCTATTTGTTTTATGCCCGTTTCTTTTACGGCAAGTTTCAACTTATCCATCAGTATATTGATGATGGTGTGCTGTATAGAGGCACAAATATCGTTGAGGTTCTCCTGTATAAAATCAGGATTTTCGGCTACGTTTTTTTGTACAAAATACAGTATTTGTGTTTTCAGCCCGCTAAAGCTAAAATCCAGTCCCGGTACTTTTGGCTTGGTAAACGGGAACGCTTTTGGATTACCCTGTTGCGCATATTTATCAATAAGCGGACCACCGGGGTAGGGCAGCCCCAGTATTTTTGCGCTTTTATCAAAGGCTTCGCCTACGGCATCATCAGTAGTTTCGCCAATAACTTCCATGTCAAAATAATCGTTCACTTTTACAATTTGCGTGTGCCCGCCACTTATGGTCATTCCCAAGAACGGGAATGTTGGTTTTTCAAAACCTTCTTCATCTATAAAGTGTGCCAGTATATGTGCCTGCATATGGTTTACGGCTATTAGGGGAACACCTAATGCCAAAGCCATTGACTTGGCAAAAGAACTGCCTACCAAGAGCGATCCCATAAGCCCCGGACCTTGTGTAAAAGCTATAGCATTAAGCTGTGAGCGGTCTATATTGGCTTTTTTGAGTGCAACATCTATCACGGGTACAATATTTTGCTGATGGGCACGCGAGGCAAGCTCCGGCACTACACCGCCATACTCTTCATGTATAGCTTGTCTTGCCACAACATTACTCAGTACTTTGGCGTTTTCCAGTACGGCAGCAGCGGTATCGTCGCACGAACTTTCGATGGCTAATATATATAAAGGGTTTTCGTTCATATTCAGGCACGGTATTTGGATAGCAAAAAGTAGCTTCGCAAATTTTAGCAAATAACAAAATTGCCTACATTTGTTTCAAAATTGCAGAAGCTGCCATTCGACAAATTTAAAACAATTAGCAGTATCAAAAAATTTAAAAAAATACTTATCCGTACAGTAATAGGAATCCTCCTGTTTTTGTTACTGCTTGCCATAGCACTCTCACTTCCTTTTGTGCAAACTAAAATTGCTCATTATGCTACAAACAGGATTAATGAGGAGTTAGGAACGCATATACAGATTGATAAAGTAGCAATAT
Source organism: Flavobacterium salilacus subsp. salilacus (assembly GCF_004634195.1). GTDB lineage: Bacteria > Bacteroidota > Bacteroidia > Flavobacteriales > Flavobacteriaceae > Flavobacterium > Flavobacterium salilacus. The sequence continues at coordinate 178,878 of NZ_SKBP01000003.1, forward strand.
CTTTTTTTGGAAGTGTAAAGCTTAAAGGAGTATTAATACTGGATCATCATAATGATACGCTAATAGCTGCTGACAGGTTACAAACTAATATTCTTAGCTTTAAACAGCTTACTAAAAACAGCTTTGAGTTTGGTACGCTTCGAGCCGAAGCACTTAACTTCCACATGAAAACATACAAAGGCGAAACATTGAGCAGCCTTGATGTTTTTGTAAAATTGTTTGATAATGGTAAGCCCGGAGATGGTTCTTTTCGATTGAAGGCTGACGAACTTTATGTAAATAACGGAAGGTATCGTTTGACAAATGAAAATAGCGCAACGCCTAAAGTTTTAGATTTTACTAAGCTGAACGGTGAACTGAGTGATTTTTATATCAAAGGGCCGGAAATTACAGCAGGAATTGAAGCACTATCATTACAGGACCACAGGGGGTTATTTGTTGAAAATCTTGAAGGTGACTTCACCTATACGAAATCGAATATTATTCTGGATAAACTTACTTTAAAAACGGCTGAATCATCATTGGAGGGTGATGTAAAGTTGAGTTACTCCGGCAATGACATGAAAGATTTTGTAAACAAAGTTAATTTTGATTTTAATATAGCTAAGGCAACTATAGCCTCTAATGAGATTAATTATTTTTATGACGAGTTTAGCGAAGACCAAAAATTCTACCTTTCTACAAGCCTGAAAGGACCTCTTAATGATTTTGTTTTAAACAACCTGAAACTGTTTGATGATGGGCAAAACGAAATAATAGGTAAAATAAACTTTAAAAACCTACTTAATAAGGAAGCAGGTTTTTATATGAATGGTAATTTTGACCGTATTACATCAACCTACGGCAGTTTAACCTATATAATGCCGAGAGTACTGGGCGAAAGCCTCCCCCAACAGTTAGATAAACTGGGTACGGTAAACCTTTCCGGGCATGTTATTCTTACTAATCAAGACCTTGATACCAACTTATATGTTATATCTGAAATAGGCGAAGTAGATACTAATTTATCGATTAAAAACTTTAATAATCCTAATATTGCCGCTTACGATGGAGTTATTGATTTAAGAGGATTTAATATAGGCGTTTTAACAGGCAGCTCGGCAATTGGCAGTGCTACGGCGCACCTTGTTGCAAATGGAGTAGGCTTTAACAAAGAGTCGCTTAATACTACCTTGAAAGGGGATATAAAAAGGCTGTGGCTCAATGAATATAATTATACCAATATTGATGTTGACGGCACAATGAAATGGCCTTATTTTAAAGGTGTTATAAATAGTAACGACCCTAATTTATTACTTTCTTTTGACGGTTTGGTCGATATGAGTAATAATACCAATAAGGTTGATTTTCATGCCCAAGTAGATTATGCCGATCTTGTAGCGCTACATATAATTAAAAACGACTCGCTATCTATTTTTAAAGGCGACCTGATGCTTACAGCTACGGGCAAAACGATTAATGACGTGGCAGGTACATTACAAATGTCTCGACTATCGTACCAAAACAGTCGTGACAGCTATTATTTTGAAGACTTTTTTATAGAATCGTCATTTGATGAAGATAATGTGAGAACAATTGCATTTAACTCAACTGATATAATAGAAGGACGCGTTTTGGGTAAATTTGATATTAACGAACTGCCCAAACTGGTAGAAAACGCTATGGGGAGCCTTTATACTAACTATTCACCCCATAAACTAAAAAGCGGGCAGTTTATCAACTTTAATTTTGTTATATACAATAAAATTGTAGATATAGTATTGCCCGACGTAGCAGTGGGGCAAAATACAGTTGTAAGAGGGAGAATTAATGCAGATAAGGGCGATTTTGTACTGAATTTTGATTCCCCGAATATAACTGTAAAAGATAATGAGTTTAGCAACATAGCTGTAGATATAAACAATAAAAATCCATTATATAATACCTACATAAGTATTGATAGCCTACGGACTAAAGGATATAAAATATCTGACTTTAACCTTATTAATGTAACTCAGAATGATACATTATTTTTACGTTCCGAATTTAAAGGAGGCAGTAAAGATGAAGATTATTTTAAACTGAACCTGTATCATACTATTGATAAAGAAAACAAATCCGTAGTAGGATTTAAAAAATCAGAAATAAATTTTAAAGATTACTTATGGTACATCAATGAAGGAGAATCGAATGATAATAAAGTGGTATTTAATAAAAAGCTTACCGATTTTACCATTGATAAAATAAGCATGTCACACAAAGACCAAAAGGTAGAACTCGTTGGTGTAATACGCGACTCTACCTATAAGGATTTAAAATTATCGTTTAATGATGTGGCACTCGACAAAATAACACCTTCTCTTGACAGTCTGGAATTTGGAGGCAGGATTAATGGCGATATAACCCTCAAACAACAACGTGATGAATATCAGCCGCAATCGATGCTTACCATAAGCAACCTGAGGATGAATGATTATGAATTGGGCGACCTTGACTTACAGATATATGGAGACCGCAGGCTGAAGCGTTTCAACCTTAGCTCTACCATATTTAAAAACGATGAAGAAAGGTTATACACATCCGGTACTATAGATATAGTTGATAACCAGACACAGTTATCACTCGATGCCGATTTTAGTGAATTTGATATCAGTTTTCTCGAGGTGTTCCTCAAGTCCGTTTTTCCCGATATCAGAGGTACAGCTACGGGGCGTGCCGCCATTGTAGGGAATATAAAAAAACCGGAGATAGATGCTATTTTTTACCTTCGTAATGCGGGGTTAAAGGTAGGCTACCTCAACACGGATTATAATTTTGAAGAAAATTCAATAATTGACCTTACCGAAAATGCTTTAGTATTCAGAAGACCTAAGCTTACTGATACTGAGCACGGAACTTCAGGATATCTTGAAGGTAAAGTAACACACGATATGTTTAAAAACTGGGCTCTTGACCTCAATATACAATCAGATAATCTTTTGGTTCTCAATACACCGGATTCTGATGATGCCCTTTTTTACGGTACGGCTTTTATAAAAGGCAATGCCAGCATAAGTGGTCCTACTTCTGCATTGCTCATAAAGGCAAATGCAGAGTCCGAGCCCGGAACAGATATAAAAATACCCATAAACAATACCGGAGCGGCAGGTAGTACACCATATATCCATTTTCTCAGTCCTAAAGAGAAAGAGGAAAATGGAACCGATGTAAGATTAGTAAATACAAGTAATTATAAAGGACTGGAAATGCAGTTCGATTTAGACATAGATGATGATGCTAAAATCGAGATAATTATAGATAAAAATACAGGGCATGGTCTTACAGCCATAGGTAACGGTAATATGCTGTTAGAAATCAATACACTTGGTAAGTTTAATATGTGGGGCGACTTTTCATTAACCGAAGGGGTATATAATTTTAAATACGGAGGAATTATTAATAAGAAACTTAAAGCAAAGCAAGGAGGTTATATTAACTGGGATGGCGATCCTACTGACGCAAACCTAAATCTGGAGGCTGTATATGAACTTCAGGCTAACCCCTCGGTACTGTTAGATAATGCATCCTATAGCGGTAATATCCCGGTAGAGGTGGTTATACAGCTTAATGGTAGCCTTATGCAGCCTGAGCATGAGTTCCAAATTAATTTCCCCCGTGCCAATTCAGTACTCAAATCAGACTTGGAATACCGCCTCAGTGATGCCGATACACGCCAAAACCAGGCACTTTCACTCTTATACCAACGCTCGTTTTTAAGTCCTACCAGCGCTAATACAATGGCATATGCACCATTCCTGGAAACAGCGAGCGGTCTTGTAAACGGTTTGTTCTCTGATGATGAAAGTAAATTGAACGTAGGTGTAAACTATGTGCAAGGATCGCAAAACCCTTATATGGAAACCAGTTCTCAGTTTGGTTTAACCCTATCCTCTCAAATAAATGACAGGATAACTATAAACGGTCAGGTAGGTGTGCCCGTTGGGGGTGTTAATCAGTCGAGCGTGGTGGGCAATGTAGAAGCTCAGTTTCGATTGAATAAAGAAAACTCATTAAAAGCAAGAGCATTCAACAGAGAGAATAATGTTAATTTTTTAGGAGAGGGCATTGGCTATACGCAGGGTGTAGGACTTACTTATGAAGTTGATTTTAACACGTTGGGTGAATTATGGCAAAAAATATCGAATAAGAAACAGGTAAAAGAGGAAAATAACAATGACGGAAATGAAATACCTGATTCTGAACTTTCGCCGGAGTTTCTGGAATTTGCAGAAAGAAGAAATAAGAAAAAAACAAATACCGAAGAAGCACCCGAACCGATACCGGAAACTGATTAATCGATAATTTATAAAGGATTAAATTTCATATATCAAAAAAAAGAGCGGGTTTTTATAAAAACCCGCTCTTTTTTTATGCAAACGGCGAAACGAATAAAAAAACTTATTAACGAAAACGTTTGAAATGTTAGAGAATTATTAATAGATTGTATTTATAAATTAATTTATCATATTAAATTATTAATTTTACAATTAAATATTAAAAAATGTCTGCGAATATCAAAAAAATAGGTGTGCTAACTTCAGGGGGAGATTCCCCCGGAATGAATGCCGCCATCAGAGCCGTAGTGCGTGCCTGTGCTTATCATAATATAGAGTGTGCCGGAATTTACAGAGGCTATCAGGGCATGATAGAAGGCGACTTTAAAGAAATGAATGCCCGAAGCGTTAATAATATAATTAACAAAGGAGGTACAATATTAAAATCGGCTCGCTCTAAAGACTTCATGACGAAGGAAGGCAGAGAAAAAGCTCACGAAAACTTAGTAAGCAATAACATAGATGCTATCGTGGTAATAGGCGGTAACGGCAGCTTTACCGGAGGACTTATTTTTAATGAAGAATATGGCTTTCCTGTAATAGGCATACCCGGCACAATAGATAATGATATATATGGCACCAGCTTTACACTGGGCTATGATACTGCACTTAATACTGTAGTAGAAGTAATAGATAAAATAAGAGATACGGCAAGCTCGCATAACAGGCTGTTTTTTGTAGAGGTTATGGGGCGCGATGCCGGACATATAGCACTCAATGCAGGTATAGGCGCAGGAGCAGAAGAAATACTGATTCCGGAAGAAGATATGGGGCTTGACAGGTTATTAGAATCTTTAAGAAAAAGCAAAGCCTCAGGCAAATCGTCAAGTATAGTAGTTATTGCCGAAGGCGATAAAATAGGTAAAAACGTTTTTGAACTTAAAGACTACGTAGAAGAAAATATGCCCGAGTATGATGTGCGTGTATCAATATTGGGGCACATGCAACGTGGCGGAACACCGTCATGTTTTGACAGGGTGCTGGCAAGCAGGCTTGGTGTTAAAGCTGTAGAAACATTACTCGAAGGAAAATCGAACTATATGGTAGGGCTGTTAAAAGACGAAATAGTACTCACACCTTTAGAAAATGCCGTAAAAGGAAAATCACAAATTGATAAGGAACTTATTAAAGTTTCAGACATCGTATCTATATAAATAACAACAATAAAAACTAAAATCACAAAATGGCAAAAGTAAAATTAGGAATAAACGGCTTCGGAAGAATTGGTCGTATTGTTTTCCGCGAAACTATAAACAGAGATAACGTAGAGGTTGTAGCTATTAATGACCTGCTTGATGTAGATCATTTAGCATACCTTTTAAAATATGATTCAGTACACGGCAGGTTTGCAGGCGAAGTTGAAGTAAAAGAAGGCAAACTTTATGTAAACGGTAACCATATCAGGGTAACAGCAGAAAGAGACCCTGCATTACTTAAATGGAATGAAGTAGGTGTAGATGTAGTTGCCGAATGTACAGGTATATTTACAACACTTGAAACAGCACAACTTCATATAAATGGCGGTGCTAAAAAAGTAGTAATATCTGCACCATCTGCAGATGCGCCAATGTTTGTAATGGGTGTAAACCACGACAAAGCCACTGCAAATGATACAATAGTATCTAACGCTTCATGTACTACCAACTGTCTTGCTCCGCTTGCTAAAGTAATTAATGACCACTTTGGTATCGAAGAAGGATTAATGACCACTATTCACGCTACAACAGCTACACAACTTACTGTTGACGGACCCTCTAAAAAAGACTTCCGCGGCGGAAGGGCAGCATTATTAAACATTATCCCTGCAAGTACAGGTGCTGCAAAAGCAGTAGGTAAAGTAATACCGGAACTTAACGGAAAACTTACAGGTATGTCTATGCGTGTGCCTACAGCCGACGTATCTGTAGTTGACCTTACTGTTAAAGTAAAGAAAGAAACTTCGTATGAAGAGATAATGAGTGTGTTGAAAAGAGAATCGGAAACCAACCTGAAAGGTATTCTTGGTTTTACCGAAGATGACGTAGTATCTCAGGATTTCGTATCAGATTCAAGAACAAGTATAATAGATGCCAAAGCAGGTATCGGGCTTAACTCAACATTCTTTAAGTTGGTATCTTGGTATGATAACGAGTATGGCTATTCAAGCAAACTTATAGACCTTTCGGTGCATATCGCATCACTGTAATAAATTATACTATATCCCGTCTTTTTTCATACAGAAAAGGCGGGATTTTTATTTTTTATATACTACTTTACTTAACCCAAAATTAACCCCAATAAATACTAATCTTAATATACCGAACAAAACTTAACTAAAAACTAACTCTATTTAATTATGAAATTATTAGTTGACAGTGGTGCTACAAAGGCTGACTGGATTGCGCTGGACGAAAACGGCGACAGGCTTTTTACTACCCAAACACTGGGTTTGAGCCCCGAAGTTATAGACAGAGAAGAGGCTTTGGAACGCCTTGAAGCACGCTTTGATATCTATAATAACCGTAACGAAGTATCCAGCTTGTTTTTTTACGGAGCCGGATGTGGTACAGACCGCATGAAAAATTTTATGAAAGATGTTTTTGAAGAATTTTTCCCAAATGCAGAAGTTTCGGTAAAAGAAGATACCTATGCGGCAGCCTATGCCACTAACCCTACTAACGAAAAAGCAATAATATGCATACTGGGTACAGGCTCTAACTGTAGTTATTTTGACGGTGAAGAACTGCACCAAAAAGTACAGTCGTTAGGCTATATTGCTATGGACGATTGTAGCGGTAACCGTTTTGGCAGAGATCTTATCAGAGCCTATTACTTTAATAAAATGCCACAGGAACTTGCCGCTAAGTTTGAAAAAGAGTACAACCTTGACCCGGATGTGATAAAGCATAACCTTTATAAAGAGCCAAACCCAAATGCCTATTTAGCTACTTTTGCTAAGTTTTTAATACAGCATAAAGATAATGCCTTTATAAAAGGGCTTATTACAGATGCTATGCAGGTATTTGTAGATAACTACATCACACAGTATGATAATGCGCACGAAGTACCGGTACACTTTGTAGGTTCAATAGCATTTTACCTGAAAGCCGAGCTTGCCGAAGTATTAAGTAAAAATAATCTGAAAATAGGTAATGTATTGCGACGCCCTATAGACGGATTGATTGAATATCACGAGTTAAACTAATGCCGGATATGGAAATTGCCATTATAGCCCATGACGGTATGAAAGCCGAAATGGTACAGTTTTTAAACAAAAACAGGGATATTCTTGCTAAAGAGAATATCCGGCTTGTTGCAACGGGTACTACGGGAGGAAAAGCCGAAAAAGCAGGTTTTACGGTTACTAAAATGCTTTCGGGACCGCTGGGTGGCGATGCGCAAATTGCAGCCCGCGTTGCCGAAGGGAAAACCAATATGGTGTTCTTTTTTAAAGACCCTTTGGCAAACCATCCGCATGAGGCAGATATTAATATGCTGATACGAGTATGCGATGTGCACAATGTACCTTTGGCAACCAACTCTGCTACCGCAGAATTATTGCTTCAGGCTATAGCGCAGCAATCATAGAAATTTCGACATTTACATTTTTTGGCAAACATGCCACTTGAACCGTTTCTCTTGCAGGAGCGGTTTCTTCGTTAAAATAAGCGCCATATACACCGTTTATCTTTGCAAAATCGTTCATGTCGCTTATAAAGATGGTGGTTTTTATAACATTGTCAAAACCCATTCCGGCAGCTTCCAATACCGCTTTCATGTTTTCCATAACCTGTTTGGTTTCGGTTTCAATATCACTTGTAATCAGTTCGCCCGTTTCAGGATGCAATGCAATTTGTCCTGACGTATATAACATATTGCCTGTAAGTACAGCTTGATTATAAGGTCCTATAGGAGCAGGAGCTTTATCAGTAAAAATAATTTTTTTCATGTCTTTGTTAATATGCTAAGTTAGTTTCCTAATACTCTGTCCGGTACTTGGCGCTTATCATACTTAATATCGCTAAGTACAGATGATTTAATCCCTATAAAAAAGCCCCAATAGGTATTATCGCCAAACGGAACCCAGTTAAAATCCATGCGCCAGCTAAGCAAGTCCCGCTCAAAGCGTAACTGGGTAAAAGTAACCCCTTTTTGCACAAAGTCATAACCTGACGAAAAGCCCATTTTCCAGCGGGGGGTTAAATCCACATTACCCGATACCATTATAGAGTTACCCGTTATTTCGCTTTGCCTGTTATTGTTAGAATAGGTTAGGGAGTAAGCAAGGCGTAAATCCCAAGGCAGCTTGGCATTAAAAAATGTACCACCCGATTTATCGCTTTTCTCAGTATCCTCGTCTTCCTCATCAAACATACTTTTACGCCTGTCACTCAGGTCGGTAGCAGTACCAAACAGGTCGTCTTCACGCCCGCCGTTTCGTGCCGTTTGGTCGTCGCTTTTACCTCCGCCTGATTCACCGTCTTTACTTGAAAAAGAATAATTTACCGTTACATTGGCACTGGTCATCCTAAAAAGGCTTCCGCCATTGTCTATATTATACGTATCTATTCTTTGTCCGGCATTATCAATAGCATATGGGTCTAAAGTAGTACCAAAGTTAATATTCATTTTTTGTTTAAACAGGTTAGTACCTGCTGTAACCCTTAGTGGCGACCATGCCAGTGAATCGGCAGCCATATTATAGCTGGTAGAAAAATTAAGGTTGTTAAGCAACATTATTTTTTTAGCTTCTTCATCAGGATCTTCATCATTTCTTACTTTGGCTTCAAAAGTATTATTTACAGATAAGCCTATACTGTTAGATAAATTTTTGCCCGGAGCACCAAATAACCCGCCTTCAAACCTTGTATAATCCCTATAGGCAGTTCCTGTTTCATCTATTTCATACCGGTCATAATACTGGTCAAAACTTGGTGTGTAGGTGTAGGATACCGATGGGCGAATTACATGGCGTATAGCCTGTATTTTTTTACTTTCTCCAAAATTAAAAGTACCATATATTGTAGTACCTATGCTCGAAGAAAAATTGTAAGTGCGGTACGATTCAAAACCTTTCAGGTCGCGTGTTTCCTCTTCATTGGTATTAGGGTTGTAAAAACGTTCAATAGTGTTCATTACCCAGGTTTCCTGAAAATTACTTCCGGCAGAAACGCTGAAATGTTTAAAAATTTTAAAGTTGGTGCTTAGGGGTATAGTATGCTGTAAACCTGACTTTGCATCGCGAAACATTTGGGGTTTAAAGAAAAGCGAATCGGTAGTGGCAATCCTGTTTTCTCCGCGCAGGTTATATTGCAGGTTAACATTTTTTATAATTCCTTTTTTCGGAGCATCGTCAGCAGCAAACGGAAATATCCTGTCAACACTGGCTTGCAGGGTAGGCAATGTCATATTTATCGTTTCGGTATTCGTGTTTTGGCTGTGCGTAGCACTTAGCGAAACATTAACCTGCGGTACAGTTTGGAATGTTTTGGAATAGGAAACGGATGACTGTAATGTATTATTAAGGCTTGCGCCAATATTGCTGAGGTTTTGTGACTGGCGGTAGTACTGACTTGAACCTAAGTTTACGCTAGCCGAAAATCGGGAATTGGGGTTGGCTTTTGCATCCTGATTGTGCGACCATTGTATATTATATTGCCTGGAGCGTACATAATCGGGGAAACCTCTTTCGCTTTGCACATTGTTTTCAAACCGAATATTAATATTGCCACGAAACTTGTATCGTTTGGCATAGGCGGACTGAAACCTGAGCCCGTAGCTCCCGTTGGTATAATAATCGCCCAGCACCGCAAGATCATAATAATCGCTAAGGGCTAAATAATACCCTCCGTTTTGTAAAAAGTAACCCTGATTGTTGTTTTCGCCAAAAGTAGGTACTATAAACCCTGATTCAGCTTCATCCGTCATCGGGAAAAAGGCAAAAGGCAGTGCCAGTGGCGTGGGCACATCGGCAATAACCATATTGGTAAAGCCTATCACTACTTTTTTGCCCGGTACGAGTTTTATTTTATTCGTATAAAAATAATATTCGGGGTCGTCTATGTTTTTAGAAGTAGTAAAACGTGCGCCTTTTATGTAGTAAACCGAATCGTTTTCTTTTTTTGTTATTTCACCTTTTACCCTAAATTCTCCTTGGTCGGAACGCGAGTTCCATATACGGGCTTTTTTGCTTACGGTATTAAAATGTATCGAGTCAGCCTCCACAACGTTATTTCCTTGTTTAAAATAAGGCATCTGAGAGTAGTTGCCCAAAGAGTCTTTTATACGCCCTGCAAAAACCTCATTAGTTTCATAGTTCATTTTAATTATACCGGCTTTTAGTTCTATATCTTTATAGTACAATTCTGCCTTGTTGTATAATGTGAGCATTTTGGTTTCCTGGTCAAGCTCTTCATAATCTTCGGCCACACGCTTTACTATGGCATCAAGACCTGATTTATTTTTAACAGTATCTGCGGCTATTATTTTAGTTTCGGTAGCTACTGTTTCCGCTTCCTGTAGCTCGGCAGCAATGACTTTGGGTATTGTATCGTTCTCTTTTTCAGCCGGTACAGTTATTGATTTCCCCGTTATTTCCTGAGCCGATATTCTTGAGCTTCCTATTGTTAGGAAAATTGCTGATAAAACGATATGAAATAAGTTTGTACGCAACGGTTTTAATACTATTTTTGTAAAAATGTGGCTTATTTTTTGGAGTGTCAAACTTACAATATTTTTGCCAAATTAAATCACATATTACATTTTAACACTTAGAGGAAATAATAACAGATATTGCAATGACAGTGAACCCGAATTTAAAACTTACTTTCTTAATTTTTATTACATTTTGCAGTGCATGTTTGGGTCAGGGCAACTCAAAATTCAGGGTAGTGCTTGATGCCGGACACGGAGGAAAGGATTTTGGAGCTAATTACCATGGGTTTGTAGAGAAGAACATAGTGCTGAATGTATCTAATAAAGTAGGGAAAATACTGGAAAAAGAACAGGATATAGAAGTAGTATATACTCGAAAAACAGATGTTTTTATAGAGCTTAATGAACGTGCCAATATTGCTAATAATGCAAACGCAAGCGTATTTGTATCAATTCACTGTAACGGTGCTGCAAATCAGTCGGCTTACGGTACGGAAACTTTTGTAATGGGACTTACCCGTAACGCCTCTAACCTTGAAGTTGCCAAGAAGGAAAATGCTGTGGTTACTATGGAGGAAGATTATAAAATAAAGTATAAGGATTATGACCCTAATAAGCCGGAATCGCTTATTGGGCTACAAATGATGCAGGAAGAGTATTTAGACCAAAGTATAGACATTGCAAGTAAAGTGCAAGACGCTTTTACTTATGAATTGAAAAGGAAAAGCAGAGGTGTAAAGCAAGCAGGCTTTTTGGTGCTTAGAAATATATACATGCCCAGAATATTAATAGAATTGGGCTTTATATCGCACAGACCCGAAGGGCAGTTTCTTAACTCAGAAGCAGGTCAGGATAAACTGGCAAAAGCCATAGCCGAAGCGATATTAAATTATAAGAAAGAATTTCACATCCCTATAATTCAAAAAACAGCCCAGCCCGCCCCTGTAAAAGAGCATAAACCCGAAACAGAGGTTATAACCGTAGTGCCTGTTAAAGAAGAAGTTAAAGAAAGTGTTGCCGAAGGCGTTATATTTAAAGTACAGATATCGGCAAGCGCCAGAAACCTGGATACCGTACCCTCTAATTTTAACGGGCTTACATCCATATCTAAAGATAGCAGCACATCTTTAATAAAATATTTTTATGGAGAAACCCGAAGTTATGAAGAGGCTAATGAATTGAAACAACAAGCCAGAGATAAGGGATTTGAGTCTGCTTTTGTGGTTGCTTTTCGTAACGGGAAAAAAATCCCTGTTCAAGAAGCACTCAAGAAACATTAAAAAGCTTTAAAGTAATATTCACACTATAATAATTTTATTGTCCTACATTTGTTAAATAAATAATTAGATTTTGAAAGTAACAAGAGAAGCTAAAACAGCAATATTAGTAATAGGAGCCATTTTGGTATTTATTTGGGGGTACAGTTTTCTAAAAGGAAGAGATCTTTTCAATTCCTACAGGACTTTGTATGTTATATATGAAAATGTTGAAGGATTATCGCCATCAGCCCCAATAACATACAGTGGCTTGGTAATAGGTAAGGTAAGCTCTATCAAGCCGGAAAAAGAAGGACGTTTGATGGTTGAGTTAAAAATAAGTAATAACGATGTATTTATTTCCAAAACAAGCCATGCCGTTTTAAATAAGCCCGATTTAGTTGGAGGTAAACAAATAGCCATAGAGTCTGATTTTAAAAATAACACTCCTGCAGAAAATGGCGATTATCTTATAGGTACCGAAGAGTCGAGCATGCTCTCTACAGTTGGTCAACAGTTGAAACCTTTACAGAACAAAGTGGAAACTACAGTAGTATCGGCAGATAGTTTAATGACTAAACTTAATAATGTTCTTGATAAAGAAACACAGGCAAACCTGCGTAATTCTATTGCAGATTTAAGTAAGACTATGAAAGAATTTAGTCAAACCACTAAATCAATTAATACAATGTTGGCAGACAATAAGACCAACATAAACGGTACGGTTGAAAACATGAATAAAGCCAGTGCCAACCTTGTCCAGATAACCGACTCGTTAAACGCTGCTAACCTTGCGGAAACAGTACGCAAGCTGGAAAACACAATGGCAAATGTAGATAATATACTGAGCGATTTAGAGTCAGGCAAAGGCACAATGGGCAAACTACTGAAAGATGAAGCCATGTATAACAACCTTACCGATGCCTCAAAAGAGCTTAAAGAACTTTTGGCAGACTTTAAGAACAATCCCAAGCGTTATGTACATTTCTCTGTTTTCGGTAAGAAAGGTACGCCATATGTAGAAAAGGAATAATAACTTTGCGGGTAGCACAACCTGCCACTTTATATTTATATGAGTTATATTGATAATATTTTATTTGTTTTAGTCCTCGCAGCAGGCTTTGGTTATTTTGCATTAAATGTAAAAAAACTGAGACGCAACATCAAGTTGGGTAAAGATGTAAACCGTAATGATAACCCGGGTGCTCGCTGGAAAAACATGGCTATGATTGCTTTAGGGCAATCTAAAATGGTGAGAAGACCAATAGCCGGACTACTGCATATCATTGTATATGTAGGATTTGTTATTATCAATATCGAATTATTAGAGATTATAATCGACGGTATATTCGGCACCCACAGGCTTTTTGCCTTTATGGGAGGCTTTTATAGTTTCCTTATAGGTTTCTTCGAAATTTTAGCCTTTTTGGTAATTGTATCAGTAACAATATTCTGGATAAGAAGAAATATAATAAAATTATGGCGTTTTGCACATGGCGACCTTAAAGGGTGGCCACATGGCGATGCTAATTACATACTATATTTTGAAGTAGTACTTATGGTACTGTTCCTAACCATGAATGCTGCCGACTATCATTTGCAGGGAGTAGGAGCAGACCACTACACACAGGCAGGTGCTTTCCCTATATCAGGAATTATTTCTCCACTTTTTGACGGTATGGCAGAAGGCACAGTAATATTAATAGAACGAACAGCATGGTGGCTGCATATCATAGGTATTTTAATTTTTATGAATTACCTCTATTTTTCAAAACACCTGCATATATTACTGGCGTTCCCAAACACCTACTATGCTAACCTGAAACCCAAAGGACAGTTTGAAAATTTAGAATCAGTTACCAATGAGGTAAAACTGATGATGGATCCTAACGCCGACCCATTTGCAGCAGCACCGCCCACAGAAGAGGGAGCAATACTGGAAAAATTTGGTGCAAGCGATGTACAGGATTTAAACTGGGTACAACTTCTTAATGCTTATACCTGTACCGAGTGCGGACGCTGTACGGCATCATGCCCTGCGAACATTACAGGTAAAAAATTATCGCCACGAAAAATTATGATGGATACCCGCGACAGGCTTGAAGAAGTGGGCAGAAACATAGACAAAAACAAAGGTACATTTGTAGATGACGGAAAGACGTTGCTAAACGACTATATAACCCCCGAAGAATTATGGGCATGTACCACCTGTAACGGATGTGTAGAGGCTTGCCCTGTTAATATTGACCCGCTTTCTATTATTATGGATATGAGAAAATACCTTGTAATGGAGCAGAGTGCTGCGCCTGCGGAACTTAATGCAATGATGACGAATATAGAGAACAACAGCGCACCATGGCAATATAACCAAATGGACAGGTTGAACTGGAAAGATGAGCAATAATGAAACAGGAAGAAAAAGCTAATAACTTACAGCCACTTACTGAAAATGGCGAGCATATAAGCCCAATGCTGCCTGAAGGTATAAAGAATTACCTGATAGATATAGACGGCACTATTTGCGATGATATACCCAATGAAGAGCCGGAGCGTATGGTTACCGCAAAAGTATATCCCGATGCATTGGCTACATTAAACAAATGGTATGACGAAGGACATATAATATACTTTTTTACATCGCGGACAGAAGCACACAGAGAAATTACCGAAACATGGCTTGATAAATACGGTTTTAAGTATCATGGCATGATAATGGGAAAACCACGCGGAGGAAATTACCATTGGATAGATAACCACTTGGTGAGGGCCACCCGTTACAGAGGAAAATTTACAGATTTAATAGAAAAAGCGGTTACCATCCAGGTTTTTGATGATGGTAAGCACGAATGATTTATACGATATGACTCAGGAAGAATTAAAAGTTCCCACAATGGCCGAAATGATGGCGCAGGGGCAGCAGCCGGAAGTATTATTCTGGGTAGGCTGTTCCGGTAGCTTTGATGACAGAGCCAAGAAGATAACAAAAGCATTTGTACGAATATTAAACCGTGCCAATGTGCCTTTTGCAGTATTAGGCACTGAGGAAGGTTGTACGGGCGACCCTGCAAAAAGAGCCGGAAACGAATTCCTGTTCCAGATGCAGGCGATGATGAATATTCAGGTGCTTGACGGTTATGAAGTAAAAAAAATAGTAACGGCTTGCCCGCACTGTTTCAATACCATAAAAAACGAATATCCCGGTTTGGGCGGAAAGTATGAAGTAGTGCACCACACCGAGTTTTTAAAATCGTTACTTGATGATGGCAGGCTTACTGTAGAAGGTGGGCAGTTTAAAGGAAAAAAAATAACATTTCACGACCCTTGCTACCTTGGGCGTGCCAATAATATATATGAAGCTCCGCGCGACCTGATACAAAAGCTGGATGCCGAGCTGGTAGAGATGAAACGCTCACGCAGAAACGGGCTTTGCTGTGGTGCCGGAGGTGCGCAGATGTTTAAAGAGCCGGAAAAAGGAAATAAGGATGTGAATGTGGAAAGAACTGAAGAAGCTTTGGAAACACAACCCGAAATTATAGCGGCAGGATGCCCTTTTTGTAATACCATGTTAACCGACGGAGTAAAGGCTAAAGACCGTGAAGCAGACGTTAAGGTGATGGATATAGCTGAATTGATAGCTAATGCGCAGGATTTATAAAAAATAACTTATGTACGTTCCCTTTGAAACATTACCCGAAGAGTCAAGAATCTGGATATACCAATCCGATCGTAAATTTTCGGATACAGAAATAGCAGAGATTGAAGAAGCTCTGAAAGAATTTATAGAAAACTGGGCAGCACATGGTACAGGGCTTGAAGCTTCGTTTATTACTAAATACAACCGTTTTATCATTATTGCCGTAAATCAGGATATACAACAAGCAACAGGTTGTTCTATTGATGCATCGGTACATTTTATACAAGAACTTGAAAAGAAGTATAATGTATCACTTTTAGATAAAATGAATGTGACCTTTAAGTTGGGCGAACATATAGCATATAAGCCACTTATCGATTTTAAAAAGATGGCTAAAGACAAGGCGGTTTCAGCTAATACCATTGTATTCAATAATCTTGTAAATACAGTAGGCGAGTGGCAGGATTTTTGGGAAGTTCCCGCCGGAGAGAGCTGGCACAGCCGCTTCTTTTAACAGAGTAGTTTTTTTTCACTCTCAAAAAAATAAAATCATCATTAACGCAGCGATAATGATGATTTACTATTTATAAAACAAATACATTACATGCGGCTATCCATACTATTTTTTCTTTTATGCATCCGGTTTGCCTTTGCGCAGCAGGATATGGTTTTTAATGATTACAAAACTCCGATAGAAAAGCAGTGGGTAGATAGCCTTTATAATACACTTTCTTTTGAAGAAAGAGTAGGGCAGTTGTTTATGGTGGCAGCTTATTCCAATAAAGACTCCGCACATATAAAAAGTATTGATAGACTGATAACCGAGAACAAAATAGGCGGACTTATCTTTTTTCAGGGAGGTCCTGTACGTCAGGCTAAGTTGACTAACCGTTATCAATCAGAATCAAAAATACCCCTTTTTATAGGTATTGATGCCGAATGGGGGCTTAGCATGCGCCTTGACTCTACCTACCGTTATCCTTGGAATATGACATTGGGCGCGGTGCAAGATATGAGCCTTATAGAAACTATGGGCGAGCAAATGGGCATTCAATCCAACCGTATGGGTATTCATTTTAATTTTGCCCCTGTGTTGGATGTAAACACTAATCCGCTTAACCCCATCATAGGCAATCGCTCTTTTGGTGAAGACAAAGTAAATGTAACCCGCCGAGCATCAGCTTTAATGCGCGGTTTGCAAAGTCAGGGGGTGTATGCCACGGGCAAACACTTTCCGGGTCATGGTGATACAGCTACCGATTCGCACTACTCATTACCCTATCTTCCTTTTAATAAAGAAAGACTGGAAAGTATAGAGTTTTACCCGTACAAAACATTGTTTAACGAGGGGCTTGCCAGCATTATGGTGGCGCACCTTAACGTGCCCAGTATAGAGCCCACGCCAAATTATCCTACTTCGTTATCCTATAATGTAGTAACCAATATTGTACAAAAAGAGTTGGGTTTTAAAGGTTTGATTTTTACAGATGCATTAAACATGAAAGCTGCCAGCAGCTTTATGCAACCCGGAGATATTGACCTCGAGGCTTTTTTGGCAGGTAACGATGTGTTACTGTTTACCGAAAATGTACCCGTGGCAATAGAACGTTTTTGTACAGCTTATTATGACAGCGGTGTTCTTTCGGAGGCGCGACTGGCATATTCTGTAAAAAAAATACTGGCTTATAAGTACAGAGTAAGGCTTAATAAGTACAAGCCCATTGAGCTTCAACATTTATACAGTGATTTGAACACGCATGAATTTGAAGATTTGAATTATAAATTATATGAAAATGCGGTTACTGTACTAAAAAATGACCGAAATCTTATGCCTTTTCCTCATCTGGAAGATGAAAAGATTGCCTATGTGAAAATGGGCGATGATGACGGTTTCGATTATTTAACCACGCTTCAAAAATATACAGCGGTTACTGAGGTAAACGAAGAAACCCTCGAATTGCTTATGCAAGAGCTAAGGCGTTACAGTACCGTAATTATAGGTTTTCATAAAGCTGACGGAGCTTGGAAGAAACATGATTTTACCGAAAAAGAGCTGACTTGGCTTGATGCTATTGCCAAGCAAAAAAGGGTAATACTCACGGTATTTGCAAAGCCTTATACACTTAATTCTATTAAAGATTTTAGCGATATAGAGGGGCTTGTGCTTGGTTATCAAAACAATACTATTGCCCAAACCGTAGCTGCCGAAGTTGTTTTCGGGGCTTTGGGGGCTAAGGGTAAAATTCCCGTTTCTATAGGCAGTACGTTTACGGTAAACGATGGGATAGATACTGAAGCATTGGGAAGAATGGGCTTTACCACACCACACAATGTGGGTATGAATGCCGCTATGCTTACAAATATAGATTTGATTGCCCAGAAAGCTATCAATGAAAAAATGACACCCGGACTTCAGGTACTGGTGGCACGCAGGGGTAAGGTATTTTATCAAAAATCATTTGGATATCATACTTATGATAAAGAGATGCCGGTAAAAAACTCCGATATTTATGATGTAGCTTCGCTCACTAAAATACTGGCTACATTGCCTAACCTGATGCAGCTTTATGATAAAGGAGAGATTAAGCAGGATACTAAGTTAGGTAAAATGCTCCGCGAATTTTCCCGAACCAATAAAAAGAATATCACGCTGAAAGATATGTTGTTGCACCAAGCGCGTTTTCAGCCTTGGGAACCCTTTTATAAAGAAACGCTGGATAGTAATAACCAGCCCGATTCCTTATACTACAAAAAAGCATACAGCCCCGAATTTCCGTATCAGGTTGCCGAAAACCTGTATATAAGAAAAGACTATCCTGATACTATAATTGCACGTATTGCCGAAAGCAAGTTATTACCCAAAAAAGAATATAAGTACAGCGATTTTACTTTCATCATTTTAAAAAAATATCTTGAAAATAAAGCGGGAAAACCTCTGGATGTATTGAGTGATGAGGCTTTTTATAAACCACTGGGTGCTGCCTATACTACCTATAACCCATTGCGTAAATTTGATATGTGTATCATTCCCCCTACAGAGGTAGATAATTACTACCGCTATCAGATAATACAGGGCTATGTGCACGATATGACTGCCGCTATGGAAGATGGCGTTGGCGGGCATGCCGGGGTATTCTCTAACGCTATGGATGTAGCTAAAATAATGCAGCTATATCTTAACAAAGGTACGTATGCCGGTAAGCGTTATTTCTCTGAAAAAACTTTTGATACTTTTAATACCTGTTATGCCTGTAAGGATGGTAACAGGCGCGGGTTGGGTTTAGACAAGCCACAAATAGACAAACCGGGACCTACCTGCGATTGTGTTTCCAAAAGCAGTTTTGGGCATACAGGTTTTACAGGCACTATGGCATGGGCTGACCCTGAAACGGAGATTGTATATGTTTTTCTTTCTAACAGAACATACCCCGAAGCAGGGGATAACAAACTCTCAAAAAATAATATAAGAGAAGACATACAAAAGATAATTCAGGAGTCGATACTGCAGGAAGAACTGCCTGACGAAAAACCGCTTAATACAATAAATTTAAATAAATAATACCGATGCAGTCTAAAGCTACCACACCTGCGGAATATATGGATTCTTTACCGGAAGACAGGAAGCCCGCTATGGAAAAACTTCGTAATGTTATTTTAGAAAATTTACCCAAAGGATTTCAGGAAGGTATGGGATACGGTATGCTGGGCTACGCAGTGCCCCATTCATTATACCCGCCGGGGTATCATTGCGACCCGAAAATTCCGTTGCCTTTTATGAGCATTGCTTCGCAAAAAAACTTTATAGCATTTTATCACATGGGTATCTATTCGGATAAGGATTTATACCAATGGTTTGTAACCGAATATCCTAAGCACAGTAAATATAAACTGGATATGGGTAAGAGTTGTGTGCGCTTTAAAAAGCCCGACGCCATACCCTTTGAACTGATAGGACAACTGGTAGTCAAGATTACGCCGGAGCAATGGATTGCTACCTATGAGTCGCATATAAAACGATAATATGCCAATGCTATACATACGTTAATTTCATCTAAAAACAGGTATAGCCTGTTTTTTTTATTTAAATTCGTTATCTCATTTATTACAATCTATGAAAATCGCAATAGTATGTTACCCCACCTTTGGCGGTAGTGGTGTTGTAGCTACCGAACTGGGTTTGGAGCTGGCACGCAGGGGGCACGAAATACACTTTATAACCTACAGCCAGCCAGTACGTCTGGCATTATTAAGTCCTAACATACATTATCACGAAGTACACGTACCGGAATATCCATTGTTTCATTATCAGCCTTATGAGCTGGCACTTTCCAGTAAGTTAGTTGATATGGTAAAACTGCATGATATAGAGTTACTGCATGTGCATTATGCCATTCCGCATGCTTATGCGGGCTATATGGCTAAGAAAATGCTGAAAGAGCAGGGCATACACATCCCTATGGTTACAACCCTGCATGGTACTGATATTACACTGGTTGGCAACCACCCTACCTATAAACCTGCCGTAAGTTTCAGCATCAATCATTCCGATGTGGTTACATCGGTATCTCAAAACCTGAAAGAGGAAACCTACAGGCTTTTTGATATAAAAAGAGATATTACGGTAATACCCAATTTTATTGAGCTTGATAAGAAAAAAATGGATACAACATCCGAGTGTCATCGCTCTATGATGGCTACCGAAACCCAAAAGATAGTAACCCATATCAGTAACTTCAGGAAAGTAAAGCGTATTCCTGATGTTATTAAAATATTTTATAATATCCAAAAAGTACTGCCTGCCAAGTTGATGATGGTGGGCGACGGTCCTGAAAAAGCTGCTGCGGAGACATTATGCGAGGAGTTGGGTATCAGCGATAAAGTAATATTTTTTGGCAACAGTAATGAGATAGATAAAATACTATGTTTTACTGATTTGTTTTTGCTTCCTTCGGAAACAGAGAGTTTCGGGCTTGCAGCACTGGAGGCTATGGCATGCGGAGCACCCGTTATATCTACCAACAGTGGTGGGCTTCCCGAAGTAAACCGCGAAGGATATTCGGGATATCTGGGTAATGTGGGGGATGTGGAGTATATGGCACAAAAAGCGATATCGATACTCTCGGACGATGAGGTATTATATGAATTTAAATCGAATGCCCTAAAAGTGGCACAGGAATTTGATATAAAAAATATTATGCCACTATATGAAAACTTATACAGAAAAGCTTTAAAACAATTAGTATGAAAAAAATAATAGCACTTAGTTTATTGATAGTATTAACCGTTGGCTGTAAATGCAAAAAGTCAGCAGCGGAGAATGGTGACTTTACCATCTTAAAAGAAAACGGTTATGGAGGTAAGGATACCGAATCGCATCAGTTAGTAAATAATCAATCAGAGTTTGAAGCATTATGCAATGAACTTACTATAGAGGAAGTACCTGAAGTGGATTTTTCTAAAAACAGCGTGGTAGCTGTGTTTATGGGGCAAAAAAGAAGCGGAGGTTATAGTATAACCATCAAAAAGGTAGAAATTGACGGTAATACGGCAAATATTTTGGTTAAAAATACAGTACCCGAACCCGGAGCAATGGTTACTATGGCACTAACCGCCCCCTATTGTATGGCAGTTATACCTAAAACTGAAAAAGTAACAGTTAAAGAGACCCTGTAAAAATGTAATTTTTACGGGGCTATAAGGGCTATCTCTACATATACCGGCAAATGGTCTGAGGGGTATCGGCAGTCTTCAGAGTCGCTTAGTACAGCGTATTTTAGTACTTCTACACCTTCGGTCGGAGTAAAAATATAATCTATCCTGCGGGTTACGGGTTTATTAAACTCAAAACCGTTAAACGTACCGCTTGGTCCAAAAGTAAGTTTGGCTAAGTCTTTACTGTCTTTAAGCTCTGTTTTTATTGTAGTTATGGGCTCGCTATTGGGTTCTAAGTTAAAATCGCCTGTAAGCACAAACGGGTAATTTTGTTTGTTGAGTTCTTTTATCTTTTTCAGGATAAGCTGTGCACTTTCTTTTCGTGCAACAGTCCCCACATGGTCAAAATGGGTATTAAAAACCCATATTTTTTGTTTTGTTTTTAAATCTTCAAACAAACCATAGGTACAAATTCTTTTGCAGGCAGCATCCCAGCCCATCGAAGGAGCATCAGGTGTTTCTGATAGCCAAAATGTTGACTGTTGTACTACTTTATATTTTTTGATATTATAAAATATAGCCGAATATTCGCCCTCATATTTTCCGTCATCTCGTCCCACTCCAATAGCATCATATTGATTGTTAAAATAAAGCAGCAGGTGTATCATTTGCTTTGGTAAGGCTTCCTGAACCCCCATAAAGTCAGGTTCATAAAATTTTACCTGTTGTGTTAAAAACTCTTTTCGGTTGTCCCAACGGTTTTCGCCGTCGCTTTCCACATCCAGCCTTATATTATAGCTCATTACTTTAATATGTTGGCTATAAACGCATAGTGGTAATAACATCATGAGTGCAAGAAAGAGATACCGGTTTTTCATTATTGTTTGTCTTTTCGGTGCACTAACAGCTTTTCGATAATTTTATTTGCCATTGGGTCAGAGAAACTTTCATCGCCGGTAACCAAAACCCCTTTTATACCGGATGTTGATTCGATACCATATACTGTGGCTTCGTCTCCCGGGTCTGATTCCCCTTCATAAAAATAAATATCAGATATTTCAAACTCATCATGATCATATTGATTACCGAGGTTACAGATCAGTTTATTGTCTTTCAGGTTAAAATCGTTGTCAAATCCTTTTGATCTCAGCTCATTTATGGCTACAGATACGGTTGCATAATGGTATGTTATATTCATAATTTACAATATTTATTGATTATTCTCAAATTTAAAGAAATATACCTGATATTTATTAAAGTTGTTAAAAATAAAAAATCCGGGCTTTGAACCCGGATTTTTTTCGCACTAATAAACTAAGTTAAAAGGTTTATCGCAGTCGGTCAACTGATTTTACGAGATCTTCATCCTTCTTGATAGCCCTATTGGCAAGGCTTAAAAAAACGATAGAAACAATAGGAAGAATCATCCCAATACCCTTCTCTGAAACCACCTTTTCAGGGTCGGTCTCTCCGGATAAATTTAGTAACCTGTATACAAATAATCCTAATAAAATTAAATTCAATATGATGTTCAGTCTGCCCATTACAAACTGATTTTTTCGTTTCTTAAAAGATACAATACTTATTAACGACAGCGTTGTACTACCCCCGAAAAGGGCAACAAAAGCAAGATTTTTTACAAAATAATACTCAATCCCGTTTTCAGTAAACCATAACGGAAACACAAAAGGCAGTATTCCTGTAACAATAAATGCTATTAATAAATATATTGTTTGTATTCTCTGTAACATTGTTGCATATTTGCTGCACAAAAATATGGTTTCTTTTTAAAAAATACTATTGTAACTAAAAATAAATTTGTAATATTGCATAACTTATTCATAACTACTTCATTCTGCGAAGTATTATATCTACAAAACAAAGACATACCCTCCACACCACATAAAGACACCACTCTAATTTAACCAAAAATTATAAATGTTTGATATTTCTGAACTAAAAGAAATGAAGCTTCCTGAGCTTCAGGAAATTGCAAAAAAAGCTAAAATAAATAAGTATAGAGGTTTAAAGAAAGATGATCTGATATATCAAATTTTAGATCAACAAGCTGCTGCTCCCGAAGTGATAAAAACACTTTTTGATGAGTCAGCTACGCCGGGCAGCCAGGCAGCCAAAGAGGCAGCCACAGCCAAACCCAAAACAGCAAAGCCTGCATCTGCCATACAAAAGCAGGCCGAAAAGACAGCAATGCCGATACAACCTGATACAAATGAAAAAGAGGATACTGCTGTAAAAGCCGTTAATGACGACAAACCGGTTGTTCGCAGACCAAGGGTTGCCAAAACGGCACTCAAGGCTGCACCAAAAGCAGCATCCGAAAGTACTACTACTGAGGAAGAACCTAAAGTTGTAGCGAAAGAAACACCTCAGCCTAAAGAGACACCACAGCCTAAAGAGCCTGCCCAAAAAGATAACAGACGTAAAGTAGCTCCTGCAAGAGATAATAATCAGCAAAAAGGAGAATCGGCAGAAAGTAAAAAAGCCCGGCTTACCGAAGAGGAACGCCTGGCACAAATAGAAAGGGCAAATGCAAATAACCCTAACCATCCAAGCTACAAGAAAAACCAGAATCAGAATCAGAACCAAAACCAAAACAATCAAAATAATCAGCCAACGCAGAGTAATCAGCAACAAAAGAAGCAAAATTATCGTGAGCCCGATTATGAGTTTGATGGTATAATAGAAAGTGAAGGTGTACTGGAAATGATGCCTGATGGCTATGGTTTTCTTCGTTCGTCAGATTATAACTATTTAGCATCGCCTGATGATATTTACTTATCAAATTCACAGATACGTCTTTTCGGACTAAAAACAGGAGATACTGTAAAAGGAGTAGTACGTCCGCCAAAAGAAGGCGAAAAGTATTTCCCATTGGTAAGGGTACTTCGCATAAACGGGCACGACCCTCGTGTAGTGCGTGACAGGGTATCGTTTGAGCACCTTACACCACTTTTCCCCGAAGAAAAGTTTAACCTTGCCGATAAGCAAAGTACTATATCAACCCGTATTATCGATTTGTTCTCGCCCATAGGTAAAGGACAGCGTGGTATGATAGTAGCACAGCCAAAAACGGGTAAAACAATGTTACTGAAAGACATTGCTAACTCTATAGCGGCTAATCATCCTGAAGTATATCTTATCGTATTATTGATTGATGAACGCCCTGAGGAGGTTACCGATATGCAGCGCAGCGTGAGGGGAGAGGTTATTGCCTCTACCTTTGATGAGCCTGCCGACAGACACGTAAAAGTGGCAAATATAGTACTGGAAAAGGCCAAACGCCTTGTAGAGTGCGGGCATGATGTTGTGATATTGCTTGACTCCATTACACGTCTTGCCAGAGCTTATAATACAGTACAACCTGCATCGGGTAAAGTATTGAGTGGTGGTGTAGATGCCAATGCATTACAGAAACCAAAACGTTTCTTTGGTGCGGCACGTAATATAGAGGGCGGAGGCTCGCTAAGTATTATTGCTACTGCGCTTACTGATACCGGTTCTAAAATGGATGAGGTTATCTTTGAAGAGTTTAAAGGTACAGGTAATATGGAATTACAGTTGGACAGAAAAATTGCTAACCGACGTATTTTCCCGGCTATTGACCTTACCTCGTCAAGCACCCGTAGGGACGACTTGTTACTGGACGAGAAAACCATACAGCGCATGTGGATTATGCGAAAATATCTTGCCGATATGAACCCTGTAGAGGCTATGGACTTTATTAACGATCGTTTCAAGAAAACGCGCAATAATGAAGAGTTCCTGATATCTATGAATGACGGCTAGTACTCGTTAGTATATAAAATAAAAAAGCCCGCTTTATTAAGCGGGCTTTTTTATTTTTAAAATTTTATAATGGTAATTATTCTTTAATAATAATAACAGTAGCTTTAAAACCTGTGGCAAGATTCCATTGGTTAGATGATACCAGTTTTTCCTTATCATCATATACTCTGAATTCGGCAGTGTTAGGTCCTGATGTTCCCTGATTTAAAGCCTCAAAATCTATTTTATTAAATCCGGGTTGCAGTGTTATTTGCACGCCTTTAAAATCGTTTGTAAGTACAATATTGGCAACTACCACACGGTCGTTAACCAGTACTTTAATTCTGTCGCCATCTTCATACTCAAAGTCGCGCGCCATAACCTGAATAAACTCGGCATTGCTTTTATGTTCACCAAAAAACTGATTGCCTCTGTAAGGCTCATTCGATTCGCTTTTGCGTGTTTTTACCTGTACACGATCCATATACTCGCTGCTGCGGTTTACAAACTCATCTTTTTGGTACATACTAAAGTTCTCATCATTATTTGCACCTACCTGATACGGATTGGAAACCGTAGGCTTTGGCGGTGTAACCGAAAAAGGGCTGGTGGTGCTTAAAGACGGGGTATCGGTACTGGTAGTATTACCTTTGGGCACAGTAATACTGCCCGTATTACTGTCAAACTGAGCCTGAGCAGTAACGGTTGCAAAAACGATAAATACAAGAATGAATATTTTTTTCATAAACCCGTTGTATTGTAAAACAAAATAACAAAAAATACCTGACTTACAATGTATAACGAATAAAGTTTTTGTTTGGTATTTATGTAGCTATAATCAAAAATAGAGCCAGTTTTATATACTATCCTAATAAATCAGTTCCTCTACATTTTTCCTGATGTTATCGGCAATTTTATCAAGCGGCAGGTCGTTGGCATCGGTACCAAACGGGTCTTCTATCTCTTCGGCAATAAGCTCAAGACTGGCAAGCACATAAAAAATGAATACTACCACAGGGATGACATAATAGCTTAACTGAAATGAGTAACCAAAAGGCAGCGTCATTACATAAAAGAATATAAATTTTTTAATAAAAGCACTGTAGGAGTAGGGTATAGGTGTGTTTTTAATGCGTTCGCAGGCACCGCAAATATCAGTAAGCGATTGTACTTCGGCATTAAGCACGATAAGTTGATCGCCTGTAATTTTTCCCTCTTTATATAAACTATTCACCTTTGCCATAATTGTTTTGGCAATTTGGTTGGGCTTGTGGTTATAATGGTCGGGGGCAAGAGTGGCATCATCAAACAGTTCATGATTAATATCTTCATTCTTCAAGTGCAGGCTCAATACGTGCGCATAGGCAGGAATCAGCCTGCGCATTATGGCTTTGTCCTCTTTATCGTCCAGCATTACGGCAATTTTCAGCGCAAGGTTACGGCTGTTGTTTACCAATGCGCCCCACATTTTGCGTCCTTCCCACCAGCGGTCATAAGCGGTATTGGTACGAAATACCAATAGTAATGATATTACAAACCCCAGCATAGAGTGCATTATGGTTACATTACTTATATAATCTTTTTTAGACAGTTGCCAATACTCCATTTCAAGATATCCAATTAATGCCGAATAGGCTGCTATGAACAGCATTAAAGGAAAAAGCTTGCGTACGGTGTCGGCTTTATGAAATCGAAAAATAAACGAAAACCATTCTTTGGGGTTATACGATATCATGCAATGTAATAATAGTTAATTCGTTTCAAATATAAGAAGATTTTAAACCGTGCAAGTATGTGAGAGCAGGTTGCTTTATAAAGTAATCAGGAAGATTCGATTTTTCTGAAAATCTAATTATCTAAACTTCTTCCATCGGCAATATTTACCTGCATTTCGCTTAGTTTTTCACCGCCTTTAATACCAAAGTCCAGTGTACGTATCGGGAACGGTATCATAATACCATTAGCGTCATAGGCTTTCTTGATGCGGATAATAGCCTCGCTGCCCACTTTTTTATATACAAGCTGCTCGGCAGTATCAATCCACATCCGAATGCTGAAGTTGATGGAGCTGTCGCCAAACTCTTCATAAAAAAAAGTGGTTTCTTCGGTTTTAGAAAGCTCTTCAATATCCTTAACCGCATCGAGGGTTATTTGCCTCACGCGTTCCAAATCTTCCCCATACGATACGCCCACCGTAAGGTCAAAACGCCTTTTTTGAAGGAAAGAATAATTTTCTATAGGGTTCTGGAAAACCTCTTTATTAGGGATAATTACGGTTTGCCCGCCAAAGGTACTGATAACCGTATCGCGCAGGTTAACCTCTACCACCTTGCCCATATAGTCTTTTATGGTTACAATATCGCCTACTTGTAACGGCTTGCGAAATGATATAAAAATACCCGACATAAAGTTGGCAGCAATATCCTGAAAGGCAAATGCCAGCGCCAAACCTAATATACCTGCTCCTGCCAGTATAGAGGTTACCGTTTGGTCGAGCTTAAGCACATTGAGCGTGATAAACAGCACAATGCCTATAAATGTGAAATGAATTACTGAGGCGAAAAGGTTATTAAGTGTAATGTTATGCGATACTCTGTTAACAAAGCGCAGGGC
Source organism: Flavobacterium salilacus subsp. salilacus (assembly GCF_004634195.1). Taxonomy (GTDB): domain Bacteria; phylum Bacteroidota; class Bacteroidia; order Flavobacteriales; family Flavobacteriaceae; genus Flavobacterium; species Flavobacterium salilacus. The sequence goes on from NZ_SKBP01000003.1 coordinate 206,804, forward strand.
TAATTTTTTAATCCATTTTGATACCAAAAGACCTACTACCAATATAATAGCAGCTAATACAATATTGGGAAGAATGCTTATCAGGGCTTCAATCCATCCTCCTAATTTTTTTGTAATAAGCTCTGAAAAATTATTGATATCGATATTCATAGTATGAATTAAGGTTAAAAAAATAACTGTTAAGTAGTATTTTGATTGCTAAAATAGTAATTAATAAAGAAAAAAGTGACAGGTTTACAACTCTTTTAATACTTGTTTACATTGCTTAGGATATATAATTCCAAATGCTTTTTTTCTTGCTGAGCGCTATAAAAGCATTTTTTAATGCAGCATGTTCCGGTTTAGCCAGTGGGGCATCTTCTTTTAGTAACTTAATAGCATGGTGGCGTGCCAGCATCAGTATATCCCTGTCCTTAACCAAATCGGCTATTTGCAGGTTCAGTACACCGCTTTGCTGCTTGCCCATAATATCGCCCGGACCGCGCAGTTTTAAATCTACTTCGGCAATTTCGAAACCATCATTGGTACGTACCATCGTTTCCATACGGGTTTTGCTGTCGTTACTCAGTTTATGACTTGTCATCATAATACAGTAGCTCTGTTCTGCACCACGCCCCACACGTCCGCGTAGCTGGTGCAACTGGCTCAGCCCGAAACGCTCGGCACTTTCTATTACCATAACGCTGGCGTTGGGTACATTTACACCTACCTCAATTACAGTGGTAGCCACCATAATGTTGGTTTTACCTTTGGCAAAACGTTCCATTTCGCTGTCTTTCTCGGCGGGTTTCATGCGCCCGTGCACAATGCTCACGCTGTATTGCGGTAACGGAAAGTCGCGCGAAATACTTTCGTAGCCATCCATCAGGTCTTTATAGTCCATTTTGTCGCTCTCCTCAATCAGCGGATATACAATATATACCTGCCTGCCTTTGGCAATTTCTTCTTTCAGGAAAGCCCATACTTTTAGGCGGTTGCTATCGTAACGGTGTACGGTTTTTATGGGTTTACGTCCCGGAGGCAGTTCATCAATAACCGACACGTCCAAATCGCCATACAAGCTCATAGCCAGCGTACGCGGAATAGGGGTGGCGGTCATGACCAATACATGCGGCGGAATTTCATTTTTATGCCACAGCTTGCTGCGTTGTTCTACGCCAAAGCGGTGTTGCTCGTCAATAATAGCAAGCCCCAAGTTTTTAAACTGTACTTTATCTTCCAAAAGGGCGTGTGTACCAATAATAATGGGGAGCGAACCGTTTTCAAGTTCTTCGTGTATGATATTACGTTCGGAAGTTTTAGTTGAACCTGTCAGCAGTTTAATACTGATACCCATAGGTTCGGCAAGTTCGCTTAAACCCATATAGTGCTGGTTAGCCAGTATCTCGGTAGGCGCCATAAGGCACGCCTGGAAACCATTATCAATAGCAAGCAGCATGCTCATAAAAGCCACAATGGTTTTACCCGAACCCACATCGCCTTGCAACAGGCGGTTCATTTGGGCGGGCTGCCCCATATCATTCCTTATTTCTTTTATAACCCTTTTTTGGGCATCGGTCAGTTCAAACGGTAAATGGTTTTGGTAAAAATCATTAAAGTAATTACCCACCGTGGTAAACGGATGCCCCTTTATTTTATGTTTGCGGATGAGGTTTTTGGTAATGAGTTGCAGTTGTATAAAAAACAATTCCTCAAACTTGAGCCGAAACTGCGCTTTTGCCAGCAGTTCATTGCTCTTAGGGAAATGGATGTTAAATAACGCTGCGTTTTTAGGAATAAGTTGTAACTCTGCCAGCAGGGCAGGGGGCAGGGTTTCGTCGAATTTTGCCTGTGTTTCTGTAAACAGTTGCTGCATCATTTTGTTCATTACCTTATTGGTAATGCCCCGTTGCGTTAGCTTTTCGGTACTTGGGTATAGGGGCTGCATGGCACTGCGCAGGCTTTGCTCGTGTTCGGCAAGCAATTCCATTTCGGGGTGCGCCATATTGAAAACACCGTTGAAAGCCGTACACTTCCCGAAAATAACATAGGGTACGTTAATTTTAAGGTTTTCGCGTATCCATTTTTGCCCCTGAAACCATACCAGTTCCATTTCGCCTGTGCCATCCACGAATGTTGCTACCAAGCGTTTACCACGCTTTTGCTCTACCGTTTTTATGTTGATTACTTTACCCACTACCTGTACTTCGGCATTGCTGTTTTGCAGTTCGTTTATTTTATAATAACGGGTACGGTCGATGTATCGGTTCGGGAAAAGGTGCAGTAAATCGGCATATTTATGAATGCCCAACTCCTTGCGTAGCAGTTCGCCACGTGCCGGGCCTACACCTTTAAGGTATTCGATAGGAGTTTCGAGAGGGTTGTTCATTCAAATTAATTTGAAATACGAAGATAAAGATTATTAAAATGAATTAATAATGTTATTGTTTGATGTCATATATTAGCTTTATATCTGACTAAAATTTTTCTAACATGAATCAATATTTCATTCTTTTAATTTTAATTACAGTTATTACGCTCATATTTATATATTATAAACTTGATGAAAGTACATCAAAGCAAAAGAAGTCAGAAAAAACAAATATTATAACAATTTCCTTTTTATCTATTATTGCAGCATGTTTAATTATTGGTTCAGCTTTAATTTATGTTTATATATTAATTGAAAGAAAAGGAGGTGATTATGGAGATTTTTCAAAAATTGGTCCTTATGGAGATTTGATAGGAGGCATACTTAATCCGGTTGTTGCATTTGTAGGTATAATGGCAGCCTTTTTGGCTTTTTATGTTCAATATACAGCTAATAAGCAGGTTCAGGAACAATTTAATTTGCAAAAATTTGAATCTCAATTTTATGAAATGATAAGAATGCATCGAGAGAACCTTAATGAGATGAAAATAGAAGGATATAAATTTGACTCTAATTTTTTAGGTATAAAATCTAAGAAAGATAAAATAACATCAGGTAAAAAGGTATTTGTAACTTTAGATACAGAATTAAAAGCAATATATACAATTCTTAATAAGGAATTTGATATACATTATAGTAGTAGAAAATTAAATACTTTAGAAGTAAAAAGTTTGCTTTTCAAGGAAGCATATTCTGTTTTTTTTGCAGGTGTTACTTCATATGAAATACAAGTTAAGAACTCTTCTAAAAAAGATAATTTATTTGATGATGTCTTGTTAAAAAAGTTTGTTAAAGAACTTAAAGAGATAAGAAAAGGACATGAAAATAGAGGTAAGAAAGAAATTCCAAACTATAAAGATTCTAATACACTTTGGTTAAGTTTTAATTATAGACCTTTTTCAGGGCATCAATCTCTTTTAGCACATTATTATAGACATTTGTTTCAAACAGTTAAATTTGTTGTCAAACAAGATGAAAATTTCATTTCTTATGAAAAGAAGAGAGACTATTTAAGAATGTTGAGATCTATGCTATCGAATAAGGAACAATTATTATTATATTATAATTGGTTAGCTGGTCATGGAGATGCATGGGAGATAAAGCGTAGTAATTTGAACAAAAAATATAGTCGTAATAATAAAGGGAATAAGTTTTTTACTGATTATAGAATGATACATAATATCCCTTCTGGAGAAGTGATAGAAGACTTTGATTTAGAAAAAATATTTAATGAAGAATACAGAGACTTTAGATATGAAGAAAATAGAAAAGAAGAGGACACATTATTCGAATTAATAGGTATAATTAGTAACTATAAATAAATATTAAATATTTTAATGAAACTCTCTATATTTTTCCTCTCACTCTTTATAACCTCTTTAACCTTTGCCCAGCAAACGCAAAAGGTTGATTTTAAAACCTGCGATGCTGCTATTAGTTTTGACGTTCTGCAGAAAAAAGTAATGGGTACAGTAACCTATACTTTTGAGGTATTGGACAAAAAAACAGATACCATTTATATTGATGCCCGCAACATGCAGTTTACCGATGTTACCATTAACGGTAAAAAAGCAGGTTGGGTAAACTCTGCTACGGCATTAAAGCTGTATAAAGGATATAAAAAAGGGAATAATACGGTTACCTTCAGTTATTCGGCACAGCCTAAGCAGGCACTCTATTTTGTGGAACTGGATGCAGATGCTTCCGCTGCAAATGACATGACCGACAGCGATGAGGAAAAAGAATTACAGATATGGACACAGGGGCAGGGCAAATATACCAGTCACTGGCTGCCCAGTTTTGATGATATGAACGAGAAGGTAATTTTTAACCTTGAAGTTACATTTGATAAGGGTTATACTATTTTGGCTAACGGAAAAAATAGTAAGAATACTTTTACTACAGATACTAATCAACGTATTGCCAGTTACCAAATGGATAAACCCATGAGCAGCTATTTGGTAATGCTTGCCATTGGTAAGTTTGATAACACCTATGCCCTACCGGATAAAGAAAAACCATTACAGCTGTTTTACAGGCCGGAAGATGCAGATAAACATGAACCAACCTACCGCTATAGCAAGCAAATATTTAACTATTTTGAGGCAGCAATAGGTGTAAAATACCCTTGGGGTGTGTACCGCCAGGTTCCGGTCTTAGATTTTTTATATGCCGGTATGGAGAACACGACTTCTACTATTTTCTCACAGGATTTTGTGGTCGATTCCATAGGGTTTAATGACAGGACGTATATCAATGTAAATGCGCACGAACTGGCGCACCAGTGGTTTGGCAACCTTATTACGGCACAATCGGGAGAGCACCATTGGTTGCAGGAGGGGTTTGCTACCTACTATGCGCTGTTGGCAGAACAGGAGCTTTTTGGTGACGACCATTTTACCTACGAATTATATCAAATGGCAGAACGCCTGCAACGCGTTGCCCAAACCGATACTGTACCCATACTCAGTGATAAGGCAAGCTCGCTTACCTATTACCAGAAAGGAGCATGGGCACTGCATGTGTTGCGCGAAGGGGTTGGGCATGAGGCATTCCGCACTGCGGTAAAAAATTATCTGGAAAAATATGCTTTTAAAAATGTAACTACCGATGATTTTTTAGCCGAAATCAATAGAGTGTCAGATTATGATACTAAAGCGTTCAGGGAGCGTTGGCTGGAAAAGGGAGGTTTTGAAGTACAGGAAGCGATAGCATTGCTAAACGGAAATCAGTTTATGGAACTGTATTTTAAGCTGGGCGAATTACACGACAAACGTTTTGAAGAGAAGCAACCGATATTTGAGCAGATTTTGCATTCGGATATGTATTATCCTGTAAAGGAGGAGGTATTGTTGCAAATAGCTGATGTGCCGTTTGAGGATAAAGCGGTATTGATACGGCTTGCGATGGCAAGCGGTGATATAAAACTGCGACAGGCAGTGGCACGAACGGTTACTAATTTCCCCGATACTTTTTATGAGGAGTATAAATCGTTATTGCAAGACAAGTCATACATTACCCGCGAAATAGCATTAAATGTGCTGTATAATAAATTCCCTGAAAGGCGACCTGAGTTACTGGATTTATCTGACGGTTGGGTAGGATTTAACGATAAAAACCTGCGCATACTCTGGCTAACGCTTGCCTATGCCACACCCGATTACCGCGAAGCGGAAAAGGTCGAAATTTATGCTGAGTTGCAAGGCTATGCTTCGCCACGCTATGAGAGTACTGTACGCCAAAATGCGCTTACCAACTTGTTGTATATAAATAAACCCGATCCTGTGGTGTGGGCTAACCTTGTTAATGCTACGCTGCACCATAAATGGCAGTTTGCCAAATTTGGGCGCGAGAGCATCCGTGCACTATTAAAGCGGGAAGGTTATCATGAATTTTTTGAGAGTATTTTATCAGGATTGCCACAGGCGGAGCAAAAGAAATTACAACAGTTGCTGGCAGAATAATAGAAAGATTACTTTCTTTTGATTTGTATGGTTTTTATCAGCCGTAAAAATTCCATGCTGCAATCTTCTCCCATAAGGTCGTCCGTCATATTAATCTGGAAGTAGTAATGTTTCCAGGGGATAACATATATCCTGCTGCGCACTCTGTGTGTTAATCCGTTTTCAGTACGCATGGTAAATTTGGTTACAAAGTAAATGCTTTTTATGTGCGATATTTTTACATCCGTAGGTTCTTCTATAAACTCAAAATCGTCATACAGTCCTTCAAAACTTCGCGCACTTTTTATAATGTGTGATTTAAATGCATTATAATCCTCGTTGTTTCTTTCGCGCACGTTTATCTGTATGGCAGGTACAAGTCCTTTATGTGTTTGGGGGTCATATTTATAAAGGGAGAGTATCAGTACAGAGCCCTCATGTTCTTTAATAATTTTCAGCAGCTTTTCTTCGTCAATATCCAGTTTTTCCAGGTTGCGCACAAGGTCATCCTCATTGCCCCATATCCACCCCATAGGCTCTTGCATAGCGAAGCCAAAGGTTTTGTTTTCAAACCTTCTTTGTGCAACTGATGTTGTAGTAATGAATACTAAAAATATAAGAATAAACTGTCTCATAACCCTAATTGTAATACAAACATAATCAAAAAAAGGCACTTGCAATTAAGTACCTTTTCTATATCATAAATATAAAAGTAGTCTTATTATATTATTCCCTCCACATTTCGCCTACCTCATTTTTCAGGTAGGCAACAGCCACACTGCTGGGGCTTTGCTTGTCAAAAAGATTAGTAAGCATTACTTCGCGCAGTTTGTTGGCACTATCTACTTTATCGCTCATGTTTGACTTACGGATGAGTTGTATCGTAGCATTTTTGGCAGTAGTAATAATATCCCAACTTTCGGCAGAAACATATATTTGTTGTGTAAGGTTATGTTCATATTCCTGTTCAATTTGCGATATTAAATACTCTTCATAATCCAATTTATCAGACGATTGCGGTACTACCCTTATCAGTAGCTTTGCAGGGTTAATACGTTCTAAAAACAACACAAGTCTTTCATAAGCCTGAAGGCGAAGCGGCATTGCATTTTTTTGTGCTTCTTTATGGATGAGGTAACGACGGCGACCTTCTTCATTAGCCGTATGCATTTTAAAAAAGTAGTAGGCAATAAGCCCTGTAATAATAGCCGGTAGCGTATAAAATAAAAGTTCTAAAATTTTGTCAGCGTCCATTTATATGGGGTTTAGATGGTTATGTGTTTTGTAACAAGGTTTTTTTATTAAAAATTGTAAAAAGCTAAAATAACAATAAACTTTAATGAATACAGGCGCGCACAAAAATAATTAACAATTATATTTGGCTACTTATATTTATTATGAAAATCAAAAGCAGACTTATTTATATACTGGTTACACTGCTTACTATACCGCTTGGGCTGTTAGTGCGCAGTAAAAAAGCATGGTTTCCCGATGTGGTAAACCTGTATGCAGGCGATGCCCTGTATGCTTTTATGATGTATTACTTTGTTTGTGCAATGTATATAAAAAAGAACATCACATTTAGAGCTGTAACAGGATTGCTGATTTGTTATATTATTGAATTAAGTCAGCTATACCAAGCCGACTGGCTCAATACCATACGACAAACAATATTGGGAAAACTGATTTTGGGTTCCGGCTTTTTGTACAGCGATTTACTGGCATATTTTATAGGAATAGTGGCCGCTGCAACTGTTGATTATTTGTTGATTTACAATACGGCTTCACAAAGGGTTTCTCGCTTAAAATAGTTATTTTTGCTACTTTGTAACAACTATGGAAATCCAAAAATATATAAGTCAGCTAAACGAAGCACAGCAAGCCCCCACACTTCAAAAAGATGGTCCCATGATAGTGATAGCGGGTGCAGGGTCGGGCAAAACCCGTGTGCTTACCATGCGTATTGCCTACCTGATGAGCCAGGGCGTAGATGCTTTTAATATACTTGCCCTTACTTTTACCAACAAGGCAGCACGCGAAATGAAAAAACGTATTGCCGATATTGTAGGCTCATCCGAAGCGAAGAACCTTTGGATGGGTACATTTCACTCGGTATTTGCCAAAATATTACGTTTTGAGGGCGAAAAGCTGGGCTTTCCTTCCAATTTTACCATATATGACACGCAGGACAGCGTAAGGCTCATTAGTGCCATTATAAAAGAAATGCAGCTTGATAAGGATATATATAAGCCCAAGCAGGTATTGAACCGTATATCGAGCTACAAAAACAGCCTTATTACCGTTAAGGCATATTATAATGACCCTGACCTGCAGGAAGCCGATGCCATGTCGAAAAAACCCCGCTTGGGCGAAATCTATGAGAAGTATGTAGAGCGTTGCTTTAAAGCGGGAGCAATGGATTTTGATGATTTACTCTTGAGAACTAACGAGTTATTGAACCGTTTTCCTGAGGTGCTGATGAAATATCAAAACCGCTTTAAATACATATTGGTCGATGAGTATCAGGATACTAACCACTCGCAGTACTTAATAGTACGTGCCTTGAGCGACCGTTTCCAGAATATATGTGTGGTGGGCGACGATGCACAGAGTATCTATGCTTTTAGGGGAGCAAATATTAATAACATCCTGAATTTCCAGAAGGATTATGATAATGTACAAATGTACCGACTGGAGCAAAACTATCGTTCTACCAAAAACATAGTAGAAGCAGCCAACTCCATTATAGATAAGAACCAAATTAAACTGGATAAAATAGTTTGGACAGCGAATGACGAAGGACCGAAGATAAAAGTGCACCGCAGCCTTACCGATGGCGAAGAAGGGCGTTTTGTGGCAAGTACCATTTTTGAGCAAAAGATGCAACACCAGATGAAAAACGGAAGTTTTGCCATACTGTACCGCACCAATGCCCAGTCGCGGGCAATGGAGGATGCGCTGCGTAAGCGCGACATACCGTACAGAATATACGGAGGGCTATCGTTTTACCAACGCAAAGAGATAAAAGATGTACTTGCCTATTTAAGGTTGGTAATCAATCCGAAAGATGAAGAGGCATTAATGCGGGTTATCAACTATCCTGCAAGGGGAATAGGGGGGACTACACTTGAAAAACTTACTGTTGCAGCCAATCATTACGGACGGACGGTGTTTGAAGTAATGGAAAACCTCGACAGGATAGACCTGAAATTCAATTCCGGGACTAAAAACAAGCTACAGGATTTTGTAACCATGATAAAAAGCTTTCAGGTGATAGACCAATCGCAGGATGCTTTTTTTCTTGCCGAACACGTTACCAAAAAAACGGGGCTGATACAAGAACTGAAAAAAGATGCTACGCCCGAAGGGATTGCCCGTATTGAGAATATAGAGGAATTACTAAACGGTATAAAAGATTTTATTGAAGGGCAAAAAGAAGTAGATGGCGCACGCGGTGCGCTCTCTGAATTTTTGGAAGACGTGGCACTTGCCACCGACCTTGATAAAGACACAGGAGATGATGACAGGGTTGCCCTGATGACCATTCACCTTGCCAAAGGATTAGAATTCCCCTATGTGTTTATTGTGGGTATGGAGGAAGATTTATTCCCCAGTGCTATGAGTATTAATACCCGTAGCGAGTTGGAAGAAGAACGCCGATTGTTTTATGTGGCGCTTACCCGTGCCGAGCATCAGGCATATTTAACGTATGCACAATCACGTTACCGTTGGGGCAAACTGGTAGATAGCGAGCCTTCGCGATTTATTGAAGAAATTACCGATACATATCTGGAATACCTTACCCCTGTAGAAACAGGTTATCGATATAAACCAATGATAAATTCGGATATTTTTGGCGATGTGGATAAATCGAAGCTGCGACAGGTAAAACCAACGAGCGGTACACCACCCAAATGGATTACGGATAACGACCCTAAGCCCGATGCCAACATCCGTAGGCTAAAACCCATGTCAAGACCTGCTCCTTCCGGAAATGCTATCCCCGATACTAAACTGATAATTGGTAATGTGGTAATGCACGAACGTTTTGGTAAAGGAGAAGTACTTAACCTTGAAGGCATAGGGGCAGACAAAAAAGCCGAGATAAAATTTGAAGTAGGAGGGATTAAAAAATTATTGCTTCGTTTCGCAAAACTGGATGTAATAGGGTAGTTTTTTGTCATCCTCATCGTTTTTACTTTGTCATTCTGACGGTTGCTGTTTTGTCATTCTGACGAAGGAAGAATCTATTTATAGAAAGTCTTTAAGTCATATATTTTATTATGTTAGAGCAATGATTTAATCGAAAAAATGTAACTTTAAGCATTCTAACGATCACACACTTTTACAATGGCACACTTTATAAAAATTTACCCTGAAAATCCTAACGAAAAGGAGGTAGCCAAAGTAATAAAGATATTACGCGATGGCGGATTGATAATTTATCCTACGGACACAGTATATGGTTTGGGATGCGATATAACGAACACTAAAGCTCTGGAGCGTATAGCCCGCATCAAAGGCATTAAGCTCGATAAGGCTAACTTTTCATTTATATGTCATGACCTTAGTAACCTTTCAGACTACGTAAAGCAGATAGACACCAGTACTTTTAAAATATTGAAACGATCCTTACCCGGTCCTTATACCTTTATTTTACCCGGAAATAATAACTTACCAAAAGAGTTTAAAAAGAAAACTACGGTAGGTATTCGTGTACCCGATAATAATATTGCGCTCGAAATTGTGAGGCAGTTGGGTAACCCTATAGTATCGACCTCGATACACGATGAAGATGAGGTACTGGAATATTCAACTGACCCCGAACTGATATTCGAAAAGTGGCAAAACCTTGTAGATGCCGTTATTGATGGTGGTTATGGCGACAATGTAGCCTCTACCATAATTGACCTGTCGGGAGATGAACCTGTGGTAGTAAGGGAAGGAAAAGGCGATCCCGATATTTTTTAAATAATCACATACATCTATCTAATAAAAACAGGGCTGTCTCAAAAGTGTCATTCTGAACGAAATAGAATAGAGTGAAGAATCTCAATATTAAATTAATAAGAGATTCTTCCTTCGTCAGAATGACAAAAATGCTGATTTAAGTGCTTTTTTACACAGCCTATTTTTAATTATGCTTTTTCGGTCTTTAAAATGCTCACAATTTGCTCGGCAAGCTCTACGCCTATGCGGTCTTGCGCTTCCTGTGTTGCTGCACCAATATGCGGCGTAAGCGATATTTTAGGGTGCATCAGTATTTGTATTGCCGGTTTAGGCTCTTCTTCAAAAACATCAAGCCCCGCAAAGGCAACTTTACCCGAATCGAGTGCTTCTACAAGTGCCACTTCGTCCAGCACACCGCCACGTGCTGCGTTTACTATGCCCACTCCGTTCTTCATCATTTCAAATTCAGGGGTGCTGATTAGGTAGCCATCCTGCGCAGGTACATGCAGCGATATAAAATCGGCATGCTTAAAAATTTCTTCAGTAGGTTCGGTAGTTATTTCTACATTTATAAACTGTCCGTTATAAAAATCAACTCTTATTTCTGCGGTGCCTACAAATTTATCCGAAGCGATAACACGCATGCCTAAACCTAAAGCAATACGCGCTACGGCACGACCAATACGCCCAAAACCAATAATACCTAGTGTTTTACCTCTTAGTTCACTACCGTTGGCATAGGCTTTTTTAAGGTCATTAAAACTTGCTTCGCCCTCAAGAGGCATAAGGCGGTTGGCATCGTGCAGGAAACGTACTCCTGTAAACAGGTGGGCAAATACCAGTTCGGCAACCGAATCGGATGATGAAGCTGGGGTATTGATAACATGAATGCCTTTTTCGCGGGCATATTCCACATCTATATTATCCATGCCTACACCGCCACGACCAATAATTTTTAGTGTGGGGCAGTTGTCTATAATATCTTTACGCACTTTGGTAGCACTGCGCACCAGCAATACGGCTATATTATTTTTATTAATGTAATTGGCTACCTGTTCCTGAGCTACTTTGGTAGTTATTACTTCAAATCCGTTATCTTCAAGTGCTATAATGCCACTTGGCGAGATACCGTCATTAGCTAATATTTTCATTCTTTAGTATTTAAAGATTTAATAATTAAAATTATCCTAAGATTTCCCCCTTTGGGGGTTAGGGGGCTACACTTTTCTCAAACTCCTGCATAACATCTACCAATACCTGTACACTTTCTATCGGCATAGCATTGTATATAGAGGCACGGTAACCGCCTACTGACCTGTGTCCGCTCAGCCCGCTTATGTTGGCAGCCTTCCACATCTGGTCAAATTGTTCTGTATGGGTTTCATCAACAAGTAAAAAGGTAACATTCATTTTAGAACGGTCTTCTTCTTTAGCTACTCCTTTAAACAACGGGTTACGGTCTATTTCGTTATATAGCAGTGCTGCTTTTTCAATGTTTTTCTTTTCCATTGCAGCAATACCGCCATTGGCTTTAACCCATTGCAGGGTGAGCAGGGAGGCATAAACGGCAAAAACCGGAGGGGTATTGTACATACTTTCTTTGGCTATATGTACTGAATAATCGAGTATGCCCGGTATAGTTCTGCCTGTTTTGTCTAACAAATCTTCTTTAACAACAATAAGGGTTGTACCGGCAGGACCCATGTTTTTTTGTGCTCCGGCATAAATAAGTCCGAATTTGGAAAAATCAATTGCTCTCGAAAATATATCCGAACTCATATCGCACACAATAGGGACATTGGTTTCAGGGAAGTCGTGCATTTGTGTACCAAATATGGTATTGTTGCTGGTACAGTGAAAGTAATCGGCATCAGCAGGAATACTATATCCTTTCGGGATATGGGTATAATTGTCATCTTTGGATGACGCTACCACTACGGTTTCACCAAAATACTTAGCTTCTTTTATAGCTCCCGCTGCCCATGTACCTGTATCGAGGTAGGCAGCTTTACCGCCTTGTTTTAACAGGTTGTAGGGTACACGTACAAATTCCATACTTGCACCACCCGAAAGAAAAAGCGCTTGGTAGCCTTTGCCTTCAAGCCCCAGCAGTTCCAGCGCCAGTGCGCGCGCCTCATTCATAACAGCTACAAAATCTTTACTGCGATGGGAGATTTCCAGTATAGAAAGCCCCGAATTGTTAAAGTTAAGTACTGCCTGTGCGGCTTTATCAAATACTTCCTGTGGCAGGATAGAAGGTCCTGCGCTGAAATTGTGCTTTTTCATTATGCGCTTGTTGAAGTGAGGTACAAATTTCCAAATTATATATCAAAAAGGTGTAACAAAACTTGCTAATTATTCGGCTATATTTTTGATAAAAATGAAATAGTATCTACATTATCAGCATAATCCCATAATGCCGGTTTTTGAGTTTGCCCAAACGGGATACTGTTTTCGGTTATACCGTTACTTACAACACATTGCAACTGTTCGTGTTCGGCTTCCAATTTTTGCTTTAAGTTATCAATATCATCATAATATTCATAAAAGACAGAAGAGATAGGTGAGGCATAGCTCGTATCTTCTTTCAATGTCATAAATTCGTTATCGAGTATTTTAAAGTTGCTCATCAGGAACACCGCTTTGTTATAGTCGTAGTTATTAGCATATTTTTCATAATGAACAATATCGCCATAGGTAAACATCGCTTCGAAAAAGTCTTTAAAATCATAATCTTTAGGAACATACAGTTTGGAAACATTACGACATCCTAATCCGAAATAACGGAATATATCTTCGCCAAGTGCCGTAAGTTCTTCTTTAGTTTCTTTGCCTGTAAGGATGGCAACTGAATTTCTGTTTTTACGGATTATAGCCGGCTTATTTTTAAAATAATATTCAAAATAGCGGGCGGTGTTGTTACTGCCTGTCGCAATTACGGCATCAAAGCCTTCGAGCTTACCTTCGGTAAAGGTTATTCTGTCGGCAAGTTTGGGTTCTACAGCAATAAGGTATTTTGCTAAAAACGGCAGTAAGTGCTGGTCGTTTGATGATGCTTTTACCAAGGCTTTATTGCCGGTAATCAGTACCGATAAAAAATCGTGAAAGCCAACCATAGGGATGTTACCCGCCAGTACCAGCCCAACAGTTTTAGGCTCTGTATAATTGATAGTATAATTTTCGAGCCATTTATCAAGATTGTCATCGGTTAAGGCTTCTGCCCACGACTGTATGGCAAAATAAACCTGCTGCGGTGTAAACCACCCGTTATGCGATTGGGATAGTTGTATGAGGTTTATAAAATTATCAAAAAAGGTATCGTTATGCGGTACAGACTCGTTTTTTACAGCATCATCTTCAGAAAATTGACTGAGAAATTTTCCTAATGTTGCGAACGCTTTTTTTGTTTGGGTTAACGTCATTATGTTTGTTTATGAATAGATTTGGACGTAATTTTGCACAAATTTACGTTATTAAAATAAAATAAGCTATGGCTATCATTATAACAGATGAATGTATAAACTGTGGTGCTTGTGAGCCGGAATGTCCAAACACGGCAATATATGAGGGAGCAGATGATTGGAGATACAAAGATGGTACTAAACTAACAGGCAAAATTATTTTGCCATCGGGTGAGGAAGTGGATGCTGATGCAGCACAAACACCAATATCTGACGATTTGTATTATATAGTACCTGATAAGTGTACGGAGTGTAAAGGTTTTCATGACGAACCGCAATGTGCCGCAGTATGTCCGGTAGATTGTTGTGTGCCTGACGAAAACCATGTGGAAAGCGAAGAAACGCTGCTGAACAGACAGGCATTTTTACACAATGAATAGAGTAATGTGTACCGCAAAATAAAAAAATCCCGAAGCATTGCTTCGGGATTTTTTAGTTGTAATTATTAAAACAATCTAATCAATTAAGTTCTTTTTTGCAGGAGTATATTTTTCTACCATAACTCCGTCACCATCATTATCATAGGTTTCTACAACTAAGTTACCATCCGCATCAAAATATCCGAAAGAAGTTTTATTCTCAGTTTTATAAATATAGTTATTGTTTGATGTTTTTCTCAGCACACCGTGATTAAGATTTTCAGGAGTAGAAATTTTGTACCCTTTTTTATCTTTAACAAAACTATAGTTGGTACCGTTCATGGTATAATAAGTAGTACTGCCTATTTGGGTTGGTATGCCATCGCCTGAAATAGTTTCTGACTTTGTTACCTTAACAGAAGTTTCTTTTATATCCTTGTTCAGCTTATTAGAATCGGCATTTTTTAATTCAATATCCTGAACTTTATCTGTTTTCTCGGTCGTAACCGTTCTTTTCTTTTCCGTACCGTTATCAACAGTTGTAGTTGTCGTTTTGGTTTCTTCCGTTACATTTTTATTGACTTGTGCATACATCCCTGCACTAAGGCCAAACAGTATAATTAAAGCAATTTTTTTCATGATTTTTCCCTTTTTTGGTTTTTATGTTACAAAGTTAGTTGCAAACTGTTAAAATAGTTGGTAATAAAAGCATAAAGTATTTATAAATCATACCACTATATCCATACACCTACGCTGTATTTTTAATTTCAAAAACTTATATTTGCAGCCTTAAAAACACAGTTACTGATGAAAGCAGGAATAGTAGGATTGCCCAACGTAGGTAAATCGACCCTTTTTAATTGTTTGTCAAATGCTAAGGCACAAAGTGCAAACTTTCCCTTTTGTACTATAGAACCCAACATAGGCGTAGTAAACGTACCCGACCCAAGGCTGGAAAAGCTGGAAGAGTTGGTAAAACCCGAGCGCGTGCAGCCTGCTACCGTAGATATTGTAGATATTGCAGGATTGGTAAAAGGAGCAAGCAAAGGCGAGGGGCTGGGCAACCAGTTTTTAGGTAACATTAGGGAGTGTAATGCCATTATACACGTACTACGCTGTTTTGATAACGATAACATTGTACACGTAGATGGCAGCGTAAACCCCATTCGCGATAAAGAAACTATAGATATAGAGCTACAGCTAAAAGACCTTGAAACCGTTGAAAAACGTTTGGAAAAGGTAAAAAGAGCTGCCAAAACAGGCAATAAAGAAGCACAAACCGAAGAAGCCCTTTTAGAGCGAATAAGAGAAGTGTTACTGCAAGGCAAATCGGCTAGAGTAGTAGCGGCTAAAAACCAGGATGAAGAAGAGTTGTTGGAAGCCTTTCAGTTGATTACGACCAAACCTGTACTGTATGTATGTAATGTAGATGAAGGCGCTGCTGCAACCGGCAACCACTATGTAGAAAAAGTGCGCGAACTGGTTAAGGAAGAAAACGCCGAAGTTATTGTACTTGCCGTAGGCACAGAAGCAGATATTACCGAACTGGAAACCTACGAAGAACGCCAAATGTTCCTGGAAGATTTAGGGCTTAAAGAACCGGGAGCTTCGGCACTGATACGCGCGGCATACAAACTGCTGAGCCTGCAAACCTACTTTACCGCAGGGGTAAAAGAGGTTCGTGCCTGGACGATACAAATAGGCGACACCGCACCACAGGCAGCGGGTGTTATCCATACCGATTTTGAAAAAGGATTTATTCGTGCCGAAGTAATTGCCTATGACGATTACGTGGCTTTTGGCAGCGAAGCCAAAGTAAAAGAAGCCGGTAAACTACGTGTAGAGGGTAAAGAATACATTGTGAAAGACGGCGATGTAATGCACTTCCGTTTTAATGTGTAATACAGTAGTGAGATAATAGAATTAAGTATAATGACTAGTCCTAAAACAGTTAGACTGTTTTGAGACTAGTCATTATTTTTAAATAGGTTCAGCACTTTCCCAGTTTCTTGTTGGAAATATTTCTCTATTTGTAGTGTATGATAATACCCCTTTCATTTTATGTGTACTGTAAACATTACAATTTGGTAAATTTTTCTTCACACAACTTATAACTGCTTTTCTAGGATGCTTTTTATTACCCTCAGCTGATACTAAATACATATCAGGATTAAATTTTGATAACCACTTTGTATTTACATTTCTTCTACTTCCATGATGTGGTAATTGTACAATGTGTAGTTCTTCACAATCAAAACCATTCTTTTCCATATCATCAAAAGATTCAACCCCAGCATCACTGGTTAATAAATAACGTCTATTTTTACTATCAGTTAGTTCAATAACTGTGGCAGATAAATTTTCAGGAGAAGCATCGTTTTTTTCATCTACAATAATACAAGGCTTTATATTTTCTTCATATTCGTCAATATCTATAGATGATTTGGTTTTAAAATCAACTTTTTTTAGAAAATCAATATTTGTGAATTGCTGAACTTTTTCAATATAAAATTCTCGAGTAGGTGATACAACTTTAATTTCTTTATAGTTGAAGATTTCACTTAAAGCTTCTTTCTGCTCAATTTTATACTTAGTACATAGTTCATTAAGCTCATGAACTTTTTGAAAAGATTTATAAAGATGGACAATGTCTTTATCTTCTTCTTTTAAGGCGGATTTTTTAATGTTTTCTCTTAACTCTTCAGTAATAAATTTCACAGGATCGTTATAAAATCCCCAACTCAGATCATTTCCTAATTCATTTACTATTTCAATTAAACCATTTATATGATCTGTATGTGGATGGCTATTAATAAATGCTAGAGTTCTTTTTTTGTACAAGTTCGGTTCAATCCAATTTCTGTAGTGCTCTACAATTTTTTTGCCATATCCTTGACTTCCACCATCTAGAAAAAACACAAAGTCTGATTCATTTGGATTCCTTCCCCATATTACTATTCCATCACCATCACCAACGTATATAAAATCTATTACAAAGTCCATATTGTTTAATTATTTATTAGCATCAATTCTTTTAGTTATGTAATTCGTCTGTTTGCGAAATGCTAAGAGATATACTGTCCCTATACATAACAGAAGTAAGTACTTTTCTGTATTTTCGGATAATTTTAGAAACTGTGATAAATAGTAGTAAAATTTAGAAATTAGCAATAGAAACAACATTGTAAATAAAACTCTAAACTTATTACTTACTTCTACTAATACCTCTAATTTAGAATCTCTTTTTTGTGCTTCAACGAAAGATTTATAATCTCTAAACTTAATAATATTTAGAAACTTTAAAATAGGTTCTATAATAGTTGAAGAAACTCTACTTATGGTTAATCCAATGAAATAATATAAAAATATGCCCAGTATTTGATTTTCTTGTATCATTTTATAACCTACAAAAAAATCAAGTAGTATAACAAATAAAACTCCTGGGAGTAGATTATTAAATAAAT
This sequence comes from Flavobacterium salilacus subsp. salilacus, assembly GCF_004634195.1. Lineage (GTDB taxonomy): Bacteria > Bacteroidota > Bacteroidia > Flavobacteriales > Flavobacteriaceae > Flavobacterium > Flavobacterium salilacus. The sequence goes on from NZ_SKBP01000003.1 coordinate 224,891, forward strand.
TATATGAAGAAATTTTGTTTAACAAGTCATTCATAAGGAAGTTATTATGTCTGTAAATATATAACTTGGTTGTTTTAACAAAATACCCATTAATGGGTATTTTGTTAATTGTCTTACTTTAATTAGTAATTAGATACAATTTTATTTATTTGACTTTATTTTTTCTCATTCCTTTAACATCATTTCTTCTCTATTTTTCGTTAATTTATCCAACATCAAAAAATATAAAAATGAAAATAATAGCCCTTGCAGGAAGCAGTAGTACACAATCGATAAACAAACGTTTGGCAACCTATGCCGCCGGTTTGTTTGAAAATGGTCAGGTAGAAGTTCTCGACCTGAATGATTATGAGCTTCCGTTGTTTAGTGTAGATAAAGAAAAAGAGATGGGTCAACCCCAAATAGCGCGCGCCTTTCTCGATAAAATCGGTAGTGCCGGTATAATCGTGCTCTCCGTTGCCGAACACAATGCCGGGCTAACCGCAGCATTTAAAAATAGTTACGACTGGGCATCGCGCCAGCATAAAAAAGTATGGCAGGATATACCCATGCTGCTCATGAGTACTTCGCCCGGGGGTTATGGCGGTAAAAATGCCATGGAAGCTGCCAAAATAAGCCTTCCGCGTTATGGCGGAAACATCCGCGCTACATTTTCGCTGCCCTCATTCAATGAAAATTTTGATGTGGAAGCCGGTAAAATATCCAATAAAGAGCACGATGATGCGTTAAAGGATATTATACGCAACTTCGACTATGGCAAAGAAGGCTCTTAAAAAAATCCTGCGTTATACAGCCCGTATTGTGCTCGGTCTGTTTGCTTTTATTATCCTCTATACAGCAGGGGCTTATATCCTCTCGAACATCACTGTAAACAGTAGCAACAATGAGGGCAACGATGTGAGTATTTACATACATACCAACGGGGCACATACCGATATAATAGTCCCTGTAAAAAATAATACCAAAGACTGGACTGCCGATATACTTTTTACCCACACCAAAGCACAGGACAGCCTCGCCCGGTATATCGCCTTTGGCTGGGGCGACAAGGAGTTTTACCTGAACACCCCGCAATGGAGCGACCTCAAGGCAGGTACGGCATTTCGCGCCGCTTTTCATTTAGGCACATCGGCTATCCACACCAGGTTTTATACTGCCGTTCAGGAAGATGAAAATTGTATTAAAGTAAACATCAGTACAGAAAACTATCAGCGCCTTGTCGAATATATTTCGGACAGTTTTGTCTATGATGCGCATAATAAAGTACAATGGATAGCCCACCGGGGCTATGGCGACCATGATGCTTTTTATGACGCCAAGCGAAAATACAGCCTGTTTTATACCTGCAATACCTGGACAAACAATGCCCTGAAAGCAGCCAACCAAAAGGCGGCAATATGGACACCTTATGATAAAGGGATTTTTTGCCATTACAGATAATTAAACTTTTTACTCGCTTGGCAGGATTATTGGTAGTAAAAAAATTATGAAAACATTACTTTTTAAAATTACACTGGTTTTACTCCTTATATCGCCTACCATTTTTGCACAGGATTATGAAAAAGTTGATGCTACGGTAAGAGCCTACCCACGATCATTCACAGCTATTGACAGGCTTGCCGACCGCATTAATAACGATTTTACCCGAGAGGATGAGAAAGCCCGAGCCCTATTTACCTGGATAGCTACTAATATAAGCTATGATATGGGCGCTATAGGTACTTCTAAAAGCCCTGCGGGTTTTTCGTATAGTTCGGAAGAAGAATTGATTGCCAAAAAGAAAAAATTTATAGAAGATATCGCCTATCAGACATTGCGCTCCAAAAAAGGCGTATGCCAGGGCTATGCCTATCTTTTTGCTATTGTTGCCGAAAAAGTAGGGCTGGAGGCTGAAATTATTACAGGAACATCAAAGTCCTACCCGGATCATATCGGCAGATATCCGAATATTAGCGACCATGCATGGAATGCCGTTAAGATAAACGGCGAATGGAAATTGATAGATACCACATGGGGTGCGGGCAGCGTGATAGGGAATACAAAAAAGTTTGAATTTGATTTTAGCGAAGGTTATTTTTTTAGTAATCCTAAAGACTTTTTCCTGAAACATTATCCGGATGATGAAAAATGGTTACTGCTAAAGGCTACCAAAGAAGAATTTGCGGCATTGCCTTTATATTACAGAAACTACCTGAAAGAAGGATACGAAGTTGTAACCCCAACCACAGGAATAGTCACTACAGGGCAGGGAACAATAACATTTAAAATGAAAAACGTAAAGCCTACCGAAAAAATAGCCTATGTGCTTAGTAACAACAATACTTTTACTATAATACAGCCTGTATTTAATAACGATATTGCCGAATTTCAAATACCGTTAGATAAAAGATCGGCAGGGTTTTTAACCATTTACATTAATGGGGAATCGGTTGTATCGTATAAGATTAATAGGGGGTAGGCGTATGGTAAAGTTATGAACCATATTTTTAGCTACTCTTAATAAGTTTATTTGATACGACTTTCATTTTTTGTGTTTATATACTACATTAGCACAAAATCCATAAATTTTTATGCTGGAGCAGAATCAGTACACTGAAGATAACATCCGTTCACTCGACTGGAAGGAGCACATCCGTATGCGTCCCGGTATGTACATCGGTAAGCTTGGTGACGGTTCTTCGCCCGACGATGGTATTTATATCCTTTTAAAAGAAGTACTCGATAACTCTATCGATGAATTTGTAATGGGCAGCGGTAAAACCATAGAGGTTACCGTAAAAGACAAAACCGTTACCGTGCGTGATTACGGTCGTGGCATTCCGTTGGGTAAAGTAGTCGATGTGGTATCTAAAATGAACACGGGGGGTAAGTACGACTCCAAAGCCTTTAAAAAATCGGTAGGATTAAACGGGGTGGGTACTAAGGCGGTAAATGCACTGTCTAACTACTTTCGCGTAGAATCGGTACGGGATAATCAGCAAAAAGCAGCCGAATTTTCTGCAGGAGAAATTACCCTTGAAGAAGACGTTATAGAAACCACTAAGCGTAAAGGAACGAAAGTTACCTTTATTGCCGACGAAGCTATATTTAAAAACTACAAGTACCGTAATGAGTATATTATAAAAATGCTCAAAAATTATTGTTACCTCAATACAGGACTGACAATATTGTATAACGGCGAAAAATACTTCTCTGAAAACGGACTTAAAGACCTGCTTAGCGAAACGATAAACGAAGACGACAGGATATACCCGATAATCCACTTAAAAGATGAAGATATCGAGGTAGCAATGACGCATAGTAAAACCCAGTATAGTGAGGAATACTATTCGTTTGTAAACGGTCAAAACACTACACAGGGAGGTACGCATTTAGGTGCTTTTCGCGAAGCAATAGTAAAAACCATAAAAGAGTTTTACAATAAGAATTTTGAAGCTGCCGATATTCGTAAATCGATAGTAAGTGCCATTAGTGTAAAGGTAGAAGAGCCGGTATTTGAATCGCAAACCAAAACCAAGCTGGGCTCTACCGATATGGGACCCAACCTGCCAACGGTGCGTACCTTTGTAAACGACTTTATCAAAACAAAACTTGACAACTTTTTGCACCGCAACCCAGAAGTTGCCGATGCATTGTTGAAAAAAATATTACAGGCGGAGCGCGAGCGTAAAGAACTTTCGGGAATCCGAAAGCTGGCACGCGACAGAGCCAAAAAAGCAAGCCTGCACAATAAAAAATTGCGTGATTGCCGTGTACACCTTACGGATGCCAAAAATCCGCGTAGCTTAGAGAGTACGCTGTTTATTACTGAGGGCGATTCCGCTTCCGGTTCTATAACCAAGTCGAGGGATGTAAATACCCAAGCAGTATTCAGTTTGCGAGGTAAGCCGCTCAACTCCTATGGCATGAGCAAAAAGATTGTGTATGAAAATGAGGAGTTCAACCTGTTACAGGCAGCACTGGATATTGAAGAGGAAATGGAAAACCTGCGGTATAATAACATTGTTATCGCTACCGACGCCGATGTAGATGGTATGCACATACGCTTACTGTTGATAACCTTCTTTTTGCAATTTTTTCCTGAACTGATTAAAGAGGGGCATTTATACATTTTGCAGACACCGCTTTTTCGCGTACGAAACAAAAAAGAAACGATATATTGCTATAGCGAAGAAGAACGTAGAGCAGCGATAGAAAAACTTACAGGTAAACCGGAGATAACCCGATTTAAAGGATTGGGAGAGATATCGCCCGATGAGTTTAAACACTTTATAGGGCAGGATATAAGGCTCGATCCTGTGATGCTGGATAATGCCACGTCGATACAAACATTACTGGAGTTTTATATGGGTAAAAATACCCCCGACAGACAGGAGTTTATTATAAACAATTTGAAGGTAGAACTCGATGTGTTGGAACAATAGTGCTTTATATAAAAAGTAAAACAATCATTTTGTCATTCTGAACAGAGCGAGGCAAAGTGAAGAATCTAAAAAAACATAGAATTTTCAAATTAAGAATTTGAAGGCAATACATGAGCGAAGATAATTTTGAACCTTTAGAAGGAGAACATTTTTACGACAAACAGGAAGATCCTGACCAGAAAGATACTATTACTAAGGTAACCGGTATGTATAAAGATTGGTTTCTGGATTATGCTTCCTATGTTATCTTAGAGCGTGCCGTGCCTGCCATTGAAGATGGTTTTAAGCCCGTGCAACGTCGTATAATGCACTCGCTCAAGGAGCTTGACGACGGTCGTTACAACAAAGTTGCCAACGTAGTAGGGCACACCATGCAGTACCACCCGCATGGCGATGCCAGTATTGGCGATGCAATGGTACAGATAGGGCAAAAAGAACTGCTTATAGACACACAGGGTAACTGGGGTAACATCCTTACGGGCGATGGGGCTGCGGCTTCCCGTTATATAGAGGCTCGATTATCTAAATTCGCTTTGGATGTATTGTACAGCCCTAAAATTACGCCTTGGCAATCGTCTTATGACGGCAGGCGTAACGAACCCATAAATCTTCCCGTAAAATTTCCGTTGCTGTTAGCACAAGGAGCAGAGGGTATTGCCGTAGGACTATCTACTAAGGTACTTCCGCATAACTTTAATGAGCTTATCGATGCTTCGATAAAAATATTAAAAAACAAACCTTTTACACTTTTTCCTGATTTCCCAACGGCAGGTATTGCCGATGTTTCAGCATATAACGAAGGTATGCGCGGTGGGCGTGTGCGTGTGCGTGCCAGAATATCTCAGGTAGATAAAAGTACACTTGCCATAACACAAATACCTTTCAGCACTAATACTACTACGCTTATAGACAGTATTTTAAAAGCTAACGAAAAAGGTAAAATCAAGATAAAGAAAATAGAAGATAACACTGCTGCTGAGGTAGAGATAGTAATACACCTGCCTCCTGGAGTTTCGCCTGATAAGTCGATAGATGCATTGTATGCTTTTACGGCTTGCGAAACCTCAGTTGCGCCACTGGGCTGTGTTATCGAAAACCATAAACCGCTGTTCATTGGGGTAAATGATATGCTTAAAATATCGACCCATCGTACGGTTGACCTTTTAAAACGCGAACTTGAAATTCAGCTTGATGAACTGGAAGAACAATGGCATTTCCAGTCGTTAGAGCGTATTTTTATTGAAAATAGGATATACCGCCTTATTGAGGAAGAAGAAACATGGGAAGGTGTTATTAAAGCTATTGATGAAGGGTTAAAACCGTTTACGCAACACCTGAAACGGGCGGTAACGGAAGAGGATATCGTGAGGCTGACAGAAATACGCATTAAGCGTATCTCTAAATTTGATATTGACAAAGCACAACAAAAAATTGAAGCGCTGGAAGGCGATATAGAAAAGGTAAAATATGATTTAGAGCATCTTACTGATTTTGCCATTGCTTATTTTCAGAACCTTAAAGACAAATACGGTAAAGGCAGGGAACGCAAAACGGAGTTGAGAAGTTTTGATAACATTGAGGCTACAAAAGTGGTACTGCGCAATACCAAGCTATATGTAAACCGAGAGGAAGGCTTTGTAGGTACCGGATTAAAGAAAGATGAATATGTAGCTGATTGCAGTGATATTGATGATGTTATTGTTTTCCTGCGTGATGGCAGTATGATGGTAACTAAAGTGGATGTTAAAACCTTTGTGGGAAAAGACATCATTCATGTGGCTATTTTTGATAAGAGCGATAAGCGTACTATATACAATATGATTTACCGCGATGGCAGGACAGGACCATCATTTGTAAAACGATTTAATGTTACAGGCGTAACCCGCGATAAACTGTACGATTTAACTATAGGCACAAAAGGCTCTCAGGTACTTTATTTTTCTGATAATCCTAACGGAGAAGCTGAGGTGGTAACCATATTGTTGCGCCAAGTGGGCAGTATTAAAAGATTGAAATTTGAAATTGACTTCGCTGCCATAGGTATAAAAGGTCGCGCCTCGCGCGGAAATACGGTTACAAAATATCCTATCAGGAAAATAGAATTGAAAGAAAAAGGTATATCTACACTCAAGCCAAGACGCATTTGGTTTGACGATACCGTGCAACGCCTGAATGTAGAAGGCAGAGGAGAATTGTTAGGCGAGTTCCGACCTAATGACAGGTTACTGATTATTAATCAGTCAGGTAAAGTAAAGACTATTATTCCTGAACTTACAACACATTTTGAGGATGGTATGATAGTACTGGAAAAATGGATTCCTAAAAAGCCTATATCGGCAATATATTATGATGGCGAAAAGGAGCGTTACTATGTGAAGCGTTTTCTTATCGAAAATGAGAATAAAGAAGAAATATTTATTACAGAGCATCCTAACTCACAACTCGAAATAGTTTCTACAGATTACCGACCTGTTGCCGAGATTGTATTCCCTAAAATAAAAGGTGTACAAAAAGATACCCTTACTGTAGATCTTGAAGATTTTATTGCTGTAAAAGGTATAAAAGCATTGGGTAATCAAATAACGACAGATAAGGTAAGGCAGGTAAATTTATTAGAACCATTACCGTTTGAAGCCCCTGAGGAAGAAATACCCGAAGAAATTGAGGTAAAAGATGAAGATACTATATCTGATACAGAGGATAAAAGCGCACCGGATGAAGACGGTCAGATAACATTAAGCCTGGACTAATTGTTATTATTACTTTAAAAATATAAAAGGGGAGCATAGCTCCCCTTTTATATTTCATAATTTCATAGCGATTATCAAAAAAAACTGTCCTGATTTTTTTTCAGGACAGTTCCAAAACACTCACACATTAAAAAAAACAATTATTATTTTTTAATCACAATTTTATGTTGTGATTGTATTCCGTTTGCATTCAGTTGCAGCATATACATTCCGTTTTGAAGACCGGATACATCTACATCATTTGTTGTAGAAGAAGTTATTATATTTCTGCCTGACACATCATAAATACTGTAATTTACAGTCGTAGCAAATGGAGTATTTATTGTTATTGTTGATGATGCCGGATTAGGGTAAATAACTAATTCATTACGTTCAAAATTTGTATTATTAAGCGTAGCAGCCGGCAGCTCTATAAGTTCTTCACCATCTCCTGTAACAACCCACAAACCAAATTCAGGCCCATCGCTGTTTGCACCGGGGTTAAGGAAACCACTTGCAAGTACAGTTAATGCTTCACCTTCCAGTTCTAACAGCTCCAGCGGTGCCTGGTAAGAAGCTACAACCGTATTACCATCGGCAGTTGTTACATCAAGCACATAGTCGTCTGTGGCAAGCTCAAGGTATCCGTTAAAATCACCATAAGCTATATTATCCACAATAGTACCTGCACCTTGCGCTACTACATCTACAGTTGGTGCATCGGTAGCACCATGAAATACAAGTATATCGGTATTGCCATCTTCATTGGCTTCTTCTCTGGCCATGGCATAAACATAAAGGTCGAACTCCTGATTAGGCTCATATCCTTCCTGGCTTATTATACCATTAGCTATCAATATATAGCTTTCATCAGCTTCTAGTGTTGTAGTAAGGTTATAGAGTGATTCACTTGCTGATTCACTATCGCCCGGAGCTATGTCTATTGATATTTCCTGTCCTGCAGGTGCATCAATAAATGGCGTAGCTGTCCTGAAAGCGAAATTATCTATAAGTATTTCACCGTTAAGGTAAACATCTACCTCCTGTGCAGCCAGGTCGGCAGCGTTATGTATTACTTTTACTCTTGCTGTCTGGTTAGCCAGTGGCAGCTCAATAAGTTCTTCGCCGTCTCCCGTAACAGCCCAAAGGCCAAATGCAGGCCCGTCACTGTTAGCTGCAGGGTTAAGAAAACCGCTTGCAAGCACTGTAAGAGCTTGCCCTTCAAGTTCTAATGATTGTAAAGGAGCTAAATATGAAGCTACTACAGTAGTACCAGAAGCGTCGGTAATATCAATTGTATAGTCTCCCGGAATCAGCTCTAAGTATTCATCTCCAAATTCAGGATATGAAATGTCGTTGATTATTGTACCAACAGGCACGCTTGTTTCAACAACATCTACTGTAGGCGCGTCAGGAGAACCATGCATAACCAGCATATCTACTGCATCTGTTTCAGAGGCATTTTCTCTTGCACCGCTAAATACGGTTAGCTCAAAAGGTTGTAGCGGAGAATAGCCGGTAGTACTAACAATGCCGTTTGCTACTATAATGTAAGTTTCATTAGCCGTAAGGGTTGTTGTTAGTGTGTATAAATCATCATCAGCAGAACTACTGGTACCGGGAGCTACTACAAGTGTTATGGGTGTTCCCGCAGGCGCATCTATAAATTGTGTAGCAGTCCTGAAAGCAAAATTATCAAGTAAAATACCTCCGTTAAGATAAACGTCAACTTCTTCTGCCGCAAGATCCGGCGAATTGTGAATCACTTTCACTCTTGCCGTTTGGGCATAAACTGGTAGTGTTAACGAGAATAAAAATAATAATAATGGTAAAGTAAGTTTTTTCATTGTACTGATTTTTTTGTTTAACATATATCAAAATTAATTAAACAAAATTGTTTCTATTTGCTTTAAGGGTAATTATAGTAAATAATTAACTCTTGTTTAAAATATAAAATATTTATTTCCTTTCTCTTTTTATATACTTTTATTAGCAATTATTAAGGTTTACGGTATTTTAACTATAAATAATATAATTAAACAAAAAGCAGCTAAATAAGCTGCTTTTTTATAATATTGTATCTTGACTGCTATTATTTCTTCTTTCTCATTTTCATATTTAAAAACTCTACCGCAAGCGAAAAGGCAATCGCAAAGTATAGGTAGCCTTTTGGTACTGCCCCAACATGCTGACCTCCAAGCTGTGCATCCGATAAGTGCATACTCTCTGTAATAAGCATAAAGCCAATAAGTATCAGAAAAGCGAGTCCGAGTATTTGTAACGATGGGTTGGCATTTACAAAGTTGCCGACAGGTACGGCAAAAAGCATCATAATACCTACTGATATTACTACGGCGGTAATCATAATATACAGTGCTCCGGGTAGTCCGTTAGTCATACCAACAGCCGTAAGGATAGAATCTACAGAAAAGATAAGGTCAATAAGCAGTATTTGCACAATAACATTACTAAATGATTTTTTGGCAGCACTGCCTAACGATTTTTCCTCTTCTCCTTTATGATCTACTTTTTCATGAATTTCTTTTGTGCTTTTGTATATTAGGAATATACCTCCTGAAAAGAGCACGACCGCTTGCCCGGTAAAACTGGCGCTGAACCACCCCCAGTCAACATTAAACCAAGGCTTTTTCATGGCTATAAGCAGGGTAATACCAAACAGCAGCCCTATACGCATAAACATAGCAAGGAATAAACCTATTTTAGTAGCACGTTTTCTGTTTTCTGGAGGGAGTTTTCCTGTTACAATAGAAATAAAAATGATATTGTCTATACCCAGTACAATTTCTAAAAAGGTTAATGTTAATAATGCTATCCATGTATCGGGGTTGCTTAAAAATTCCATAGTTATGTTTAGTTTATTTTGGTAACGGTTCCTTTTTGTTTATTGCTGTCGCCTACAATAGAGAATTCAAAAGTATAAGAATCATTGTTTGTGGTTAAAATTTTCATGTGTACGGCTTTCTGTTCCTGCATATTTTTAGGATGTATTTTTTCCAGTATGTACTCGCAGTCATTTATCCAGCGAATGGAAGCGGTATCAGTTTTACCCTCAAAAGTTTCAATCTCTATTTCTTCATTACGCTCAAAATACGTAACTTTTTTTTCGCCGTCAATTTCGTGCTCAAATTTAAATTTCCCCGTTTTAAAATCAGTACAATTGCGTTCCTGATTGTAACATGAGGCTAAAAGAAATATGCTGAAAAAAAGTATATAATTAAATTTATGATTCATTTTCAAAAAGGCTTTTCATTATTGTTTTTAACCCTATGGCAACCATAAAAATAGCCAACAGGCAAAATATGATACCCAACCCCAGTACAGGTATATATAGCGGATGCTCCTGGTTTTTGAAAGAACTGTGTATTACGGAAGGACCTATAAAGAATAACGGAAGTGCCCAGCCCATATATTTAAGTCCTTTTACCAATATTTTTTTATCTGTTGCCATACTGTTCTATTGCGGTTCTTACATTTTTATGTTCATTCAATAAGGCAGTAGCTTCCTCTTCAGAGATGTTCAATTCATCGATTAACATCCTGATACCACGATTTACCAACTTATGGTTACTAAGCTGCATATCTACCATTTTATTACCTTTAACGCGACCGAGTTGTATCATTGCTGTTGTAGATATCATATTCAGTACCAGTTTTTGCGCCGTTCCCGCCTTCATGCGCGAACTGCCTGTTACAAACTCCGCACCCGTTACTGCCTCTACAGGATATTGTGCTGCCTTTGCCAATGGGCTGCCGCTGTTACAGGTAATGCAACCTGTAGTAATGCCATTTTTGTTACACATTTCCAGTCCGCCTATAACATAAGGCGTTGTACCCGATGCAGCAATACCAATAACAATATCATTACTATTTATGTTATAACTGCTAAGATCTTTCCAAGCTTGTTCTCTATCATCTTCGGCAAACTCTACCGCTTTGCGTATCGCCGTATCGCCACCGGCAATAATACCAATAACAAGGTCGAAAGGTACGCCAAAAGTAGGAGGGCACTCCGAAGCATCTACAATACCCAAACGCCCGCTTGTGCCTGCGCCGATGTAAAAAAGCCTGCCACCCAGTTTTAATTGTGCAGTTACCTTTTCAGTCAGCTTTTCTATTTGCGGTAACGCCTTTTCTACGGCAAGCGGAACGGTTTTATCTTCGGTGTTAATGTTACGTAACAATTCGGCTACCGACATTTTTTCTAAATGTTCATATTTCGAGCTTTGTTCTGTAGTTCTTGTAAAAGCCATGAGTGAAATTACTTTAGCGTAAAATTATAGAAAATATGCCATAATAACCCCCAGTATGATAGCTAAAAGTTTTGCCATATTAAATTTATGCCCTTCGCTGCTCTCAAAAATGATTGTAGATGAAATATGGAATAATATGCCTACTACAATAGCCGAAATTTCGGTATAATAATTTCCTATAAATGCTAATTGTCCTGATAATAATGTTCCTAAAGGTGTCATTACTGCGAATGCCATCATAAACAGCAGTATAATAGTTTTATTTAGCCCTGAGTTTACAAAAAAGGCGGTAAGTATAATAGCGATAGGGAAGTGGTGTATGGCTATGCCCCATGCCAAATCATGATGATGGCTTACAGGCATACCCTCCAGTAACGCATGGGTACATAAACTGATGAACAGCAGCCAGGGCATACTGTTGCTATGCTCGTGCCCTTGCCCGTGCACATGCCCGTGTTCTGCACCTTTAGAAAAATATTCCAGTATAATTTGGAATATTATACCGGCCATAATGTACAGCCCTATAGGGTTATTACCATGTTCGTGCGCATGGTTATGCCCATGCTCCGCATGTCCCATCATTACACTTTTGTACACATCGGGCAACAGGTGCATTACCGTAAGCGACAGTAGAAAAGAGCCACTAAAGGCAAGCAGTAATTTAAGGTTTTGACGGTTAGTAGGTTTTAAAATCAGTGCTATTGCATAGCCCAAAACAACAGATAATAACGGGAGTATGTATATCATCATTATTTAAAAATCATAATTAAACGTTCTGACTCGTTTTTATAAAACTTATGCAGCTTATAATCGCCAAAAACATCAAGCAGGTCAATACCCGCTTTTTCCATCATAGCTTCAAAATCTTCAAGCGTTAATGCTTTTACACTTTCGGTATAATTGAAAGTTTTGCCTTGGTGTTCAAAACTTATTTCTTTAACGATATGGTCGTCTTTCAGGTATTTTTTTATATGAAATTCGATACCTTCTACTGTTTTTGTTTGTTCTGCGACAAGATTTTTCAATACATAATGCACATTCATAAAATCAATTACGGCAAAGCCATATTCGCTGAGGCTGTTGTGTATTGCTTTTAGGGTGGTAAAGTTATCTTCGTCATTTTCGAAGTAGCCAAAACTGGTAAACAGGTTAAATATGGCATCAAATTTTTCTTCAAATGGCTCACGCATATCGTGTACCTTAAAATGCAGTTTTTCATTACTGAATTTTGAAGCCGCTGCAATACTGTTTTCAGAGAGGTCGGCCCCTGTAACATCATACCCTAACTCATTCAGATATATGGAGTGCCTGCCTTTGCCACATGCCAAGTCGAGTATTTTAGCATTTTCAGGTAAGTTCAGGTAATTGGTAAGCGTGTCCATAAAGGCTCGCGCTTCGGTATAATCACGATCTTTATATAAAATATGGTAGTAAGGTGTATCGAACCACGATGCAAACCAGTTACATTTTTCTTCTTGCATGGAAATTATTTGTAACCGCAAATTTATTAATAATTATGGTATGTAAAGCATAATTATTTAAATAAATGCAATATTGTTGCAATAGTGTAATATTACTGTTTTATCAGCCTTCTTATTTTGATGCTAAAGGCAGCAAAAATAAGTGTCATTATCGGGCTGAGTATATTAAAGAAGGCATAAGGCAAGTAGGCAAATGTACTAACCCCTAATACGCCTGACTGGTAAGCCCCGCAGGTATTCCAAGGGACAAGTACAGAGGTTACTGTACCCGAATCTTCCAGTGTACGGCTCAGGTTTTCGGGAGCAAGCCCTTTTTCTCTGTAGGCATCGGCAAACATTTTTCCCGGTACTACAATAGCAAGGTACTGGTCGGATGCTGTAACGTTTAATACTACACAACTTGCTACAGTACTGGCAAAAAGTCCGAAGATACCTTTAGCCACTTTCAACAATGCATCACTAATGGTTCGCAATGCACCTATAGCCTCCATAACACCGCCAAATACCATAGCACAAAGTATAAGCCATATAGTACCCATCATTTTTTGCATTCCGCCCGATGTGAATAAGTCTTTCAACATTTCGTTATCGGTTGGTACGGTAGTTTCTACTGTTATGGCATTCATCACGCCTTTATAGCCCGAAGCAAAGTTTAATGTATCAGCACCGCCTATTTTTGCTACAAGTTCGGGCTGAAATATAAGGGCAAACAATCCGCCTAAAAGTGTACCCAGCATCAGGGCAATAAGCGGTTCGGTTTTCTTTACAATGAGTACTATAACAATAACCGGAACAAGAAACAGCCATCCGTTTATGTTAAAGCTTTCCTTTATCGCAAGCAATGTCTCCGGAGCATCGGCAGTACCCGATGTAGTTTGCGTAAGCCCCAGTATGATGAAAAGTATCAGTGTTATGGCATAGGTAGGCACGGTAGTGAGTGCCATATAGCGTATGTGCGTAAACAAATCAGTACCCGCCATAGCAGGGGCAAGGTTGGTAGTATCAGACAACGGTGACATTTTATCGCCAAAATAAGCTCCTGATATTACGGCACCGGCTACCATACCGGAATTCATGCCCATAGCATTGCCAATACCTATCAGGGCTATACCTACCGTAGCCGAAGTTGTCCATGAACTGCCTGTAGCGATAGATATGATAGAGCATATTACTACACAGGCGGGCAGGAAAACATCAGGGTTTAATATTTGCAGCCCATAATATATCATAGCAGGGATAATACCGCTTAACAGCCAAGTACCCGATAATGCACCTACGAGTAGTAATATTAATATAGCACCCGCAGTCGATTTTATATTTTTAGATACCTTTTCGAGCATCTTATGATAGGGCACTTTATTAGCAAAGCCCACTATGGCAGCAATAGCACCACCTATAAGCAGTACAAACTGGTTAGAGCCACTAAGGGCATCATCGCCGTAGATATATACATTATAGGCTAAAATGATAACAAGTAAAATAACGGGTATAAGTGCCTGAAAAAGGCTTATTGATTTTTTAGTATCGGTAGTACCGGAAGTATTGTCCATGTAAAATTTTCGGGTATTAAAGGATGCAATTTAGTAAAATTCTACGAATGCTAATTTAATATGCCGATTTAATAGTAAAAATGGAATATAGCTGTTAAAACTTCTCAAACACGCCCAACCCGAATAAAGCAAAGTCATACTTTACAGGGTCGGTGGCATCCATGAGGCGAAGTTGTGCGTCCAGCTCCGCTAAGGCTTTGGCATCGTTTTGCTTACGGGTAAGAATGCCCAGTTTTCGCGCTACGTTACCACTATGTATATCAAGCGGACAGGAGAGGGCAGCGGGCGGGATGCTTTTCCAAATTCCCAAATCTACACCCGTAGTATCGTTACGTACCATCCAGCGCAGGAACATATTAATACGTTTTGCTGCCGAACCATTCAACGGGTCAGATACGTGTTTTTGTGTACGAGGCTGGTGTACTATTTCAAAAAATACTTTTTTAAACTCGTGTATGCTTTTTTGCAGGCTGTTGTTTTCGATATTCTTAGCAAAAACAGCTTCCAGTCCGTTGTGTTGGGTGTAGATGTTTTGCAATGCTTTTATGAAAGTGGTAAAGTCTGCACCGTTAAACGTGCGGTGTACAAAGCCCTCAAGCGATTCCAAATGATGTTCTTTGTGGTTCATCACAAAGTCGTAGGGGCTGTTGCCCATCAGTTCCATCATTTTATGGGCGTTGTTAATAATCATTTTTCTATTACCCCAAGCGATGGTTGCAGCCAGAAAGCCCGCTATTTCTATATCCTTTTTTTGCGTAAATAAATGCGGTATTTGTATCGGGTCAGATTCTATAAAATCGGATTTATTGTATAGTAGTACTTTTTCGTTAAGAAAGTCTTTTAGCTCTGTTGCATTCAGCGTTATTTCCATAAAGGCAAAGATACTAAAGCCCTAAAAATTATTCTCTTAAAGTTTTTTCCGAAATAAAGCCATCTTCTAATGACTCTCCTCTTAATTGTGGAATGTATCCTGTTTTTCGCTCAAAATAATTAATCTGTGCTTCATTAATGCAGGGTAACGAACCATCGGCAGTACCAAAAATAAAGAAATTGGTTTCAGGAGAGTAATACTCAAGGTTTCCCATTTGTTTTTGAATGAATTTCATTTCAGGATAGCGGGTAACAGGCTCAGGGCGATAAAGCTGTGATAATTGAAATCCTGATCGCGACTGATGAAATTTATTTGGAGTAATGGAGATAAAACTGAAATTGAAAAACAGGACAAAAGCAGCCAATGCCCCGCCAAGCATAACTATTTTATTGAAAACCCTCGACTGTACATAGCTCATTATTTCATTGCCGATAAACAGCAGGAAGAATATCATTTCCGGCAGGAAAAATCGATACTGTGGCGAAGTAAATAATAAAATAACGAAATGTACTAAGAATACTATATATACAGCGCGATAGCTTTTATTACGGCGTATTATCCTGAAATTTGGTAGTAATAAAAATAAAATCACGATTAGTTTATTCAATATTCCTTTAATTCCCTCCATCTGTAACCAGCTTGCTATCTTTTGTATAAAAGGGGCATCTGTGCCTACACCATATACATCTTTATGGGCTATTGCGCCCATGCTGTCTGTTATAGCTTGAGGTACAACCCAGTCGTTATCAGCAGCTATATTTGTAAAAGGATATAACGGATAGCCCGAAACGATAGTATTCTTTACCATCCATATTACTGCGAAAACAACTGCTGTTTTTATAAAGAAGAATCGTTTTTTTTGAGTAGATAGTTTAAACAGGAATAGCAGCGCCAACGGTGCAATGGTAACTTTTATAAAAGCTATAAATGCGAGCAGCAGCAAGCTGACCTTAAAATCATCCTCAGATTTTTTTTCGGTGTACAAATAGAGTATAACAGGGATAATTATCAAAACAGGCAGGTCAGGCGAGGGGGCGTCGAGGAAGAGGAAGTACACTGTTGAAAATACAGGCAGCAGACTGAACCAACCGTCTTTGTTTTTACTCTCTGTAATGCAGTATAGCATACAGATGATGAATAGGAATCCGTTGAGGTCGTTAAACGTAATGCCTAAAAAATTCAGGTTTAAACCTGCATGCAGTATATGCCAGGGCGATGTTTGTGCCAGGTAAATATGGAGGTTGCCCAAGCCCTTTACCAGTCCGTATTGGTTTATCCATTTTATGGTTTGGATGTAGTAGCTTTCGTTATCAATAACAAAAGGGAGTTGTGCGCTTTTTAAAGCTGCACCCAAAAGCAGTAAAATGATTATTGACTTATGAAACAGTGTAAGGCTTTGTAAGTCTTTATAAAATGTGCTTAGTATTTCGTTTAACTCTTTTCGGTAAAAGAAATAGAGCAAAACACTCAAAAAAATATAACATAAAAAACTATTAGCCCCAAGCGGAACAAAAAGAGCAGTTATCGTAAAACTTACTGTGAGAAACAGCAGCCCCAATAGTACTGTAATACAAGCACGCGTTGTTTTTAGCTTAATTCCCTTTTGCAGTACTACGCCAAAAGGCAGTATCAGGAAAAACAAAAACAGCCAATATGCCAGTATCAGTATCATACATGCTGTACTATTTGCCCGTCGCTCATTATCAGTTTTCGGTCAGCCATATTAGCAAGTTCTTCGTTATGGGTAACAATAACAAAAGTTTGCCCCATTTCGTCGCGCAGTTTAAAAAACAGTTTGTGCAGGTTTTCGGCAGAAGCCGTATCGAGGTTACCCGAAGGTTCATCGGCAAAAATTACGGCAGGGTTATTAATTAAGGCTCTTGCTACCGCCACCCGTTGCTGTTCGCCCCCCGAAAGTTCTCCCGGTTTGTGGTCTATGCGGTGCGATAACCCTAAATAGTCCAATAACCTTTTAGCTTCGGCTTCCACTTCTTTTTTAGGTCTGTCGGCAATAAAGCCGGGAATACAAACATTTTCAAGCGCCGAAAATTCAGGTAATAACTGGTGAAACTGAAATATAAAACCCAGTTGCAGGTTGCGAAAGCGAGACAATGCTTTGTCCTTCATGTTTAGTATGTCCTCGTTGTTTATTACTAACGAGGTGCCATTTTCTTTAGTAGGCTTGTCAAGTGTGCCCAGTAATTGCAGCAGGGTAGTTTTACCTGCTCCCGAAGCTCCTACTATCGAAACTATTTCACTTTTTTTAATATGCAGGCTTACTCCTTTTAACACATGGAGGTCGCCATAGTATTTGTGTATATTTTGTGCCTGTATCATTCGTGCAGTTTTCACAAAGAAACAAACATTTTAAAAAAGAATACATCTTTTTTGGCACAATATTTCGTATATGATATTTGTAAAGTTTCGTTAAGTATACTTTGCACAGCGTACTAATCATTAATTTTGGAAAACTTATGAATAAGGCAATAGCAATAGTATTGGCTATGGTTTCATTTTCGTGCCAGTCGAAGGGAAAAAGCCCAATGACAAGCAATGAGAATGTAACCGAAGCAAAAGAAAAAACAAATAACATGGATAACACAAAAACAGAAACAGCCATTTTTGCAGGAGGGTGCTTTTGGTGCACCGAAGCTTTTTTTATAGATTTGAAAGGGGTAGAGAAAGTAGTATCGGGTTACATAGGCGGAAAAACCGAGAACCCGACTTATAAAGAGGTTTGCAGTGGTTATACCGGTCATGCCGAAGCCATTAAAATAACCTTTAATCCGGATGAGGTGGCGTATGAGGATTTACTGGAAATATTTTTTGCTACGCACGACCCAACTACGCTGAACAGGCAGGGTGCAGATGTGGGCACACAGTACAGGAGTGAAATATTTTATACTACTGAAGCCCAGAAAACGACTGCCGAAAACTTTATTAAACTGCTTACCGGGCAAAATATATTTGATAAAAAAATAGTGACTAAGGTATCTAAGGCTACAACTTTTTATCCTGCCGAAGATTATCATCAGGACTATTATGCACAAAATGAAAATCAGCCTTATTGCCAAGCGGTAATAACACCCAAACTGGAAAAGCTGAAAAAGAATTATAAATCGAAACTTAAAGAATAATAATTGAAAGCCCTGCCAAGCGGGGCTTTTTTATTTTTTGAAGAGAAAGCCGAGCCCTACCATTTTCAGCATTCGTTTTTCGAAAGTCCAAAAGAAACGGAACTGCCCCGAAATAAAGCCAAAAAATACAAGTAATACCTGATATATAGGGAAGATGAGTATTAAATACAGCGGGATGTAAAAGTATAGTGGCAGGGTTTCTTTAGTAACGCCCATCCATGTTAGTACGGGTTTAGACAAATAGGCGGATGTTGACCCTGTAACAGCAAACACTATAAAGATTACTACAAGCTGAAAATTGCTTGTTATGCCCCAACGTTTTTTTAATTTTTCCATAATAAAAGCCTGACGGCAAATATACCTGTTTTAATATTGCGGTACAACACCTCCCAGCTTTTGCCCGTTGGTTTGCTGAAAATATACAAGGTAATTGTAAAGTAGGAAGTTTACTTCGTAGCCATAATCAATTTGCGGTCTGTAGTCTATTTGCATTAAGTAAAGATTCCCATATTGCTGCGGATTCATAGCTCTTGTATTCCATTGGGCAACCCATTGCTGGTTTTTTACTTCCAGATATGCCTGGCTGTAATACCCTCTTTGGCGTGCCCTTGTTGCCAGCCATCCTGTAAAGCCCGGATCTATTATTATAACTTCATATTCCAATTCTTCATTGGCTATACGCACCGTGTCGCCTGCTATTGCTGCATTTTCAGATTTTACAATTTCCTTTGTATTATCGGGTTTACTTTGCGATTTGCAGCTAAAAATGAGCAGTGAGGCGATTGCTGTTATGTATAAATATTTTTTCATGCTTCCGTATTTTGTATAAAGTTAAAAAAAAGAAGCCTTTTCTTTAAAGAAAAGGCTTCTTAAAATAGCATCTTTTTTACGGTCTATTAAGCTTGCGCATCAATAGCTTTTTGGGTTTTATTGGCTATATCGTCACCTTTTTGTGCTACTTCATCAAACTTGTTTTTAGCGGATTCTTTTATGTTTTTAAAACGATCCTTAAGACTATGGGTTAAATCATCTACTTTTTCCGACAGTCCGTCAAGATGTCCCTTTCTTTTTAACAGTATTCCTACTATTGCTAAGGCTGCAACTCCGGCTGCAACGCCTACTATTACTTTTGTATTGCTCATAATGTTATTTGTTTAGATTATTAATAAAATGGGTTTGTGTAAACAGTTATTTTTTTATCACATTACTAAGTTAGCTATTGTGATAAGCTTACTGTATTAAGGTTATCTTAAAGTTTGTAAACACAAGTTTTATTTAACTTTTTGTTAGAGACTATTCTAAAAATAACAACCCATATGTTAAATTTTGCTCATAAAAAATAAAGCCCCGATATAAATCGAAGCCTTATCAATCCATCCAACTTATATTAAAAAACGATTTTGTATCCCTATAGGTATTTATTTTTTAGAAAATGGACTATTAGAATATTTCTTATTATATATAACCTGATCAATCGTAGATAAAGAAAGGTTATTAAACTCAGTACTGATAATTTTTTTAGCATCATTGCTTTTCATTTTTAGTTGTTTTAGTTGATGATAGCGCTCTAAAATTTTTTTGTTTCTCTCTTTTAATAAATCACTTACTGTCATAAATTATATTTTTGCAATAAATTTCTTTATATTTATAAAGATAAAGCTACGAAATTAAATTGTTAAAACAATTATTTATATACAAATATATTATTAATTTTGAGATGAAAAACTATATTGGATTAAATATCAAATATTTGTGCGAAAATAATTTTTTGTCACAAGACGAATTTGGCGCTAAGTTTGGGCTTAAAAAGAGCGTTGTAGGTACTTATATCAGGGGAATTTCGTACCCTAAAATAGAAATAATACAAAAAATATGCGATGAATTTAACCTTACTATTGACGAATTTATAAACGAAGATTTGTATATAAAATATAAAGGATATACAGGTGCAGGGGGTAACCCTGTTAAGGTAAACGAACCTGAAACCCCTGTATATGGAGCGGAAAAAGATGCTTTGCTGAAAACCATTGAAGCGCAACAGCAAACTATTGCAGCCATGAAAATTACTATTGATACCTTAAAACATAAATAAAAGCAGTAGAAAGCCCCGTATAATAGATACTTTAATAGCTTTTCCGTAAATTTAGCATATCAATGTCTAATAAAAAAACAGTTATTAACCGTTTTTATACTTAAATTTTTTTTACATTTGTTAAGTATGACTATGAGTGTGAAGTTACATTGCGAGGTAACTATGTAATAATAGGTGTGTATTTTAAAATAACAATTTTTAAACCTCCCCCTTTTGCTATAAAAAATGCTTATTGTTAACTAACAAAAGTAAAAGGCTATGAAACTATTTTCGCTACTATTATCCATATCAGTTTTTTTTGTATCACTCTATTTCTTTTTAGAAGGGGTTTCTGATATATATACTTTTAATGATGTAATTTATATATCGTTGCTCATAGTACTGATGATAATATGTATAACAGGAATAATAATTAACTGGGATTTTTTCCCGAAGAAAAAAAAAAACAAAATGATACTGTTTGTATCTAATAACTTCTCCAAAAAAGTAAAAAAACTCCGATAATTCGGAGTTTTTTTTGATATATTTTTAATAAGTATTACTATTTACCGTCTTTATCTACCACCGGGCGGTTTTCACGATTGGCAAGTTCCCAAGCCGTAACAAAAGCAAGTTGCGCACGTTTTGCCAAAATATCATACTCAATCTTGTCCGGTGTATCTGTAGGTTTATGATAATCAGCATGGACACCGTTAAAATAAAAAATAATAGGAATACCTTTTTTTGCAAAATTATAATGATCTGACCTGAAGTAAAACTGATTAGGGTCGTTCCTGTCGTTATACGTATAATCAAGCTCCAGGTTAGTATATTTCTTGTTCGCAGTTTCATTTATAGTATGCAAATCGGTACTTAACCTGTCCGAGCCAATAATATATACATAATTGCCATTAGCAGTATGCTCGTTATCCCTGCGTCCAATCATATCAATATTAAGATCGGCAATAGTGTTTTCTATCGGGAATAAAGGATTTTCGCTATAATAGCGCGAGCCGTGCAGCCCGTGTTCTTCGCCCGTAACGTGCAGGAAAAGTATAGAGCGTTTAGGAGCGTAACCGTCTTTTTTGGCAGCCATAAAAGCCTGTGCAATTTCTAACAGTGCCACGGTACCCGACCCGTCATCATCAGCGCCATTATATACCTGCCCGTTTTTCATGCCCACGTGGTCATAGTGTGCCGATATTACCAATATTTCATCAGGTTTTTCCGTACCCTTTATAAATGCCCAAATATTTTCAGAATCATTCAGCTTTGGGCTGAAAGGTCTTGCCATAAATTCCGAAGGTACTGTTTGATAAAAGCTATCCGCCCCTGTAGGGAAGGATATATCATTTGCTTCATACTGGCTTATTAAGTATTTACCGGCTTTTTTTTGTCCCGGAGTGCCTGTGTCACGCCCTTCCATTTCATCTGAGGCTACAATATATAAGTGTTTTTTCAGGTCGGCAGCAGTAATCGTGTTCATGTATTTGTTAACATTGGCTCTTGAGTAATCATTTTGCTTAGCTTGTTGCGCACTACCGCAAGCGAGTACAAATAATGACAGAGGGAAAAGGAGCAATTTTTTCATTGACGTTATTTTTAATGAAGATGCAATATAGTATAGAACATTGTGATAACTAATAAAATTAGTATAAATATTGAATTAATCAAGAACAATATTATCGATTTTAACCTCGATACCAGTCGGGATTCGCCATACATTCTTCTGTGCGAACGGAAAAAATAAAAAACAGCATATAAAAACGTTATAAAAATCAGTATGATATATGTGGAATAATAGGTATCAGACCCCACTCCCATAAGCCCCACAACGGTAGCAATTAATGAAGCGGTTAAAAATGAAAGCAGCAGAAACGAAAAATAATGAAGTGTGTAAATACCATGATCGAAAAAATACCATCGTTTTTTGCCATGAAACAGCCACAGCCAAAAAGCAAATATCGGCATATAGATAAAGAGTACTTTGGGTAAATTGTGAATGAAAGATTCGGCAAAATCCTCATAGTCAACTTCGTTATTAACAAACATTGCTACTGCTTTTATTACACTATATTCAATCCAGTGCATTCGCTGCGCCACAGGACCGGTTTGTATAGAGTCTAATTCTTCAACAGAGTTTATTTCTTCACCATTAGGTAATTCTATAGCTTTTTTAATTTCATTAGTATCCTCAATATTAGCTTCGGTATGTTGTGCATCATGCACAGGAGTTTCTTCAACACCGGGTAGCACAGCTATAATAAAAAACGTAATAAAACTGACAAAAATATAAAGTTTTACAGGAGCTACATAGGTTTGCCGTTTGCCCGACAGGTAAGCCTTTGTAAGTTTTGCAGGATTAAACAGCAGGTACTTTATGGTTTTCCAAAAAGCGCTGTCATAATGTACAAGATCTTCAATAAAATGGGTAATCAAGTGCCCAAAAGATTGCCGGGTTTCGGTATTTTTCTGTCCGCAGTTAGAACAGTAAGCAATTTCTACGATATGCCCGCAATTTTCGCAGGTTTTATCTTCGCGTAAATAATGTTTTCCCATACAGGCAAGGCTTGACGATTTGATTATAAAAATAGCGATTTAATTCAAATAAAAAAGCCGGAGATAAACTCCGGCATATTTTTTTTGATAGTAATAAAATTTATTTCCTAATCTTTTTTCAGTTGCCTTTTAAACTCGACAGGAAGCCCAAATTTTTCAGGGTTTTCCCTTCTAACGCTCATCAATACATCCGACGATATGGGAGCACCGTGTTTACTTATGGCTATCTTCAGAAAATCATAATATCCCTGGTTTTCTTCAATAGATTTTTTCTGTAATAGCTTTATGATGTCCCATTCAAATTCGGCTTCTGTAAAACTTTTAAAATCGGTTTGCTCTATATTATCTTTCACCCAGTTTATATAATCATCAGGATGTATAAGTACCGTCTTATCCTTTTTATTCATTTTTTGAAAAAATGATTTCATAAGTTTCGAACTTTCTTGATAAGAATCCGTATCCAGCATTTTTATATATAGTGCTTTTAGTTGCTCATAATCGGCTACATAGGCACTATCCTTTACAGTTTCCTGACTAAAAGAGTTTTGGGTTATAATACATACAAGCAGGGTAACAAGGAAAGAAATAATTTTCATGGTTGTTTAGTTGAATTGTTATACAAGATTATTCATTAAAAGTTTCTTCCAAAAACAATAAAAAGTGTTCCCAGCTCCTCCTGTTGGCTACATCGTTATAAGCAGCTCCTTTACTGTTATCGGTACCGGCTTCTTCCTCTGTAAAGGCATGCACGGCATTGCTGTAATATATCATTTGCCAGTCGGCATTACCGTCGCGCATTTCTTTCTGAAAAGCTTCTATATCCTTTTGCGAAACATAAGGGTCATCTGCGCCATTCAGTATTAAAACTTTCGATTTTATTTTCTTGTTTTCACGCGCAGGGTTTTTACCCAGCCCGCCATGAAAAGATACTACTCCTTTTACCGCCATTTGTGCCCTTACCGCCTCAAGAGCACCCGTACCGCCAAAACAATAGCCTATTACCACAATATTTTCGGCACTTGCGCCATATTTTATAAGCTCGCCCATAGCAAGGCTTATCCTTTTTTGATATTGTTCCGGGTTATTTTTATAATATCCTGCACGTTCGCCCGCTTCCTGAGTATTTTTTGGATAGTTGCCTTCGCCGTATATATCGGCTATAAAGGCATAATAGCCCAAATCGGCAAGCTGTTGTGCCACCCTTTTGGAGTGGTCGTTTATACCTTTCCATGCAGGGAGTATCAGCACGCCCGGTGTTTCGGGTGTTTGTTTTTCGGGAGCAATGGCATAACCGTTAAGTTTCTGATTGCCGTCTTTATAGCTCACAGCTTTTAGCTGCGCGTTGGTTTGTAATGCCATAGTTAAAAGTGTGATGCAGAATAATGATTTGAATTTCATGATATTGATTTTAAATGCTAAATATAACCAAGAAAGCTTTTATACACAATGTATAAAAGCTTTACTGTGAGTTAAAAAATGATAAATTTAACTATGCTTGTTGCAACTCGTGTTTACCCTCTTTTATTTCTTCTATCATTTTACTGTTAAAAGCATCCAGGTCTTCCGGGCTTCGGCTGGTAACAAATCCGTTATCTACCACCACTTCTTTATCTACCCATTTTGCTCCTGCATTTTCAAGGTCTTTTCTGATCGAGAAGAAAGAGGTGAGTTCTCTGCCTTCTACAACTTCGGCATCAATTAATATTTGAGGTCCGTGACATATCGCCGCTACAGGTTTTTTCTGTTCAAAAAAACTTTTTACAAAGCTTACAGCTTTTTTATCTCTTCTCAAAAGGTCGGGGTTAATTACACCTCCGGGAATTACAAGGGCATGATAATCAGAAGCCGAAACTTCGTCCAAGGTTTTATCTACAGTATAAAGTTTACCCCAGTCTTTTTCTGCCCACGATTTGATGCTGCCGCCCTCCGGGCTTACTATATGTGCTGTCCAGCCCTGTTTTTCGATTGCTTCTTTTGGCGATTTTAATTCGCTTTCTTCAAACCCGTGTGTTGCTAAAATTGCTACTCTTTTGCTCATAATATTCAAGTTTTTTATAGTTAGTAATTATTTTATGCTATCAAAATTACCCATTACAAACCCCAATATGTTATAATGCTGTACTAAAGTTGTGCTAATGTTTGTTAAGTATGTATGGGTTTGCAGTACTTTTAGTATAACAAATTTTAAAATGATGGATGAAATTTTTGAATGGAAGCGATTGCTGTTTAACAACTTGCCTGTATCATTTTTATTTGAGGTTATTTTCAGGACATTTATTATGTTCACTACAGTATTGCTTACCCTTAAGTTTGCTGGTAAAAGAGGTGTAAAACAACTTTCGGTATTCGAGGTAGTAATTATAATCTCTTTAGGTTCTGCCGCAGGCGACCCAATGTTTTATGAAAAATGTCGGCATTATACCTGCTATAACTGTTTTTGTGGCGGTACTTGCTTTTTACAGGCTGGTAACGTGGCTGCTGGGAAAAAGCAAACGATTTGAAAACTTTATAGAGGGGAAAGTACAAATCATTATAGAAGAAGGGAAATTTTCTTTACAAAATTTTGAAAAGGAAGACTTGGCACAAGATGAGTTTTTTGCTGAGTTACGCCTCAAATCTGTAGATCATTTAGGACAGGTAAGTAATGCTTATATTGAAACCAGCGGCGATATAAGTGTTTTTTTTTATGAAGATGCCGATGTTAAATATGGTTTACCTATCCGACCGCAGTTATTTGATTTAAAAAACAAAAACATACCCAAATCAGGTATATATGCTTGTACCTTTTGTGCTAATGTGCAGCATTTAGAGCCTACAAATGCTAAATGTAGCGTTTGTAACAGAGAGGAATGGCTGGAAGCCATAAACAGTAAGCGTGTAGTATAACGTAAAGAATATTCAAAAAAGAAAGCACTGCAATAGCGGTGCTTTTTTTTTTTGAATATATAATTATTAACCTCTTGTTCTTGAACTTGATGGAGTATTTGTTCTTGTTGGTGAAGATGATGGCCTACTGCTATTTTGAGACGGGCTACTGCTTCTTGTGCTTGAACCTGAACTCGACCTTGTTGTACTTGCAGGTGTGCTTGTACGGGTAGGAGCAGAGCTGGTTCTTGCAGGAGAGGAGCTTCTTGTACTTTGTCCGGACTCCCTTGATAAATTACTATCTCTTGAAGTTGAATTTGATCTTGATAATGAAGATGAATTTCGCGAATTAGTATCAGTATTTCTTACACTGCTTCTGTTTATATTAGTGTTTCTTACAGTGTTGCTGGTTGCAGGACGCGAATTTGATCTTGACGAATTACTATAGGAGCTTGAACCTCTTGAAGAACTACTGGTATTCCTTCCGCCCGTGCGGTATGTATTTCTGTTTTGTTCCAGTGCATACCTGTTGTTTAAATTAGTTCTGCTGGTAAAAGAGTTGTTGGGGTGCTGTCTTTCGTAAGCATTTGCTCTCCTTGAGTTGTGCAGAGCAACGGCTCGGCTGCTGTTTCGGGTATTTACATAGGTATAGGTATTTCGTGTGTTAATGTGTACATGTATATTATTTCTGTATCGATACACCGGGTACGGATTCCAATAACTGTAATAAGTAGGGTAGTAACCCCAATACCAAGGTGAGTAGTAAGGGCGGTAACTGCTTACCCAAAACACATCAAATATAAAAGGTCGTGATACATATACAGGCTCATAAATATAATTAGGACCGTACATATATACATCGCCCACTACCTGTACCTGTACATTGTTATACCTGTCTCTCTCTACCTCAATAGTAGCTACATCCTGAAAGGTATTTATGCCTAAAACAGACTGTAAGATAATAAGGTGTGTGTTATTTTCGGCTACTTCAATAACCCTCAAATAATCTACTCTGTTATCATTATTAAGGTCAAGGTTAGATATTTGTATATTCGGGTCGTTAAGCCTTCTTTCAAAGTCTTCCAAATCTCTCGATTCACCAAAGATAGAAGCTACAGCTCTTAAATCGAGATTGTCGCTAATATCATAACTGTTTGCCGTCACAGTAGTAACATTCTGTGCAAAAATTTGATTTACTAACAGTAAAGCAAATAAGGCAATATAGTTTATTCTCGTTCTCATAATCGTGTAATTTTAATGCCCTGTGTCAAGTTTTTGTTGTTTGATATGTAATATTCAATTACTGTGCCAGTATTTTTTTATTATCTTTATCCTCGCTTGTAATACTAATAAATACAAGGGTTTTCAGCCAAAAACAAGAATATGGAAATTGTTAAAGCCTCGTTAAAAGATGTTGCTCTTATAAACAAACTTGCCGGGCAGGTATGGGAGTCTACCTATCGCGATATACTCTCAGCAGCACAACTGGAGTATATGTTTAGCATGATGTACAGCCCAAAATCAATAACAGAACAACTTGAAATAAAAGGGCATCAGTATTTATTAATTAAAGATGAAACTTATTATTGCGGTTTTGCATCCTATGAAATTAATTATAAACCGGGCGTGACCAAAATACATAAGTTGTATGTGTTGCCACAAACCCAGGGTAAAGGTGTGGGTAGCCTGTTGCTCGGAGCTATAGAACGCGAAGCTCGAAATAACGGTAATAGTATAATAACGCTAAATGTAAACCGTTTTAATGTTGCTTTCCATTTCTATAATAAAAAAGGATTTATAAAAACAGGAACAGAAGATATTGATATAGGTAGCGGCTACCTGATGGAAGATTATATAATGGAAAAAGAAATACGCTAACCATAACCTCTTATACAATTAAAAAACATGCAGGACGCTAAGGGTAATGTGAAAATAATTTCGACAGAATTATTATCAGACAACTGGGGAAAACTCAATAAAGTAAAATACGAATATCGCCTTAAAGACGGCTCTGTACAAGTGCAGGAGCGCGAAGTGTATGACCGAGGAAACGGTGCCGTAATTTTGCTTTATAACAAAGAAAAACAAACGGTAGT
This sequence comes from Flavobacterium salilacus subsp. salilacus, assembly GCF_004634195.1. Lineage (GTDB taxonomy): Bacteria > Bacteroidota > Bacteroidia > Flavobacteriales > Flavobacteriaceae > Flavobacterium > Flavobacterium salilacus. The sequence goes on from NZ_SKBP01000003.1 coordinate 252,945, forward strand.
ACTAACCCGACAACTGCGCATACCCACATGGTTTAACGGTAATACCAACGGGCTTATGATTGAAGCCTGTGCAGGAATGCTGGACGACAAACACCCGGAGGAGCGCATAAAAATAGAAGTAGAGGAAGAAACCGGTTATACCCTTGCCGAAGTAAAAAAGATAATGGAAGTATATATGTCGCCCGGCTCGGTTACAGAGATACTATACTTTTTTGTGGCAGCCTATTCCGATACCATGAAAACAGGCGAAGGAGGCGGATCGGAACATGAACAGGAAAATATAGAAGTATTGGAAATGCCCTTTAAAGAAGCTATGGCAATGATAGAAAACGGCGAGATTAAGGATGCCAAAACTATAATGCTGTTGCAATATGCCGTGATTAATAATTTACTCGGATAAACGATATTAACTTTTTTTTAAATCCTAACTGTAAGGAATTGCTTATTTTTAAAATAAAAATAAACAATGTCTATTACATTTATAAACAATCCTAAACTAAGCATACTGTTACCTGTATTTTATGTAGTTTGGGAAGATGATATACTTACTAAACAAGAGTTTAAAACCTTAGATAGTTTTATCAACAATCAAAAATGGCTTACCAAAGCCGAAAAAGATTTTCTTAAATCAAAAATTGATGCACAATCCCCACCCGTGCGCTCGGAGTTATTCCGATGGAGAGAAACAATAGATAAAGCGGTACAGGAAACTCCCAAACCTGTAAACTTAACAGCGTTAGGCATACTGATAGCTAATGCCGAACGGACAGCTTTTACGATTGAGGATATTGAAAAAATTACCCCTGTTTTTACCAGGCTGGAAGCCGATCTTGGTATAATGAGCCGCGAAGTAATCTCAGGATTCCAAAAAAATCGCGATACTATTACCCACAACCATAAAACCATAGAGAGTTTTAATATCGCTAAAATGACTGCATTTTTGGATGGGCATCAGGCTGGTATTATAAATGAGGTTAAACAAATTATCAGCAGTCCCGAATTTGCTTTTGGAGACACTTCTGATATAATGGCTTTCAGGGAAAAAGTGTTGCAATGGTCTCAAATACTTGCAAACAAAGGTTTAGGGGCGTATGCTTACCCAAAAGCACAAGGCGGTAAGGATGATGTAGAGAGCTATTTTACCATTATGGAAACGCTTAGTTATCATGATCTTAGCCTTGTTATTAAATTTGGGGTACAGTTTGGGCTTTGGGGCATGAGCATACTCTCTCTGGGTACCGAAAAACATTATGAAAAATACCTGAAAGATATCGGCACGCTGCAATTGCCGGGATGCTTTGCCATGACCGAAACCCATCATGGGTCTAACGTAAAAGGTATAAATACAACAGCAACCTATAGTCATAAAGATAAAACCTTTACAATACATACCCCTGAAAAATATGACCGAAAAGAGTATATAGGAAATGCTGCAAACCATGGCGAAATGGCTACTGTATTCGCAAAACTTATTATAGATGGTAAGGATTATGGTGTAAATGCTTTTGTAGTACCCATACGCCAAAAAGATAAAACAATAGTAGAAGGTGTTACTATTGAAGATTGCGGGCACAAAATGGGGCTTAATGGTGTAGATAACGGTATTATATATTTTGATAACGTAGTTATCCCGAAAGAAGATATGCTTGACCGTTTTGCAAGTGTAAATGAGGATGGCGAGTTTGAAAGTCCTATACCCAGTGACAACCGCAGGTTTTTTACCATGTTGGGCACACTGGTTGGCGGACGAATCGGCATACCAAGATCTGCTTTGGCGGCTACTAAAACAGGCTTAACTATAGCTATTAAATACGGAGATAATCGCAGGCAGTTTGGTCCTAAAGGAGGGAATGAAGTACCCGTACTTAATTACAGAATGCACCAGCTAAGGCTTATACCCCATCTTGCCAAATCGTATGCATTACATTTCGGGTTGCAATACCTTACCCAGCGTTTTATAAACCGTTTGCCCGAAGAAATGCAGGAAATAGAGGCATTGGCAGCCGGTATGAAGGCTTACGTAACCTGGAATACGCGCGATGCCTTGCAGGAATGCCGCGAAGCCTGTGGAGGTAAAGGCTATATATCTGAAAATAGAATAGATGCCCTTAAAAATGATACGGAGATATATACCACCTTTGAAGGTGATAATACTGTATTGATGCAGTTGGTTTCAAAAAATCGGTTGGGAGAGTTCAGGAAAGAGTTTGGAGAAATGAATCTGGGCACTATTTTTAATTATGTACTGGAACAGGCAAAAACTACTATTACCGAAAAAAATCCTTTTGCTACCCGTAATACTGACGAAGGACATTTAAAAGACAGAAATTTCCATTTGCATGCTTTTCAATACAGGGAAAAAGAATTAGTAAGTTCTGCCGCACGTCGGTTTAAGAAATTAATAGATGATGGTTTAGATACTTTTGATGCTGCAAATGTAATGCACCCACATATGTTAAATCTTGCAGAAGCTTATTTAGAGCGCGTGTTTTTAGAACAGTTCATAATTCAGATAGATGCCTGCGACGATGAACCTTTGAAAGAAGTATTAACAAGGCTTTATAATCTTTTTGCACTACATACATTAGAAAAAAACAAAGCCTGGTATTTAGAACAAAATTATATGGAAGGTGTTAAAACAAAAGCCATCCGAAAGGCTGTAAGCCAGCTATGTTGGGAAATCAGGCAGGATGCAGTACCTTTAGTTGACGCTTTTAACATTCCTGAAAACTGTTTAGCCCCAATCGTGACATCCAGAAGAGCAGAAGCATAGCCTTTAGTATTGTTGTAATACAACACTCGATATTATCTAAATCTGAAAGCAGAATCAAAAAATCTGACTTTGCCGACTTTGTGCTGCAATGCGTAAAAGGGTTTTGTAACTAATAATAATTTTGATGCACTGATACAAAAAAAGCGTGATGAATCTTAAAGGGGGAAGGCACGCGATATTCGGAATGGTAAGACCTCCGAAAAAAATAACAACGATTAGTTAGAGCTTTTTAATGCAGAATTCTTTCCCTCTTCAGAATAATGGTCATAGTATAACTTACCTATTATTAAATTCAGGCGGTGCTTATAATCATCCATAAGCCACTGCCTGTAGTTTTTAGTGGTTTTTGCCAGTAGCTTTGCATACTGTTTTACACGATATTCTATATCATACTCCAGCTCTTTAGCCAGTTTTCTGGCTTCGGGAATACTTTCTGTATTTTCAATACACATTATTGCATGTTGGCGTATCGATTTTTCTATTACCGTTTTTGGCTTTAGTTTTCTGTCGGTTACCATAATAGTATATTGTTCTTCTATATCGAAATCAATATTTGGCGTGTTTTTAAACTTATTTCGCAGTTCATCAGGCATTACATATACATGATGGCTCTCTATATCAGAATCAGTGCGTATATTCTCTAAAAATTGTTCAGGATGTTTAAAAATATAATGCCAGTCCACAGGATCGCTCCATAGCCCGAAACGCTGTGCATTATTACCTAAATCAATAACTGTAAAGGTATCTTTGTTGGGCAGTTTTCGCGATCCGCGCCCTATCATCTGGAAGTACAGGGTTAATGAGCGCGTTGCCCTGTTTAGTATTATGGTCTCTACCGTAGGCTCATCAAAACCGGTAGTTAATATAGATACAGATGTAACAATGGCATCGGGAGTGTTTTTAAACCATGTCAGTATTTTTTTTCGTTCGTCTTCAGGAGTTTTATTATCCAAGTGCTTTATAGTATAGCCTGCTGCCTTAAACGTCTCATATACATACAATGAGGTATTGATACCGTTATTGAATATCAATGTTTTTTTTCCCTTAGCCCTGTTTTCATAGGATTGCAGTAATAAATCCTGCATGATGGAGCGCGAGTATAGCTCATCTGAAGAGCTTACGGTATAATCTCCGTTAATGCCCAGCTTTAGCGATGTTAGCTCAACATCATAGCCATACATTATGGCTTTGGCAAGATATCCTTTTTTGATTAATGCCTGTATGGGTTCGCCCACAATAAGCTCATTGTAGGTTTCATACATAGGCAAATCAATATTAGAGCTTAAAGGTGTTGCGGTAACTCCGAGAAAAAAAGAATCTTTAAAATAAGAAAATAACTTACGGAAAGAATTATAATGTGCTTCATCTACAATAACAAGCCCTACATAATCCATACGAAACTTTTTGTCTTTCAAACGGTTATTCAGTGTTTCCACCATAGCTACATAACATGAGTAATCGTCATGGTCGGGCAGGTCTTTAATATTACTGTCTATTACCTTATTTTTCACACCAAAGCCTTTCAGCATTTGCGATGTTTGCTTACTAAGTTCTATACGGTGCGTAAGTACCAGTACTTTTCGCTTATATTTTTCTATATATCGTCGGGCTATTTCAGAGAATATAACTGTCTTGCCTCCACCGGTGGGTAGCTGGTACAACAGGTGATAGTTATCAGGGCGCCCCTCAAACTTTTCAAAAATGGCATCTATGTCTTCCTTTTGGTAGTGGTACAGCTCTTTCCTGTCCTCGGTGTTGTCTTCTATATGCATAAAGAGATGTGATAATTTCCAAAAATATGTATTTAGATAGATATTTTTGTTTATAAAATCATAATTCTTGGATAAAACTTCGATTTTCTTCAGATGTTAATGGGTTTGCTAATATAATTAGCAATGTTTGCACCTTGTTTTATAAATACCTTATTAACGTATACCTTTGTGTAACTTCAAAAAAATAAATTTCATGGCAGGTAATACATTTGGCAATCTATTTAAAGTTACAACATTTGGCGAATCGCACGGAACGGCTATGGGCGGTATTATTGATGGTTGCCCGGCAGGTATTACCATTGATATGGAAGCAGTGCAAAAAGAACTGGACAGGCGTAAGCCCGGACAGTCGGCTATTGTAACCCAGCGTAAAGAATCGGACAAAGTACAATTTCTTTCAGGACTGTTTGAGGGTAAAACCACCGGCACGCCAATAGGTTTTATCATACCGAATGAAAACCAGAAAAGCGCCGATTACTCGCATATAAAAGATGTTTACCGCCCTTCGCATGCCGATTATGTATATGAACAGAAGTATGGCATAAGAGATTACAGGGGGGGCGGACGAAGTTCGGCACGCGAAACAGTGAGCAGGGTAGTGGGCGGAGCTATAGCAAAGCAACTGTTACCACAAATTACAATAAATGCCTTTGTATCATCCGTTGGAGAAATTTTTATTGATAAACCCTATCAGGCATTAGATTTTGACTTGACAGAGAGTAATGCAGTGCGATGCCCTGATAAGGAAACTGCCGAAAAAATGGAAGCCTATATTAAGGAAGTAAAAAAACAAGGCGATACTGTTGGCGGTACTATTACCTGTATATTGCAAAATGTACCGATGGGGCTGGGCGAACCTGTTTTTGATAAACTACATGCCGAGTTGGGTAAAGCCATGCTTTCTATCAATGCCGTAAAAGGTTTTGAGTATGGCAGCGGGTTTTGTGGTGCTAAAATGAAGGGAAGTGAGCATAACGACCTGTTTAATGAAAACGGTACTACCAAAACTAATTTATCAGGAGGTATTCAAGGCGGTATAAGCAATGGTATGGATATTTACTTTAGAGTTGCTTTTAAACCGGTAGCCACCTTGATGCAAAGCCAGCAGACTATAAATAAAGATGGAAAAATAGTAGAAATGCAGGGCAGAGGCAGGCACGATGCCTGCGTTGTACCTAGGGCAGTACCTATAGTTGAAGCGATGGCAGCACTGGTAATTGCCGATTTTTACCTTATGGCACGCCTGAATAAACAATAAAAGAGCTGTTTTTTGCTGAATTTTGACCATAACGGTCGATAGTTTTTAATTAACGATAGTGTATATCATGCCGTCCGTCAATAATTAAAGTTATTGAAATGTAGTAGTTGTGTTTTTTTATAATATTGAAAAAACTATTTTAAACTATTACCATGAAGAAACATTTACTACTTGGAGTGACTTTATTGACCTCCATATTTTCATTAAATGCCCAAACAACCTCCTTCGAAACATCAGAAGGTTTTACATTAGGAGCTATTAGCGGTCAGAACAATTGGAGTTTGTATGGCGATACACCATCAGCCAATGCCATAATATCAGATGACTATTCGATTAATGGCGATTACTCTTTAAAATTAGTCAGCACTAATTCACAACCCGAAGAAGATTTATATGGAGTTTTTAGTCCACTATATACTATTGACGGTGCTACCTACGAAATAACACAGGATGTGTATGTTGACGGTCTTGATACGGCTAATGGGACTAACCTTTATTTATACAACTTTTATTATGATACTGCTTCCGAAGATTTAACAGCAGTTTCTTCGGTTATCTTTAATTATGATGGCGGTATATATGCAGTAAGCGGATATGATGATGCCGGAGATTATGAGTATGTAGAGTTGGGAACTTTTACAGCAGATACATGGTATAATGTAAGGACACGCTTTAATGAGTCGGGCACTATTGACTATTACATTAATGATGTTGCCATAACTACAATTAATGCTTATGAAGGCACAGTTGTAAATGTATTAGGTTTCCTTTATGATGATTGGGCAACCTCTTATAACATAGATAATGTTATTATAAGTACTACACTTGATGCTAATAATGTAATTTCTTCATCATTTTCAGTATATCCTAATCCGGCAGACGAAATTGTGAACATTAGTAGTCCTGATAACACTTTTATAAACGGTTATGAAATTATGGATTATAATGGACGTGTAGTTAAGTCAGAAAGTGTAAATAATGTAATTGATTTACAGGTTAATATAGCTAATCTTGCATCTGGTATTTACATAATGAGGGTATCTTCTGACAAAGGAAACCTTATAAAAAAGATAGTTAAGAATTAACTTTTTTTTATGATATCGTAAAAAATAGACCTATTAGGTCTGTTTTTTTATTGATATTAACATAATAAAAATTGTAACAGTTTTTTTTTTTACTATTTTTGGGAAAAATTAAAAACTATTACCATGAAAAAACATTTACTTACGGGAGCTTTAATTTTAGGTTCCTTATTCACGGCAAACGCACAGGCTGATTGCGCTTCTGCAATTGCAATTACGGCAGACGGTACTTATACTTCGGCTGCAATTACAGGTACATACGGAAATAGCTGTTGGGGTGGTACTCAAAACCAACAACAAACTCCAGGTCCTTTAATGGCTAACTGGTATAGCTATACACCAAGTGCTAACGGTTTACTTACTATTACCACCGATATAGAGGCTAACCCAATAGCTTCTACAGATACAAGACTATCTGTATTTACAGGTACTTGTGATGCATTGCAGTGCTATAACGGTTCTGATGATGTTGATCCTTCGCAGGCAGTTCAAAATTTCAGAACTACACTTACAGTTCCTGTAGAAGCGGGTGTTACATATTATATCGCATGGGATAATAACTGGGTATCAACAGGTTTCGATTTCGAGATTGCTCTTGAAGCTAACGACTGTTTAAGCCCAAATGACCTTTCTATAGGTGATTTTACAAATATTGCGCTTAATTCAGCTTCTTTAACTTGGGATGCTGCTATAGGCGCTCCTGCTAATTATGATGTAGAAGTAGGTACAGTTGGTTTTACTCCAGGAACTGGAGCAGGTACAGCTTTCTCTACTGACACAAACTCTGTAGATCTTACAGACCTTTCACCTAGTAGTAATGATCCTTTAGCTGTTTACTTAAGGTCTAACTGTGGTGCTTCTCAAGGAGCATGGGTAGGTCCTTTCCCTCTATATCTTGCAGTAGCATCATATGCAGGAACTCCATATGCTAATGGTTTTGATGCAGCAGGTCTTGCTGGTTTTACATTAGGTACAGGATGGATTCGTAGCACTGATGCTGCACAAAACGCACAAATATCTCATGAAGCAAGTGGAGGATTTTTATTCTCAAACACAAGTACTACAGCTGCATCAGATGCTTGGATGTTTTCAAGAGCATTAAGTCTTGAAGCTGATCAAGAAGTAACATTAACATTCTTTACAAGATTAGCAAGTGGAACTAATACAGTTACTGCTTCTTTAGATGTAACTATAGGTGATGCTCCTTCAAGTGATGCACAAGGATCTGTTGTAGAAACAATTAATGAGACAGTAGGAGCTACTTATGTAGAGAGAACTGTTACTTATACTCCAACAGCGTCTGGTATATACTACTTTGGTTTCCACAACAATTCTGCAGCAACTGCAGCAGCAGCTTCACTTATTTTAGAGACTGTTACTATTACAGGTACTACTTTAGACATTCCTCAAGTTGCTACCTCTAACTTTGCAGTATATCCTAACCCTGCTAATGATGTAATCAACATTACAAATGCTGATAACGCTTTATTAAACAACGTTCAGATTGTAGATCTTAACGGTCGTACAGTAAAATCAGTAAAATTTGATGGTGCTACTGAAGCTCAAATCAACGTTTCTGATCTTGCTTCAGGACTTTATATCATGAACATCGCTTCTGATAAAGGTACTGTATCTAAGAAAATTGTTAAAAACTAAGTATTAAGTTTACATATAATTTATAAGCCCCGCTATTAGCGGGGCTTATTTTTTTTACTTATGATTATAAAAATTTAGCTTTCATCTCAGGGGTGGGTATCATGCATTCCTCTTTTTTACCATACCATTTGTAGCGATTTTTCGCTACATAATCATATACTTTATTGTTCAAGCCTTTAGGTAATATGTTGAAGATATTCATTAGTTTGTATATTCCTCCTAATGCAGAGGCTATTTTTATAGCCGCTTCCGCTTTATAATAATAAACTTTTCCGGGTTCATACAAAATTATAGAGTCCGTTTCAGTAGTATCTATACCAATATGTTCAATAATTTGTTTCCCGATTTCTGATTGTAACGCTACAAACCGAAATACATCTTTATTATCCCTTTTTATTAAATACTGCACAGTGCTGTCGCAAAGGTTGCATACACCATCAAACAGTATTATTTTCTTATCCTTCGGTACGTTTGCTAATTCCATAAATCCCGATTATTTCTTAACAGCTTCTACAAGTTCCAGAGATTCAATAGCTACTTTAGAGGTAAAAATACCATAATTTACGGTAGCTTTATTACGTTCTATAGCATCAAGCGTTCCTACTGCTTTGCCATCTATCATGCGCACCCTGTCGCCTATTTTTAATATAGCTTTGGGTTTTTCAACAGGTTTTTCTTTGAGTTTCTTTTCTTTTTTTACTTGTCGTATAACCTCCACTTTTTCTTTTACCTCGGCAACTATTTGTTTTTGCTGTACTTCTTTTACCTTTTGTTCTTTAGGTGTGAGCTTTTTGCGTTTGGAATTTTCAATCTCCACTATTTTCAGGAACTCACCTATAAGCTCTTTCTTATTTTTATTATTAAAATATTTTTCGCTTATATCGTCAAGCTTCTGCCCAATATAAATAAGGCGTTGGTTAGCATCATACAACTCCTGATAGCTTTCCAGTTTTTGCTGTATTTTGGTGTTAATGCTTTCCATCTTTTTACCTTCCTCACGTGCTTTGCTTTCTTCTTCTTTCAGCGTTTGCGATGTTTTTTCCAGCTTAGAACGCTCTTTTTGCAGCGTGGCAATGGTTTTATCAAAACGCACTTTACCTTTCTCTATTTTTTTCTTAGCTCTGTTTATAAGCCCATAAGGGATACCATTTTTCTGAGCTACTTCAAAGGTGAATGAGCTACCCGCTTGCCCAAGTATTAATTTATACATAGGTTCGAGCGATTTTTCGTCAAAAAGCATGTTGGCATTAGTTGCAAAAGGCAATTCGTTAGCCAGCATCTTTAGGTTGCTGTAATGTGTGGTAATAATACCGAAAGCCTCCCTGTGATAAAACTCTTCCAAAAATGTCTCAGCCAGTGCGCCACCCAGTTCAGGATCTGACCCTGTACCGAATTCATCAATAAGAAAAAGGGTTTTATCATTACACTTTTTCAAAAAGTAATTCATGTTTTTAAGGCGGTAGCTATACGTACTCAAATGATTTTCTATCGACTGATTATCGCCAATATCCGTCATAATGCGGTCAAACAAAAATGTTTCGCTGCGCTCATGTACCGGTATCAGTAAACCACATTGCAGCATGAGTTGCAATAAGCCAATGGTTTTCAAGGTAATGCTTTTACCTCCCGCATTAGGGCCGGATATTACAATAATCCTGTTTTCCTGTGTCAGTTCAATAGTCTGGGGGTAGGTAGGTTCTTGCTTTCGTTTATTATTCAGGTAAAGAATAGGGTGGAAGGCATCTCGGAAAAACAACCTTTTTTCGTTCGTTATAGTTGGCAATAACCCGTTAATGCGCCTTGCATATTTTGCTTTGCCCGAAACTACATCAATATCCGTAAGGAATTCCTGATAGTCTTTCAGCAGAGGTACATAAGGGCGTATGATATCACTAAGTTGTTTTAATATTTTCTTTATCTCTTCTTTCTCTTCATACTCATAATTACTCAACTCACGCGAATAACGTAATGTGGCTTCGGGTTCTATATAAGTAATACTGCCCGTTTTAGAACCGCCCAGTATAGAGCCTTTCACTTTGCGGCGATACATAGCCAGTACGGCAAGCACTCTGCGGTTTTCTACCACGCTTTCGCGTATATCATCAAGGTAGCCTAAACCGTTATAATGGGTTAATGCCGCTGCAAAGCTTTGGTTTATCTTGCCTTTTACCTCATTCATACCCCTACGGATAACTTGCAACTCCGGCGAAGCATCATCTTTTATCTCACCATATTTATCTACTGCCTTTTCAATGCTTTTTACAATTTCTTTGGTATATTCTACCTGTATGGCACGTTGGTAAAGGGTTGGGTAGTATTCTTCAAATTTTTCAAGAAATTTTATGAGCGTGTTAGTTGTATCTGACAGCGTAGCAATTTTTCGGAATGCTCCGGCTTCAAGGTAACTGTCCTCTATAGCCAAGAATTTTATTTCGTTGCTTATGGGCTCAAAACCATGATTCGGTAACGCATTGTTATTATCAAATGACGAAACGTACTCTGATGTTTGTAGTAACGACTGCATTAATAACTCCCTGTTTTTATGAGGAACTATTAAAAGTGCTTTTTCTTTACCGGGTTCGGTAGTACAACCTGCCGAAACCGTTTCGAGTACAGTGTTAAATTCTAAATCTTTTAATGTCTTTTCTGTAATGCTGATCATGCGGTAATTGTAAGCAAATTTTATGCAAAAATACTACATATTTATGCTGACTGCACATTTGGCAGTAAAGTTTAAGATAGCTTTATCGGTAGAAATGGTTGTAAAAATTATATTTGCAGTAAACCTGACTATTATGAATGTTACGATACACCCTTCGTGGAAGGAGATACTTAAAGACGAGTTTGAAAAACCTTATTTTGAGAACCTTATTGACTTTGTAAAGAAAGAGTATGCCGAAACTGTGTGTTACCCCAAAGGTAACCGTATTTTTGCCGCTTTCGACCATTGCCCTTTTGATAAAGTAGAAGTAGTTATAATAGGGCAAGACCCGTATCACGGTCCCAATCAGGCAAATGGTTTGTGTTTTTCGGTAAATGATGGCATACCCAAACCTCCTTCATTAGTAAATATTTTCAGGGAAATACAGGAGGATTTAGGAAAACCTGTACCCGAATCAGGTAATTTAGAGCGATGGGCAGATCAAGGGGTGCTGCTGCTTAATGCTACGCTTACTGTGAGGCAGGGGCTGGCAGGAAGCCATCAGGGCAAAGGATGGGAAACCTTTACGGATGCTGTTATCCAAAAAATATCTGATGAAAAGAAAGATATTGTTTTTATGCTTTGGGGTGGTTATGCCAAAAAGAAAGGTGCTAAGGTGGATAGGAGTAAGCATGATGTTTTAGAGTCCGGACACCCCTCACCGTTAAGTGCCAATAAAAGACATTGGTTTGGTAATAAGCATTTTAGTAAGGCTAACGAATTTCTTAATGCAAAAGGTAAAAAAACAATAGAGTGGTAGTGCTTTGGATTGCAGGATTTTTAGATTATTAGCGATTTAGATTAAATCTGATAACCTTAAATTATAAAATTCTAATTGAAAGTTAATGCTCCTAAAATTTCCTCTGACATAAAAGGACCTCCGGGATATCTGGCTGTATAATCCAGATTGAGCCATACCTGTCCGCGCTCGTCTATATGGTAATGAATTTCTTTACCTTTACTTTCATCCCTAAAAAGAACTTCTTTTATAAGGTAGTTAGCCATCTCAAGGTCGGCTTTGTTTCCTACCAGCATTTCGGGGTATAAATGCCCTCCTGTGTGAATGATTCTTGGTGTGCCGCCTATGGCTCTTATACATGCCGACATTAGAATGGCATGGTCATCGCAATCGCCCGAAAAGTGCTGTAAAGACTCGGTTGCATGTGCTATATATTCACGCCCTTTCGGGTCGTTTACATAATTCCATTTGTCTCTTATTGCTTTAAACACGGCAAAACACTGAATCATTTTTCGCTGTTCATGATATCCTTTTACTTCTTTAAAAAAATTGGTAGTAGCCGAAAGAGCAAAATTGCGAACTTTGGGATTGTCATATTCTACAGCATCGATAATCTCTGATTTATTAGGGAAAGGCAACAGTTTAGAGATAATTATATCTTGAGGGTTGGGGTCTTCGGACATGGTATATATCATAGCCTGATAATCTTCAAATACGGCTTTAAAGCCATATTTTCCAAAAAGCGTTCCGTATATAAGTGCTATCAGATAAAGGAATATACATATAATAATAACTGTTTTTAAGAGCCTTAAAGTTACTTGTATTACCACAACCAGTGCAATAAATATAAGTATCCTGTCAATATGAAAAGGCCACTCAGGGTCAATTAAGTTTTGATGGAGAATGATAAAAACAGGAATAGCAATAAGAATATTGAGTGCAAAAATGATAATGGAATCCCAGGGCTTCTTTACACTAAGCTTTTCTTTTATTTTTTTAAAAGTAATGGTGTCCGGTTTTATCATTTTTATATACCTGCAAAACTGTTATTTTACTTTGTTGCTGTTTCGAATGTAGTTTTTTGTGTAATAATATTCAGTTCGCTCAACTGGTTTTGTACTTTTTCAAATATAGTTTTACCTAACTTTTGCTGTGACCATTCTGTTAATGTAAGCCATTCGCGTATATCTTCAATTTTCTGATTATATCGTGTGGCTAAAATACTGTCTATATCCGGTATGTGTTTAAACTCTTTAGTGGCGGTATTTATTATATCTAAAACCGTTCCAATAGCTTCGTTGTCATTTTCCAAAACTTCATTACGTACCGCAATTACAAAACACGGCCATGGGGTAGGGCAGTCGCCCACACGCCTGAAGATGCCTTTATCAACTATAGGCTTTGTCATAAAGCGTTCCCACATAAAATAATCTGCCTTCCCTTCGGTAAGTGCTTCTATAGCACCCTCCAGTGTATTTATAACTTCAAAATCCAGTTTATCAATATCCCAGCTTTCATTCTTGGCGTTTACAATAGCCATTAAGTGCGAACCTGACCCGTATCTGCTTATCGCAATCCTACCCTCTTGTAAATCGCTTACTGTTTTATAGTCAGAACCTGCTGCTACGTGTATGCCCCATATTAAGGGCGATTGTACATATACCTGTACAATTTTGCTGTCGTTACCCGCTGCAATATCCTTTATAATGCCTTCGGTAAGTATTACCGCAATATCGGTTTCATTACTGCGAAGCATTTGGCATAGTTTGCCTGTACCTTCGGGCACATCTATCCATTGTGCATCTATATTTTTAGCTTTAAATGCTCCTTCTTCAAGGCATAAATGCCACGGGAGGTTAAAATGTTCGGGTACTCCTGCTATTTTTATAGTTTTCATTCAGTTTACATTTTGGCAATTTGTTCGAGCGTATAGGTAATAAGATTGTTTACAACCGCATAGGGATCTTTACTAAAATTACCTGTTGCTCTGTTGGCTATAATAGCGTTTAATGAAAGGGCATTATGCCCCAGTAAAGCCGAAAGCCCATATATGGCAGCCGTTTCCATCTCCAAGTTCGTAATTCGGTTACCGTTAAAGTTAAAGTTATCCATTTTACTGTTGAGTTCTCTATCTTGGATGTCAAGGCGCAAAATTCTGCCCTGCGCTCCATAAAACCCGCCTGCGGTAGCTGTTAGCCCTTTATATATTTTTTTACTGTCAAAAAACGGGATTAGTTTTTCGCTACCCTTTATTACATAAGGTCTGCCTTTTCGTAAGTCCCAATCAGTATGGCTTATAAATGCATCTTCAATATCTGTTTCCGAAACAGTATCGATATTATAAAAGCGCAGCATATTATCGATACCCAACCCGTATTGCGACATTACGAAGCTATCTACAGGTATATCTGCCTGTAGTGAGCCGGAAGTACCAACCCTTATGATAGTAAGCGATGTAAGCTCTTTTTTAGGCTGTCTGGTATTCAGGTCGATGTTTACCAGTGCATCCAACTCGTTCATAACAATATCAATATTATCAGGACCTATGCCGGTAGAGAGTACGGTTATTCTTTTACCCTTATAACTGCCTGTTTGGGTTTTAAACTCTCTTTTTTGAGTGCTGAATTCGATACTGTCGAAATGTTGTGTTATTTTCTCAACCCTGTCTTGGTCGCCTACAAAAATGATATTTTCAGCAATATTTTCGGGCTTTAGGTTAAGGTGGTAAACACTTCCGTCAGGGTTTAATATAAGTTCCGATTCCTGTATTTTCATAGCCGGTATGTTGTTAAGCAGGGTATTAGCTGCCTACGCGTTTTACTTTATACCCTTCTTTAGTTAAGTAATCCATTATTTTATCTCGAAAGTTACCTTGTATGATAATTTCATTGTCTTTTGCAGAACCGCCTACACCACAAAGGGTTTTAAGTTGTTTGGCAAGCGCTTTAAGGTCATCATCCGTACCCTCAAAACCTTTTATTATTGTTGCAATCTTACCGCCCCGATTTTTTTTATCAAGGTGGGCTTCGAGCTTCTGCTCGTTGTTGGGCAGGGTTTCCTGCTGTTCATCGTTATTGTCATATTCAAAGTCTTTATTGGTGGAAAACACAAATCCGCCAAGGTCTTCCAGACTATTTATTTTCTTTCCCATAATTATACTATTTTGTTATCAGAACGCGGATGAAGCGGATCAGGCAGATTTGCACGAATTTTTTTCTTAGCATTACTGAAAATTTTGCGTGTAAATCTGTTTAATCCGTGTTATCTGCGTTCCTTTGTTATATACTTATAAAAATAAAAAAGCATCAGGCTGTATAAACCCAATGCCTTTTTAAAGCTATAAAGTTAATTATTATTTTTTGATTAACCCCAAATCGACCAAGCGTTCATGAAGGAATTCGCCCGCCGTAATATCATCATACAGCTTAGGGTTCTCTTCGTCAATACAGTTTTCTAAACAATTTAGTTTCATTTCGCTTACAGGATGCATAAAGAAAGGTATCGAGTAGCGCGAAGTACCCCACAATTCCCTCGGCGGGTTTACTACCTGGTGTATCGTGCTTTTCAGCTTATTATTGGTATGTCGGCTCAGCATATCGCCTACGTTAATAACCAGCTCATCGGGCTGCGCTATGGCATCAATCCATTCACCTTTATGGTTTTGTACTTGTAGCCCTCGTCCTTGTGCGCCCATCAGCAGGGTAATAAGGTTTATATCGCCGTGAGCAGCAGCACGTACCGCGTTTTTAGGTTCTTCGGTAATAGGGGGGTAGTGTATCGGGCGAAGGATGCTATTGCCTTCGGCTACATAGTTGTCAAAATAAAATTCATCCAGCCCCAAGTATAGTGCTAAAGCACGCAGTACATAAACGCCTGTTTTTTCGAGCATTTGGTAGGCTTCTTTACCTACTTCATTAAATTTAGGTAGTTCTTTTACTTCTACATTCTCAGGATATTCCGCTGCATATTTAGACCCCTCCGGCAGGTACTGCCCAAAATGCCAAAACTCTTTAAGGTCGCCCTCTTTGCGTCCTTTGGCATGTTCTTTACCAAAAGATACATAACCACGTTGTCCGCCAATACCGGGAATTTCATACTGTTCTTTAACTGCTACAGGCAGATTGAAAAAGTTTTTAACCTCTGAGTAAAGGTCATCTACCAGTTGGTCATCAAGAAAATGCCCTTTTAATGCTACAAATCCTATATCTTCATAGGCTTTACCGATTTCATTTACAAATTTTTGTTTGCGTTCCGGGTCACCCGAAAGGAAATCACGCAGATCTACACTTGGAATGTTTTGCATAGCTGTGAAAAATTGTTAATAACTTAATAAGGCGTAAAGCCTTGTAAATACAAACATAAGGATATTTTTTTGGATAAAGGAATTGAAGTTGTTAACAATAATGTTTACTTGTTCTTAATATAGTTACTGCTATGTTGTTTTTCGTTATAGTAACAATTTAATTATATTAAATTTATTTTTTAGGTTTAAAGCATTATTATAAAAATGTATTTTTGCATTTCGTTTTATATAACCCATTCATTTATTATGAAAAAGAATTACTTATTATTTATTTTTTGTTTTATAACTTATTTTATCAACGCACAAGCTCCTTTTATTACTACTTGGGAGGTGTTTAGTGGAGATACTATAATTGTCCCAATAATTGAAGATGATGATGTACCTGATAGCTATACTATAGATTTTGGAGATGGTACGGTTTTAACAGGGCAATCGGGATCAGTTTCTCATACATATGCTAATTCAGGGATATATACTATAACAATATCAGGGAATTTTAGTAGAATAAGATTTATTGATAATGATGATGTAGTTAATGCTACCAAGTTATTAACAATAGAACAATGGGGAGATATTGAATGGACAAATATGGAAGCAGCTTTTGCAGGCTGCTCTAATCTAATTATAGAGGCTACAGATGTACCTGATTTAAATAATGTGGAAAACATGTCAAATATGTTCTCGAATTGTAGTTCTCTTAATCAACCTTTGGATAATTGGGATGTGTCTAATGTTACTAACATGGCTTTTATGTTTCTATACGCAAGTTCTTTTAATCAATCCTTGAGTAATTGGGATGTTTCAAATGTAGTAGGTATGGATGGTATGTTTTCAGGAGCAACATTATTTAACCAGCCTTTAAATAGTTGGAATGTGTCTAATGTATTGAATATGAGTTTCATGTTTAGTAGAGCAGATTCTTTTAATAAACCATTGGATAATTGGGATGTATCTAATGTTACACATATGGCTGGGATGTTTTCTGGCACAGACCTTTTTAACCAAGCTTTAGATTCTTGGGATGTATCTAATGTAGTTAATATGTCAGATATGTTTGATAATGCGATTTCTTTCAATCAATCTTTAAATAGTTGGGATGTTTCTAGTGTTACTAATATGAGTTGGATGTTTTGGTCTGCAATTTCTTTCAATCAATCATTAAACAATTGGAACGTATCTAATGTAACCAATATGGAAGGTCTTTTTAATAATGCATCTTCGTTTAATCAGCCTTTAGATAATTGGGATGTATCTAATGTAACTAACATGCGTATTATATTAGCTGTTGAATTGGGACAAACTTCAAGTTTCAATCAAGACATTTCTACTTGGAGTTTTAACAATGATGTTGATTTGGAACATTTCATAAGTAATAGTGATTTAAGTATTGCGAATTATGATGCTTTACTAAATCGATTTAAAGAGTTAGGATTAGAAAATAAAGCACCAGGTTGTGCAGGACTAGAATATTGTGATGTAGAAACAAGAGATTATTTGATTAATGAATTAGGATGGGTTATTTTATATGATAGCTTAGCAGAAGATTGTACAGCTAAAACAGAATTATTTTCTATAGACCAAGTATCTATATACCCTAACCCTGTAAATGACATACTTTATATAGAAACAAAATCAGGAGTTCAGCTTGAAGAAGTAACTGTATATAACTTACAGGGAAGCCAGTTGATACAACAGAGTCAAGACTTTGAAAATATCAATACCGAAAGTTTAAGTTCAGGTATTTATATACTAAACGTACAAACAGATAAAGGTTCAATTGAGTATAAACTGATTAAGAATTAGTAAATAAAATACTTTTTAAAATCCCGTCAACTGACGGGATTTTTTTGTTTAAATAAATTTCTATAACACCCTCGCACAATTCTGTTATTTTATTACATTTGGTCTATTAAAGATTATTCAAAAATCAATATGAATTTCGACAGAAAACAACTAACCAACGAACAATTACTCGATTTATATAAGAAATTAATAAAACCCCGCCTGATAGAGGAGAAGATGCTTATTCTTATTCGTCAGGGTAAAGTTTCCAAATGGTTTAGCGGAATAGGTCAAGAGGCTATCTCGGTAGGGCTTACCGCCGTACTCGATAAAGACGAATATATACTGCCTATGCACCGTAACTTAGGGGTGTTTACAGGGCGTGATATTCCGTTATATCGCTTGTTCTCGCAATGGCAGGGTAAAGCTAATGGTTTTACTAAAGGGCGCGACCGTTCTTTCCATTTTGGTACACAGGAGTTTAAAATTATAGGGATGATATCACACCTTGGCCCGCAGCTTGGGGTTGCCGATGGTATTGCACTTGCCAATAAACTCCGTAAAAACGGAAAGGTAACGGCGGTATTTACCGGTGAAGGTGCAACGAGCGAAGGCGATTTTCACGAAGCATTGAATATTGCTGCGGTGTGGGAACTTCCTGTACTGTTTGTAATCGAGAATAATGGCTATGGGCTAAGCACACCTACCAACGAGCAGTACCGCTGCGAAAACCTTGCCGATAAAGGTATTGGCTATGGTATGGAAAGCCATATTATAGATGGGAACAACATACTGGAGGTTTATACACAACTTACTGATTTGGTAGCTTCCATGCGCGAAAATCCGCGCCCTGTGCTGCTGGAGTTTAAAACTTTCCGTATGCGCGGGCATGAGGAGGCGAGCGGTACAAAATACGTTCCGCAGGAGCTTATGGATATGTGGGCTGAGAAAGATCCTGTAGATAACTACAGAAACTACCTGAAAGCCGAAGGTGTGCTAACGGACGAATATGACGAAACCCTGAGAGCGGAACTGAAAAAAGAGATTGACGAGAACTATAAAAAAGCCTCTGACGAGCCTGCTATTGAAGCCAATTTGGATGAGGAGCTGAACGATGTATATAAACCTTACACATTTGAAGAAATTGCTCCGAAAGAGGCAGCGGAAAATGTAAGGATGATTGATGCTATTTCGCAGGGCTTGAAGCAGAGTATGGAACGCCATGACAACCTTGTGATAATGGGGCAGGACATTGCCGAGTATGGCGGAGCGTTTAAAATTACCGATGGCTTTGTAAAAGCGTTTGGTAAAGAGCGTGTGCGCAATACACCAATATGCGAGTCGGCTATAGTGTCGGCAGGAATGGGCTTATCGATAAATGGTTATAAGTCGGTTATCGAAATGCAGTTTGCCGACTTTGTTTCTACAGGTTTTAACCCGATAGTAAACTACTTAGCCAAAGTACACTACCGTTGGCAGGAAAATGCCGATGTGGTAGTGCGTATGCCTTGCGGGGCAGGGGTACAGGCAGGACCTTTCCACTCGCAGACGAATGAGGCTTGGTTTACAAAAACTCCGGGGCTTAAAGTGGTATATCCTGCTTTCCCGTATGATGCTAAAGGGTTACTTGCCACAGCTATAAACGACCCAAACCCTGTAATGTTTTTTGAGCATAAGGCACTGTACCGCAGTATGTATCAGGATGTGCCGAAGGATTATTATACATTACCGTTTGGTAAAGCCGGTTTGTTGAGAGAAGGCGATGAGGTAACTGTGATATCGTTTGGTGCGGGTGTGCATTGGGCATTAGAAACATTAGACAAGCACCCTGATATTAAAGCTGACGTTCTTGACCTGAGAACTTTGCAACCCTTAGATACCGAATCGATATTTACATCGGTTAAAAAAACAGGAAAAGTTATTATTTTACAGGAAGATAGTCTTTTTGGCGGTATAGCCAGCGATATTTCGGCTATGATTATGGAGGAGTGTTTTGAGTACCTTGACGCTCCCGTAAAACGTGTGGGCAGCCTTGAGAGTGCCATACCCTTTACCAAAGCACTGGAAGACCAGTATTTGCCAAAGCAGCGTTTTGAAACAGCTTTGCAAGAGCTTATAGCATATTAATTACAACTATACTTTTTTTACAGACAACCCCGCCTTGCAAAAGGCAGGGTTTGTTTATTATGGTATAGATAAAACCATTTGGTTTTATTCGATTTTATTATAACATAGCTGTAATTTTGCAATATAAAAACAAGTAATTTACTACGAAATGGTTATAGGTTAAATATTGTTTTGTGTAACTGTTAACGCTACAGATCTAGTAAATTAGCTATATAAAATTATTGCAGATGAGATTTCACACCAGAAAATGGGTTAAACCCGAAGACCTGAACCCTAACGGAACGCTATTTGGCGGTAAGCTGCTTGCCTGGATAGACGAGGAGGCAGCCTTATACTCTATAGTACAGCTCGAAAATCAGAGGGTAGTAACCAAACATATGTCGGAAATTAACTTTATGAGCTCTGCAAAACAGGGCGATGTGGTAGAGATAGGTATTGATGTGGTGCATTTTGGTACAACTTCTTTAGTATTAAAATCGGAAGTACGTAACATTATGACTCGTGAAAAAATTATTACCGTAGATAATATTACAATGGTAAATCTCGATTCTTCGGGAAAGCCTTTGCCACATGGCAAAACTCAGATAGAGTATGTTAAAGACCGTTTAAAAGATTATTAATCTTCTACAAAAGGAGCATTGTTTTGTGAAGGCAGTTCGAAAATTTCGAGGTCAAAATATTTTACCGATGCAATGACATGGTCAAAAATATCAGCCATAATGTATTCATAGTTTGCCCAGCGTTTGTCTGATGTAAATGCGTATATCTCTACGGGGATACCTTTCTCTGTAGGTTGCAGGTGGCGGCACATCATAGTTAAATCCTTATTAATAGCAGGATGGTTCTCTACATATTCGCTTATGTATTTCCTGAACAATCCTAAATTAGTCAGGTTTCTGCCGTTTACCTGTATGGTTTTGTCTATGGCATTATTGGCATTATACTTTTCAATATCGGCTTGCCTGTGTTCTATATAGGATGACAGCAGTTGTATTTTTTTAAACTTTTCTATCTCATCATTATTTACAAAGCGTACACTGTTGGCTTTTATAAGTACGTGTCTTTTTATTCGCCTGCCTCCTGAATTTACCATCCCGCGCCAGTTTTTAAACGAGTCGGATATCAGGCTGTAGGTAGGTACTGTGGTAGTGGTATTATCAAAGTTACGTACCTTAACAGTAGCAAGGTTAATTTCGATAACATCTCCGTCAGCACCATATTTTTCCATAGTTATCCAGTCGCCAATACGCACCAAGTCATTAACGCTTACCTGTATGCTGGCTACAAAACCCAGTATAGTATCTTTAAATATTAATAGTATTATTGCTGATACGGCACCGAATGTACCTATTATACTTAAAAAATCGACACTAAACAGCAGCATTACCATAGCTGTTACGGCAAATATCCACAGTACTATCATTACTACTTGTATGTAGCTGTCTATGGGCTTGTCGCTATAATTGGGTTGTATTTTCAGGTAATCCCGTAACGCGTTCAAAATGCTTCTTACAATCCACAGTATCAGGAGAATCATGAATATGTTTATCCCTCTTTCAAATAATATTTCCCAGTTCAGGAAGTCTTTAAGTACTAACGGAATGATGTAATAGATAAACAAAAGCGGGATAAGATGGGCTATATGTTTTGATGCTTTGTTGGCTATCAGAAAATCATCAAAAGATGTTTTTGTTTTTTTTGCAAATGAATCAAAAGCTACTATCAGTATTTTTTTGGATAAAAAGTCGAGTACATAAGCTATTATAACAACAAAAACTAAATTTACCAATAAGCTGCCATAGCGTGCTGCTGTATCGCTAAAATCGAGATTTTTAAAAATAGGATATGACCAGTCTAATAATTCCATACGGATAAGTTATGCTTTGGTTTTGAAATACTTCGATTCAATGTAAAATGTGCCAAACGGTATTACGGATGCCGCACAGATGATAAGAAATTTTTTCCAAGCCCAACTTTCTTCTACTTTAAGCATTATAGCCAGTATAATATAGCCTATAAAAAGTAAACCATGCGCCATTCCCACTATACGCACGGCTTCGGGCATTTCCCATATATATTTTAACGGCATGGCAACAAAAAGTAACACCAGTAGCGAAACTCCTTCGAGCGTAGCTATTATTTTAAAAAATCGTATCATGTTTTATCAATTTGTGCAAAGGTAATAATCAATAACGTGTTTAAGAAAGAAAGATTACTATAAAAAAAGCTGCTTGAAACCAAACAGCTTTTATAAACAATAAATATTCAGTTTTGTTTAAAATGCTAAAAATGCCTTGTTATATTCTTTAAGGTCAAGCATGTTATTTTTGTTTTTAAGGTCGGTAAACAACGAAAGTAAGTAATCAAGACTTTCTAAATTGTTCTCACTACTCATCGTTTTTTCAGCACTTGTTCCATCACCTTGTTCATCTTCCAGCGGTTCATCCTCAGGAATCGGTATCAGGAAAGCCCCATTTTCTTCAAGGTGTTCATACGTTAATCGGATAGCTTTTGTTGCTATCGGATTTTGTTCATCCATTGCATAGGTACGCAATTTTTTAAGATCTTCAATTAACGTTTCGATATTAAAACCATTCTTGAATAAATCAAGTTGTATTTTATGTATTAATTTTTGTGCGCTTGGGTTTTCCACAGTATAAATTGATTTAGTTTTAGAACTTATAGGGATTGCAAAAATACTATTTTATATATTTTTCCAATATCATTTTACTGATTTTATTGCAGTAAATATAATAATCGTGTATTTTTGAGTACTACAATACATTATGAGTAAACGTGACCTTAAAAAATACCTTGTTTCCCTGCCCAAAGAAGAGCTTGAAGAACAGTTGATGGCACTGTATGAAAAGTTTGCAGATGTAAAAACCTATTACAATTTTATATTTAACCCCAAAGAGGATAAACTGGAGCAGGAGGCTAAGCTAAAAATATTACATGAATATTTTCCGGTAAGGGGTAAACGTCCGAAACTGCGTCGCTCCGTAGCGCAAAAATACATTAAACACTTTCTTTCGTTAGGTGTAGATGCTTATGTTGTTGCCGATGTGATGTTGTATAACATTGAAACCGCTCAAAAATATACTGCAAAGCGCGAAATACGCTATGGTACTTTTTATAAAAGTATGTACAACTCCTATAAGCAGGCTGTCGATTTTGTAGTGGCAAACGGTATGGTTGCCGAGTTTAAGCCTCGTATATTGGCAATACATGATAAAACTTTTGCCCAACAATGGGAGAACAGTAAAGAATTTGAAAGAGTGTATGATAACTTCGAATAACTTTAAAATAAACTCCCTTGTATATCAGCAACATGATACCCCGATGTTAATTTTCCTGTTCTAAACAGGTTTACTTTTTCATGAGCCATGCGCGTGGGTTCAGGTATCCTGTGTTTACCAATGCATTGCGTCATAACTGTAAGGCTGTCTTCAACCGAGATTTTATGTCCGGGCGAAATAAAAACAGGCTTTACAGTATCTTTTGTACGCAGTGCATAGCCTACAACATCATTATTAATGTAAATAGAGCTATTACTGAACTTTTTTGGAGATAACTCAGGATAATTACCAAACAGCATATTTTTAGCACAGCCAATAGCAGCACAATCGGCAAGCAACCCAAAGTGGCAGGCTATGCCCATACGCCTGGGATGGGTAATACCCTGTCCGTCCAGCACTACCACATCAGGTTTTTGGGGCAATTGCTCCCATGCCTGCAACAGTGCCGGTACTTCACGAAAAGCGAGATAGCCCGATATGTAAGGAAATTTTGTTTCAGCAGCAATCAGCGAATACGATTGTACCACCATTTCAGGAAAACGTAATACTACTATACCCGCATATACCGTATCACTGTACTTATTGTGCGATATATCAGCTCCGGCAATAGTAGTTATGGGAGTGTCATCACTTTTTAAAACAATACGATTTCGCATTTCATTCTGCATCGCAGTAGCTTCGGCAATCGATATACCATCATAATTAAGCATGTATATTTCTTTTTATGATAAATATATTAAAATATAACAGGTGTACCTAAAGCAGAGGGTTATCTGTTTTTATATTTATTATTACTCATAACGTGCAATAGGATGTAAAATTTTAAGTATTCGGCAGAAAAATAATAATACTGTTTTATAAATCCCAAATCTTTCATAAAATTAAGGATAGAGAGGTCTTACAATTGTTGTTTATCCTTAAAATACCTAACTTTATAGAGTATTATCCTTACAAAAAGGATAACTATTAAAAAAAATTATCTTCATGAAAATAGTAATAATAGGAGGTGGTTTTGCAGGTGTAAACCTGGCAGAGAACCTAGCGGGAAATAAAAATTTTTCTATAACACTCGTAGATAAAAATAACTATAATTTTTTTCCTCCGCTAATATATCAAGTAGCTACAGCCTACTTAGAGCCTTCCAGTATAAGTTACCCTTTCAGGAAACTGTTTCGAGGCAAAAAAAATGTACAGTTTCGTTTTGGCGAACTACTTTCGGTGCGACCCGAAACCAATACAGTAGTATTGCATAACGGGGAGTTGGAATATGATAAACTGGTTTTTGCAACAGGGGCAGAGACCAATTATTTTGGTATGGAAAATGTAATGAATAACGCCATACCCATGAAAACCCTTAATGATGCCATAGAAATGCGAAACAGGTTGTTGCAACGCATGGAAAAAGCAACTATTTGTACGAACAGCAGGGAACGCAGAAAATATCTTAACATAGTTGTAGCCGGTGGAGGTCCTACCGGAGTTGAAGTATCAGGCATGTTTGCCGAAATGCGTAACGGGGTATTACGAAAGGAATATCCTGAGCTTGCCACAAGTGCCAGTAATATTTACCTTGTAGATGGCAGTTCGGAACTTTTAGGACCTATGAGTAAAAAATCGCAGGAAGCCACCTATAATGCTCTGAAAAAAATGGGTGTTATTATTAAGCTCAATGCTCGTGTTACTGATTTTACTGACGATACCGTTTTCCTTTCTACAGGAGAGACGATAAGCTCTAAAAACCTGATATGGGCAGCAGGCGTATCGGCAAAAGTTTTTGATGGCATACCACAGGAAAGTTACGGCAGAGGCAGACGAATGATAACAGATGAGTTTAACAAGGTTATCAATACTGCTAACATATATGCCATTGGCGATACCTCTATACAAACTACTGATAAAAATTTCCCGGACGGACACCCGCAGGTAGCTCAGGTGGCTATACAACAAGGCATTCAACTGGCTAAAAATTTTAAACGAATGGTAGAGGGTGAAGCCTTACAGTCTTTTAAATACAATGACAAAGGCTCTATGGCTATTATCGGTAAAAATAAGGCAGTGGTAGATATCCCTAAGCCCAAAATGCACTTTAACGGCTTTATCGCATGGCTGGCATGGCTTTTCATCCACCTTATGTCTTTAATTAGTTACCGCAACAGGATTGTTACTTTCTGGAACTGGATGGTTGCCTATTTTTCTCAAGATCAACCGTTGCGAATGATAATACGCCCCGAAAAGCGGTATAATAAAAAAACAGAAGAAGTACAGCAACAGTAATTAAAACGCTGCTAACTACTTTACTATAAAATAATTAAAAATTAACATTCATTAACCTGCAAATTGATATTTTTAGTGATTATAAAGCATAAATGGAGGAAAAAACACTAAAACAGGAAGTCGATACAAATTATATTGACAGAGACCTTAGTTGGCTCATATTCAACGAAAGAGTACTACTCGAAGCTACCAATGAAAATGTACCGATTTTTGAACGCCTGAAATTTATTTCTATATACTCTTCCAACCTCGATGAGTTTTACAGAGTCAGGATTCCCGCTTTAACCGTTTTAAAGAAGATAGCTAAGAAAGAAGAAAAAAACCAAAAGAAGTATAAAGATATTCTTTCAAAAATTAATAAACTGGTACATATCCAACAGCAAATGTTCGGGAAGATTTTAAGAGAAAAAATTCTACCTGGACTTAAAGAACAAAATATTCATTTGCTTTATGATGTGGCGCTGCCCCAAGAAGTGCTGAAAGAAGCTGAAAACTATTTCTTTACACACGTACTGGCTTTTTTAAAACCTGTTTTATTAAATGGTGATACAGATTATTTTACAGAGAATCACAAACTTTTCTTTTTAGTACCCGTTACAGATAAACATGGCGGTGCAAAACAGTATATGTTAAATATACCTTCGGAAGAACTCTCTCGTTTTTATACTGTTACTGTAAATAACAAACAGTATATCCTTTTTCTGGATGATATTATAAAGTATCACTTGCAGTATATTTTTGCTGATTGCAATGTAGAGGGAACATACAGTTTTAAAATTACCCGAGATGCCGCGCTTGAGTTTGATGATGAGTATAGTGAAGACCTTGCCGAACGAATGGAAAAGAAAATAGCCAATCGCGATTTCGGATTAGCAACCCGCTTTTTGTATGATGCTAAAATGCCTGAAGTATATCTCCATATACTCATAGATGCATTAAAACTGAAAAGCGCGAACCTTGTAGCGGGAAGCTGTTATCATAATCTAAAAGATTTTGCCTCTTTGCCTATAAATAAACCATCGCTCGAATATGCCAAATGGATCCCGGTAAACCAAGAGTTTAGTTCAAAACTACTGTTAGACCATATTACAATGAATGATATGATTATACATACACCCTATCATTCATACGATACAATACTCCGATTTTTTAATGAAGCTGCAATACATAAAGATGTCGAAGAAATTTATGTTACGGTTTACAGGGTTGCTAACGATTCCCGAATTGCAAATGCACTTATCAGTGCTGCTCGTAACGGAAAAAAAGTAACCGTAGTGGTAGAGCTGAAAGCCCGATTTGATGAATCGAACAACATAAAATGGGCTAAAAAACTAAGTGATGCAGGGGTGAAGATAGTTTATAGCGTACCATCATTAAAAATACATGCCAAAACAGCTTTGATAAAGTTTAATACAGCCTATAAGCTGGATTATTTAGGATTGCTGGCTACAGGCAACCTTAATGAGAGTACGGCACGGTTTTATACTGATCATATTTTGCTTACTTCGCATCAGGAAATGCTGAAAGAGCTTGAAAATACCTTTCATTTCCTGTGCAAGGCGCAAAAACCTGCACCTGATGATAATCAGGACTATAACCATCTTTTGGTGGCGCAGTTTAACCTGCTTGACACCTTTGTAACACTTATTAATAACGAAATTGTCAATAGTAACAGCGGGCTGCCTGCCGCTATAACTATA
Source organism: Flavobacterium salilacus subsp. salilacus (assembly GCF_004634195.1). Lineage (GTDB taxonomy): Bacteria > Bacteroidota > Bacteroidia > Flavobacteriales > Flavobacteriaceae > Flavobacterium > Flavobacterium salilacus. The sequence goes on from NZ_SKBP01000003.1 coordinate 280,411, forward strand.
AAACTGAACAATCTTGAAGAACGGCTGCTTATTAATAAGCTCTATGAAGCATCCTGTGCAGGTGTGAAAATAAAACTTATTGTGAGAGGAATATGCTGCCTTGTACCCGGTATAGAAGGGCTTAGCGAAAATATAACCGTAAAAAGAATAGTGGACAGGTATTTAGAGCACGGCAGGGTATTTATTTTTCATAATAACGGTGACGAAAAAATATACATGGGCTCTTCCGACTGGATGAACAGAAACATCTACAGGCGTATAGAAGTTTGTTTCCCTATTTATGATGAGGTTATCAAGCAACAAATAAAGGATATTATTACATTACAATTACAGGATAATGGCACTGCTATAAGATCTCAGGAAAATATATACCGCTTTCTCTCCGGTAAGCTATAGTCATTACTAAAGCGTAAATCCTTCCACTTCACGAACCTCACCCGGTTGCATATCGTTTAGATATATATTACCCACACGCACTCTGATTAGTCGTAAAGTGGGAAATCCCACCGCCGATGTCATTTTACGTACCTGCCTGAACTTACCTTCGGTTACCGTTATCGATACCCACGAGGTAGGACCGTGCCGCTCATCCCGTATCTTTTTACCTCTCTCAGGAAAGGAAGGAGGCTGTTGCAGTATAGCAGCGTTGCAGGGCAGGGTAGTATAACGTGTTCCTTTAAAACCTATTTCTACGCCTTCCTGTAGCTGTTGTGCCGCTTCAGGGGTTATAAGCCCGTCCACTTGGGCATAATATTCCTTTTCTACTTTTTTACTGCGCACAGTTTCACTCATCATCCCATCGGTAGTAAGCAGTAATAAACCTTCCGAGTCCTCATCCAGCCTGCCTATCGCCATAGTGCCCTCAGGAAAGTTATATAATTCTCCCAACAGCTTTTTATTCCGCTTCAGGTTATAGATAAACTGGCTGAGGTAACCATAAGGCTTATAGATGATGAAATGATGTTGCATAGCGTTAATTAAGTGGTTGCAAAGATAAATTTTAAAATTTGTTTAAAGATATATTTGTGTAACCAAATGGTTCCTTATATTTGTAACCGAATAGTTACATAAATAAAATGAGAAGAGATGTATTTCAGGCGATAGCCGACCCGAACCGCAGAGCCATTATAAACCTATTATCCCAACAGGAACTAAACCTGAATGCTGTGGCAGATAATTTTAAGATTAGTCGCCCGGCAGTATCCAAACATATAAAGATACTTGCAGAGTGCGGTTTAGTAACCATAAAGCAGGAGGGAAGGGAGCGTTACTGCCATGCGGAACTATCCAAACTTAGGGAAGTTGCCGAATGGACGAATCGATATAAGGAGTTTTGGAATGATAAACTGGATGCACTGGGCGCTTTCTTGGAAGATGAAAAATAAGTAAACAATAAACATTTATATTATGGAAACAAGTCCTTTAGTCGTTACGCGTACTTATAACGCTCCTGTTCACCGTGTATGGCAGGCATTAACTGATGTTGAGAAAATGAGGCAATGGTATTTTAACCTTGAAGCTTTTAAACCCGAAGTAGGTTTTAAGTTTAATTTTCTTGTTGTTGATGCCGATTGCAATAATTTTCTTCACGTATGTGAAGTAACCGAAGTTATACCTGAAAATAAATTGACCTATAGTTGGAAGTATGATGGGTATGACGGTATATCGTATGTTACGTTTGAACTTTTTGCAGAAGATGATATAACCAAACTTGTGCTTACTCATACAGGTTTGGATACCTTCCCTCCAACAGAGGAACTTAAAAGAGAGAAATTTGAAAAAGGATGGAATCAAATATTGGGAACTTCATTAAAAGAGTATGTGGAGAATAATAATTACAAAAAATAATATCTAAAAAATAAAATCGCCTGAAAATATTTTTCAGGCGATTTACCAATCAAAAATTAATATAAACTATTTCCCGAATATTTAGAACACAATTTTCTTGGACACCGTTCCCTTATCCGTTGTTACCTTCACGATAAGCATTTGCTGTTGCGATTGCAAAGAGTCAATAACCACTTCCGAAGCATTAATACCCGACTGCGTAAACAACAACCTGCCCCGCACATCATAGATAGCAACATCCGCCATCTCCAAGTTTCCGGAAGTAACGGTAATCACTTCATCCTTAGCAAACACCATCACATTATTATTGTTCAGCTCAAATTCAGGATTACTAAGCGGAGCAAGACGATATGTAATAACAAATCGATCCTCAAACGTACCTGCTTCAGAAGCAAACACATAATCAATATACCCAAGGTTCACCGTTTCCTCCGCAACATTATCCGTAAGAAAAATATCCTGCCCCTCCAAGAACAAACCATCCGTATGATCCAAGCTAAGCGTATAACTGCCCGCCTCCGTCACACTGTAGCCCAAAGTCACCGCATCCGTATCCGCAAACGATGCCCTTGCCTGTATCGCCAGTCTATTCTCCTCTAGCGTAGAATACACCTTCACAAGCCCGTCATTCGTCAACGCCTTACCATCCCAGCCATAATCCAGCCCATCCGTAGTCACATCACTATACGCCACCGCCATTTGGCTAAACTCCCCCGAATTACCCGTAAGATTCAACCACCATCTTGAAATATCAAGCTCATTATCCTGCGGACTCATTCGGAAAAACTGTTCATTATTCACATCTGCCCTCATACTATTATTAAAAGTAAGCGTACTTCCTACAGCCTGAACAAAGAACCCCTGTCCGGGATTAATTACCCATGCAGAAGGATCCCCCACAAAAGTATCCGAACCCGTATCACCCCAACCACCGGTTTGCTGATTAGCCGTATAAGCCGCCATGGTTATCGTACAATATGTAGTAGCATCCGGATCATTACGCTTTCTCCAGAAATACAGGGCAGAAGACCCATTTAAAATACCGGTATTAGCCTCATAAAAATCATGAATATTAATAGGCGACGGATAAGGATTCCCCACAAGGTTATACCCGTTGAAAGCCGTTTCCATAGGCACAGTAACCGTACCATTATAAGGCACCCCCACAAAAGTCCCCATCCAAGCCGTACCCGGAGTACCCGCATCCACAAAAGCAGGATGATCATTCGGCATACGAATAAGATAGCCTAAACCCTCTTCAAAATCATTTGCATCAGGATCAATAGCCCCAAACAGGTCAGTCGCTTCATCATAATCATAAAAACGATTAGCCAGCGTCTCCGGAGAAAACCCTTGCAGATTCTGACCGCGCACCGGCGAAGACCAAAGCGTATAATCCAGTCGGTACAACGGAGAGCTCATTTTTTGTACAGTAATCTCCCCCACATTAGTAGCCTCGTTAAGCTGAATCACATTCGCATTATTCTCCACAATAAAATTCTCAGCCCCGTTATTATTCACAATCTCATCGGCTACGGTAATCGAAGTCCCCTCAGCCACCACGACAAGACCACTGTTCACCGTCAGAGTTTTCACCTCAAAAGAACCATCGGTAGCCGTATTATAATCCCCTTCAATAAAAGCATCAATAGTCGTATCAATAACAATAGGAGTAGTATCGGGATATTGCGAAGGAGTCCATTGCGTACCATTCCAAACAATACTTGCCGGTTTAGTAGTAACCGAAGTAGTATTGGAGTTGGTCGATGTACTGTTGGTACTGTAGGCTCTTACTCTGTAATAATAAGTGGTGAACTCGTTAAGACCTGTCACCTCATAAGAGGTTATATTGCCTACATCAAGACCGTTATAGCCGGTTACGAAATAAGGTTGTATTCCACCGTTATACGTATGAGAACCTAAAGTACTAAGGTTAAGACTGCCACTAATCCATTCATTTGAATTATAGGTAGCTGAAGGACCTGTAACAGCCGGATTTCTTCTTACTGTTACATCAACCGCAAAGTTTGATGAATTACCTATTGTACCAAAAATATCGATGAGCACACCATTTTTAAATAATGCAATAGCATCGTTACCGTTAAAATTGATTGCAGCGTTAGTAGTTGTTGCACCTGTATATTGGGTGGCAGAAGCGTTTTTAAGTACTATGGTGCTTCCGTTTGCCAGTGTACCGCTTAGTCCTGCTGATGTAGTAGGGCTTGTACTTCCGTTAGAATATAAAACAAGCTGATAACTGGATAAGTTAACAGCTGCTCCTGTATCGTTGAAAATTTCTAAATATTTATTACTCCCTGTATTTCCTTCATAATATTCTGAAATGATAAGGTCGGGCGCATAAGAACCTTGTGAAAAGTTTTCATCTTCACTTACATCCAGATAATACCCTTCAGCACCTTCTACGGCCGTCCAGTTGGCAATGAATGAACTAGATGTAATTGTTGTAGCGGGAGTAGTTACAGGAGCATCCAGACCACTTGTTGTAAATGATGCCTGGTTTCCGTAGGTTGTTCCCGATCCGTCTGTGGCATAGGCTCTGTAATAATAAGTAGTACCTGCCATAAGCTCTGAAAGAGAAACGGTATAACCTGTACCTGAAATATTATTGCTTGTTTCCTGTGTACCTGCTCCGGGAACAAAATTATTAGTAATGCTGTATTCTATTCCGTAAGCGGTAACGGCGGTGCATCCACCCTCGGCAGCATCTCCTGCAAGGGTTGCTGTTGTTACCGTTATACCCGACGAGCCTCCTGTTGTTACTGTTGCAGGGGTATTTATACCTTCGCCTGTAACTATAACATCAAGTGTAGCCTCAGCATCTGCTCCTGTACCTGAAAGGTTGATTGTATTATCATATACTTGTACTACTGTAGGCGAAAATCGTACCCAAACAGTAACCTGCCCGCCGTTGTAGTTTGTAACAGATAATGTATTTGTATAACCCGTTCCTTCGGTTAGAGAATAACTGAACCCTGTTTGTGCACCCACATTTATTGTTGCGTTTGTACTGAAGTTTTCACCACTAAATATTAAATAGCCATCAGAAGTATTGTTTATACATACCGTATCAAAATTAAGTGACGATTCATCAAGAGTGAAAAAAGGCGCTGCTGCCGAAATTGTAGTCCCTTCTGCTGCAGTGCTATAGGCTGTCTCCACGTTTGCACTGTTACGGGCTTTAACATCAAAACTGTAAGTAGTTTCTTCATCAAGTCCGTTAATTGTTACAGTACTCCACGCTGCTGCTGTTTGCCACACTTCGGTAGCACTTATATTGCCTGATGCGTCAATAAAATTAGTACCGTCTATCCTTATAGCATATTGGGTTGCTGCATTATTTCCATTTACGTCTAATGTTACATCCAGGCTGTTAAAAGTAGCATTGGTAACCAATGGAGTGCCGGGAGTAACGGAATGGGTATAAAAGCTGTATTGAGTACCATAAGATGTACCTGCGCTATTCGTGGCATAAGCCCTGTAGTAATAAAGAGTGTTTGACGACAGTCCTGTTATATTACTGCTAAATGCTCCTGTAGAGGTGCTGGTACCGTTGTTTGTTTTTGTAGATAGCGCAATAGTGGGATTTGAAGAGGTATTCCATACTACACCGCGTGTTGTGCTTGCACCGCCAACGTTGGTTACATTACCCCCGCTTATGGCGGAATTAGTTGTAATATTGGTAGTAAGTATTTGTGTAGTGGTAACAGCAGGGGCAGAAGCAGCCGCTACAACGGTTCCGTTAAAAGTGAAATCGTTTATACTGTATGTACCCGATGCGCCTGATGCGCCCCACCCGTAAAAACGAAATGTAATTGCCGTAGTTATATTTTGATAAGCAGCAGCAGAAAGGCTTATTGTAGTTCCTGTTGCTGAAGGTGAGCCAATATTTGCTGTATAGCCATCAAGACTGCTTCTAACAGCAAAAGAACTTGGTCCTGTGCCTGATTTTTGACCTGTATATACAAAACTCACAAAATTTATTTTGTATCCTGCATTTGGAGTTATGGTAAATTGAAAATAAGCAGTAGCATCTAAACTGCTCGTGTTCCAAGAGTTTGCATTATACCTGCCACTTCCTGCGTTTGCACCTATGCCGGAACCTCTGCCGATACCGCTTGCGGTTATATTAGCATTTACTACTTGCCCGGAAGTATAGGGGTTACTTGCGCTGGGATTACTATCTGTAATGGAGTTAGTAAAAATTGATTGTCCCCATGAGACACTGAACATTATACAGAATAACAGCGTTGCTATTACCTGAAATAAATTTTTGGGTGATTTTTTTTTCATAAATTAGTTACTATTTTTTGTTTAAATACTGAATGCCAAATACATACAAAGTATATAATTATATATTAACTAATTATTCATTGGAGGTAAAGCTGTTGTTATTTTAATTTTGTAGTTTAACTATTTATAAAATAGCGTTTTAGTTTAAATAAATCGCCTGTTTAGATTAATTTTAAGTTAAGTGGTATCAAAATATTTAATTTTAACATATTGATTATCAATATGTAATTATTTATTAAATAATCATCCCCTTGCAGCACGCTGCAAGGGGATGATACTATGTAGATAAAAATAAATTAATCTCTAATATTTAGAACACAATTTTCTTGGACACCGTTCCCTTATCCGTTGTTACCTTCACGATAAGCATTTGCTGTTGCGATTGCAAAGAGTCAATAACCACTTCCGAAGCATTAATACCCGACTGCGTAAACAACAACCTGCCCCGCACATCATAGATAGCAACATCCGCCATCTCCAAGTTTCCGGAAGTAACGGTAATCACTTCATCCTTAGCAAACACCATCACATTATTATTGTTCAGCTCAAATTCAGGATTACTAAGCGGAGCAAGACGATATGTAATAACAAATCGATCCTCAAACGTACCTGCTTCAGAAGCAAACACATAATCAATATACCCAAGGTTCACCGTTTCCTCCGCAACATTATCCGTAAGAAAAATATCCTGCCCCTCCAAGAACAAACCATCCGTATGATCCAAGCTAAGCGTATAACTGCCCGCCTCCGTCACACTGTAGCCCAAAGTCACCGCATCCGTATCCGCAAACGATGCCCTTGCCTGTATCGCCAGTCTATTCTCCTCTAGCGTAGAATACACCTTCACAAGCCCGTCATTCGTCAACGCCTTACCATCCCAGCCATAATCCAGCCCATCCGTAGTCACATCACTATACGCCACCGCCATTTGGCTAAACTCCCCCGAATTACCCGTAAGATTCAACCACCATCTTGAAATATCAAGCTCATTATCCTGCGGACTCATTCGGAAAAACTGTTCATTATTCACATCTGCCCTCATACTATTATTAAAAGTAAGCGTACTTCCTACAGCCTGAACAAAGAACCCCTGTCCGGGATTAATTACCCATGCAGAAGGATCCCCCACAAAAGTATCCGAACCCGTATCACCCCAACCACCGGTTTGCTGATTAGCCGTATAAGCCGCCATGGTTATCGTACAATATGTAGTAGCATCCGGATCATTACGCTTTCTCCAGAAATACAGGGCAGAAGACCCATTTAAAATACCGGTATTAGCCTCATAAAAATCATGAATATTAATAGGCGACGGATAAGGATTCCCCACAAGGTTATACCCGTTGAAAGCCGTTTCCATAGGCACAGTAACCGTACCATTATAAGGCACCCCCACAAAAGTCCCCATCCAAGCCGTACCCGGAGTACCCGCATCCACAAAAGCAGGATGATCATTCGGCATACGAATAAGATAGCCTAAACCCTCTTCAAAATCATTTGCATCAGGATCAATAGCCCCAAACAGGTCAGTCGCTTCATCATAATCATAAAAACGATTAGCCAGCGTCTCCGGAGAAAACCCTTGCAGATTCTGACCGCGCACCGGCGAAGACCAAAGCGTATAATCCAGTCGGTACAACGGAGAGCTCATTTTTTGTACAGTAATCTCCCCCACATTAGTAGCCTCGTTAAGCTGAATCACATTCGCATTATTCTCCACAATAAAATTCTCAGCCCCGTTATTATTCACAATCTCATCGGCTACGGTAATCGAAGTCCCCTCAGCCACCACGACAAGACCACTGTTCACCGTCAGAGTTTTCACCTCAAAAGAACCATCGGTAGCCGTATTATAATCCCCTTCAATAAAAGCATCAATAGTCGTATCAATAACCACCGGAGTAGTATCGGGATATTGCGAAGGAGTCCATTGCGTACCATTCCAAACAATACTTGCAGGTTTGGTAGTAACGGCTGTAGTATTAGAGTTTGCCGATGTACTGTTGGTACTGTAGGCTCTTACTCTGTAATAGTATGTAGTAAGTTCCTCAACGCCTGTAACAGTATATGATGTTACATTACCTACGTCAAGGTTTTCATACCCTGTAACAAAAGTTGATTCGCTTGAAATACCAACTACGGTTAGGTCATCTACAACTATTCTGTTACCGGAGTTTACAAGTTCTATTGTTATATCTCCGGGGATGTTAAGTCCTGTAATGTTAAACGGATTGGGGTTGGTATCGCTAACAATTATATCTTCCCCGTATTGTGTACCATTTATAAACACCTGAAGTGTAGAGTTTCCTGAAAAGACTCTTTTATAATTAAAGCTTAATGAAACCAAACCACCTGATATTGGAGTAGTATTAGTTAAATGTCCTACTTTAAAACTAATTGCATCTCCGTTAAGATCTTGGTCTGTTCTTGCATCGGTTGCTTCCCATTCTATGCCATTATCGCCAGTCCACGTTCTGATTGCGTAATTAGATTGGCTACTTCCAAGATTAGAAAAAGTTTCAGTATTTGTACTTCCTGCCACCTCAGTTGTAAATTCGGGTGATGTACTTACATCTAAGTAGTATCCTGTAGCTCCTGTTACAGCCGTCCAGTTGGCAACAAAAGAGTCTGATAAAACAGTAGTTGCCTCAGTGGTTACAGGAGCATTTAAATTAGTAGTTGTAAATGATGCCTGATCTCCATATACCGTACCTGAGCCATCTGTAATATAGGCTCTGTAATAATATGTTGTTCCTGCACCAAGTGAATACAGTGCTATCGAGAAATCGGAATCGGTAAGGTTATTGCTCTCAATTTGTATACCCTCGCCAACTGTAAAGCCATCAGTAATGCTGTATTCTATTCCGTAGGTTGTTATAGCCGTACAACTTTCAGCACCTTGTCCTGCTATTGTAGCTGATACTTGTGTGATATTTGATGCCACTCCTGTTACTGCTGTTCCCGAAGTGTTTATACCTTCGCCTGTTACGGCTACGGTAAGGCTATCATCTGTACCGCCTCCTGTTACGGGTATCTCACCGTTATAGGAAATTTCATCAACAGGGGCAAATCTTACATATATATTAGCAGATAAGCTTTCATCTGACTCAGGCGTAAATGTTAGACTCTCAGCATAAGTGCCTGTAGGGGTTACAGCAAAAGTATAACCTGTAAGTGGTCCTACCACCACATCTTCATTAAGGTTAAGTCCTGTAATGGTAAAGTAGTTATCAATTGTAGTTGTTGTATTTATACACACACTGCCAAAGTCTTCAAGCGTAGTTGCTTCAAGATAAGGAAGCACAATAGCTGTTGTAACCTCAATAGTATTAGAGTTTGGCGAAACTGCGTTGTAATCGATATTTTCTGCTCTCACTCTGTAGTAATAGGTAACTCCTTGTTCAAGCCCTGTTACTTCATAAGAGGTTACGTTGCCTACATCTAAATTTTCATACCCCTCAACAAAAGTTGATTCACTTGAAATACCTACTATGGTAAGGTTATCTATAGCAACTCTACCGCCTCCTGAGTTTACAATTTCAATAGTAATATTTCCCTCAATATTCAAGTTATCTATGCTAAATTCATGTACAGTAGTGGAAGGATTTACAACAGCAATATCTCCTCCATATTGCGTACCATTTATATAAACTTTAAGGGTAGATTCTCCGCTGGTAAAAACCTTCTGGTAGTTAAAGCTAATCGAACTTAAACCTCCCGGAATAGGTATTGTGTTAATTAGGTGTCCTTCTCTAAAGGAAATTGCGCTACTACTATTTATAGATCGGTCTGTTCTGGCATCAGTAGCTTCCCACGCTATACCATTGTCACCAGTCCATGTTCTTGTTATATCTGCTGATGCCGGGGCACCCATATTAGAAAAAGTTTCCGTATTCGTACTTCCTGCTGTTTCAGGTATAAAATCAGAACTTGTACTTACATCTAAGTAGTATCCTGTGGCTTCTGTAACGGCTTCCCAATTGGCTGTAAAGCTATCGCTTTCAATGTTTGTTGCATCGGTAGCTACTGGTGCCTCTACTGTGTAAGGTAATGTTGTAAAACTAACTTCGCTGCCATATACCGTACCTGCATTATTAATAGTATAAGCCCTTACATAGTATAGTGTTGAAGGTTCTAAATCTGTAATAGCAACGGTATAAGCACCTGCTCCTGTTTCTGCGGCAGCTTGCTGGATAACACCGGCATCTCCGATAGCAGGAGTGGAAGAAGTACCATATACTATTCCGCGCACTGTAACTGCTGAGCAACCTTCGTCAGTAACATTACCACCCAAAGTTGCTGTAAATACATCTATTAACGAGGCATTTGCAGTTGTTACTGTAGCCGGAGTATTTATACCTTCACCTGTTACGGCTACTGTAAGGCTATCGTCAGTACCGCCACCGGTTACAGGTATATTGCCATTGTATGAAATTTCATTAACAGGGGTAAACCTTACATATACATCTGCCGATAAAGTTTCATCGCCTTCCGGCGTAAAAGTTAAAGTTTCTGTATAAGTACCATCGGAAGTTGCAGAAAATGTGTATCCTGTAAGCGGACCTACAACCACATCTTCATCAAGGTTAAGCCCTGTAACGGTAAAATAATTTTCATTTGTAGTTGTTGTATTTATACAAACGCTGCCAAAATCTTCAAGTGTTGTAGCTTCAAGATAGGGAAGGGTTATGGTTGTAGTAACTTCAATGGTATTAGAATTTCCCGAAATAGCATTCGATTCTGCATTTCTGGCCCTAACCCGATAATAATACGTTACACCTTGCTCAAGCCCTGTTATTTCATAAGAAGTTACATTACCTACATCAAGGTTTTCATAACCTTCAACGAAAGAAGGTGTAAAAGTACCATCAAAAGTGTGGCTGCCTAATTGTTGAGTATCTATGCTATAACCTGTCCATTCTGTAGCAAGAGTAGGGAATCCTACTGCCGGGTTACCAAAAGCTGCGTCTCCTGTATCCGGATTAATTGTAACACCACCAAGTACGTTTGAGTTTCTTACTAAGGTTTTGTTTACTGTTTCAAGATTTCCTCCTGCACTCCAGGATGTCCCGGGGTCGTAGCCTATACTACCAATTATATCTACAAAAGAACCTGTACTTATTTTATACAACGTTACCGCGTCATCACCATTAAAGTTCATTATAACACCACCCTCTATCGCATCATAATAAAGCGTACCTGAAGTATTTCTTATTACCACAGTTTCACCGTTATTAAGTGTGCCTGATAAAGTTTGATGAACATAATCATTAAGACCATCACCATTAAAATATACTCTTATTTGATAATCAGATAATTCAACAGCTACTCCTGTACCGTTATAAATTTCAAGATATTTATTAAAAGAATTACCTTCTATATATTCCGAGAAAAATAAATCGGTTGCTGTAGTACCTATGCCAAAGTTTTCATATTCGCTTACTTCTATGTAATATCCCTCAGCTCCTGTTACTGCCTCCCAAGTTGCCGTGAAAGAAAGAGATTCAACAGTAGTTGCATCAGTAGCTACCGGAGCTTGTAATGATAGTGTGCTGAAGCTTGACTGTGTGCCATATATGGTACCTGAACCGTCAGTAATATAAGCTATATAATAATAAGTTTCCTGAGGCAATAACGAAGTAAGCGTAACAGAGAAATCAGTACCTGACAGATTACTGCCAACAACTTGTATTCCTGTACCCGGAGTAAAGCCATCAGTGGTACTGTATTCAACACCATACGCGCTTATAGCCGTACAGCCACCTGTTATTGCCTGTCCTGCTGTAACAGCCGATACTTGAGTAATGCTTGATGCGGTACCTGTTACTGCGTTGCCCGGAGTATTTATACCATTTCCTGTTGCCGGTACTGATAATTCTGCCGGATCACCACTTCCTGTGCCGGAAACTATAATATTTCCGTTATAATTCGTTACACTACCGGGAGAGAACTGTACATAAACGGTAACTGTTTCATTATTGTAATTAGTGATAGTAAGGTTATCTTCATACGTTCCTCCCTCTGTAAGTGAATAGCTATATCCTGCAAGTGCTGCCACATTCACATCTGAACCGGCATCAATGTTTTCTCCTGTAAAGGTAAACGATCCGCTTCCTGTAGCATTTGTACAAACATCTCCAAAATCTAAAGATGCGCTATCAAGAGTAATGAAAGGGGCAGAGGCAGATAGAGTTGTTATTTCAGCAGTGCTGCTGAAAGGAGTTTCCAGTCCGCTTGTATTTCTTGTTTTTACATCTACACTATAAGTGGTATCCGCATCAAGTCCTGTTGCGGTTATTGTACCCCATACTGCTGCGGTTTGCCATACTTCACTATCTGTAAGTTCGCCTGAAGCATCTATATATTGTGAACTGTTTACCCTTATAGCATATTCCACAGCACTATTATTGCCATTTCCATTTAATGTTATTTCAAATGAATCAATAAAGGGGTTTCCTAGCACAGGTGCCCCCGGAGTGATAGCTGCGGTATAAAAACTATATTGAGTACCATAAGCAGTACCGCCGGCATTAGTGGCATAAGCTCTGTAGTAATATTGTGTATTTGAGCTAAGCGACGAAAGAGTACTGGTATATGAACCTGTGGCAGTACTTGTCCCATCACTGGTTTTAGTAGAAAGGCTAACAGTAGGGTTGGCAGAAGTGTTCCATACCACACCACGCACTGTACTTGCTCCGCCGGTACTGGTAACGTTACCACCGCTTATAGCTGAAGTACTCGTAATATCAGCATCAAGTATTTGGGTTGTAGTAACGGTTGGAGCGGCTAAACCGCTTGTCCATTCGAGGTCATCAATAATAATTCTATTATTATTCCCTGATATATTTTCAATACGTATATTAATGTTACCTGTTACATTTATATTTTCGCTAAACTCCGTAGCAGACGTACTTGAAACAGTTATATCACCTCCATATTGTACGTCATTTACATATACTCTCATTACAGAATTATTTGAAAAAACTCTTGCGTAATTGAAAGTTAATGTTCCCATACCTCCGGATATTGTGGAAGTGTTTACCAAATGTCCATTACCTCTAAAGCATATCGCATCGCCAGTAAGGTTTTGGTCGGTTCTGGCTTGAGTAGCTTGCCAACCAACTCCATTATCACCTGTCCAAGTTCTGGTGGTATAGTTAGTTTGGCTACTACCTAAATTTGAAAAAGTTTCATACCCCTGTGCCCATAGATTGCAGGTAGCCAGCAGTAGTATGGACATAACAATTTTGGTTAGTAATTTTGTTGTCAAAATTTTCATTATAGTTTGTATTAGTTAATATTTGGATGCTTCCGGTGAAGTCAATTGAATGGACTACAAAGTTTCAATTCCTATATTAACTAAGGGTGTTTTATATGTAAAAAGACCGTTACTATAACGTTAACTTGTTCAAAATAAGAAAACTCCATTATTGCTAATGGAGTTTTGCTAAGAAGATTTATTCTTAAAGATAGTTTTAAATTTATTTGTATTCTGAATTATTTTAACAAAATACGAAAAGATTTTGTTTTGTTGTTTTTAACTATATTTAAAATGTAAATACCGGATTGATTACCTTCCAAATCAATTTTATTATCTGCTGATGTGCTTTTTACCTCTTGTCCCACCATATTATATAGGGTATAGGAGTAATTATGATTATCGGCATTATCAACATAAACAGTGCCTGTAGTAACTGTAGGATAAACAATTAAATCTGTTTTTAAAAAGCTGTCACTATTGAGCAACCATGTGTTTTCGGCGTTAGGACCATTCCATATAATGGTAGCCAGATAAGGATTGTCTATAAAAGGGTTTCTGTTGCCCTGCATGTCATTCAATACATTATTCCTGTTCATTTCATATTCACTCACAGGATCTTCGGCATTCCATTCTAAAAAGATGTCGGGCATGTCTTCACTATGTGTAGTATCTCCTGAACCAACTACTATTGCTAAACATTGCGATTGGTAGCGTACGTACATATACATCATCATCCTTGCTATATCTCCTTTCCACTCGTCGCCCGGATAGAAATACCCTCCTGATACAACGACCGCATCTCCTGAACCATCGGCAAAACGCTTGTTACTTCGCGAGTTATTCATGTAAAAATCTATTGGTCGGAGGTGGTGTGCATCTGATCCCGGACCTTCGTATTCCAAATTCGGATTTCCTAATGAACGGGGATAGACGTGTTCTCTTACCCATTGACCTTGACAGCCTCCACTTGTATTGTGGCAGCTTTCATCTTTATCTCTTGTTCTGTCATTATCCGGGTCTTCATCATTATCATTATATCCGTATATCAATAAAACATTTTCAGTATTTTCAGGATCAAGATCTCCGGCTTTTAAAGCGTTCCACACATCGGGCGTATAGTCCAATTCATTTACATGAGTTTCGCTAATAAGTACTGCCAGTTCATCTTTTAAATCATCACCTGTTAAGCCAAAATTTACAGAGCTGTAATATTCCGGTATTTGTGCCAAGCAGTAAAATGGCAATAGTAAAAAGGCTAATATCCTTGTCATTTTCTTTTTTGTCATTATCATTATCTTAGTAGTGAAAAGTGTGCTTTAAACTCTTTATCTGTTCCGTTAGAAGATCGGTACAGTAATTTAAACCAATAGTCTGTAGCAGGAAGTCGTTCACCATTATACGTTCCGTCCCAGCCCACTTGTCCGGGTCTTATTACTGATATCACTTTTCCATATCGATCATAGATATAAATAACAGCATCTTTTTGTCCGCTTAATCCCTTAATATTCCAGGTTTCGTGCTGACCGTCACCATTAGGACTGAAGAAACGAGGATAGTTTAAGGCATATACTTCTAAAACAAGAGGGTCACATCCGTTTTTATCGTTAACAGTTATTGTATATAAACCCTCTGTTATGTTTGTAAATACATTTTCATCCTGAAAAGCACCTCCATTCAAACTAAACTCATAATCGCCTGATCCGCCTATTACATTTATTGTAATGGTTTGGTTGTATTGGAAATCAGTGGCAACTTCGGCAGTGGCAACTGCTATAGAAGACACAGCCACAGTAGTAGTAGCGACACCTATGCACCCTGTGTTAAGGTTAGTAGCCTCTACACTATATTCTCCGGGTTCATCAGCAATAATAAATCCTGAAATATATGGTAATACCGTCCCATCTTTTGTCCATACAAAACTATGATTTCCGTTAGAAAGTCCGGTGTTAAGCATTACGTTGTTATATTCTTCTGTCTCCAAGTTCTGACATATATAATAGATATCTTCAAGATCAGGCTTAGGCAGAGGGTTGATACGCACTGTCATTGTAGCTGCATCCGTACACTCAGTACCCACAGTATAGCTTATAGTTACCGTACCTGCTAATAAGCTTGTTACAAAACCGGTTTCATCTACTGTTGCAATATTTTCATTACTGCTTGACCATACCCCATCTAAAACTACATTAGCCAATTGCGTGGTCTCTCCTTCACAAATTGTGCTGTTACCTGTTATAACTCCCGGGTTAGGAGCGGGGGCAGGAGGGTTGTCAATAGTTATAGTATCGGATACTTCCGTACATCCTGCACTATTTCTTACTGTTATAATATAATCACCCGGTGCAATATTTGTAAATGTAGTAGTGCCTTGATAATTTATTCCGCCATTTATGCTATAAGTATGACCTATGCCTATAGGGCTGGTAACAACTATTCTTCCTGTATCGGTAAAACAGTCAGGCTGTGTAACCACATAGGTTGGTACCTCAGGTGTAGCAGGCTGCGATTGTATAATTCTCGTTACAGGCAAGGATATACATCCTGCGGCATTTTGTGTTCTTATTGTGTATGAGCCCGGATCAAGATCAGTAAAAATAGGACTTGTTTGATAGTTTATACCATCAATAGTATAAGTAAGATCTGCTCCCAGCGGATTTGTAACCTCTAAAGTACCTGTTGCTGTTGTACAAGTAGGATTAGTAACAGTAACTGTAGCAGGAACCGGAACTGACGGTGGGTTATTGATAGTGAAAGGCGTAGGGTTACCAGAAATACATCCTGCTGCATTTCTTACATAAGCAAAATGATTACCGGGAGCTATGCCATAAAAAGTGGTTAACGGCTGGTAGGTTACCCCATCAATACTATACATATAACCTGCTCCAAGAGGAGATTGAATAGTTATACTTCCTGTACTGTTGTTACACCCGGGCTGATTGACATTCACAACCGCATCGTCAGGTAAGTTAGGCGCGGGGTTTATTGTTACATTTACAGTTGAGGAGATACATCCTCCAATAGTATTTCTTACTACTATTTGATAAAGCCCCGGAGTAAGATTATTGTGTACTAAATTTGTATCATAGGAATTTCCGTTATCAATACTGTATTCTAAGTTTGCTCCTATAGGCGAAGTAATAGTTATAGAGCCAAAAGGGTTGGCACAGGTTGGGTTTGTCCTGACATAACCTGCTGCGTTAGGTACAGGAGGCGCAGCGTTAATAGTTACCGTTTGCGGATTAGCCGACACGCAACCTGCTGCATTTTTAACTAATATATTATAATTTCCTGCCGGCAAGCCGGTATAATTAGTAATACTCTGATATGTATTTCCATTGTTAATACTATAGGTTAATCCCTGACCAATAGGGCTGTTTATGGTTATACTGCCAAATTGATTATTACAGTTGGGCTGTGTAAAAGATACATCAGCATCAGCAGGGATAGCAGGAGCAGGGTTTATGGTTGCCGTAACGGTGGAAGTACATCCATCAGTATTTCGGGCAGTAATAGTGTAATTACCAGGATCATAACCTGCAAATGTTGTAGAAGCCTGATAAGCACCAGTGTCAATTCGATACGTATATTCAGGACCAAGAGGACCTGTAACTTCTATAGTTCCCGTTGTATCATTACATCCTAAAGGAGTTATTTGAAATTGAGGTGTTGGGATAGTAGGTACATCATCAATAGTCGCAGTAACCGGACTTGACACACACCCGTCACCATTTCTCACCATTACCGTATAGTCGCCCGGATCATATCCTGCAAATACATTCGAAGCCTGATACGTAACCCCGTTATCAATACTGTACTCAATCCCGTTACCCGTTTGCGCAGTAACCGTAATCGTTCCTGTAGCCACTGTACACGTAGGCTGTATATAAGCCACCGTTGCATCAGCCGGCGTATTCGGAGCCGGGTCAATAGTTGCCGTAACCGGACTTGACACACATCCATCGCCATTTCTCACCACTACCGTATAGTCGCCCGGATCATATCCTGCAAACACATTCGAAGCCTGATATGTAGCCCCGTTATCAATACTGTACTCAATCCCGTTACCCGTTTGCGCGGTAACCGTAATCGTTCCTGTAGCTACTGTACAGGTAGGCTGTATATAAGTTACCGTTGCATCAGCCGGCGTATTCGGAGCAGGGTCAATAGTCGCCGTAACCGGAGTTGACACACACCCATCGCCATTTCTCACCACTACCGTATAGTCACCCGGATCATATCCTGCAAACACATTCGAAGCCTGATATGTAGCCCCGTTATCAATACTGTACTCAATCCCGTTACCCGTTTGCGCAGTAACCGTAATCGTTCCTGTAGCCACTGTACACGTAGGCTGTATATAAGCCACCGTTGCATCAGCCGGCGTATTCGGAGCAGGGTCAATAGTCGCCATAACCGGACTTGACACACACCCGTCACCATTTCTCACCACTACCGTATAGTCACCCGGGTCATATCCTGCAAACACATTCGAAGCCTGATATGTAGCCCC